>SFOJ01000017.1 GCA_004552445.1 Mollicutes bacterium
TCTGCTTTCTTACTGCTTAAGAATGAAACTTTTTCTGCGACTACTTCCATACTATATTTCTTTTCGTTATCTTTTTCATAACTATTTACTTGGATACGACCTTTTACTCCAACAATATCACCTTTTTTACAATATTCACATGTTGTTTCTGCGATTCCAGCCCATAAAACACATTTTATAAAGTCAGTATCATAAGCACCTTCCATATTTTTATATGCTCTTGGAACAGCAACTGTCAAAATAGTCATTTTTTTATTATTTTCAGTTTTTGTTATCTCTGGATCAACAACTATGCGACCTACTAAAACTACTTGATTTAACATATCTTCCTCCTTTCGTAAGAGGAATATATCACAATAATTTTTTAATAACAAACAGCTATAATTTAATTCTTATATTATATTTTTGTTGTATTATCTAATTTTTTCTTTAGTATTTTTTTGTTATTTGAAGTGTTTTATATATTAAAATTTAAATACCTGCAAAATTATAAATTTCTTGTTTATTCTTTAATGCATCTATTAAAATATCTATTTCTTCATATGTATTATAAAAATATAAACTAATTCTTACAGTATCTTCTTTATTATCACCCATTTTAGCACAATGTTTTCCACTTCTAACGCAAATTCCTTTTGTATTTAAATAAAGTCCTAAGTCTCCCGACATTATTCCATCTATATTAATAATAACTGTACTTCCCTCATTATTTTTATTATAAATTTTTATATATGGTATTTTTTCTAGTTCATCTATTAAGTATTTTCTTAAATATTTTTCTTTTCTTTCTATAGTGTCCATTCCAATTTCATTTAAAAACTTTATTGCCTCAGAAAATCCTATAATATCTGCAATATTTGGTGTCCCTGATTCAAAACGATAAGGTATTTCTACTAATTCTAAATGTTCTTCATTATAATTTTCATTCATTCCGCCACCAAATGTGTAAGGAACCATTTTCTTTAATAATTCCATTTTACCATAAAGTACTCCTACTCCAGTTGGTCCACACATTTTATGTGCTGAAAAAGCTATGAAATCAACTCCTGTATCTTGGACATCTATTTTTATGTGAGGGGCACTTTGAGCAGCATCTACTACAACTAAAATTCCACATTTATGTGCTAATTTGCAAATAGTTTTAATATCTCTCTTATCTCCGCTAACATTAGTTATTTCTGCAATAGAAATTAATCTTGTTTTTGAAGTTATTTTTTCTTTTATGTCTTCTATATTTAATTTTTCATCTTTAGAGTCAACAAATACTATTTTAATTTTCTTTTTGGCTGATAAAATTAACCATGGTAAAATATTAGATGCGTGTTCACTACTTGATAGTATTATTTCATCGCCATCATTTAAATAATTTAAAAAGAAACCAAAAGCAATTATATTTAATGATTCAGTAGTGTTTTTAGTAAATATTATTTCATCTTTACGTTTTGCATTTATAAACATCTTTACTAAATCTCTTGTATAATCTATTTCATCATCTACTTTAAAACTAATATCGTAGTCTCCTCTATGTGAATTTGCATTATAATCTAAATAATATTCATTTATTTTATTAATGACTCTATATGGTTTAAATGTAGTTGCTGCATTATCAAAATATACTATGTTTTTATCTTTCATCGGAAAATCATTTTTATCTTTCATACTACCACCTATTATAATATACACATTCTATATCTATCTTGAGCATAATAAATATAATAATTGAAGTTAAAGTTTATTTAATATATAATAATAGTGGTGAAGAAAAATGGATTGTATATTTTGTAAAATTATTAAAGGAGATATTCCTTCATACACAGTGTATGAAAATGAATATGTAAAGTGTTTTTTAGATGTAAATCCCATCAATATGGGACATACATTAATAGTTCCAAAGAAACATTTTAAAGATGCTTATGATATAACAGATGAATATATTGCTGAAATTCATAAAGCTAGTAAGATTATAATGGAACTTTTAGATTCTAAGCTTAAACCTAGCGGATATAGATTAGTTCAAAATAATGGAAACTTACAAGAAGTAAAGCATTATCATTTGCATATTATACCTAATTATATTTCTAAAAAAGATAATAAAAAAGTAGAAGAAATATTTAATATTTTAATGAATTAATGATTGTTTAAAAAAAAGTTATATTGTATAATTATTTTATAAAAAGGATGTGTATTTAAATGTTAGAATCAATGAATAAGAAGACTCTTGTGATAATAGGATCTTCGATTATAGGTTTAATTGTGTTTTTACTTATAGTAGTATGGCTAATATCTATAATTAAACCTCATTACTATACTTATGAGGAATTTGAAACTAAGGTAAGTGAAGCTGCTAAAAGTTATTATAAAAATAATCCTACTGCACTTCCTAGTACTGATGGTGAATATAATATGAGTTATAATACTTTAGTTGAAGGTGAATATGTTAAGCCATTAAATGAGATGCTTAAGGATGGTGATAATTGTACTGTTCAAATACTTGTAACTAAGTATTCTGATAATTATTCTTATATACCTTACTTAAATTGTCCAGGAAGTTATGAAACTAAAGAGTTATATAAGGTTATTAGTGAAAATAATCCTGTTGTTGAAAAAGGTTCTGGATTATATTCTGATGGTAATGGTGGTTATTATTTTAGAGGTGAAATAACAAATAATTATGTTCAACTTGGAACATATGGCGAAACAAAGAAAGATCAAAGTCCTTACCTATGGCAAATATTAGGAATTGAAAGTGACGGAAGTGTAAAAATAAGAAGTACAGTTGGTACTACTAAGAGATATGCATGGGATGATAGATATAATGAAGAAAAACATTCTAGCTATGGATATAATGATTTTGAATTAAGTAGGCTTAAAGAAGCTCTTATATCACTTGCTAGTGGCAATGAAATATTAAGCGATACTTATAAAAACAAATTAGTTGCTAAAGAGTTGTGTATTGGAAAAAGAAAAGCTGATGACACTACTAAAGATGGTTCAACTGAATGCTCTATAAAGTCTGAATCAAAATATTTATTTGGTGCTTTAACTCCATATGAAGTTATGAGAATAAGTTTGGATGATAACTGTAAAGTTGCTAATAGTTTATCTTGTGCTAATTACAATTTTCTATCTACTAAGTTAAATTCTGTTGAGTGGTCTATTACTGGACTCGATGGAACCACAGATTCATCTTTCTATATCAAAAATGGTTCTTTAACAGCTTCTAAAAATAATACTCAAAGAAAATTATATGTAGTCGCATATATTAATAAAAGAACTTTCTATAAATCAGGAACAGGAACTTCAGCTGATCCATATATAATTAGATAAAATAAAAATACTATTGAATATCAATAGTATTTTTTTGTGTTTGTAATTGACTTTCTTTTAATATTTCTGTAGATTCTTTAAACCACTCAGTACCTATATGAGCATTATTAGAATCAGGTGTTGGATCTGGTTTATCTATCTTTACAAATACTGGAATATTAAATGCATTTCCAAAACATAATGCTACTCCTGGTCTTAATGATTTTAACTTTTCTATATCTTCTTCTGCGATGCTGTGAGTCATACTTTTAATAATTTTTAAATCTTCTGGATGAAACATACGAAGGACTATATAATTGGAACATTGGCTTAATGCAGTATTTGAAAGTTCACTAGGTCTTTGTGTAATTAGTCCTAATACAACACCATATTTTCTTCCTTCTTTTGTTATTCTATCAAATATATTATAACCTATATTTCTAACATCGTCATCATTTTGTACATATCTATGAGCTTCTTCTAGAATTATTTGTAATGGGAAACCACCACGAGATTCTAAAGTTATAGAATAATCTAAGAATAGTTTTGAATAAATTTTAGTAAGAGTTTTAGCAAATCTTTCATCTACATAATTTAAGTTAAAGTTTACTATTTGTGCTTTTTCTCCTCTTCTTGTAGTGAATAGATCTCTTATATATGTTTCTTTTGGTATATATTCATTAACTTCAAAATATCTTCCATAATCACTATTAATGATTGCATCTAATCTTACCTTTAATATATTATTCATATCATATACTTTATCACTTTTTAATACTCCTTCACTTATTAAAGCAAATTCAAACGCATTATATAAGTCTTTCAAAGTATATTTTTGTGGTTTCATATTATTCTCTAGTTTTAATTCTGTATCAGTAAACTTTTCTAAATATTCCATAACTAGTTGTATTGTATTAATTTTTCCAGTTTGGTCTACATTTAAACATTGTCTTAATGTTCTAGTATATCCTGGTTGTACTATCTTGCTTTCCAAATTTATATCCTTAGTATGAAATGTAGATAATACTGCGATAACTTGATCTCTTATTTGAGTTGATTCTTTTCCTCCAGTTAATATATCTAGTATAGCCTTTGCAATTATGTTATTTTTATGTGATATTACTTTTTCTTCATCTTCTGTAAATAAATATACTAGTTTTAATGCTTTTTCTATTATTGGAATTTGTGATGGTGAATCAACATTTAATAAAAGTGCCAAATCATCAACTTCTAAATAATATGGGGGAATTTTAACTATATCTGAGTTTACCGTATCTCTTACGTCTGTTGTAATATGTTTACATCTACAATATTTGGTTTGATTAATTCTATCAAGCGCAGGTTTGTATTCACCATAAACATCAAATAATACTATATTTGAATTTATTGGAACATATTTGTGTCTGTAATATAAGTTTTGAAATAATCTAGCAACACTACAACTTTTTCCACTTCCTGTATTTCCAATTATAGCAAAATGATTTGAAAAAAAGTTATCTATGTTTGCAGAAACATTAAATCCATCATATATTAATGATTTACCTATATATAAATCAGTTTTTGTATCAACATCTTGTTTGCCTACTAAAGCTATTACTTCTTCCGAATTTATTATTCTTACTTTTGAATCATGACTAGGTTTATGAACAATACCACTATTAAATATATTATTAATAAATTCACCTACCATAATACATTCTATTTCTTCACGAGTAATAGATGTTATTTCTGCTACTATTTTATATTTGTTTTCAAAAACAATATGTACACCTAGTAAAGATGTTTCTACCCTTTTTGAAGTATTTTCTAATTTAATTGTTAAATCACTTACTGATATTACATTTCCAAACATATAAAAACTCCTCATTATTCTATAAATTATTATATCATAATAAAGAGTATTTATTCAATCACTAAAATAATATTTTACTTAATAGTTCTTATAACGGAAATATTATCATAATTTATTAATTTCATAATTCTAACTGCTTCTTTATAATTTAATTTAACTAGTTTATCATATTCATCATAGTCTATTTTGCCATCTGTCATTAGTGATAAACTTATTAGGTATTCAACGTCTTCAATATTATCAAAGTCAAGTATATAGTTCTTTAAATATTTCTTTTTCTTGCGTTCGAACTCTTCTTCGTTTAGTTTTAATTTCTTTATATCTTTTTTTATATTTTCAATAAATTTATTTCCATCATTTGTAAGAGCATTTACATTTATAATTAGATAGTCATCTATTATGTTTACTCCATAGCTCATACCTATTATTATTTCATTATCTTTATATCTTTCAAATAATTCTGATGTTGCTGAAAAGTTATTTGAGAGTATTATTCCTAAATAATCTTTTAATATATTGTCATCTTTTATGTTAAAGATATTCTTTTTCATTTTAATAGCGTATTTAACTCTGGTATTTTCCATGTCTTTTTTTATTTCTTCATATGGTATATTTACTGTTTCAAATTCTTTTTCTTTTAATCTTTTAGGTATTTTTTTGGGTTTTAGATTTAAGTTTTTTATGTACTCTTTTATTGTTGTCATTACTTCTTCATTATCAAAATTACCTGCCACTACTATAAATGTATTGTTAGGAACATAAAAATCATTATAAACGTTATTTAATGACTTAGCTGTTATTTTAGCTATTTCTTCTCTTTCGCCCACTACTGTGTGTTTACAATATGATTTATTAAATAGATTATCAAATAATTTAGCATACATGAGACTATCTATTTGATCTTTATACATATCTATTTCTTCTCCAATAATACCTTTTTCTTCTTCTACTGATTTTTCATTTATATTTGTATTATAGAATATATCAAGTAATAATTTTAGGTTTTCTATTAAGTTTATACTTCCAAATATATTATAGTTTGTTCCATAGTAGCTTGTCCATGCATTAGCCAAACTACCTAAATCATTTATTCTTTTTGATATTTCTTTATTCTCTGATAAAGCCATTACTTTGTGTTCTAAAAAGTGTGCTGATCCCGGAATAACATCTACTACTTTATTTCCTTTTTTATATTTTGTAATTCTTGCTCCATATTTTACTGAAATAGTAATATAGAAATTCTTTGTTTTATCAGTTTTATATAGATATACTTCTAAGCCATTATCTAATTTTTCTGTATATATTTTTTCATCGACTTTTTTAAATGTTTTTACTATCATTAGTTATCCCCCTTTAATAAGTAAATAGTACTCAATGATATCTTTTCATTTAGTTTGATTACCTCGTCTATTGTTACTGCGTTAATATTTTCTCTTAGTGTTTCAATATCTTCTATAGTATCAAATTCCCTTTGATAATAAAGATTTATTTGAGAAGTTAGGTCATCATAGAAATTATTTAGATATGTATTTATTGTTTTCTTAGCTGAATCAAATAATCTTTCTAATATTTTTTTATCTTTCATAGATTCAACACATTCTTTTATTAATTCTACTGTTTTTTCATAATTTGCTTTATTAATACCAGCATATATTGTTAGAGATGGATTATATTTTGAATAGTATGAACCGATTGAATAACATAGTGAATGCTGTTCTCTTACTACATTAAATAATATTGAATCATTCATAGTACCCAATATAGTATTATAAACTCTAAGTACATGATTTAATTCATGTGAAGTTAAATCTTTTAGTCTATAACCTATATAAAGCTTAGATTGATTAAATGGTAGTGTATCTATTTTTTCATTTATTTCATTACTATAATTGTGTTTAATGTATATTTCTAGTTTATCATTGTTACCTTTAACATTTTTAAACTTTTTCTTTATAATATCTTTTACTTTATCATCAAGTTCTCCATATACTGCTATATCTATCTTATAATCTCCATTAAAAAGTTTACTATATTCTTTATATAAATCTTTTTCTGTAATCTTTTCTAAATCATTTAAGTTTGGAATACTACTATAAGCTGTTTCTGTTCCTTTATACATTAATGCTGAATATTCTATTCTTGCATATAGGTTTGGTTTGTCTTTTACAGATACCACACTACTTATTGCATCTTTCTTTGTTATATTAAAATAATTTTCTTCAAATGCATTATCTTTTATATTAGGATTAAATAATATTTCACATAGAAAATCTATTGATTTTTCTAAATAGTCATTATCTGTATATTTAGGATTTAAAAAGTCAAGTGAAAAAACATATGATTCTGTTTTTCCTGATATTCCGAATGATGCACTAACTGAGGCACCATAAAGTTCTTCTCCGATTATTGCCATTTTATTTTTAGTATTGTATTTTTTTGAAGTATAAACCATATTCTTACATAATAAATTACCGAATGGTATATCATTCTTATCGAATTTTTTAGTTAAGAATACTACTATATTCATTGATTTAAATCTATCAGTATTTATCAAATGTAAAGTGTAGTTATTTTCTACTATTTTTTTATATTCCATGTTAACCTCTTTCTTAGTTTCTCTATTATATCATAAATTATAAAAAGAAGACTATACATCTCCTTTTATATTATTTACAATTATTGATTTTTTATTATTGATTCTAAAGCTAAGAATATCATTTCATCTAATTTTTGTTCACGTGCTTTTGGATCAATTTCTTCATGAGTTATTAAATTATCGCTAATAGTTAATATAGCAGTTGCTTTCTTTAAAAATTTTTTTGCGTTATATAATAATGCGTATGTTTCCATTTCTACTGCTCTACATCCCATATCAGTAAACTTTTTATAATTTTTATTTTCAGTGTAGAATGATTCAGTTGTATGTACTCTTCCAAGTCTTGCATTTATTCTTTTTAGTGCTGCTGTATTCATTATAATGCCATTTAAATCACCTGAAGAATTAATTATTTCAATATCTTCTCTTCCTGCTTCTTCATCAAAATATGTTTTTGAATAGGATGAGTCTGCTACTAAAATATCATATAATTTGAAGTCTTCTGTATAGCTTCCAGCTGTACCTATTCTAATAATTGAATCAACATCATAATCATTAAATAATTCATAGCTATATATCCCCATACTTCCTATTCCCATACCACTTGAGAATACTGTTACAGGTACACCTTTGTATGTACCAGTGAATGCAAGTTCACCTCTAAGTTTATTTACACAAACTGGATTTTCTAGATATTTTTTTGCAATATATTCCGCTCTATTTGGGTCTCCAGGCATTAATACTCTTTTTGCTATTTGTCCTTTTTCTGCTTCTATATGTACTGTCATTTTAACCTCCTAATTATCGTAGTTAGTATTATAATTTTTAATACTATTCTCAAACATTTCTTCAGTAACTTTATAGTTTATAAATTGTGAAGAACATATTTTTAATTTCTTTCTATATGGTTCACATTCAGTTCTTGAATAAAATTCGTTGTAGTAAGGTAATTCAATTGTTATCTTTCTTTCAGTAGTTGTTCTACCTACAAGGTCATTAACAATATATAAATGTTTTGATCCTGGCTCTAGATTTTCAATAATTACTTTTTCTTCACTATTTCCTTTTAATTTTTCACTATTTTGTCCATACTCTTTTATATATAAATTACTCTTTACATTTGAAAAAATGATAGTGAATTTATTTTTTGATTTACTATATTTTTGTTCTACCTTTATATTATAAATGTTATTATCTTTTGTGTCTGTATCATTTTCTTTTTTGTCTTTATTTTTTATTGCTATTACAACGCATATTATTATTGCAATTAAAATTACCACTAATAATATTATTCTTTCTTTTTTATTCATAATTACTCCTTAGGTTCTTCAAGTTTAACTAATACGTCTCTAGGCTTTGAACCTTTAGCAGGACCAACTATTCCTCTTTCTTCAAATTGATCCATTATACGAGCTGCTCTATTATATCCAATGCTATATTTTCTTTGAATTAGTGATGCACTTATTTGTCCCATACGTATTGCATAATTTAGTATTTCATCATAAAGTATATCTTTTTGTTCTCCACCACCATTACTTCCAGAAGACTCACCTGTACCGCTACTTGAATTTGATTCAAGATTTGTGAATTTATCACTATATTTTGGCGGATGACATCTTTTCTTAACAAAGTCTACAACTCTTGCAATTTCGTCATCAGAAACAAAACTTCCTTGAATTCTTGTAGGTGTGTTTTCATCCATTGGTTTATATAACATGTCACCTTTGCCAAGTAGTTTTTCTGCTCCTGTCATATCTAAAATTGTACGAGAGTCAATAGATGAGGAAACCGCAAATGATATACGTGTTGGAATATTTGATTTTACAACACCAGTAATTATATCAGTTGAAGGTCTTTGTGTTGCGACTATTAAGTGAATTCCTGCTGCTCTTGCAAGCTGTGTTATTCTCATGATTGATTCTTCTACTTCTTTTGCTGCTACTAACATCAAATCTGCAAGTTCATCTATTATTACTAATATAAATGGCATTTTCTTAAGTCCACAGTTTGGATTCTTTTTAAGTTCTCTTTCAATATAATCATTATATGTTTGAATATTTTTTGTTCCACTATTTTTGAATGTTTCGTATCTATCATCCATCTCTACTACTATTTTTTGAAGTGCAGCACTTGCTTTTTTAGGGTCAGTAACAACTGGTGTAAGTAGATGTGGAATACCTTCATACACATTAAATTCTACTTTTTTAGGATCTACTAATACCATTTTTACTTCATCTGGTGTAGCTCTCATGATTATTGAAACAATTATATTATTTATACATACTGATTTACCACTACCAGTAGCACCAGCTACAAGCATATGTGGGGTTTTATTTATTTCTACGCATTTTACTTTACCCATTATATCTCTACCAAGAGGAGCTGCGAGTTTAGAATCTTTATACTTTGGATTTTTTTCTAAATCTTCCATTATTTCTCTCATTGATACAGCCATAATTGTTTGATTAGGTATTTCTACACCAATTGTATTCTTTCCAGGTATTGGTGCTTCAATTCTAACTTCTTTTGCCGCTAAAGCTAATGCAATTTCTCTTGATATACTTAAAACTTTATTAACTTTAGTTCCTCTGTCTAAATCCATCTCGTATTGAGTGACAGCAGGTCCTACATGAACTTCTATTACTTTAGCTCTCATGCCAAAGTCACTAAATACTCTTTCTAATATTTTTGTATTTGATGCAATAAATTCTGTTGAATTAACTTTTCCTTTACTTTTATTTATATTTAATAAAGCAACTGGTGGTTTTATATATACTTCATTTGTTGTCTCTTCTTCAACTGGTTCTGGCATCTTTGATGCATCTATATTTCCGACTGTCGCATCTTTCTTTGGTTCTAAATCTTCTACACTTGTAATTACAACTCTTTTATCAATTGGTGTTTCATCTTCAATTATATCATTTGTATTAAGTACTTGTTTTTTAGATATTTTTTCTTCTTCATCTTTTTCGCTTCTATCAAATAGTTTTTTGAATGGCGAAATGATTGCTTTAAATATATCTACAAGTGTTACATCAAATAACATTATAAGTCCAAATCCCGCGATAATTACTAAAACAAATGTTGTTCCTTCAACATCAAATAATGAAACGAATGCCCATGAAGTAGTTGCTCCTATCATTCCTCCACCTGTATTTCTAATTTCACTTTCAACATTATATGATGCACTTATATTATCAAATGTTGTTGTAAATATTTCTTTTCCTTTTACATTTGTATCTTTTATATAGTTAATATGTGAGAATAATAATAATGATAAAATTATTGCGTATACTCCAACTAATCTTGCAGAGAAGAAATCTGGTTTACTTCTTTTTGCAAGTAGATATACTCCGTAGCAAAGTCCTAATATTAACAGTATAAAATACCATGTACCAAAAAGAAATATAGCAAATTTCTTCACTAAATTTCCTACTGCTCCGAATGATCCAAGACCAGTTATACAAAATAGTATAAGTACTAATCCAGTAAGCTCATTAGTATATCTAAATTTCTTTTTAGATTCTGATGATTTTTTCTTTTTTGCCATTAATTCCACCTAACTTTCCATTTTGCTTAGAAGTTTTTTATGAATACCAGGTTCTACGATATTAAGTGTATTTAATATTATTTCAAGAGAATCTTTATATTCCCCCTTGTTAAATGCTTTAGTTGATGCATTTAATCCTGCTTCTACTTCTCTATTACTTGATCTATATCTATTACCGTAAACTATAGCCATTTCTGCCATGGCTGCTGCTTTAGTAGTACTTGATGCTGTTTGATAAAGTTTTAATGCTAAATCTCTTGCAGTATCGACTCTTAAGTTTAATGTTTTTATTGATATAGGTTTTTTATCTATTTCAACTTGAATTTCTTTAATTGCGTCATATGCTTCTTTTAATTCTACATAAAATTTATCTGGTATAACTGGAAGATTATAATCTTTAATTCTATATTTTGAATTATTTATTATATTTTTAATTTCATATAGTTGATCTCTAGCTCTTGCTTCATCTTCTTTTAAACTTCCTAAATTTTTAAGAGTTGTTTCTAGTTTATCTTCAACTTTTGATAAAGATACTGCTACCATTTCACATTCATTACTCAATTTTGAATATGGCATTACTTTTGATAGTGTTCTATCATTTATAAGCTTGAAACTATCTTTAACTTGTATCAATTCTTTATTTATTTCATCAATAACCATTATTTCATCATCACTTAAATCATATGTGTCTTTTAAGTTATCTATTTCTGCATAAAGGTTTCTAAGTATTGAACTTACTTTAACAATTCTATCATTTATATTAATGATTCCTCTTTCATATTCTTTTTTACCACGTTTTTCATTATCAAAGTCACTATATATTGCTTCGTAATAATCAACTAATGTTTTTAAATCAAATACTGAGTCCTGTAAGTTTAATACATTTAGTCTATCCATTATTTCACTAATCTTTTTATTAGTTTCTTCTATGTTATAATCAATATTTAAGTATTCAATATTATATCCATCTCTAGTCATTCTAGTTGCAATACTCTTTATATCTTTCATTTTCTTTGGAAGTATCATTGTAGCTATTAAAACTATCGTTGGTGCTTCTTCTATAACAATACTAATGTTATGTATCATATCATCAAGAGCTTTTACAATTTTCCCTAATTCTTCGTATTCATGATTTTGAATTGACACTTCAAATGCACTAAATAATTTATCAATGTTTTCAAATTGTAATTCTATTGGAGAAGAAACTTCTTTGTAGTCATCTTTGTTTTTATTATATTTAAATATAACTTCTCTATAAATGCTTTTTAATTTCGTTATAGCTTCTCTATTTCTTTCTTCACTTTCAGTTAAATCTTTTATTTCTGATAATAGTTTAATTGATTTAGCTTTAACATGGAATATGTGTTTTTCGACAGTACCTATTTTTTCATTTGCTTCTGCATATTCTTTATTCATACATAAAGTTTCTACTTCTACTAGCTCGTCTGTTAGTTTAGGCATATCAACTTTTTCAATTTTATCTAATCTTTTTTTCCAATCTTCTACTTCTTCTTCTATCTTTTTATTGTTTGTTAGTTTACTTGCCTTAGCTAATTCTGTAATTAGAGAAGAAGACATGATAAGATTTTTTTCAGTTGTTAGTCTATCTATATTTGATAGTATGTCCTTTTTCCTTTTATTCTTAATAATTAATGTTAATATGTATAAAAGTATAATTAAAAAAATAAAAATAAACGCTATAATAATTGTTGTCTTAT
This sequence comes from Mollicutes bacterium, assembly GCA_004552445.1. Taxonomy (GTDB): domain Bacteria; phylum Bacillota_I; class Bacilli_A; order RF39; family UBA660; genus CAG-1000. The sequence continues at coordinate 13,023 of SFOJ01000017.1, forward strand.
TCATACTATCCTCCTTATACATTTTAACACATTTAATTTAGTTTTTGTAGTACTTTTAATTGTAATATATTAAAAATGTTAAGAGTTTAATCTTAACATTTCTTTTTAAATATTCTTTGAAATTCTCCATTTTTAGTTTTTTCATCTATTATTTTAAAACTAGTTATTAAATATTTTCCATCTTCAGTTCTTTGGCTATCTATGTCATAAACTAATTCATCATTATAATCTCTCATATCGTTTTTTAATTCTTCAATAGCAACTTCAAATGCTAGTGATGGAATATCATCTAATGTTTTTCCTTTTTTAGGATAGCATATTATCTTTCCATTTTGTAATGACAATGTGGCTTTTAATTCTCCTATTTCAAATACTCTATGTCCTGGATTTGGTATATTTGGATAGTCTAGCATTGATTTTCCTCTTTTATATGCTACCATTTCTCTTATTTGAACTAATAAATAATCTATTTTTTTCTTTCTTTTATAACTTTCTATTCTTTCTTCGGCAGTTTGATCTCTTCCCAAAGTATCATCTGAACATATTATGTCCCATTCTTCTTTTTTTAATCTTTTAATCATTTCTTCAAGTTCTTCAATAGTACAAGTATAAAGGTCACCAAAGTCTGGAATTATTGTATTTCTTTTTAAAAAATCTTTTTCTTTTTCTCCTTCAATTTTAATAAATTTTGTTAGACTTTTTACATGAGGCATTCCCTTAGCAATGGCATAATACATATCTAATGGAAATGTCTTATCATTTTGTAATATTTGTTCTAAATCGCTTCCTTGAATATATACATCATTATTACTTATAATCTTCATAATATATATCCTCCTTTGTATAATATATTATATATTAAATATTATTTTTTTCTAGTCTTTTATGAATTTTTCTAGTTTTGTTTTTAATGCATCAGGAAATTCAATATATTCTTTTGATAACATTTTTTGTATTAATTCTTTGTCTTTAGAATTAATTAATTTAGTTGTTATTCCACTATAATTCGGATTATCTTGAATACTGATTAATTCAGCTAAATAGTATGAATCTTTAATATCTATAAAGTATGTTTCTATTTTATCCATATCAAATCTTCCATCATAATTTAGTGCTAATCTCCATGCACATTCTTTTTTATCATTTTTAATACATTCTTCTACCATTTCATCAAAATATTCTTGATCTATATCTGGAAGATATTCTAGATAAAATAAATCTCCAATCATATTAGCTACATCCATAGGACTCATATTTTTCGCTGTATCAATATTATATTTACTTTTTATTAAAAGTTCTTCAATTTTAGAATCTCTTTCTATATCTAATAGTGTTGAATTCATTATTTCATTAATTTCTGTTATATATTTGATAATTATATCTTTATCTTTTGGATATAATTCTATTAGTTCGTTTAAATCTTTTAATAATTCTTCGTTATTATGTTTTTTATTAATATATTTAAATATAATAGTTACTATATTTTTCTTCATAAGAGTACTCCTTAATTAAATTATATATTATATTATTTTTTTTACAATATTTTTTGATTTTTTAGGTTTAAATACTTGATTATGGGAATTTTATTTGATATAATGAATTCACTTGTGAAATTATTCTCATGGCGATGTAGCTCAGTTGGCTAGAGCATCTGGTTCATACCCAGGGGGTCGTGGGTTCGAATCCCTCCGTCGCTACCATAAGTTATTAACTGCTCTTTGAGTAGTTTTTTTATATAAATAAAAAAAAGATTAAGTTTTTCTTAATCTTCTAGGTTATAATTTATATTTTCATTTGTTAATTTTACTTTTATTATTTCATTTGATGTTACATTTTTTAGTTTAACAGGTATATAGTTTTCTGTAAAACCATGATAGTAATCATTTTTATATTCTTCTACTAAAACTTCTTTTTCAACATTAATAAATTTTTTAAAATATTCTTTTTCTAGTGAATCAGAAAGTTCTATTAATCTTCTAGCTCTTTCTTTTACTATACTTCTTGGAACATGATTTGGCATTCTTGATGCAACTGTACCATTTCTATCTGAGTATGGGAATACATGTATTTTAGAAAAACCTATTTTTTTACAATAGTTTAGTGTATCTTCAAAATCTTCTTCTGTTTCACCAGGAAAACCGACAATTACATCTGTTGTTAGTGATATATCTGGTCTTAATTTTCTAATAGTATTTACTTTATCAGTAAAGTATTCTAAATCATATCTTCTATTCATTGCTTTTAAAGTTTTATCACATCCAGATTGTAATGGAATATGTAAATGAGAAACAAACTTTTTATTATTTTCAATTATATTCATCATTTTATCATCTAGTTCTACTATTTCTACTGATGATAGTCTTATTCTTTTTATTTGCTCTACTTTACTTATCTCATTTATTAAGTCTGATAGTCTTTTATTATTTGATGAGTATTGTCCTGTATGAATTCCAGAAAGTACTATTTCTTTATGTCCTGAAAGGGCTAAATCATTTACTTCAATAATACATTTATTAAAGTCTTTGCTTCTTACCCTTCCTCTTACATATGGAATTATACAATAACTACAAAAGTTGTTACATCCGTCTTCTATCTTAATGAATGCTCTATGTTGATGTTCATACTTTTTGATTTCCATATCTTCAAAAACGTCTTCTTTTTTATCATCAAATAAAATAATTCTTTTATGACTCTTTTCATAATCATTGATACATTTTAATACTTTTGTTTTATTTTTAGTTCCAAGTATTATTTCTGCATCTATTAAATTTTCAATATTATCTTTTCTAAACTCACAAAAACATCCGAATGCTACTACAATCGCATTTGGATTATTTTTTCTTATGTTATTAATAACTTGTTTACTTTTGTTGTCTGCTGTATTTGTTACAGTACATGTGTTTACTAAACATATATCAGCATTCTCTTCTACTTCTTTATAATTTTCGTTTAAAAGCAAATTTCTTACGAATTCACTTTCGTAAGAATTAACTTTACAACCTAATGTTTTTATTAAAAATGTTTTCATTCTAGTGATAACCTGAACTCTTTAAGTATTTTTAAGTATTCTTCTTCTGCTACATAACTTACTGCTTGAGTTACTTCCTTTTCTTGCACTTCTATTTTGTTCACTTTTGGGGCACCCTTTTTATTTTTTTCTTCTTTGTATGTTAATGTTATATTAGACGCATTTTTAAGTAGTTGCTCATAACTAATTATTGCTTTTTTCTCTTGTTCTTCTTCATATTTTTGAATAGCTACTTGGTTATCATTCATACCAAGGTCTTCCATTCTTTTCCTTGTATATCATCATAAGTTTTTACATTTGGTACATCTATTTGTTTTACTAATGGTTTATTTTCATCAATCATATCTTCTTTAGATGTAGCCATTAAATTATTAAGTTCATCTAATATGTCAGGTTCTTCTTCAATAATCTTTTCATCTTTTTTAACGTTAGTAACTTTTTTTGGTTCTTCTACTTGTTTTTTAAATTTACTTTCTAAATCTATTTTTTCTTGTTCTCTTCTAACCATTTCTAGATATTCTGTTCTTGTTTTAACCAGTGCCAAAACAAGAACTAATAATATAATTAACATTAGTATTAAAAATATTAGAAAAAAGTCTCCAGTCATAAAAGTTTCTAAAAATTTGTCAAAGTTTTCCATTATTACCACATTCCTTCAAGTATTTAAGGATAGATGCTATCATTAATGGTACTGTTTCTGTTCTTAGTACATCACTTCCAAGTGAAGTTTTAATGAAGCCTTTTTTAGTAAGTTCTTCTTCTTCACTTTTTGATAGACCACCTTCCGGTCCAAATACTATACTAATTGTATCATTACAATTATCAAGTGTTAATACCTTTACTATGCTGTTTACATTTTGCTTGTCAAGTGAACACATTATATTTACACTTTCACTTGCTTCTATATCTTTAACTTCAATGATTTTACTAATACTAGGTTTTATAGTCCTATAACATTGTTCTGTTGATTCTTTTACTATTTTAGCCCATCTTTGAAGTTTTTTATCAAAATCTTTTTGCTTAAGTTTATATTTACAATGATTATACATTACTACTACATAATCAGTAACCCCAAGTTCTGTTCCATGTTGCAATATAAAACTCATTTTTTCTTCTGCTAGTAATGGCATATATAATTTTATTGTGGTTTCATTTGTATTTTCTTTAAATACTTTTTTAATACTTGCTGATAATAAATCTTTATTTAATGCACAAATATAACTTTTGTTTTCATATGCAACTATTACTTCATCATTTTCTTTCATTCTCATTACATTTTTAATATGATTTAGATCTTCACTATTTAGAAATATAGTATTCTCTTTTTTATTCTTTCCAAAGTATTGTTGCATATATTCCTCCTATTTAAGAATTATTATTGTTTCTCCATCATTAAATATATTTAATTTGTATTCTAGTACTCTTCTATCGGTTTTTAAATATTCATGTGTTGCTTGCCTTAGAATTCCTTCACCTTTTCCATGAACCACTATTAGTTTCTTTGTACCTATTTTTGATTCATTATCTATGAAGTTTTTTATCATTGCTACTCCACCATATCTATCAAAACCATGTATATCTAATGAAGGCGTATTATATAAGAATGGATCTATCCTTTTTATCATTTTATTTTCCTCTTTTTTCATATATATTATAAAGCAATTGTTTATTAATTACAATTAAAAAAACATCCTTAACGGACGCTTTTATTTAATTATCTTAAGTAAATTACTTATTTAAAGCATCTACTAAATCAGCTTTTTTCATTGAAGAAGTAACTTCGATTCCTTTTTCAGCACAAGCAGCTTTTAATTCAGCTACTGTTAACTTAGAATAATCTGTTTTAGCTTCTATAGTTTTTTCAACTTTTGCTTCTACTTCTTTAGCTTCTTTTTTTGGAGCTTTACCTTCTAAAGCTTCTTTAGAAAGTTTTACTAATTTAGTGAATTCTTCTGGAGCGAATATAGCAAGTTCACTTAACATTTTTCTATTGATTTCGATATTAGCTTTCTTAAGTCCATTAATGAATTTAGAATATACTATATCGTTAGCTCTACAAGCAGCGTTAATTCTTGTTATCCATAATTTTCTGAAGTCATTAGCTCTTTTCTTTCTATCATTAAAGCTATAAGCTCCGCTATGGAATAATTGTTCTTGAGCAGTCTTGTATAGTCTATGCTTACTTCCAAAATATCCTTTAGCTCTTTTTAATACTTTTCTTCTTCTATTTTTAGAAACATTTCCGCCTTTAACTCTTGCCATTTATAACCCCTCCTTACTTAACAAGTCCTCTATATCTTTTAGCATCTCCGCTACTTAATACAGAACCCTTTCTTGATTTTCTATTGAAATCTGTTGATTTCTTTCCACTATTGTGATTAGCTCCTACATGTCCTATTTTTGTTGAACCAGAGTTTCTTACTTTGATTTTTTTACTGATTCCACCGTGTGATTTCATCTTTGGCATATTTAATTCTTCCTTTCTATTTTTTTGGTGTTAAGAATAGTTGCATACTTCTACCTTCCATTTTTGGCATTTGTTCTATGTCTGCAACATCATTTAATCTTTCTGCAAACTTCATTATTACGTCGCGTCCTAATTCTGGATGAGCCATTTGTCTTCCTTTGAATCTTACTGCAACCTTAATCTTATGACCTTTTTCAATATATGCTTTCGCATTTCTTAATTTTGTTTCAAAATCTCCAACATCTATAGTTACGCTTAAACGATACTCTTTAGTTTCAAGATTTTGTTCTCTTTGCTTTTTCTTAGCTTCCTTTTCTCTTTTTTGTTTTTCATAACGATACTTATTATAATCAATTATCTTACAAACTGGATTTTTAGGATCATTATTTAATAAAACTAAATCAAGGCCAGCATATTTAGCAAGTGTCATGGCATCACTAATATTTTTGATGCCCATTTTTTCTCCATTAGGTCCAATTACCATAACGTTTTGAAAAGTTATTTGTTCATTGATTTGAACTTCGTTTTGCTTAGCTATTGCTAACACCTCCATATTATTATTTGAAAAAAAGTGGACATGAGAGTCCACTTTAAAAAACGTATTCTTACAAATAAGCTTTTGTACCAATGTATCTTTACATCTGGTGAAGAGTGGCTCTCTTTCTTTCTTTTTCAACAATGTTGATTATATATTAATATTATTATTTTGTCAAGAAATTATTATTATTTTATGATATTTAAAATATAAAATACATTATTTTAATTATAATAAAGAGATTTTTAATAAAAAAGCACCATAAAGGTGCTTATTAACTTCGTTATCGTTATCAGTTTTTAGTCTATACTTACCACCTACCTTATATATCAATTATATTAGTCTATTGTGAAAATTAGGTGTAATTAGCATTAAAACTTTATGATTTTACAATTAATATTGTATACCCCAGACAACTTTATGTTTTGCTTTTTTACCACATACTACACATACTTCATTTTCGTAATCTTTTGTTTCAACTATACATCTTGATTTAGTACCTTTAATTTCTTTCATTTTTAGTTCACATTCTAAATCTCCACACCAGTGAGCATTTACGAATCCTGGATTTGTATTCATTATTTCTTCTACATCTTTTAATGATTTTGCCTCGTATGTTCTATTTTTGGTATTTTCTAATGCTTTATTATAAAGATTATCTTGTATATCATTTAATAGTTTTTGTACATTTTCCAGTACATTATCAACATTCACTAATTTTTTCTCACTTGTGTCTCTTCTTACTAATGTTACTTTATTATTTTCTAAGTCTCTTGGCCCTACTTCTATTCTAACAGGTATTCCATTTACTTCTGCTTCCGCAAATTTAAATCCTGCACTCTTATCAGTTTTATCTATGTATGAAACAATATCATTTTTCTTTAATTCATTGCTTAATTCTTCACACACTTCTAGAAGTTCATCAGTCATTTTAATTGGAACAATACATACTTGTTTTGGTGCTATTTTTGGAGGCAATACTAATCCTTTATCATCTCCATGAACCATTATAAGTGCACCTATCATTCTTGTAGTAGATCCCCATGAAGTTTGATAGCAGTATTCAAATTTATTATCTTTATTTACAAATTTAACATCATATGCTTTCGCAAATTTTTGTCCAAAATAATGGCTTGTTGCTGATTGAAGACATACTCCATTTTGCATCATTGCTTCTACTGTAAGAGTGTATTCAGCACCTGCAAATTTTTCTTTTTCAGTTTTTCTTCCAACTACTACTGGTATAGCTAAATATTCTTCAAAGAATCTTTTATATGTATCTAACATTCTATTAGTTTCTTCCATAGCTTCTTTTTCAGTTGCATGAACTGTATGTCCTTCTTGCCATAAGAATTCTCTGCTTCTCAAGAATGGTCTTGTTTCTTTTTCCCATCTAATTACATTGCACCATTGATTGTATAGTTTTGGTAAATCTTTATATGTTTTTACTATATTTTTATAATAATCACAAAATAATGATTCACTAGTAGGTCGGAACGCTAATCTTTCTTCTAATTTATTACTTCCACCTTCTGTTACCCATGCTACTTCTGGTGCAAAACCTTCTACAAGTTCGCCTTCTTTTTTTAGTAAATTTTCTGGTATCATAACTGGTAAGTATACATTTTGATGTCCTAATTCTTTAAACATCTTATCCATTACTTTTTGAATATTTTCCCATATGGCATAACCATTAGGTTCAAATATTATAAACCCTTTTACATTTGAATATTCTGCTAAATGAGCAGCTTTTACTACATCAGTATACCATGATGCGAAGTCTTTATTTCTTTCAGTTATTTTTTCATTTTTCATTTCATTCCTCCCTAAAATAAAAAAGATGGTAACTAAGGAGTCTATAAGACGGTACCATCCTTTATTTATCTTTCTTTTTTTAACGACTTTTTAGGCCGATTTTGCATATATTAGAGGTAGGAGTAATTAAATATATTATCTAGTTTTCACTATCCTAGAATCACTGTAAAAAGGGATTTAATAACATTCCTCTTGCAAATTCATGAAAAGATTATAACATAATTTAATATAATAATCAATTATTTTGTTTACACATTATATGTAAAATTTTAAAAAAACTCTTTTAAATCCTTAAAGTTAGCTTTCATATATGTTATATTAATTTAACCTGCTCTTTTTCAGGTAGAAAGGATGATAATATGAAATATCTTGATAAACTAGTCCTATATTTATCAAATTTTACTTCTCTAAGTAACAAATATATCTTGTCAATATGTCAATCATTGATAGTGGTATTTATAATAAAAATGCTTGCTAAAACTTTTGAAATATTGAATAATAAGTTTAATACTGATGATAAGAATAAATATATTCTTAATAAAAGAGTTAAATTAATATGTAGTATTATCATTATTTTTTGTTTGATTTTAGTATGGCAAGATTACTTTAAAGATTTTTTAACTTTAATTAGTGTTGTTAGTGCTGCTTTAACTTTGGCAGTAAGAGATATTGTTGTAAACTTTTTTTCTGGTATTTATATTAAGGTTGCTAAACCTTTTAGAGTTGAAGATAGAATATCGATTGGTAACTATATTGGTGATGTTATAAATATTAGTATTTTATCTTTCGAGATATTAGAAGTAAGAGGAGAAGAAAACGCAGAACAAAGTACCGGTATTATTATTCAAGTTCCTGCTTCTAAAATATTTACTGAATATTTAAAAAATTATTCTAAAGCATTTAAATATGTCTGGAAGGAAATGTCTATAAAGGTTCCTATTGATAATAATGTTCCTAAAGTTAAAAAAGAGTTATATAGAATTATTAGAAGTAACCAAACTGTTTCATCAATACCAAATAAAATGGAAAAACAACTAGATAACGCTGCTGGAGAATATAGAATTTACTATAATAAACTAGAACCAATTATTTATACTGAAATAATCGATGACTATGTTTTACTTACTATTAGATTTTTAGTACATCCAAAAAAAGTTCGTAATGTTGAAAATGAAATATGGAATCAAGTACTTAATTCTGTTAACAATGGTAAAATCAAGTTGTATTCTGCAGAATAAAAAAATATTGCTTTTTGCAATATTTTTATTTTACTTATTTATTTTTTTTGGAAGTTTTTTCGTCTTCTTCTAATTTAGTTTGTATTTCTTTAACAACTTTTAACGCTTGTTTTCTTACTTCATCAGCTGCCTTTTCTACTACTGGAGTACTTTTTTCAATAGCATATTTATAAAGTTCTTCTGCTTTAGCTTTAATGTTTTGAGCTTGCTCTAAAGCTAAATTTTTTGCTTTTTCTTTATCTAAATTAGCAAGTTCTGCTTGAAGTGTTTCTGCTTTGAATAATAATTCATCTTTAACTTCATCTAAATCTACTTCTCTTAATTTATCAAGAAGTTCATCTACTTTCTTTTTTAGTACCTTTCTTGTATTAGTTCCCTTGTCTGGAGCAAATAACAAACCTATTCCTGCTCCGATAGCTAATCCACCTATGAATTTTCCGAATCCACCTTTATTTTCTCTACTCATCGTCATCAACCTTCACTTTCTTTGTATTTCTTTTTTTAAATATTTTATTAATTGCACCTGATACGAAATTTATAATTGTATCGCTTACCATTGATACTCGATCAGTTGCAAAGTCTATGATATTAAATAGCTTATCTAATGATTTTGCTTTATCTGATATATCTTCTAGAATATCATCTACTTTATTCATCGTAAGTATTAATCTAATGCCAATAATTATTGCTACTACTAATAATACAATTAATAATAAATATATTACTATAGGTAGTGCTTCACTTAGAAATTCCATTTTTAATCCTCCTTATCATCATACATTGAATCTATTAAATTAAATAGATCGTGTTCTAAAGTACTATTTGTCATTGTTTTATCACTAACTGGTTCATCATCCTCATCATCAAAGTGTTCAAGTTCCATTTTATCTTCTAACTCTCCCACTGATATATCTGATGTAGTACTTTCAATTTTACTAATTAAGTCCTCTATTTTATTTGTTTTTTTATCAAGTTCATTTACTGACTCATCTATTTTATTTACTTCGTTACTGATTGCTTCTGGAGTTAATTTATTCATAGAATTTAGTGTATCTTCTAACTCATCTTCAAGAGTACCATATGCTTTTCTTCTAACAGTATCATATGTTGTAGCTGAATCTTTTATCACAATTTTTTCTTCTCTAACCGTTTTAGATACAACTTCATCTTTTTTATAATCTTTGTCTAATATTCCATAAATTGGTGAAATAACTGGACTTGGTTTGAAGATTTTTGGCTGTTCTGGTATAGCAGGTTTTTGAACTTCTACTCTTTTAGCTACTTTTGGTTCAGGATTTAGAACATTTCTTCTTGGTGGTAACTCTTCATCATCATCAAATTCTGTAAAATTGAATGTTCTTTCACTTCTAAATAATTCTCTTTCGCTAAAATCATTATTTGATTTTGGTTCTTCTACGACTCTTTTTATTTCTTCGCGTTTTGGTTCTTCCCTAGTGATTTTTATTTCTTCAACCCTAGGTTTTGCCTCTTCTACTTCTTTTTTTACAACTTTATCTACTTTTTTAATTTCTGCTTCTGGTTCGTCTATATATTCTTCATCGTAGAATATATTTTTTAGTTTACTAAAAACTCCCACAATCGCACCTCTTTCTTCTATTCTTCATTCTCATTTATGTATTCAAGAACATTTTTTATCTCATTTTTCTCTTTAGGTTCTGGAATTTTATATGCTGTCTCTTTTGATTCTAAATCTTTATCATTTAGCTTCTTTTCTATTACTGTATCATTATATTTTATTGAGTTTAGTATAGTAATTCCTCTTGAAACCGCATACTTTATCTCATTTTCTTCTACCTCTACTTCTATTATAGCATAATTATAACATAACTCAACAAAAAATTTATCATTATTTTTTCTTATTCTTAAGTATCCATCTTTATTGTTTTTATTGAATTTATAGAAGTAATAATCATCTATTTCTTTTGTTTCTTCACTACCCTTTTTATAGTAATAACTAACTATATCAATATTTAAATAATAGATATTATTGTGTGATGTTAATGTTTGATTAAATTCATTGTCTTTAGTAACACTAAATCCAGTTGGTAAATAATATTTAAATCCTTTATTATTTGTATTATGTAAGTTATTTTCTTCTATTGTTGCATTATTTAATATTTCTTCATAAGAAAGACTATTCATATAGTAAGTTCTTGTACAGCCTGTAAAAAGAAATAAACATAATACAATTATAATTTTTTTATACATTTCTTATCTCCTACTACATTAAAATTATAGCAAATAATTTATTTTTTAACAACACTAATATAATTTATGTTTTTACCTAAACTAATGAATTTATCTTCGTATTCAGTTCTTATAGTATCTAAATAATTAGTGTCTGTTTTTACTATATCGTATCCATTTTCTATGAATGATTCACATGAATAATCATATAAATCATCATTATCTGTTTTCATTTCAATGTGTTTTTCATTTTTAAATAAATTTTCATATTTATTTAAAAATATACTTGATGTTAATCTCCTTTTAGCATGTCTTTTTTTTGGCCATGGATCACTAAAATTCAAATATATTTTATCTATTTCATGATCAAATACTTCTTCTATTCCAAGTGCATCTATACAAATTAATTTAAGGTTATTTATTTCTAGTTCTTCTAATTTCTTTACTGCACTTACTAAAGGGCTATCATATTTTTCAATGCCTATATAATTTATATTTGGATTTTGTATTGCTTTTTCAATTATGAATTTTCCTTTTCCCATTCCTATTTCTACTTCTATATTATTATCATTATTAAACACTTTATTCCAATTACCTTTGTTTTCTCTTGGACTCTTTACTAAATATTTAGATTTTGATATTATTTCTTCTGCATTTTTTATATGTTTTAATCTCAAAATACTCACCTCGCATTAATATTATACACTAAGAGTAATCTTTTGTCATATATTATTATAGGTGAGTGTATGAATAATAGAGATATGTTTTATCAAAATTTAAATCAAGGTTATAGTAATCCAGGAGGTTTTATACCACCAAGTGGTTATAATATTAATAGTCAATATCAAGCTTATGGGCCTAATGTCATTCCTGAACAAATAGGATATACAAATAATGACGAATTTGAAAAAAGAATTAACAAACTCGAGAGACAAATTAAAAATATAGATACTAGACTTCAAAAATTAGAGTCAGCATCACTTGAAATTAACGATAATAATTTATATATGATATAGTTATTTGTTTAAATAAAAAAAACTCCTAAATGGAGTTTTTATCTATTTATTAAGAAAGTATAACTGATGCAAAAGTTAAGATTACCATTGATGAAAGACCAATAGTTACTATAACTTTAGTAGACCATTTAACCCAAGTTGTGTAGTTAACTTTTGCAAGAGCTAAGCCACCCATAATTGCTCCGCATGTTGGAGTAATTAAGTTTACAAGTCCATTTGCTGCAACAAAAGTCATAATTGTAGTTTCTACACTATAACCAAGTTGTGCTGCTAGTGGAGCCATAATTGGTGTTGAAATAGTTGCAAGTCCTGAACTAGATGGTACTAATACAGAAAGTACTAAGTGTAGTATATAATTACATGGTGTAAATAATGCAACTGGTGTTCCTTTTAACATATCAGCAACATTGTAGATAATGTAATTATCTAAATATGTTTGACTCATTAATACATATACACCACGTGCTACTGCAACGATAAGTACTACAGATAAAATATCTCTTGCACCTGCAATAAATTCATCTATAATTTGATTTGTGCTTAATCCATTGATAATACCAATGACAATAGCCATTAAGAAGAACCAAGCTGCTGATTCGTTAAAGTACCAACCACCAAGAGCTGATCCTGTTAACCAACCAGTCCATGAATCAAAGAATGTTATACCAAATTCACCCCATGGAATAAATCCGATAATCATAACTATAAATGTTATACCAAAAATCCACAAAGTTGCTTTTTGTCTTCCAGTAAGAGTTACTTCTTTTGATTCATCTTTTTCTTTGAATTTTTCCATTTTCTTTTGTTCTTGTAATGATAAGAAAGTTGAACCTTTATCTGCTTTTACTTTTTTAGCATATCTCATTACAAAGAAAATTGAAATTCCTAATGATACTAACCAAAGAACTGCACCTAAAGCAATAATAATGCCTTGATTAACAACCATACCCTCTGGTAAAGCTGCTACTGCTGCTCCTGTTGCAAATGGGTTTATGGTTGAACCTAAAACACCACTACCAGCACCTAATAACACAGTTGCTGATGCAACAATTGTATCCATACCTGCAGCTACCATAGTAAATGCAAGTAGTGCATAGAAGCCAACTGTTTCTTCTAACATTCCATAAGTTGTTCCGCCTATTGAGAATATTATCATTAGTATTGGAATTAATACTAATTCATTTCCTTTTAATTTTTTTACTAAGACCTTAATTCCATTTTCTAGAGCCCCTGATTTAGTTACTACTTGTAAAAATCCTCCAAGTATAAGAACGAATACACATACATCTACAGCACTTCCAAAGCCTAGTATTGGTGATAGTAAAACATCTGAGATTTTTGCTTTAACTACTCCACTACCATTAATTATTGTTCCTGCTTCATCAAATGCTGCATTTGGAAGAATTAAAGTAATTAATGCAAGAGCAATAATAAGTAGGAAGATAATTGTAAAGGCTGACATTCTTTCTTTTTTTCTTGTTTTAGCCATTTTTTTGCCTCCCTTTTTCATATTTCTAATTATTGTACCTGTTTCTTCATTGATAGCTTCTTTAGCACAATCAAGTGATGTGATAATACCTATGCCACCTTCTTTATATTCACAAAAATCTATACAAGATTCTACTTTTGGAAGCATACTTCCTTTAGCAAATTCACCATTTGGTCGACTGTGTTGTATTTAATTGAAACTTTTTCCACTGTAGTTAGTATTAATAAAATATCAGCATCTAATTTTCTTGCAAGAAGTGAACTAGATCTATCTTTATCAATAACTGCAGCTACTCCTTTTAAAGTTCCATTTTCTTTAACAACTGGTATTCCTCCTCCTCCTGATACTATAACAATATTTCCTTGATCTAAAAGGTCTTTGATTAAATCAAGTTCTACTATTTCTATAGGTTTAGGAGAAGGTACAACTCTCCTATAGCCTCTTCCAGCATCTTCTGTGAACGTATAACCTCTTTCAGAAGCAATTTTTTCTGCTTCTTTTTTGGTATAAAACGAACCAACAGGTTTATCTGGTTTATTAAAAGCTGGGTCTTTCTTATCAACAAGTACTTGTGTAACAACTGATGCACATCCTTTATTGATATCCCTTGCTTTCAATTCTGCTTGAATTGCTTGTTGTAAGTGATAACCTATGTACCCTTGACTCATCGCACCACATTCTGCGAATGGCATATATGGTGTTCCTTTTGATTCCTCAAATGCTAGGTTAATCATTCCCACTTGAGGTCCATTTCCGTGGCTTACAACTACATTATATCCTTCACTAACTAAATCTACGATTGATTTAGCAGTGTTTTTAACTAGCTTTAGTTGTTCTTCAGGATTTTTTCCAAGTGCATTTCCACCTAAAGCTACTACAATACTTTTATTTTTTTTCAAGGCTTACTAGCTCTTACTAAAGGCATTGACATACATCTTGGACCACCTCTACCTCTAGATAACTCTGCACTATGCATTTCAAGAACTTTAATTCCATTATCTCTTAATAATTCATTAGTGATATTATTTCTATCATAAACAATAACAACTCCTGGAGCTATACATAATGTATTACTTCCATCATTCCATTGTTCACGTTCAGCACCAATTTTATCTCCACCAGCACATGGTATTAAAGTAATTTTTCTATGAAGATAATCTTCTAATATTTTTTCAAGTGAAGCATTTCTTTCTTTAACATTAAGTCCTCCTTCACCATCACTTGTTATTTCAAATACCTTAAGTGTTCCCATAATTCCTGGATGATATGTAAATTTATCTACGTCTATTTGAGTAAATACTGTATCTAAATGCATAAATGCACGACATTCTGGAATAGTAAATGCTAATATTGTATCTATTTTAGCATCTTTATCTGCAAATACTTTATATGCTAACTCTTCTATAGCATCAGCACATGTTCTTTGACTAATTCCAATTGCTAAGATGTGTTCATTTAAATTAAGAATATCTCCACCCTCAATATGGTAAGCACTATATCTATCAAAATATTTATCAACTTGTCCTTTATAGTCTGGGTGATACTCAAATATATATTCTGCATATATTGTTTCTCTATTACGAGTTACTGAGTACATTCTATTTAGTGATACGCCATTTCCAATTGATGCAAATGGATCACGAGTAAAGTATAAGTTTGGCATAGGATCTACTACAAATTGAGTATCTTCTTTAATTGAATCTACTAAACTTTTACCTTTTTTAGCTTTTGCTTTTATTACTTCATTATTAATAATTCCTTCCATAGTTTTTAGAACTAGAAGTCTATTATTTTCTATTGATGATAAATATTCATACACAAGTCCTCTATATTTTGGAGTACGAATACCTGCCTCATATATAAATTGAGTAATAAATCTTTCTCTAATTTCAGGATCTAAATCTAGTACTTCAGTCATTAAATCTTCTAAATATACTACCTCTACTCCATTATCTTTTAATATTCTTACAAATTCATCATGTTCTTCTTGTGCAACTGGTAAGTATGGAATATCATCAAATAGTAATCTACCAAGACTATCTGGTGTAAGATTCAATAATTCTCTACCAGGCCTATGAACTAATACTTTTTTTAGTGGGTTTATCTCACTTGTTACATTTATTGGTTTCATTCAACTCTCCTTTATTATTTATTTCCTCTTTTATTATATCAAAGTATTTTTTTTAAGTAAATGTTTTTTAAAATAATAAAAAAAGAAATTAATTTTTAGTTAATTTCTTTATTTTGTAATAGTAACGTTTCCTGCTGGATTTATTACTGTACCAGTTTCAAATTCAAATGTTTTTTGGTATACTGTTGGATATTCTTGGTAATTGTAATAATCTTCATTAAGTATTGTATGCCATTTAAATGATTTGCCAGTTTTATTTACTATTTCTGTTATTCCAGCATTATAACGACTATATCTAGTCGTTTTTATAAATGCACTACTTCCGATGGATGTTACCGTTGATGGAAGTATAACACTTCCACTTAAACTACATGCATGAAATGCTGATGTTCCAATTGTTTCTAGTCCTTCTGGTAAAATCACCGAGCTTATCCAGTCTGAAAAGAATGCACTATTGCCTATTTTCTTTACGTTGTTCGGTACGGTAACAGTACTTCTATTAGAGCCACCATAACTTATTAATTTTGTTTTATCATCTGTTCCATCTGAATTTTTGGCATATACAAAGGCTTGAGAATCATCTAAATAATTTGCATTCACTACTGCGTTTCCCATATATGTTATTACGGAATTATTATAGTCTATACTTCTAAGGCTGTTTGCGTATAATGCAAAACTTCCTAAGTAATTAGTTGTGGATGGTAATTTTATTTCACTTAAACTATTAAATGCTAATCCATCGCTATCAATTTTAGTTAATCCTTCCGGAAGCGTAATCTTTCTTATATAGTTTTGGTAATATGCATAAGGATTTATTGTCTTAACTGTACTTGAAACAATAACATCAGCTCTATTTGATCCTCCATAACTAACAACAGTTGTTTTATCTTCACTTCCATCACTACTTCTTTTATATAATGTTGCTATGCTATCTGGAAGTTGATTATCATTAAATGATGCATTTCCTAAACTAGTTACAGTTGTAGGTATTGTAACATTAGGTATTTTATTTTTAAAAAACGCAAAATTTTCTATAGTTTTTAAACCATCATTTAGAGTTAATGAAGATATTTTATTTTCCTTAAAAGTAGAGTATCCTATTGTTTCTAATGAACTAGGTGTTTTTACACTTGTAATACTGTTATTATAAAATGCTGAACTACCAATATATGTTAAACCTTCATTTAAACTTAATGTTGATATATTATTTTGATAAAATGCTGAACTATCTATTTTAGTTAATGTACTTGGTGTTGTAAGTGTTGTAAGTTTATTTTTATAAAATGCTGAACTACCAATATATTCCAAGCCTGTATTTAAATTTAATGTTGATATATTATTTTGATAAAATGCTGATCCTTTAATTTGTTTGACACTTGATGGAATAGTTAGTGATGTTATACTATTTTTAGAAAAAGCACTATAGCCTATTTCAGTTACTGTGTTTGGTATTGTTACTGATGTTATATTTTTTTCTTCAAATGAACTATTTCCTATTTTTAATACTGTTTTACCACCTATTGTGCTTGGTATTGTTACACTTCTTGGACAACTTCCATTTGATGAATCATTTCCTTTGTAATCATAATAATCTGTTATTGTTCCAGTTGATGGAGTAAATGCAAAACATGTTGGTGTCCAGTGTGCATATACTGTTGTTGCAGCACTTAATACAGTTTCACTTGTTACTTTTGTTCCACCTGTTGCTGATGTGTACCATCCTGCAAATTCATTTGAAGCTTTTGTTGGAATACATAAAGTTCCTACCTTTTGATTTTTTGTAAATGTCTTACTTGAACATCCGCTTCCACCATTATTATTATAAGTTAATTTTAATTTTGTATATTCCCAATGTGCATATACAGTTTGATTTTTTGTAGCTATTGCTGTTGATTCTATTTTTGTTCCTCCGGTTGCTGATGTAAACCAACCTAGGAAACTATAATTTGTTCTTTTTGGTGTACAAAGTGTTCCCCACGCATTTCCACTTGTTACTGTTTGACTTGTACAACCACTTCCACCATTATTATTATAAGTTAATTTATAAACTTTCTTTTTGAAATTTACTATACAGTTTTTGTCTGCTTGAATATTTGATAGAATTAATTTTCCATTTGAATATGTTGCTCCACAATCATTATTACTGTATTCATATTCACTTGCTGGTGAAAGATTAAATGTTAGTGTTTCACCTTTGTTTACATATTTTTCAGTTGGTGTAACTGTTCCATATGTTGTATTTGAACTTTTTGCTGTTACTTTGAATCTATCAATAAATACCCATGGGTCTGTGTATTTTCCACTTCCACTTACTCCAGTTTCTTCTCTTATGTACTCAGTTACTCTTCCACCACTTAGTACTGTTTTTTCTTGAAGAGATATATTATCTGTGGCAGAACTATCAATCATATATACTTTATTTCCACTTGATGTTAGTGTCCAATAATTATTTCCATTAAATAAATATGTATCATTTTCTAAAGATTTAGATATTAAAAACTCATATCTATTTAACAAACCACCATTTTTAAAATATGTATCTACGCTTAGTGTTCCGTTGTTATATATAAATGGAACATTAAATGAAGAAGTATTTTTTATAATATATATATTATTTCTACTAAAATCATTAATATAAAGATTTGTATTTTCTTTTGTTATATCATAATTATTTCTTACCACTGCATTTATACTAAATGGTAAAAACAATATGGTTATTAATATTATCAATAATTTATTTTTTTTCATAATGCTTTTCTCCTAATCGCAGTATATCATTATTAATATAGGAGCATCTTTATATTCTAAATTTCTAACATTATCTATATCAAATGATACACCAGTCTTCTCTTGATCACATTTATCGTGAGTAGTTGGATTTAAAAACATTGATATATCATAATTATATTTTTCTTTTAAGTTTTTTAATGATATAAAGTATTCTCCATTAGTCTTTTCAACTTTTGTATATGTTTTGGCATTATAAATCTCAGTTGCATAGCCAAATAGTTTTTCATTCATTTCCATCTTTGTTAAATATTTTGTTTCTTCTGGTTTTTTATCTGGCTTTGTCGTTTTTGTATTATTGCATCCTACCAATAAAAATAAAATTAAAAAAACAGTTAATCCCTTTTTCATATATCCTCCTATTATCTATTTAATAGTAACATTTTAATTATTATTTTTCAATATTGTTTTAATAATAAAAATAAGAAATCAGTATTGATTTCTTATTTTGTTATAGTTACATTTCCTCTAGGTTTTTTAAACGTACCTGTTTCAAATTCATAATCTTTATAGTAGTAATCATCGCTTAAGCTAGAGTCATAATAATATTCACCATTAATTATTGTATGCCATTTAAATGATTTTCCAGTTTTGTTTACTATTTCAGTTACTGTATTTTCTTTTGTTATTGAGTTGATTATTTCTTACCACTGCGTTTACACTAAATGGCAGTAACAATAATAATAGTAATAATTTTTCCCTTTCTATCTTTTATGCTTTTATTCGCTTTCTTTATAGAAACTGATTTTTATTTGTCCATTTCCAGTTCTTTGTCCTTCAAGATTTTGTTTTTCTGTTGCTGATGAATCAAATTTATTTGTTCCACCATAGCCTGATTTATATGCAACTGTTTTTGTATCACAACCATAGCTACATGTGTTTGAACCGGTTTTACATTCATCCCAGACTCTATCACAACCATAGCTACAAGTATTTTCTCCATAGTAACAACTGCTACAATTTGTTCTAGTTGTTCCGCATTCTCTACAGTTGTATCCATATGAGCAACCACCATCCCATGAACAAATACCAATAACTGTAATGCTTCTTGCACTTGTTGCACTACATCCTGCACTTAAGTTACTACGTCCATTATAAGTTGTTGATGTTCTTGAATATCCACTTCTACCTAAGCATCCTAAATTACTACAGCTTCCACTTCCACCATTAGCTAAACATGGACAATATCCTCTTACTGTGAAACTATCTCCATATGGTCCACTACAATCATATTGACACCAAGCACATTCTTCGTCACAACCATATCTACATGTATCGTGTCCATAATAACAACTACTACAGTTTGTACTTACATATCCACCTGTACAAGTATTTGAACCATAGTAACAACTACTACAGTTTGTTTGATATGAATAATTGTATCCTGAGCCTCCTCCTGCTCCATTTGTCCCGGCACTACCTGGGCCACCGTTTCTTCCGCTTCCACCGGCTGATGCGCCACCTGAACCTGAACCTTTTCCACCGGCTGTTCCAGAGTTTCCTCCTCCACCACCGGCACCTGCTAAAATAATAGTTGAACCTTTTTTAATAGTTGAAGCTCCACCACCATTATAATATCCTGAGCCTCCTCCATTATATCCATTTTGTCCACCTACATTTATAGTTAATGAAGTATTCTTTGTTAAAAGTAATATTTCACTTGCATATCCACCTTTTCCACCTGAACCATTTCCTTGTGCTCCATAAGATTCTAATTTATAATATCCAGTATATGGAACAGTATATGATGCTGTTGAACCTGTATATGAGAAGGTTTTCCCAGGATTAGTGAAATACATTGTACAAACAGTATCATTTCTTATGTTAGTTATAATTAAATTTCCACCTTTGTAACTTCCAGATTGTGAGTTTGTACATGATAAACTACTTAGAGCATATCCTTCTGTTCCTGTTACTTTTATTGTTCCATTAGTTTCAGCTGGAAATGATTTTCCATTTCCTTCAACTCTTGCATTAGTTGCATTAACAGTTACTTTGAAGTTATCTGGAGTATATTTTATTGTACATTTCAAATTGCTTGTTAATCCTCTTATTACAAGTTTATTTCCGTTAACGCTTACTTCATCATAATATCCACTGCAAGTCATATCTCCTTTATATTTGAAATAACTCTTATTAGCACTTATTGGATATTCTTTATCTTCAACTTGTAGAGTTTCTACGATTGAAGTTGCTCCATTTGAATTAGCATTTACTAATGTTATATTTACTTTATATTCTGGTTTAATAAATACCCAAGGATTTACATATTCACCTGTTCCTGTAACTCTTATTTTTTCTTTTACATATTCTGTAACTCTTACACCACTTTTTTCTGTTTTTGATTTAAGAGTATAGTTAGTATTTGCTCTTTTTTCAATTACATAAATACCATCACTTCCAGATTCAGTCATAGTAAAATAATCTCTTCCTGAGAATAAATAAGAACTATTACTTTCACCTTTCGATATATCAAATTCTTGTGTATTTAAAAGACCACCTGTTTTAAATGAATTATTTACTGCTAGAGCATTATTTTTGTATTCGAATGGTACTGAAAAATTTGTTGTACCACTTACAATATATAGCTTATTATATTGAAAATCTTTAATATAATTGTTTGCGTGTTTTATAGTTTTACTATAATCTACAGACATTTCTGCATTTAATATTAATGGAAATATTAATATCAATACTAAAAATAATAATTGTTGTTTTATTTTCATTTCACTTCACCGATTCTTTAGTTAATAGTAACATTTTAATTACTTTTTTTCAATATTTATAGATAATAAAAAAGAAAAAAATATTTAGTTTGAAGTTGTAAGATAAAAGTAGACACAAAAAGAATGTGTTTACTTTTTCTTTTGTTAAAATAGAAACAGGAGGTAAAAATATGGCAAAGAAAGGTCAAAAATTTAAAACATGGACAGCTGATGAAAAATATAATGTAATCAAACCAATTATTGATTTAGAAATTAGCTTAGCACAAGTAGGTAAAAATACAGGTGTTAGTAATAGTATGTTACACCGTTGGATTAAGTCATATAAGGAAAATGGTTACGATGGTTTAAAAGCCAAAAAGAAGCCTGGAAATCCACTAATGAAATATTCCAGAAGAAAAAATCTTACAAAAGAAGAACATTTAGAATATGAAAATATGAAGTTGAGAATTGAGAACGAATTATTAAAAAAAGGATACCTAATGAAAGGAGATGGTACAATTGTAAAATACACGAAGTAACCCAAATAAAATATGAAATAATTGAATTATTAAGCAAAGAATTTAATATAAAATCCTTATGTTTAATTATGAAAGTATCTAGAAGCGGTTATTATAAATGGCTTAAAAATAAAGAAAATTTAAATAACTATGAATTAAATAGAAAAGATTTAGGAATTTTGATAAAAGATATTCACACAAGAAAACCAAGTTATGGATATCATAGAATAAATGCAATTATAAGACGGGAAACTGGCTGGATTGTATCAGACAATTTGGTACATAAAGTATGTAAATTGTTAAATATAAAATCTAAAGCAAGACATTACAAGTATAAAAAATCTGGTGAAGAGTCAATTAAATATTCTAACCAAATATGTGGTAATTGGAATACAACAAGACCTTTTGAGAAAATTGTATCAGATACAACTACGTTTTGGTTTAGGAAAAGAAAATATGATTGGACATTTTATTTAGATGTTTTTAATAATGAAATTGTTGGTTATGATGTAATAGATTCAATGCATGGTAATGGTATCATAAATCATCGTGAAGCTTTAAATGATATGTTAAATAATAAAATAAAAAGAGGATATAAAGAACTTGAAACTATCGTTCACACAGATCAAGGTTCAGTATATTCCTCAGTGTCATTTAACAATATATTTAAATCTTATATGGTTACTAGATCTATGTCTAGAGCTGGTACACCAACTGATAATCCAGTTATTGAATCAAAAAATGGCTGGATTAAAAAAGAAATGTATATTGATTTTGACATAAATAATTATAACACAGTTCAAGAATTTATTGATGATATAGTTTGGGATAATAATAATTTTAGACCAAGTTATGCACTAAACTATAAAACCCCAATTGATTATAAAACTCAACTAGGGTTTAAATAATATTCTTTTAGTGTCTACTTTTTATTGACAAGTTCAATATTTAGTTTTACTTTTTTCTTTTTTAGTTATTTTCTTTTTATTAATTGTATGGCTTTTTACTTTTTGAATTAATGGTATCTAATATAGTTTTTATAATTACATCTCTATCTATGTCATGGCTTTGTTCTTCATCTCTTAATTTGAATTCTACCATTCCTTCTTCTAGTTTTCTTCCTATTGTTATTCTAATAGGTATACCCATTAAATCCATATCATTAAATTTAATGCCTACTGTTTCTTTTCTATCATCTAAAATTGTATCTATACCAATTTGTTCTAATTTTTTATAGAGGTTACTTGCATATTTGTATGTTTCTTTATCATTTACATTTATTATTACAATTCCTACTTTGTATGGAGCCACTTCCATAGGCCAAATTATTCCTTTTTCATCATTATGTTTTTCAACTATTGCTGAGATGCATCTATCAAGTCCTATTCCGTATGAACCCATATGTACATAATTTAATTCATTTACTTCATCTAAATATCTTAAATTATATATTTCACTATAATTTGTTTCAAGTTTGAATATATGTCCAACCTCAATTCCTCTTATAATTTCACATTCACTTTTACATTTTGGACATTTTGAATTTTCGTTAAATAATTTTATATCTGCATATTTATTTACTTTAAAATCAATTCCTGGTGTTACATTTTTATAATGATAATTTTCTTTATTACTTCCGCAAATTGCGTTATACATACTTTTCACTTCATTGTCTGCGATAACTGTCATTGTTGTTTTTATAGGTCCAATATATCCTACTTTTGTACCCATTTTTTCAAGTTCATACTCGCTTGGTATTTCTATATTATCACATTTCAATACTTTTTTTAGTTTATTAACATTTAATTCAGCATCAGCTCTTAGTAATATCATTTTATATGTTTCATCTACTTTTATTATAAGAGATTTTATTATATTTTTTGATGGAACTTGTAAAAATTCTGTTAAACTTTTTATTGATTTCTTATTTGGTGTATATATAAGTTGTCTACTTTTTAATTGTTGTTCTTCTTTTTTATATAAATCATATGATGAAGCATCTTCGATATTTGTACTATAACTACATTTTTTGCATCTTACTACTTCATTATCACCATAATCACAAATTACTTGAAATTCTTCACTAGATGTTCCTTTCATTGAATCAGGATCTGCTCTTACTACCATTGTATCTATCTTTAATCTTCTAAAAATATTGTTAAAAGTTTGATACATTTTATCATAGCTTATATCAAGACCACTCTCATCTGCATCAAAACTATAAGCATCAGCCATATAGAATTCTTTTTTTCTTATAAGTCCATATTCTGGATGAACTTCATCTCTAAATTTATTACTTAATTGAAATAATGTAAAATGTAGATCTTTATAACTTCTAATTTTATTTCTTACTAATAGTGCAAATAATTCTTCATGCGTTGGACATAGAGAATATTCTTTATTATTCCTGCCTAATACATTAAACATTTCTTTTCCAAATACTTTTTCTCTATTTGTAGTTTCAAAAATATTTCTATCTACTAAAGAAGGCATTAACACTTCATCAGCATTACTTTTTTTCATTTCTTCCCTAATGATTTTTTTTATATTCTCTAGTACTTTTAATCCTATTGGTAAATATGAATAAACACCATTATCATTTTTATAAATCATTCCACTTTTAATTAAAAGTTTTGCTGAGATACAATCTTCATCATTTGGAAATTCTTTACGAGTTATAAAAAAATTATTAGACATTCTCATGTTACTCACCTACAATGTATGAAACTAATTCTCTTGTTTCTATATTATTTGTATCATATCTTACGCATACTAATAATTTATTCATTTCTTCATTTGTTATTGGATTTGTAAGAGTCTTTTTTTCATTTTTATCTCCAGCTAAATATCCTTCTGTTATTAGTTCTTGTATTGTTACGCAAACACAATCAGCATCACATGTACTTTGGTCTGTATATTCTTTTGAAACTGATGATGGAACACTAATCAAATTGTCACTACCCCATTCTTTAGCAGCTATTTTAACTTGATTTACTTTGTTATCATAAGTTTGTTGTAAAGTTTTTTGTCTTAAAGATGATACATTTGGAACAATTACTATTGTTAATAATGCAAGTATTCCTAATACTGCTAAAAGTTCAATCATTGTAAAACCATTTTTATTCTTCATACATGCTCTCCTACTATAAGAAAGTATAACAAATTTTAAAAATAATAACAATAATTTTATTGAAATAATATTAATTCTCGTATATAATATATATTAGGATAGAAAGAGGGACGTTATGAAGGAATTTGACTTTGAAAAAATGCCTATAGTTGAGATTGTTAATGAAATCATTATGGATTCTGTTAAAAAGAATGTTAGTGATATTCACTTTGATCCTTCTAAAGAAAATGTTAAAATTAGAATTCGTATTGATGGTATTTTGTCAGACTATTCTATTATACCTGGTAAATATAAGCGTAATATGATTTCTCGTATTAAGATGATTGCTGGAATGAATATTATGGAAACACGTTTACCACAAGATGGTGCAATTAAAAGTAGAATTGGTAAAAAAATGTTGGATCTTCGTGTTTCATCTCTTCCTACTAATTGTGGTGAAAAAGTAGTTATTCGTATCTTAGATTATTCTAAGAGTTTACAAGGACTTGATACTTTAGGATTTTCTGAAGATAGTTTAAATAAAATAGAAAAGATGGTTAAAGTACCAAATGGTATTATTCTTGTAACAGGTGCTACTGGTTCAGGTAAATCTACTACTGTTTACTCTATTCTTCAAAAAATGAATACTCCCGATGTTAATATAATTACAGTTGAAGACCCAGTTGAAATGGATATAGCTGGTATTAACCAAGTACAAGCTCAAAGTGAGATTGGACTTACATTTGCTAATGTTCTTAGAAGTATTTTACGTCAAGACCCAGATATTATAATGATTGGAGAAATTCGTGATGATGAAACTGCAAGAATTGCTGTTCGTGCTTCTATTACAGGACATAAGGTATTATCAACAATACATACAAATAACTCACTTAATACTATTGAAAGACTTACTGATATGGATGTAGAACGTTACTTACTTGGTTCTGCTCTTACTGGAATCATATCTCAAAAATTAGCAAGACGTCTTTGTCCTCATTGTAAACAATTAAGAAATACTACTCCATATGAGAAAAATGTATTTAAAAAAGTATTAAATAAAGATGTTAATCAAATGTTCGATGCCAATAAAGATGGTTGTGATAAATGTTTTAGAGGTTATACAGGACGAATCGGTCTTTATGAAGTTTTATTAATTAATGAAGATATAAGAGATGCTATAACAAATTCAATGCCTAAACACGAACTTAGAAAGCTTGTATATAAAAGCGATGTTATTACCCTACTTCAAGATGGTTTAGAAAAAGTTTTACTTGGAGAAACATCTTTTAGTGAAATACTTAAAGCTGTAGATTTGGATAATGATTTATCTAATTATGAAGATGATAATTTACAAAATAGTATAAATGATAGTCAAAATCATAATGAAAATAATAAACCTGATGTTGTTAATGTAGAACATCCTGAAGATAAATTAGAAATTATGTCTAATGAACCTGATGTAGACTATGAATCATTGATTCCAAGTGATCCAGATAATCATAAAAATGAAATACCTCATGATAACGTAAAACCAGGTGAAATAGAATATTTCAATTTATAAGAAACTTCGGTTTCTTTTTTTATTATTAAGTTTTGAGGTACATAGTTTGTATAATTTATATTATTATTTTATAGTACATTCTTAATATATAATTATTTATTGAAT
Source organism: Mollicutes bacterium (assembly GCA_004552445.1). Taxonomy (GTDB): domain Bacteria; phylum Bacillota_I; class Bacilli_A; order RF39; family UBA660; genus CAG-1000. The sequence goes on from SFOJ01000017.1 coordinate 39,735, forward strand.
ATAATTTAATGGTGATTTTATATGTTTCAAAGTATTCAAAATAAAAGAATAAGAATAATATTTATCATATCGTTAATAGTTTTCTTTTTTGTACTTGTTAAGATATTTTATATACAAGTTATTGAATATGAAAAACTTAATACTTTAGCTAATCAATTATGGAGTCGTGAATTAACTGTTCAAGCTGATAGAGGTAAAATACTTGATAGGAATGGCAAAATAATAGTTGATAATGTTACGACAGTTGGACTTTATCTTGTACCAAATCAAATACTCAATAAAAGTGAAGTTGCTAAAACATTATCTATTATATTAGGTGTAAGTTACGATGAAATGTATAGACACGTAAGCAAAAAAACTTCTATTGAAAGAGTTCATCCAGAAGGAAGAAATCTTGATTTTGAAGTTGCCGATAAAATAAATAATTATAATTATGATGGTGTTTACCTTTTAAAGGAATCTAAAAGAGATTATAAATATAAAAATTTGCTTTCTCATGTTATTGGTTATACAGGTATAGATAATCAAGGACTTAGTGGTCTTGAACTTTTATATGATAAAGAATTAACTGGTAAAAATGGAAATATTAAATATTATAGTGATGGCAAAGGTAAAAGACTTTCTATGCCTGAAATATATAGCGAACCTAAAAATGGAAATGATATAAAACTTACTATAGATTTAGATATACAATTATCTTTAGAAAATGAATTATCTAATGCATATACCAAGTATGAAGCTGAAGGTGCGATTGGATTAGTTATGAATCCTAAAACTGGTGAAATTTTAGCAATGAGTAGCTACCCTTCTTTTAATCCAGCTAATTATAAAAAATATAGTACCGAAGTAATTAATCGTAATCTTGCCATATGGGCAAACTTTGAACCTGGTTCAACTTTTAAGAACGTCACTCTACTTTTTAGTAATTATTTTTTTATTTATAAATATTATTTATTGGTGATTATGATTGATAAATAATAAAATTTTTGAAGTTCAAATACAAATAATAATTAATAATAATTTATATAGAAAAAATTTAATTGATGAAAATACATTTTCAAAAGTAAATGATAAACTATTAAAAAATCTCAAAGTATTGCAAAACACTTATTAATTATGAGAGGAATCTATTATGAATTATGATGAAATATTAAAAGCAATAATGCTTGGAGAAAAAATTTATAATCTTCCTCTTAGAGTATGTTATTATTGTAGAGTTTCAACAGATTCTGATGTCCAATTAAATTCGCTAGATAATCAATTAGAATATTATGAAAACTATATTAAATCAAAACCAAAATGGATATTTTCTGGTGGCTATATTGAAGAAGGTAAAACAGGTGTTAGAGTTGATGTTAGACCAAGTTTTAAAAAAATGATACAAGATGCAAAACATAAAAAATTTGATTTAATAATTACTAAAGAAGTATCTAGATTTGCTCGTGATTTAGAAGATAGTATTCATTATATAAGAGAGTTAAAAGATTCTGGAGTTGGTGTGTTTTTTGAAAATCAAAATTTGAATACATTTGATTATAATTCTGAGCTTATATTAAATATAATGTTTAATTTAGCTCAAGATGAGTCAAGAAAATTATCTTCAAGAGTAAAATTTGGACATAGACAGGCAATTGAAAATGGTCATGTGTTAGGTAGCTCAAATATTACTGGATATAGAAAAGATAATTGTAAATTAGTTATTGTAGAAAATGAAGCAAAATTTATAAAAACATTATTTGAACTATATGCAACTGGAAAATATGGTTTTCTAAAATTATCAAAGAAACTATCAGAGTTAGGCTATCTAAATAAAAAAGGAAAATTATATGATAAAGATTCTTTAAAACGTATGATAGAAAATCCTAAATACAAAGGATATTACCGCGCAAGAACTTATGAAATACTTGATTATAGAACTAAAAGACGAAAAAAAAATAATTTAGATGAACAAATATTATATAAATGTAAAGACGGAAGTATTCCAGCAATTATATCTGAGGAACTTTGGGATCAAGCAAACAGAATATTAAAATCGCGTACTAAAGGATATGAAAATAATAATTATTGGTCCGGTGGCTTAAAATATGCTTTTAGTTCTAAAATATATTGTAAAGAACATAATACTAGTTTTCAAAGATCACATGGTAATAAAAATAAAACTAGACCGATATGGAGT
>SFOJ01000018.1 GCA_004552445.1 Mollicutes bacterium
GGATTTTCTATTGTTAAAAATATTAAATATGTTATAAATAGTAGTATTGTTGTTACTATATTTAATTGATATTTAATTTCTAAAAATGATACTATTGTTAAAATGATAAGTGCTACATAAATATAATTTGCTTTTATTGTATTAATTATTTTATTACTTAATACTGTTCTTATATATAAAACAGAAAGCATACATGTAATTAAAACTTTTAAAAAGTTAATAGCATTTCCAGTTAAAATTATTCTATTTGTGTATGTGATATTTAGTGGTAGCATTATTATTGCTACTGAAGATGTTACTGTTAAAAGAGCATACAATATCATTATTTTTTTATTATATTCATCATCTTTTTTACTTAATAAAAATGTATAAACGCTAAAGATTGATGACCAACATATAATGAATATTAAATATAATTTGGTATATATTTCTAATATTATATTATTTATAGCTGTTGTACTTAAAAAGTACATTACGAGTTCTAAGATATAACCCACTAATAAACTTAATGTTAATATAAAATATGTACTATTAGATAGTAAGTTATTTTGTTTTTTTATTTTAAAAACTAATATTAAAAGTAATGTAAACATTATACCTGTTATTATATATATTGTATTCATATTTAACCTCTATTCTAGTTAATTATATCATAATAAGTAAAAAAGATATAGAAGTATATCTATATCTTTTATGGCATTGGTGCAACTTCAGGAGTTTCCGTTCTATTTTCTCTTTCCTCTCTATTGTTAGATTTATCACACTTAATATCTTTGTAATAATCAACATCATTTGCTGTAGTTTTATCAACAATATTATAAGTTTCACTATTTAGTTTTAAAGCATCATTTTCAACTACATAATTATTTGTTGTTTTAGTTGAATCTTTTTTACACATATTTTCATCATAAGCTTTATCAATAATAACTTCTATTGAATTATCATTTACTGAGTATGTGCCACTAGAAACTTCACATGAATAATCGCATTTAGCAAAGAATAAAGTTCCATCTTTTCTTAATAATAGTTCTTTCTTTATATTTCCATTTTGATACATATAATATGTATCTTCTTTTAGATAAGTTTTGTTTTTGTCATTATTACCACTATTACCGTTATTGTTATTTGTGTTTTTGTTATTGCATCCTGATAAAAGTAAAATCATTATTAATAAAATACTTATATTTCTTTTCATATCATCACCTATTATAAATTATATCAAAAAGAATTCCAAAAAGGAATTCTATATTTTAAACTCTTCGAAAAAATCACTCATTGTTAATTGACTTTTAGTTTCTTTCTTTTCTTGTTTTACTTCTTCAGTCTTTTTTTCTTCATGTTTTTCTTCTTTTGGTTCATTGATCTCTTCGTTATTTATTTTTATTTCTTTTAGTTTAGTAACTACGAATATATCTTCTATATTCTTTTTAGTTATTGTGCTTCCTACACTTTGTTTGTCCATTATATTTATATCACTTGATTTCATGTAGCCTATGTCTCCATCAAGTATTCCAAATATAGTTTTAGAACTTGTATTGAATCCTTTAAATAAGTTATATGTTTTAGTTTTTGGACTCTTTATGATAGATGAACCTTTTTTAGCTCTTGTTGTTTTTGGTATTTCATCTATTTTCACTCTCTTAGCAGTATTTCTATCTGTAAATAATGTTACATATTCTTTTGAATTACTTACTACGAATGCACTAATTACTTCGTCTTTATTATTTAAGTTAATAGATTTAACTCCACTAGTTCTAAGACCTACTACTGGTATTTCATTTGTATTATATTTTAACGCATTACCTTCTTTAGTTATTACAAGTGTTTCTTCCCCATCATTTTTATTTATAGATATTAATTCATCATTATCTTTTAGTTTGAACATTGTGATTGGTTTTGTATATCTTGATACTTCAAAATCTTTAAGAAGCATTCTTTTTACCATTCCAAGTTTAGTAAATGCTGTAATAATTGTATCATCAAATTTAGCTACTCCAATAGATTTAACTATCTTTTCTCCATCACTTACTTTAATGTAATTCGAAATATGACTACCAACATCTTTATATTTAGCTTCTTGTATTTCTCTTACTGGTAAGAATAGGTAGTTACCTAAGTTTGTAAATAATAATACAGTATCTATGTTATTAATCTTATAGAAACCTTCAATGTAATCATTTTCTCTTACACCTGGATACTCATTATTAGTCATGTTATATGATTTTAATGATACTTTCTTAACATATCCATTATTTGAAATACAAACTATAAAGTCTTCTTTACTAATCATATCTAGAGTATCTATTTTAATTTCACTTACTTCATCTTTAATAGTTGTACGTCTAGAATCAGCAAATTCTTTCTTAATGCTTCTTAGTTTATCTTTAATAACACCCATTAATTTTTCTTCACTAGCAAGTATTTCTCTAAAGTAAGCTATTTCTTTTGTAAGAGCGTCAAATTCATTTTTAAGTTCTGTTACATCAGTGTTAGTTAATTTATAAAGTTGCATCATTACGATAGCTTCTGCTTGTGCTTTAGTGAATTCATACTCATGCATTAAGTTTTCTATAGCATCTGTTTTATTTTTACTTTTACGAATAGTTTTAATTACTTCATCTAATATATCTAATGCTTTTATAAAACCTTCGATAATGTGTATTTTCTTTAAGTCTACATCTAAATCAAATTTAGTTCTTTTAGTTACTACTTCTTTATTATGTGCAATAAACGCGTCTAGCATTTCTAAGATACCAAGTGTTTTAGGAGTTTTATTTACTATAGCTACCATATTAAATGTATAGTTAGTTTGTAAGTCAGTATTCTTTAGTAAATAATTTATAATTAAATCTTTGTTAGCATCTTTTTTTAAATCTATTACGATTCTTAGTTCATCATTTTTATCAGATTCATCACGTACTTCAACTATACCATCTATTTTTTTGTCAAGTCTTATTTCTTCAATCTTACGAATTATATTACATTTTAATGTATCATATGGTATTTCTGTTATTACTATTTGATCTTTTCCTTTTACAGTTTCGAATGAGTATCTTGCTTTTACTACTACTTTTCCTTTTCCTGTTGTATATGCTTTTATAAGAGCGTCTTTTCCTTCAACTATACCGCCTGTTGGGAAATCTGGTCCTTTTACTATATCCATAATAGTATCAAGTCTACAGTTTGGACTATCTATTCTTTTAATAGTAGCATCTATTACTTCTCCTAGATTATGTGGTGGAATATTTGTAGCATAACCAGCACTAATTCCAGTTGAACCATTTACTAAAAGATTTGGAAAGTATGCAGGAAGTACTGTTGGTTCATAACTATAATCATCAAAAGTAAGAGCCATTTCTACTGAATCTTTTTCTATGTCTTCTAAAAGTATATTACTTATTTTAGCTAATTTTGCTTCAGTATAACGCATTGCGGCTGGTCCATCACCATCTATAGAACCATTGTTTCCTTGCATATCTACAAGTATTACTCTTTGTTTCCATTTTTGGCTAAGTCTTACCATCGCATCATATACTGATGTATCTCCATGTGGATGATAGTTACCTATAACATTACCTACTGTTTTTGCTGATTTTCTTGTTTCTTTATCATAAGTGTTTTTGTCTTTGTACATTGAATATAGTATTCTTCTTTGTACTGGTTTTAGTCCATCACGAACATCTGGAAGGGCTCTATCTTGAATTATATATTTTGCATATCTACCAAAACGTTCTCCCATTATTTCTTCAAGGGCAAAGTCATTAATCTTTTCTATAATTGTTGTTTCTTTTTCTTTAGCCATTATTTACCCCCTTTATAATCATCTTCAAGTGTGAATTCTACATTTTCTTCTATCCATTCTTTACGTACTTCTGAGTCATCTCCCATAAGAACTCCTACTCTTTTTTCAGCTAGTGCTTTATCGTCTATTTTGATTTTAACTAATGTACGAGAAGAAGGATCCATTGTTGTTTCCCATAATTGGTCCGCATTCATTTCACCAAGTCCCTTATATCTTTGAATTGTGTATTTTCCTTTAAATGTGTCTTTGAATTCATTTAATTCTTCGTTAGTGTTTATATATTTTTTATCTTTACCATATTTAACTAAGTATAGAGGTGGTACTGCTATATAAAGCATTCCATGTTCTATTAAATCTCTCATCCATCTATAGAAGAATGTTAAAAGCAATGTTTGAATGTGAGCTCCATCATCATCAGCATCGGTCATTATTATGACTTTTCCATAGTTTGATTCAGTATAATCAAATTCTGCTCCTACTCCTGCTCCTATAGCATGAACTATTGTATTTATTTCTTCATTCTTGAAAAGATCTGCTACTGTAGATTTTTCACAGTTAATTATTTTTCCTCTTAATGGTAGTATAGCTTGATAACGTTTATCACGACCACTTTTTGCTGTTCCACCGGCGCTGTTTCCTTCAACTATAAATAGTTCATTTTTGCTATATTCTTTACTTTGAGCAGGTGTAAGTTTACCAAGTAATACTTTTTCACGACCACTCTTGCCTTTTCCCGCTCTTGCTTCAGCTCTTGCTTTTCTTGCTGCTTCACGAGCTAATTTACTTTTTAAGGCTTTATCCATTATAGCAGTAGCTGCTTCTTTATTTTCTTCTAAATAGTAAGCTAATTTTTCATATACTATACTTTCTACTACTGTTCTGGCTTGAGGAGTTCCTAGTTTACCTTTTGTTTGTCCTTCAAATTGTAATAGATTTTCTGGTATTTTTAAACTTATTATTGCTGTTAAACCTTCACGTGTATCTGTTCCATCAAGACCATCTTTACTCTTAAGCAAATTATTACTTTTTATATATTCATTAAATACTTTTGTAAGTGCTGTTTTGTATCCTACTTCATGACTACCACCATCAACTGTTTTAACATTATTAACAAAAGACATTATATTTTCGTTATATGTGTTTGTGTACTGCATAGCAATATCTACTTCGATACCATTTTTTTCTCCACTAAAACTTATTGTTTTATGAAGTGGTTCTTTTCCTTCATTTACATATTCTACGAATGATACAAGTCCATTATCATAACTAAATACACTATGTTTATCATCTTCTTCGTCAATAACTTCCATAGTTAGTCCATTTATAAGGAAAGCACTTTCTTGCATTCTTTCGCATATAGTTGTATAACTAAATCTGGCATTTCCAAATATTTCTTCATCTGGATAGAACTCAACAGTGGTACCAGTTTGTTTAGATGTGCCAATAGTTTTAAGTTCTTTATCTAAATGTCCACCATTTTTAAATGATATTTCACTTATTTTACCTTCTCTATATATAGTTACTTTCATCCATTTAGATAAAGCATTAACTACAGAAGAACCTACTCCATGAAGACCACCAGATACTTTGTAACCATCTGTTTCGAATTTACCACCTGCATGTAATACGGTATAAATTACTTCTGGAGTTGATTTACCTGATGAGTGTTTTCCAATAGGCACTCCACGTCCTTCATCACTAACTCTAACGCTTCCTGCTTTAGTTAGTGTTACTGTTATTTTTTTACCATAACCATTGATAGCTTCATCTATTGAGTTATCAACAATTTCCCATACTAAATGATGAAGTCCTCGCTTATCAGTACTACCTATATACATACCAGGTCTTTTTCGTACAGCTTCAAGACCTTCTAATATCTTAATTGATTTTTCATTATATTCTGCCATAATCACCTAATCTCCATAACATATTATACAAAAAAAAATATAAAGTGTAAACTTTTACTTTACACTTTATTTTACTAGCATCTAGTTATATTAAACATACCATTGAACTTTTAAATTTATTGCTATTTTGTTTTTTTTAACTACTAAGTAATAAATATTTTATAATTCTATGTATTCTATATCATCTTTTTTATCAAGTTCTGACGTAAACTTACTTGGTTGTTTTTTTTCTTCTTCCTCTTCTTCTTTAATTTGTTCTGGTGGTGAAACTTGTTCTATTGGTTTAAACATATCTTCTTGTGGTGTTGCTTGTTTTAATTTTTCCATACCTAAAATATCTATTTTAGCTGCTTTATATGGAGCAACTTCTTCCATCATTTCTATATTTGACTTAAATATTGAATCAACTTGAGGTTTTTCTTCAATTGGTGCACTATTTTCTGCTTTTATTTCTTCTTGTGTCATTAGATTTATACTTTCACCTTTTGCGTTATCAAGAGCTTTAAAATATTCTTCATCATTTAATTTATATTGTTTGTTTCCTAATGCTAATATTGGATAAAAAATTATTGGTAATACTGCTAATCCAATTTTAAAAATTTTTGAAGTATTAAATGCTGTACCTAACCTATAAAATAATATTGATAACACTACTACATTAACTACTGGTACAAAAAATAAAATACCTAAAAATGTTGATGTTTCAGTTATTTCTAATAAAGTAAATAAATTTAGTACAGGATAGTATGCTGTTGATGGTTTCTTTGATGCTTTTTTAAATATTTTATTACCTCCAACCATTACTAATATAGACCTAGTAAATGTTAAACATAAAAGTATTATGCAGATTGTAGCGAAAGTATTTACTGCTGAGGTTTCAACTACCATAATTTTTCCTCCTATTTTCATATATAATGATACAATAATTAATGTTTTTTTGCAATAATTAATAGATTTTAGATAAATTATTGATAAATTTGTAAAAAAAGTGTTGCATTATTGTAAAAAATACTGTATTATTAAGTAGTCAGCCGATTAAGTGGCGAAAAGGGGCCTGTAGCTCAGCTGGTTAGAGCGTTCGTCTGATAAGCGAAAGGTCGATGGTTCAAGTCCATTCAGGCCCACCATATATTAAATGGCCCGTTGGTGAAACGGTTAACACACACGCCTTTCACGCGTGCATTTATGGGTTCAAATCCCGTACGGGTCACCATTTGAATATTAGTTCTCGAGTGAGAACTTTTTTTATTCTATTTTAGTGTTCTATATAATAAAAAGGAAATGTTTTTTACATTTCCTTTATTGTTTTTACTAAGTTTTCTATTTTAACTAATTCTTGATTACCAGTTATCATATTTTTTAAAGTTACTGAATTTTGTTTTAATTCATCTTCTCCGATAATAATAACTTTATCAATATTTTCTCTATTTGCAGTATTCATTGCCTTTTTAAGTTTTATGTTATTAAGTTCAGTTAATACTTTATATCCATTTTCTCTTAACATATTTGATATTTCAAATAAGTTTTTATCGTTTGTAAATGAATATACATATACATCATATTTCTTTAATGATTCTGACCATTTTTCTTTTAATAATGCATATATTGGTTCTAAACCAAATGACATACCTATAGCAGGGTATTCTTCTCCGTTGTGTAAGAATTTAGTTATAATATTATCGTATCTTCCACCTCCACCTAAGGCTGACTTAAATTCACCAGTTCTATCAAATACTTCCCATACACAGCCAGTATAAATTTCAAGTCCTCTTGCTAAGAATGGAGTAAACTTACATAAATCTAAGTTTAAATCTCTAATTAAATTATTTAATTCATTTAATTCTTTTAATCCTTCATTCAATAATTCAATATTACTATTTTCTAATTCTTTAGTTAATTCTTCTAAATTTAGTTTAAAATACTCAAATATTTTATCAACATTTTCTTTTTCAGTACATGCTTCTAGTTCTTCTTCAATATCTTCTCTTTTTAATTTATCTAACTTATCAACTAAAGTTATAAATGCTCCTACTTTTTCTTTAGGTACGTTGCAGTATTCTAGAAGTCCACTTAAGAATTTTCTATTGTTATATCTAATTTCGACATCTATATCAAATTTTTTAAATGCTTCTTTTGTCATCATAAAGTATTCTATTTCTGCATAAGGTGATTCTGTTCCACAAGCATCTACATCACATTGATAAAATTCACGTGCTCTTCCTAATTTAACTGGACCATCTCTAAATACTTTACCTATTTCATATCTTTTAAATGGTAATATTAATCCTTTATTCATACCGATTACTTTTGAAAATGGTACCGTTAAATCGTAACGTAATCCAATATCTCTAAGACCTTGATCTTTAAATTTATATACTTCTTTTAATATTTCTGCTCCACCTGCATATTTACTTGCTAGTAAATCATAATAACATAATATTGGTGTCTCAAGTGGTAAGAAACCATATTTTTCAAATGTACTCTTTAATGTATCAGTGATTTTGTTTCTAATAATTTGTTCTTCTGGTAAAAAATCACTGGTACCTTTTAGATTCATTAATTTAAAATCTTCATTCATTATCTACTTCTTCCCTCGCTTATCTTCTCTTCATAAATTGAACCATTCATATAGTTCATATATAATTTCTGATTATAATTTTTCTTAAATTCTTCTTCTATAATTATTAATTTAGTAAGTAGTGCTTTGTATTCGCTAACTTTCATATATTCTTTATATTTTTTAATAACTATTCCTTTTAATTTATTTATTTCATCTAGTACCATACCTACGTCGCCTTCAGTGGTATCTTCATCATTTAAAATACGTAACATAAATTTAATAACTTTATCTATTTTTTTATTTATTCTTTGCTTTATATAAGCATCTCTTAGTTTTGAGTCAACTAATACAACTTTTTTTGCTTTGATAGTTAGTCCTGGAACTCCATTTTTTGGTTCAACTCCAAGGCCAACCATATTTACGCTATAGTATACTAGTTTCATGTCTTTGCCATTTTTTTCTATTACGTATTTCATTTTACCACCTTATAATAAATCGTCTCTATATTCCTTTGTTATTCTTCTTCTTTCGCTTTCCCTATATTCATTAATAAGTTTATGGTTGCCGTTAACTAATACTTCTGGTACTTCCATTCCTCTAAAATTTCTTGGTTTAGTATATACTGGATAATCAAGTAAGTTATCATTAAAACTTTCAAATTCTAAACTTGTACTTGTTATAACTCCATCTATTAATCTTACTACTGAATCTGTTATCATCATTGATGGAAGTTCTCCACCTGTTAAGATAAAATCTCCGATTGATACTAATTCATCTGCTAAAGTGTATATTCTTTCATCAAAACCTTCATAGTGTCCACATATAATTATTAAATGTTTTTTTTCTTTAAGTTCATATGCTTTTTTTTCATTATATGTTTTTCCTCTAGGTGTCAAAAGTATCACATGTGAATCCTTTGTTCTAATACTTTCTACTGCATTAAATACTGGTTCACACATCATTATCATTCCACCACCACCACCAAATTGATAGTCATCAACTTGATTGTTTTTGTATGGTGTGTAGTCTCTTATATCTATTATATTTATTTCTACTTTTCCTTTTTCAATGGCTCTTTTCATTATACTTTCTGTTAAGAAACCATCAAACATATGAGGAAATAGTGTTAGTATGTCTATTTTCATAAAAACACTCCTATATCATGAAAATGTATTTCTCTATTTTGTTTATCTATTTTTGAGATAAAGTTTTCATTAAATGGGATAAGTTTATCATTAACTCTTATATTCTTATTTCCATTATCTTCTCTATATTCGGTGATATTTCCAACTAAAGAGTTTTCATTATATACATTCATTCCAATTAATTCTTCAGTTAAAATTTCATCTTCTTTTAAATGTAAATCTTCTTCATTTACAAATACACTTGCGCCTTTATATTTAATAACATCATTAATATTATCTATACCAACAAATTTAACCATATCATATTGTTTATGTTGTCTATAGGTTTCAATTGTTTCTTCAGTTTTTAAATGTCCTACATATAATTTGAATCCTTTTGTAAATATTTTATCTTTAAATTCAAAATTACTTAATATTCTTATTTCGCCCTTAAGGGCATGTGTATTAGTCACCTTTCCTATGTATATAAATCTCATAATAATTCCCCTTTATTTATATAAATGATATAAGACTATAGATGCTGAAACTCCTACATTTAAACTTTCACAAGCAGGGTTCATATCTATTCTAATTATTTCATCACACATATTTAAAATTTCTTCTCTTACACCATTACCTTCGTTTCCAAATATTATAGCAAATTCCTCCATATTTTCAAGTTCTTCAAGTGATTTTGATTTTTTTAAGGAAGTTCCTACTACTTTTATATGTTTATCTTTTATTTTATTTATTATTTCTTTTAAGTCGCCAATCACTATATTTGTATTATATATCATACCACCTGTACTTCTTAATACTTTTTCATTATATGGGCTTACTGAATCTTTTGAAAATACTACAGTATCTGCATTAAATGCTACACTTGATCTTATTATAGTTCCAGCATTACCAGGGTCTTGTATATTATCTAGTATTACTATTTTATTTCCTATAAAATTATTATTATTTATTTTTGAAATTCCTAAAAGTCTTGGAGTACTTTTTAAATTACTAATACTTTTCATTACATCGTTTGTTACATAATTATAATTAAAGTCATAATTACAAGTTGTACCTTCTAAAACATATAATTCTTTTAACATATGATTTTTAATTGCTTCTTCTATTAGGTTTTCACCTTCTATTACGAATAATCCTTTTTCTAAAGAATATTTCTTAGTTAGAAGTTTTCTTATCTCTTTTATTCTATTATTATCTTTAGATGTTATAAGCATGTTATTCCTCCTTTAGTACTTTAGTATTTTCTTTATAATTTGGTTTATATTTTTTAACATAATTCCAAAATTTTTTAGAATGATTGAATTCTAAAAAATGGCATAGTTCATGAATAATAACATAATCTATTTCATCAATACTGTATTTAATTAATTCTGAATTTAATTTTATAAGTTCTTGTCTTTTATTACAATAACCCCATTTTCTCTTCATTTTGCCAATCATTACTTTTGGATATGGAATATCTTCCTCAAATAAATTATAACATATTTTTACTCTTTCATTAAATACTCTTTCACATTCATTCTTTAGAAAAGTATTTAAATATGTTTTATTTTTAACAAACACTTGGTTTCTCACAAATTCTATTTTAGAAACTGTATTTAGTACTACAACGTCATAATTATTACCAAGATAATAGAATTCTTCATTCTTTTTTTCTTTTCTTTGCACTGTATCATTCATTCTAATTATATCGTCTTCATTTTTCTCTATAAATGACTTAATCATATTATTAGTTACAAAGTAATTACATGTAATATATATTCCATCTTTTTTTACTCTTAAATACATATTTTTATTGTTTTTTCTTGTTATGAATACATTAAATATTTTATCTTTGATTGTTATTGTCATAATGTAACCCTCTATTCATAATTATAACATTTTTAAGGCAATTAAAAAAGCATTCGTATGAATGCTTTTAAATTACATTGTAGTTTCTGGAATTACTTCCGGTGTTACTTCAACGTTTGTTGATACTTCCGGTACTGTTTCTTCTACTGGTACTTCTTCTTCGACTAAATCTAATGTTTCAGTTGTATTTTCTTCTTCATTTAACTCAGTCGTATCTGTTGTGTCGGTAGTTTTATCTTGTTCTTTCCATTTTGCTACTAATTCATTATCAGTATTATCCTCTGGCTTATATGTATCATCTACATCAACTAATATTTCGTTTCCTTCTTCATCTGTTTCTTTAGCTTGCCATCCATCAAATACTTTTTCTAATTCTTCTACTGAGTCACCAACTTCAATAGTTTCATTTTCTCCTGCTTTAGACTTTGCATCAGATATTTTGATTTGATTATCTAACAATTCTTCTATTTCATCTGGTACTACTTCTTTAGCATTTTCATTTGTTTTATCAACTTTTACGAAATATGTTGGAGTTTTTAATCCTACTTCATCTGGTGTTGGTAAATTATAATTATCCAATTCTTCACTAGTCATACCAACTGTAACAGTTTCTCCTTCACTTTCGTAAATAACCCTTGCTGTTCCAAATACTGCGTATAAGTCTAAGTCACCTGTTAATGTTACCATTTGATTTAATTGATATTCTATTACGTTACTTCCTGGTTTAGTTGCAAATCCTAATTTTTTCATTCCTTCAGGAGCAAATCCTCCATAATTTTCAATTCTGATAGGCTTTTGACTATAATAAGTGAATGTTATGCCTACTTCACCACCTTTAGAGTGATATCTTACGCTATAACTATCAGCAACTTTAGCATATAAATGAATTTCATTTTGTTCATTTGCTATTTTTGTTAAATCCTTTGATAAATAATATACTCTATCACCACTAAAGTCAGGTGTAGTATACCATCCTTCAAAGAATCCTTTTTCAAGATTAGCATCACTTAAAGCAACTTTACCTTCTTTTAGATCATATTCAGTTTGTGAATTTGTATCTTTATCATAAATTATTGTGTAAACTGCAATACTACAACTTGTGTAAATATTTGTATTACTTGTAATTTTATTTGTAAAGTCAAATTCTTTTGTTAAATTTTCATCAGCATAGTACTTACATGAAGTATATCCATTTGGTACATATGGACTAACTTTTCCATTTTTAACTTCAACTGTATGAACATCGTCTTCATCTAATAAATTGAATGATACTACATAAGTTTCTTCATTTTTATCATTTGATTTAGTAGTTACTTTCTTAATAACAGTAGTCTCTTTATCCTCCTTCTTGTCTTCTTCTTTCGTGTCTGGAACTACTATGTCATCTTTTGGTTTAACAGGATCTTTTTCTTCACTTTTTTTGTCACAACCAACAAGAAGTCCAATAATAGTACCAATAATTACTAGAATAGCTATTGCTATAAAGATGATTACTCTATTATCGTTTTCTTCCTCGATAAATTTTTCTTCAACTTTTACAGCAGGGCTTTTCTTAGTAACTTTCTTACTATCTTTCATTTAACCCTCCCTTGTATCAAGCTTTACGCTTTCTACTCTCATAATCATTATATATTTTATGTTAATGTAAATCAATAGTTATTGTAAATTTAATGTAAACAAAAAAGAGCTTTCGCTCTTAAAAATCTCTATTTCTTAGGAATGCTGGCATTTCAAGTTCTTCATCATCTTCTATTTCTTGTACAGCCTTTTTCTCTCCTTCGATTGATCTGTATAGTGGTTCTGTTGAATCTTCAAATCCTGTTGCGATAACTGTTACTACTATTTCATCAGTAAGTGCTTCATTGATAACAGCACCGAATATAATGTTAACATCTGTATTTGCAACTGCTCTTACTACTTCTACTGCATCTTCTGCTTCGAATAATGTCATTGAGTTACCACCTGTAATGTTTACTATACAATCTGTTGCACCATTAATAGTTTGTTCTAATAGTGGACTATTTACTGCTTGTTTTGCAGCTTCTACAGCTCTATTATCTCCAAATCCAACACCTATACCAATAAGTGCATCTCCTCTGTCTTCCATTATTGTTCTAACATCTGCAAAATCTAGGTTTACAAGTCCTGGAACACTAATTAAGTCAGATATAGATTGAACACCTAGTCTAAGTACATTGTCTACTTCTTTAAATGCTGCATTTAATGGAGTACTTCTATCAATTAAATCTCTTAATTTATCATTTGGAATAACTACAATAGTATCTACATGTTTTCTTAACTCATCTAGACCAACTAATGCATAGTCCATTCTTTTCTTACCTTCGAATTTAAATGGTTTTGTAACTATTGCTACTGTTAAACATCCAAGGTTTTGAGCTATTTCTGCAACTACTGGAGCAGCACCTGTACCAGTACCACCACCAAGTCCACAAGTTACGAATACCATATCTGCTCCGCGTAAAGAGTCTTCTATTTCTTCTTTAGCTTCAAGTGCAGCTTCTCTTCCTACTTCAGGTCTTGTTCCTGCTCCTCTTCCTTTAGTAATAGTTTTTCCTAATTGTATCTTGTGTTCTGCATGGGAAACATTTAATACTTGTTGATCAGTATTTGCTACGATAAATTCAACTCCACGAAGTCCTGAATCTATCATTCTGTTTACAGCATTACATCCACCGCCACCGACACCAATTACTTTTATGTCAGCTATTTGATCCATCTCTAGTTTATTGTTCATATTTCACTCCTTAATCGTTGAAAAAATATCCATATATTTTTCCGAGTACTGTATTATTATTAGTTTTCTTTATGTTAATTAATTCTTCTTGCAAATCTTCATCAACTGTATAAGCAAGCTTATTTCTAAAAGCTAATTTATCATGATAGTATTTGATAAGGCCTAATGAACTTGAATATTTATTGCTTCTACATCCTATTTCATTTACATGGTATCTTTCCATTTCTCTTCCAAATACTTCATCAACTACTAAGTTAAAATCATTAACTTCAGTTGTTCCCCCTGTAAATATTATATAACTAATTTCCAACTTTGTTAAGAGATTTATTTGCTTTTTAGCAAGGTCCAATAACTCTTTAATTCTAGAAAATATTATCTCACTAATCTCATATTGATTTATTTTAATATTTTCTTTAGAGTTTGTCAACACATCCTCACTCCAACTTGTTGATGCATTTCTCTTACTTGCAAGAGCAAATTTTTCTTTCAACTCTTTAGCTTTTTTTCTACTTATATCATATATATAGCAAATATCTCTGTCAATATTTTTACCACCAACTTCAATATTTTCAGTATCTACTAATATTCCTTTTTTAAAAATACTTACCTCTGTTTTTTCTTCTCCAATATTTACTACTGCTACATTTTTAGAATCTAATGTTTTTGTTTTGAATTCATAGTAGTCAGCTACACTTCCGAAGTTAATATCTACTATTCCTACTCCTATACTATCAAGTAATGATACTGCAGCATATACATTCTTTTTAGGAGCTAAACTCATTACAGCTTTGCACTTTAATACTTTTGCTTGCTTTCCTTTAGGATCTTTAGTTTTTTCATCATCATCTAACATAAATTCTATAGGCATAATTGAAACAAATTCTTTGTTATTTGGAACTTTGTTATAAACGCATGATTGAAGTACTTTTACTATATCATTTCCTGTTACTATAGAATCTTCTGCTTTTATGTTAACTTTTCCTTCTACTACATTAAACTCTGCATAATAAGATGGAATTGTTAATACAACTTTGTTTATTTTTATATTTAACATTTCTTCACATCGATTAAATACTTCTTTTAATGAGATTAATGTCTCTTCAGGATTAACAATAATACCCTTTTTAACTCCTTTTGATTTTACTTCAGATACAGCAAGAACATGTACATCATCTTTGTACACTTCGCCTACTACTAACTTAACTGTAGAACTACCAATATCTAAACTTGATATTATTTCTTTCATGTATCCTCCTATAATCAATTATCATTATATCAAAAAAAATTCTTTTTTTAAAGAATTACTTCATCAAAAACATATTT
This sequence comes from Mollicutes bacterium, assembly GCA_004552445.1. Lineage (GTDB taxonomy): Bacteria > Bacillota_I > Bacilli_A > RF39 > UBA660 > CAG-1000. The sequence continues at coordinate 15,344 of SFOJ01000018.1, forward strand.
TATACTAAATTCATAGTATGGTTGCTCTATTCTATCTTTTCCATTATATGTTATTTCAACATTTAATTTCTTCGTTTCTCCACCTTTTATTACGTCTTCTTTATTTAGTGATAAGTTTATATTAACATTTTTAGTATCTATGTTTGCAAATATTTTTTCTATGTAAACATTTGTTATTTTAGCATCAATATTTCCTATGTTTGTTAAATCTACACTAAATGAATTAGTGTTTTTAAATTTATTTAAATCTGGTACTTTTGCTTGGATAGTACCATTTTCATTATCAAGTTTTATTGTCATGTCTGTTTCATAATCAATACTTACATTGTTTAGTTTTATATCATAATACTTTTTTATTATATTGGCATCTCCTCTTATAGAAAAGCCATTAAAAAGATAATACAAAGCCAATGATAATACCAATATACTAAATAATAATACAATTAAAGCATAAGTTATTTTTTCTTTCATATTACCTTCCTATTCTAATAATATGATATCATAAAACAATTAAAAAAGCATTAGTTTACTAATACTTTTAATCATTGTTATTATATTTTCCTATTTTAACATGTTAAGGATCCCGCATTATGTACTAGCACTTGAATATCTGTTACGAAGTAATTACTATTTCCTTCAATTGTTAAATTGTATGTTTTGATTGGTGTGTCATATACTTTATATTTTATATCTTTTATTTCAATAACTTCTTTATTTGAACTTAACATCTTGTCTCCTTTTTTTAATATCATATACTCCTGTCCAATCTTTATCAACAATATAAATTTGATGTTTAGGTGACATCTCAACTTTTTTATTTCCTATCGTTAAAGTATATGTATCTTTTGTTGTGCTTGTTATTGTTCCTAGTACTTTTTTTAATTCTAGTTCATTTGTTTCTAAATTATATGAATATACTTTTTCTCCTACTTTAACATCTTCGATGTTTTTAAATCCACTTTCAGTTTTTACTTTAGTTAGTATTCTTAATCATATGTTGACTCTGATATTATCGCTGTCATTTCTATTTTATTTATTGAAGTTGTTACATTATAATTAACTACATATTTTTTATCGGGTTTGATAATTCAATTAGTTTTTTCTAATACATTTTCACAATTCATATCAGTATTATCATGTTCAACTATTTCATCTATTGTTAAATCATTTACATCTCTAGTTCCATTTGAAATATATTTTATATATTTTTTATTGTCCCAAAAAATAAGTTTTTTTATTTCTCCACCTGTTTCGAATTCAACATAATAATACTTTT
>SFOJ01000019.1 GCA_004552445.1 Mollicutes bacterium
TCTACTAGAAAGTGGACATGCTAAAAATAAATTCTATGAATGGATTAAAGCACAAGGTGGAGACATCAAAAAATTAAAAGGAAAAGCTAAAAAATATATAGTAGTCTCTACTAAAGAAGGATATATTAATAACATTGATTCTTTAAAACTATCTCAGTTAGTTTTTGATTTAGGCGCAGGAAGGCATAAAAAAACTGATAAGATAGATTATAGTGTAGGTGTTGTACTAAATAAAGTACTTGGAGACAAAGTAAGAAAAGGAGATATTTTAGGAACAATATACTATAATAAAAAAGTAGATGATATGGCTAATATATTAGAAGAATCATTCAAAATAATAAAATAAATTCTAAATGAATTTATTTTTTTATTATGTAAATACTATTAATATGAAAAAAATAATATTAAGTATTTTGTTGCTCCTACCATTTAGTATTAATGCTATAGAGAAAATAAAAATTAACAATGAAGATTTATCTCCTTATTTTGACAATAAAATTAAAAAGTATAACTATTTTACTAATGAAGATGAAATAAATATAAATGTAAGAAGTTCAAAAGATGAAATAATAAGTGGAAATGGTATATTTGAATTAAAAGATAAAGAAAGTACTTTTATAGTTTCATCAGATAAATATGGAGACTTTATAATAACTGTATTTAAAAACTATAGAGAAACTAAAAATAAAGGTGAACTTCTATCTTTAGATATAGAAGGATATAATTTAAATTATAATAAAGATGTTCATGAATATGATTTAAATATTTTAGATGAAGAAAACTTAAATATAACGTATGAATTAAATAATGAAAATACAGATGTTAAAGTAATAGGTAATGGTAACTTTAATAACACAAAGAATGTTATAAAGATAGTTTTAGATAATGAAGAAGAATACACTATAAATGTTTTTAAATCACAAAAAGTTTCAAAAGTAGAAAATACAGTCTCTAAAACTAAGACAATGAGTTACGCAAAAAAAGAAATAGTAAAATATATAATAATTACTATTTCTTGTACTTTAATATTTTTCTTTTATAAATTAGTGTTTATCTCAAAAACTACTTTGAATGTTTTACCAAATACTCTTCGTAAGTAACATTCTCTGTAAATACTTTAGTAGCTAAATCAACACCTAAGTATCTATAGTGCCAAGGTTCATAACCATAACCAGTTATGAATTCTTTTCCTTTTGGATATCTTTCTATAAAACCATATTTATATGAATTGGTTTTTAACCATTTATATTCTTTAGTTTGATCAAATCTTTCTTCAGTTTCATTAAGGTCAACTGCTAACCCTAATTGATGTTCTGAATAACCTGGTTTAGCTGAATATAATAAAGCATGTTCAACACCATTCTTTTTAACTGAGTTATTATATAAACCACTTTGTGTACTTTCTGTTCTATATCCAGATATTACAAGCAAGTTAATTCCGTCTTCACGAGCAGCGTCAATCATTTTCATAAGTGGTTCAGAAGCAATCTTTTTAATTTTATGTCCACGAGAACTATATTTTTTACTTAATGTAACTAAATCATCAGCCTCGTATTTGCTAGGTAACTTATGATATTTATTAACTAACGCATCTACATCATTATAATTTGCTATTTCAACTGGGTCTGCATAAAATTCATTATCAAGTCCAATCTCTACATAAATTACAACATTATCAGTAGTGTAATCACTATGTTTATCATAATACTTTTGATATCTCATAGTATTTTCAACTTTATAATATGGGCTGGATATAAACATGGATATATCTTTATACTTTTCTGTTAATAAATATTTTTTAACATCAACATTACTTATTTTAGTAGAAATTAATTCTACATCTTTAACATCATAACCTAAATCTAAAAGTTCTTCTTTATATACATATTCTTCTTTATTTATTTCTTTTCCACCACTTGTATCCTTATCATTTTCTGGATTATTTATATCTTTAATACATATAATTGCACACCATAACATAAAAGCACTAATTATAAATATAACTGTTCTTTTAATAAAAACTTTAACATTATCTTTAAGGTGTCTTCTTCTTAATCTCATCTTCATCACATCCTTAATTACATTATACTATATCGAAAATTATTTAAGAATATATTTTTAAAAATTGACACTTTAAATTCATAATTTTCACACAAAATTTTACTATTTTTAAAATGAAAGGAATGAAAATATGAAAAAAATTATTAATAGTAAAATTAATTATAGTAGTTGTAATTATAATTTTATTATTACCAAAAAAGGGGGAAGAAATAGATAAAAAATATAAAGACAGTAAAGTTAGCACTCAAACAATAATTAATACGATAACAAGTGGAGGAGAAGTAACAAGCGACACAGTAACTAAAGATTTAAATACTGATACTAAAGTTAATAGTATTTTATTAAAAGTAGAAGATACTAGTGATATAGATAGAAGTATATTAAATGTAGAAAATAGTGTAAGAAGCGAAGTTCAAATCTCAACTGATTATTTCACAGTAACATCAAGTAATAGTATATTAGAATCAATGGATAATATAACTAATACTTTAACTCTATTACTTGGAGGAATAGCAAGTATTTCTCTTATAGTAGGAGGGATTGGTGTCATGAATGTCATGCTTGTAAGTGTTAGTGAAAAAACAAAAGAAATAGGTATTAGAGAAAGCTTAGGTGCTAAAAGAAAAGATATAATGTATCAATTCTTAATAGAATCATTAATGCTTTGTATAATAGGTTTAATATTCGGAATTTTTCCTGCATATAAGGCATAATCATTAAACCCTATAGATGCACTTAGAAGTGAATAAAAAGAACTATTACAAAGCTAATAGTTCTTTTACTTTTTTATTAGTTTTTTTAAGCTTATAAACAATTATATATGAGATTATTGCGAGAATGTTTCCGCTAACTAAATCAATAAATACATGTTGTTTAGTAAATAGTGTAGCCATCATAATAAGTATAGACATAATAGCTGTAAGAATTTTTAAATGCACGGGGGCTTTTTTACATTCAAACATATATAAGATAAATAACATGCTGACAGCACAGTGCAAACTAGGAAAGCAGTTTTGGGCAGGTGTATCTACCCAAAATACTATTCTTGTAATTAGTTCAATAAAACTAGTGCCAGTAACAATAGGTCTATCTACACAAGTAGGATATACTATAAATATTATATTTGCAATAAAAGTAGATAATGAATAAGCTAAAAAATACTTAGTAAAAATATTTTTATCTTTTTTATATAAATAATACGGAATCAAAAATATTAATAAATACCATATACAATAAGGAATAATAAACCATATATTAAATGGTATTTTATTATCAATAACACCACCAATTAAAGTTGGATTTCCTCCTAATAACTTAGATATAAAGTAGCACAAAGATTGAAATGCTATTAATGCTACAGTAAGTATTATAGGTTTATATTCTATTTTTTTCATATACATCACAAGAAAATTATACTATAAATTATGCGCTTAATAAAGTTATTTATTTTCATAAATTTTAATCTTTTTTATTAATACTAGAAAAATAATTATTTTTTTTGTATAATGTATGCGAGGTGAAGGGGATATGGCAAAACAAACAATATGTCTAGTGGGAAGACCTAATACTGGTAAAAGTACCTTATTTAATAGAATAGTTGGTAAAAAAGTTGCCATTATTGAAGATAAACCAGGGGTAACAAGAGATAGAATTTATAGTGAAGCATCTTTTAAAGAAAAACCATTCTATTTAATAGATACAGGTGGTATTGATTTAAGTGAGGGAGACTTCAACGAAGAAATACGTATGCAGGTAGAAATTGGTATTGAAGAAAGTGATACTATTATCTTTGTTGTAGATGCTAAAGATGGACTTACTACTAATGACTTACTTATTCGTGACATGTTAAAGAAACAAGATAAGAAAGTTATTGTTGCTATTAATAAAGTTGATAATAAAACTGGACAAGAAAATATATATGAATTTTATAGTTTAGGGTTTGATGAATATATTCCTATTTCAGCAGAACATGGTACTGGAGTAAATGATTTATTAAAAATAGTAACAGATGGATATGAACCAGGATACGAAGAAGAAGACAATAATATTAAAATAGCTGTTATTGGTAGACCAAATGTTGGAAAATCTAGTTTAGTAAATGCTCTTTTAAATGAAGAAAGAGTAATAGTAAGTAATGTAGCTGGTACTACTAGAGATGCTATAGATACAAAATTTACTTATAATAAAGAAGAATATACTTTAATAGATACAGCTGGGCTTCGTAAAAAAGGTAAAATATTTGAAGCAGTAGAAAAGTACAGCCTTTTAAGAAGTATGAAAGCAATAGATAGAAGTGATGTATGTTTACTTGTATTAGATGCAACAACAGGTATTGTAGAACATGATAAACATATTGCAGGTTATGCTTTAGAAGCAGGTAAACCAGTAGTAATTGTTGTTAATAAATGGGATACAATTGAAAATAAAGATGAAAGCATGAAAGAATGGAAAAAATCTATTAGTCATAACTTCCAATTTATGGATTATGCTAAAATAGTGTTCTTAAGTGCACAAACTAAAAAAAGAATACATACACTTATGCCAGAAGTACTATCATCTTATGAAAACTCAATTAAAGAAGTTAAAACAAGTATTATAAATGATATTATAAGAAATGCATTCATAGAAACCCCACCAGCGTCATTCAAGGGTAAAAAACTAAAAGTATATTTTACTCATCAATCAGGCACAAAACCACCAAGATTTGATATAGAAGTAAACTCAAAAGGTTTAGTACATTTCTCATACTATAGATACTTAGAAAATAAGATAAGAGAAAATATAGATTTTAGTGGAACACCAATAATAATACAATTTAAGAATAAAGGTGAAAAAGAATTATAGAAATATAATTCTTTTTCTTTAAAAATAACATTTATTTTTGTATAATGAATTTATGAAAAAAGAAGTAAAAGATAAAACTAAAAAAACAAAAACAAGTGTATGGACATATATCAAAAAATGTGCTCCATATTTTGCCAAAGAAAAAGAAGCAGTAATTGTATTAATAATATTAAGTTTAATACTAAGTATATTTAATTCATTTACACCAGCATTACTTGCAAACATATTAGATTATGCAACTAGTAGTAAATTAGATTTAGCAATAAAATATGCATTTTTAATTTTTTTATTAGCAATATTCGTTGAATTTATAGATAATATAATTTTTACAAGAGCATATGTAAAAGTACAAGAGACAGTAACAAATAATATTAAAAAAGATGTAATAAGTAGTTACTTTGATATAGATAATAAAGAATTATTAAAAACATCAAGTGGAATATTTTTAACTAGAATTACTGAAGATCCTAATAATGTAGTAAGTGCATTTAATGCTTTAAGGTCAAATATTTCTAGAATACTTTCAAACATATTCGTATTTATATATATTTTTTATATAAATTTTATATTAGGGGTTATCACAGTTCTTGGTACTATAACAGTATATTTAATAGAAAAAAGAGCTATGGATAAATGGAATTCATATAAGAAAAGAAGAAATAAATTAAGAGATAGAAACACAACAATTATTAATGAAGGTATAAGAGGGTCACATGATATTAAACTTCTAAATATAGTTGAACACTTTAAATCTAAAATAAATGGTAATTTAGATGAATTGTATGATGATACAATAAAAAGTATGAAAACAGATAGTAATTATACATTTGCAAGATCGGCAGCAGTTTATATTTTTACAGCAGTAATAATCATATTATCAATATATTTCGTTAAGTTTGATATAATAGCAGTATCATCTTTAATAGCAGTATTCCTATATAAAGATAGACTGTTTACTTCAGTGTTATATTTAGCATGGTCTGAAAGACAACTAAAAGAATTCGCCTTATCAGCAGAACGTATCTTTGAAGTAATAGATCATACTAAATATGAAAAAGAACACTATGGAAATAAAAGAGTAAATGAATTATATGGAAAGATTGAATTTAAAGATGTTCATTTTAAATATGATAAAGATGAAGTACTAAAAGGGATAAACTTTACAATAGATCCAAAAGACACAGTAGCTGTTGTAGGTAAAAGTGGTAGTGGTAAAAGTACTATTATAAATTTATTGAGTAAAATCTACGAAGTAACAAGTGGAGAGATATTAATAGATGGATACAACGTCAATGATTTAGACAAATATAGTATTAGAAATAATATTGCAGTTATAAGTCAAAAACCATATTTATTTAATATGACAATTAAAGAAAATTTACTTTTAGTAAATCCAGAAGTATCACAACAGCAAATAGAAAATGTTTGTAAAATATGTGAACTTCATGATTATATAATGACTCTTCCTAAAAAATATAATACTCTAGTTGGAGAAGGTGGAGTAACATTAAGTGGTGGCGAATGTCAAAGAGTTGCTATTGCAAGAGCACTTCTAAGAAAAACAAATATTATATTATTTGATGAAGCAACAAGCGCACTTGATAATGAAACACAAGCAAACATTCAAAAAGCAATAAATAACATAAGCAGTGAGTATACAATGTTAATAGTAGCTCATAGACTTTCAACTATAAAAGATTGTAACAAAATAATAGTAGTAAACGATGGAAAAATATGTGGGATAGGTAGTCATAAAGAACTATATAAAAATAATGAATTATATAAATCATTATATGAAAATGAACTACAGAAGGAAGAAAATGACGAGAATTGATATAGAACTAGTAAAAAGAGGAATTTTTGAAACAAGAAATAAAGCTCAAAATGAAATAAAAAATAAAATAGTTTATTGTAATAATGTATGTATAACTAAACCAGCATTTGATGTAACAGATACTGATATAATCGAAATAAAAGGTGAAAAGTTAAAATACGTATCTCGTGGTGGATTAAAGTTAGAAAAAGCAATTAAAGAATTTAATATTGATTTAAAAAATAAAATTCTTATTGATATTGGTTCTTCTACTGGTGGATTTAGTGATTGTGCACTTCAAAATGGAATTAAAAAAGTTTATGCAATAGACGTAGGTACTAATCAATTTGATAAAACCTTAAGACTTAATAATAAAATTAATCTTTATGAAAATACTGACTTTAGAAATATAGATAATAATATTATTAATGATGCTAATATCGCATCTATTGATGTATCATTTATATCAGTAACAAAACTAACTAGTAAACTTAAAGAATTAACTAATCTAAAAGAAATAATTTGTCTTATAAAACCACAATTTGAATGTGGAAAAGAAATATCTGATAAATACAAAGGTGTACCACTAAATAAAGAGGTACATAAGAGTGTTATAGAAAATGTTATAAAATCATTTAAAGATAACAACTATTATATAAATAGTCTTACATCATCCCCAATAAAAGGTGGTAATGGTAACATAGAATATCTAGCATATTTTAAAAGAGATAAAGAAAGAAGTATAAATATAGAAGAAGTAGTAAATAAAGCATTTTTTTAGTAGAAAAATTATAATAAAAATGTTATAATTTTATTGAAAAAGTAAAGTTGTACTTTATAAAATATACATAATGTGACTTTTTATGACAAAAAATGATACTTTTACGACAAAATTAAAAATAAAGATATATCAAATGTTAAAGTATAAATAATGGGAAGAAAAATATTTTAGGAGGTATAAAATGAAATATTTAAAATTTACATTATTTATGTTTGTAGTATGTTTGATTATGTCATATACAAACACACAAGCAAGAGAAGTTTTAGGAGTATCAGGATTCGAGGTAAAAGCATACGGGTTAGAAACTAGTTTAGGAGAATATAGAACAAAAAAAGAAGATTTTACAACTCATACATATGAAAATGTTGGAACAGTAAAATTGTATGGTTCTGGTGAATATACAAATATATTGGTTAAAATTTGTAACAAAGCAGGAAAATGTACAAAATATAAAGAATTTTCAACAAATAAAAAACTAACTTATAGTGAAGATGCAATTGTGTTAAAAGGACAATACACTTTGAAATTTAAAAATCCAAAATTTACAGCATATAAATTAAGTCATTCAGGAGTTTGGACTTACTAAAAAAAGAAATTATATTTTTCTTCTCATAAAATTATAGGAGTATTTATGAAAAAATTTATTCAAAATAATAAAGCATTACTTATATCGTTCATGATATTATTTATATTCACAACATTTCTAGGTATTAAAGTAATTATTAATGATAAAGATTCAAAAGATTTTAGTATAAAAGAGAAAGAAATGTGCAAGGAAACTTTAAAAAATGATCCTACTAACGAAATATGTTTAGCAAAAATAAATGAAAGCGAAGAAAAACCTAAAAGAGATACACTATCTACATTTAATGAAATACTTAATGATTCAGAATATAGCTTCATATATTTTCTAGCAGTACCATTCTTAATAATTATGTCTTCTATGTACGAAATAAGTAAAAGATTTAAATCGGGTGAAATTAAGAATAGACTAACTAGAGAAAGTTATAATAATTACATAAAAGATGTATTTAAAAGTACATATAAAAGTGTAATATTATGGCCGCTAATAACCATTTATGTTTTAGTGTTTTCTTATTTGATAAGTGGCACGTTTACTATATCAACTGAAACTATAGCATTCACTAAAGAAATACTTAGTCATCCAGTACTATTTATATTTTCATATCTTTTAAACACAATATTAATGAGTATTTTCTATATAAATATAGGACTATTTTTAGTACCAGAAAATAGAAATTACTTAGTAACAGTAATAGAAACAGCTATGGTTTACTTTGGCATAACATTAACAAACACATTCTTTATAATAAGTTTTGTCTTAAAAAACATTAAAAATGCAGAAAACTACTTTGATTTCTTCGATATGTATACGTACCATGATAGGAAACTTATCCCATTTAATTTATTATGTTTAGGAGTAGCGCTTATAAGTTCATTAGTAGTATATCTAAAATATAGAAATAAAGAAAAAATAGTAATTAAATTAGAAAAAAAGTAGAGGTGTCATATGGAAATAATAGTAAAAGATTTATCAAAAAAATTTAAGAAAGTCACAATACTTGAAAATATAAACATGAAATTTGAAAGTGGAAAAATATATGGAATAGTTGGAAGAAATGGTAGTGGTAAAAGTGTATTCTTAAAAATACTTTGTTCATTCTATAAACCTACTACTGGTGAAATACTATTTGATAATGTTAATTATAATTCTAATAATAACTTTCCACCTTCAGTAAGAGCTTTAATAGAAAATCCTACATTCTTTCCTGATTTAACAGGATTTGAAAATTTAAAATTACTTTCAAGTATACAAAACAAAATTGGTGATGAAGAAATAATAAAAACATTAGATCAAGTAAATCTTCTAAGTGAAAAAGATAAAAAATATAGTGAGTATTCTTTAGGAATGAAACAAAAATTAGGAATAGCACAAGTATTAATGGAAAATCCAGATGTTATGATATTTGATGAACTTTTTAATGGCATAGAAGAAAAAACAGTAGAGAAAATAAGAAATATTTTATTAGAACTTAAAAATCAAAATAAAATTATTATAGTAACAAGTCATATCAAAGAAGATATAGGCGTATTATCAGATGAAGTATATAAATTTGATTGTGGAAGAGTAGAGCGTGTGAAATGAAAAATGATTTTAAATTAATTATATCTCTTCTTCAAAATACAAGATTTAAAGTAACTATAATAATACTTGCTTTACTATCCTTTATGGCATTTGGAAGCATTACTAATAAAATGACAATAGTTGATGGTATATATAATATTCTTACTTGGAATTTCTTTATAATGGTCTTACTATTTTTATTTCTATTTAATGCATACAATATTATTACAGAAACATCAAAGAATTATTCCTTTTTAATAAGAATAAAAAACTATAAAGAATTTATTTCTAAAATTATAAAGTTTATATTTATATCTAACTTAATAATTTATCTAATCGTATTATTTTTACTACTAATTATATCAGTACTAAGAACAGGAATGAACTTACAAATAGATAGTTATGGTATTTATAATCTTGATAATCTTGTGTATTTGATATTTCATATCATTAGAAGCTACTTTATTTTAAATATGCTAGTAGTAATTCTAGTTAGTTTATATAAACTAGTAAAAGAAGAAATAGTAGTAATATTATCAGGCATTTTACCAATAAGTATAGTTGCATTAACACCATTTATAAGTGAAAAGAAGATAACATCAGTATTTAAATTGCCATTATACTATGGTGAATACTTTATAAAAAATAATTATGAAACATTTATATTCGAAATATGCATGTCATTATTATTTATATCTGTACTAGCATTAATATCAAAAATATTAATTGAAGTAACTTCAAAAAGAAAGATAGATTTAGCAATTTAATAGACTAAATAATTAAAATCAAGAATAAACTTAATGAAAACGATAAAAACTTAGAAAATATCGTTGACATTAGGCTTTTTTAATGATATGATTATCTAGATTTCAGGTTTTCTCATGCAGAAAACTTAAAAAAATAGTGATTTTGATACACCTGGAAATGTGTATTAAGAAAGGAGAAAAATAATGCCTACAATTAATCAATTAGTTAGAAAGAGTAGAACTGACAAAACTAAAAAGAGTAAAAGTCCAGTATTAAATATTGGATATAACTCAAAAGATAAGAAGAGAACAAATAATACTTCACCACAAAAACGTGGAGTTTGTACTCGTGTATCTACTAAAACTCCTAAAAAACCAAACTCAGCTTTAAGAAAAATCGCTAGAGTTAGATTAAGTAATGGATATGAAGTTACTTGCTACATTGGTGGAGAAGGACATAACTTACAAGAACACAGCGTTGTTCTAATTAGAGGTGGACGTGTTAAAGACCTTATCGGTGTTCGTTATCATATTGTTCGTGGTACTTTAGATACTGCCGGAATTGATAAAAGACGTCAAGGAAGAAGTAAATACGGAACTAAAAAACCTAAAAATAAATAATAAATAACTAATAAGAAAGGAGATAATGACATGCGTAAGAAACAAGCAATTAAAAGAGATGTTTTAGCAGATCCAATATATAATTCTAAAATGGTTACTAAACTAATCAATGGAATTATGTTAGATGGTAAAAAAGGAACTGCACAAAAAATACTATACAATGCACTTGATATAGTTAAAGAAAAAACAAACAATGATCCTTTAGAAGTTTTAAATAAAGCATTTGAAAACATTAAACCAGCTTTAGAAATTAAAGAGTAGACGTGTAGGCGGAAGTAACTATTCTGTGCCTATGGAAGTTCGTGAAGATAGAGCTAATGCTTTAACACTTCGTTGGTTAATCCAATATGCAAAAAGTAGAAATGGAAAAGGTATGGCAGAAAATTTAGCTGCTGAAATAATTGATGCTTCAAACGGAATAGGTGGAGCAGTTAAGAAACGTGAAGATACTCATAAAATGGCAGAAGCTAATAAAGCATATGCTCATTATAGATGGTAAGAAGGGAGAACACTTATGGCACGTGATGTATCGTTAGAAAAAACACGTAATATAGGAATCATGGCTCATATAGATGCTGGTAAAACAACAACTACTGAGAGAATACTATATTTAGGTGGAAACATTCATAAAATTGGTGAAACTCACGATGGAGCTTCTCAAATGGACTGGATGGATCAAGAAAAAGAAAGAGGTATAACAATTACAAGTGCTGCAACTACTGTACACTGGAATGGTTATAGATTCAATATAATAGATACTCCAGGACACGTAGACTTCACTATTGAAGTTGCTCGTAGTTTAAGAGTATTAGATGGTGCTGTTGCACTAATCGATGCTCAAGCTGGAGTAGAAACTCAAACAGAACAAGTTTGGAGACAAGCAAATGATTATATGGTTCCAAGAATGATTTGTGCTAACAAGATGGAGAAAATGGGAGCTGACTTCTATTATTCAATGGATTCAATTCACCATAGACTATCTGAAAGTGCAGAACCAATCATTTTACCAATCGGAGCTGAAGATCATTTTACAGGATTTGTAGATTTAGTTACAATGAAAGCTTATAAATACGATGGAACTGCTGCACAAAATCTTGAAGAAATTGAAATTCCAGCAGACATGGTAGATAAAGCAGAAGAATATAGAGGAAAATTAATTGAAGCAGTAGCTGATTTCTCTGATGAGTTAATGGAAACATATTTAGAAGGAAATGAAGTTAGTGTAGATTTATTAAAGTCAGCAATAAGAAAAGCTACATTAGCTGTTAAATTCTTCCCAGTATTATGTGCAGATGCCCTAGGAGACAAAGGTACTCGTACATTAATGGATGCAGTTATTGATTATTTACCAGCTCCAACTGATATTGCAGCTGTTAAAGGTGAAGACATGAATGGAAAAGAAATAGAAAGAAAAGCTAGCGATAGCGAACCATTCAGTGCACTTGCATTTAAAGTTATGAATGACCCATTTGTTGGAAACTTAACTTTCTTCCGTGTATACTCTGGTGTACTAAAATCAGGAAGCTATGTTATGAACTCAACTAAAGGAGAAAAAGAAAGAGTTGGACGTATTCTTCAAATGCATGCTAATCAAAGAAAAGAAATATCAGAAGTATATGCAGGAGAAATTGCTGCTGCTGTAGGTCTTAAAGACACTACAACTGGAGATACACTTTGTGATGAAAAAAATCAAGTTATTCTTGAAAAAATGGTATTCCCAGAACCAGTTATTGAACTTGCAATTGAACCAAAATCAAAAGCTGATCAAGAAAAAATGAGCATAGCTCTTCAAAAATTAGCTAAAGAAGACCCATCATTTAGAGCAAAAACTGATCATGAAACTGGTCAAACTATTATTGCTGGTATGGGTGAGTTACACTTAGATGTATTAGTAGATAGAATGAAAAGAGAATTCGGTGTAGAAGCAAATGTTGGTAAACCACAAGTTGCTTATAGAGAAACTCTTAAGAGTACTGCTGAATGTGAAGGAAAATACATCAAACAATCAGGAGGACGTGGACAATATGGACATGTTTGGGTTAAATTTGAACCAAATCCTGATAAGGGATATGAATTTGTTGATGAAGTAGTAGGTGGAGTTGTTCCTCGTGAATACATTCCTGTAGTTGACAAAGGATTACAAGAAGCTCTAGCTGGTGGTGTACTTGCTGGATTCCCAATGATTGATGTTAAATGTACATTATTCGATGGATCTTATCATGATGTAGACTCAAACGAAATGGCATTCAAAATCGCAGCTTCAATGGCTTTAAAAGAAGCTAAAAATAAATGTAATCCATGTATTTTAGAACCAATTATGGATGTTGAAGTAGTTGTTCCAGAAGAATTCATGGGTACAGTAATGGGAGATTTAACTTCTAGAAGAGGAAAACCTCTTGGAAATGAATCTCGTGGTAGAGACATAAGCATTAAAGCTATGGTTCCACTATCAGAAATGTTCGGTTATATGACAGTTCTAAGAAGTAACACTCAAGGACGTGGTACTTATACAATGATTTTCGATCACTATGAAGAAGTACCAAGAAGTATAGCTGAAGATATTATTAAGAAAAATGGTGTACAATAATTAAAGTACACTTTTGAAAGTTTTGCTTATTTAGACTTGAAATATTTTCAAGTATTAGATAAAATATATTTATGATTTAAAAAAGGAGGAAAATAAAATGGCAAAACAAAAATTTGATCGTTCTAAAGAACATGTTAATATTGGTACTATTGGACACGTTGACCATGGTAAAACAACATTAACAGCTGCAATCACTAAATACTTCGGAGAATTTATGGCTTATGACCAAATCGATAAAGCTCCAGAAGAAAAAGCAAGAGGTATTACTATTAATACTGCTCACGTTGAATATAGTACTGACAAACGTCACTATGCTCACGTTGACTGTCCAGGACATGCTGATTATGTTAAAAACATGATAACAGGTGCTGCTCAAATGGATGGTGCTATTCTAGTTGTTAGTGCAACAGATGGACCAATGCCTCAAACTCGTGAACACATCTTATTATCACGTCAAGTTGGTGTACCAAAAATGGTAGTATTCATCAATAAATGTGATATGGTTGATGATCCTGAGTTATTAGACTTAGTAGAAATGGAAGTAAGAGAATTACTTACTGAATACGGATATGATGGAGATAATACTCCAGTTATTCGTGGCTCTGCTCTTAAGGCTCTTGATGGAGAAGAAAAATGGGTACAACCTATCAAAGATCTTATGGCTGCTGTTGATACATGGATCGATACTCCACAAAGAGATACTGATAAACCATTCTTAATGAGCATTGAAGATGTATTTACTATTACAGGACGTGGAACTGTTGTTACAGGTCGTGTTGAAAGAGGTAAATTAAATCTTAACGATGAAGTTGAAATCGTTGGTTTAAAACCAACTAGAAAAACTGTAGTTACAGGAATAGAAATGTTCAGAAAATCATTAGATTATGCTGAAGCTGGTGATAACGCTGGAGTTTTACTTCGTGGAATTAACAGAGAAGATGTTGAAAGAGGACAAATCTTATGTAAACCAGGAAGCATTACACCACATAAGAAATTCAAAGCTAGCGTTTACGTTCTTTCTAAAGAAGAAGGTGGACGTCATACTCCATTCTTTAGTAACTATAGACCTCAATTCTACTTCAGAACAACTGACGTTACAGGTGTAATTACATTACCAGAAGGTACTGAAATGGTTATGCCAGGTGACAACGTTGATATGACAGTTGAGTTAATTGCTCCAATTGCTATTGAAAACGGAACTAACTTCTCAATTCGTGAAGGTGGTAGAACAGTTGGTGCTGGTGTAGTTTCTGAAGTTATCGAATAGTTTTAGAAACATAAAACTCTAGAGAAATCTAGAGTTTTTTTGTTATTTGACTTAATGTATCATTTATGATATAATATGCGCATATTATGAGTGAGGGTACCTATGGAAGAAAATGAAAATATAAAATCTAAAAATAGAAAAAAAGCAGTGGGAATAATTCTAGGCGCTGCTGCAACTTCTAATGCTCTATCAGATGTAGCAAGATATATAATATCATGTAATGTAGAAAGAACGACAGATGGAACTCCAGAAAACACAGTAGGATATGAAGGTTATAATATTAGATTTAATACAAGAATACATTCAAATAACTTTGTTGTTTTACATGTAAGTGAAAAAACATTTAATGATATTACAGGATTAAGAGATACATTAAATCAATGTAAAGATAAAAAGATATCAGTAAGTATTGTATTAGATACAAAAGCAGAAAATTTAGCAAAAATGTATAAAGACATAGATTTTTTACAATCTATATTAAAACAATATAATATAGATATGCCAGTATACTGTAATATAGATAATATTATGAATAATAAAAACCTAAATAATGCTGAAAAGAGTGCTTTGATAGAAGCTTTCTTAGACAAAGCAACTAGAAGTAATATTTATGTTGGATTATATGGAACAGACACTAACTTATATGATTGTAATGAATTCATAACAAAAATAAGTGAATATGATACATTCTTAATTCAAGACAATGAAACAATTAGGTATCAAGGAACACACAATATTACAAAAGATTTAGAAGGTAATATAAGTGCTACTGTTGATTTATCAAGCATAGTAGCAAACGCTAACTTAAACGCATCTTCGTCGTTAGTATACTCATCTAATTACATTGTGGCTGAAGGAGAAACAATGCATTCAATCGCACTAAAATGTGGTTTAAGTGAAAATGATTTAATAAAATATAATGGAAACAAAAAAACAGTAGAAGCAGGAGATAAAATATTAATTCCTAATTTATATATGACTATTAATGAAGAAACAAAAGAAGTAAAATATAACTTTGCTATTGCAAGAGGTATAGATATTTCAAACTATCAATATAATATAGATTGGGAAAGGGTGGCACAAACTTCAGACTATGTAATTGTTGAAGTAGCAAGAGATGATAATGATTATTTAAATAATGATGGTTATTATTTAGATTCAGCAATAGGTCAAATAATAGGAACTAAATCACAAAATTTAGATTTAGGATTATACTTTTGTATATATAAAGATATGGATGCAAGTACTTATGAAGAAAGAATGGAATCATATTTAACAAGATTAGATAATGAACTAAGAGAAAATAATGTCAATATAGATAAGAGTAATATACCAGTATTCTTAGATTTTGACGTATATAGTGATGACAATGATTATTATGAATTAATGCAAACGTTTGAAAAAGTTTGTGCATCACACGGATTTACAAAAGTTGGAATTTATGGAAATGAAAGTACATTAAATTCAATTTGTGAAAATATGCAAAGTAAACACGGGTTAGTTCTTAAAAATACAGATTACTATGTATGGAAAGCAGGTGGTAGTAGAATATAGGGGAGAATCAACATCCAATTTCACAGTTGATATGCAACAAGTAACTAATGTTTGCAACAATGTAGGAGCATCTAATGGAGCAAATCATTGTGACGTGAGCTACTTATATGATGAAGAAATGTTTGGACGCAAATATAAAGAAGATGAAACAACTGAAATTATGGAAGTAGATTTGAACAATTATAGAAATATTCCAGTTAATTCAATTTGTTCAGGAGCATTAAATACGCTAACAGGTTTAACTGCATTATGCTATGCAGCATTAGGATTAAAAACACTTGGTAAAAAGTTGAAACAAAAACATAAAGAAAGAATAAAAAAACAAACATTAGAAAAATAAAGAGACTTAAAATTTTAAGCCTCTTTTTGATTATATATAACTAAGTGATGTTGACTTCTAGTACAAGCAACATAATATAAATATCTTTCTTTATAAGTAAATGGACTACTTATATCGGTATAAACTATAGTAGCATCATATTCTAATCCCT
This sequence comes from Mollicutes bacterium, assembly GCA_004552445.1. Classification (GTDB taxonomy): domain Bacteria; phylum Bacillota_I; class Bacilli_A; order RF39; family UBA660; genus CAG-1000. The sequence goes on from SFOJ01000019.1 coordinate 16,912, forward strand.
TAGCCATATAAGATGGGATTACTACAAGTTCACGACTAAATGCTTTAGAATTATTAGCAATAAGTGTAAGTTCTTCAAAGTCTCTTTTAAGTAATTTATATATAGTAGCCGCTTCAGTATCTGTTTTAGTGATAATTGCAATACTTCTATTATTTTTCTTTAATTTATTTATATCTTTACTAAGTTGATCCTTTAAATTTTCCTCTTGTCTAAATTCAACTGGAATATGTGTATCTCTTCTAATCGCTGATATTAAATTTAAGCCAAGTATTTTATTAGCATGTTCTATAATTTCAGGACTAGATCTATATGTTTTATTGAGTTCTATATAATTTACTGAATCTGTAAATACCTGTTTCAAATCTTCAAGACTTTTATATTCATAATAAGGGTTTATTGTTTGATTAATATCTCCTAGAATAGTAAATTTACTTTTCTTAAGAATCTTTTTTAGTAAAATATATTGAAGAATATTATAATCCTGTGCTTCATCAATTATAGTTTGTTCGATAGTATAATCATAACCTAAGAAAGTAAGTAAACTTTTCATATATACAAATAAACATGCATCTTCATATGAAATATCTTTTGAATCTAGTTTATTTATATATTGTTCTGATAATTCTTTATGATAAATATTTTTAAATTCATCACTTTTAAAGAAACCTTTATATATTTCTTTCATATCTATTGAAATATTTAATCTTTCTTTTAACCACTTTCGTATTTGTTTAGCTTTTGACTTATTACCTCTAAACTCTATTTCAGAAATCTTTAACGATATTTCATCAATTCTTTCAAGTAATGGAATACTTGAATACCTCTCATGAAGATAATAATTTAGTTTTTCAAGAGGTACATATAGTTCTCTATTAAATATCTCACTTGTAAATTTAGCTTTACTTGTATAATTTTTAATATATTCTTCCATAACTGGTATTATTTCATTAGATTGTTTTAATTTTATCAAGTCAACATATGTTTCTTCATATTTATAGTATCTTTCTATGAAAGAAGTAAATGATTCAATATGTTTATATTCAGTAATATACGTTTCTAAAAAATCACTAAATGTTGTTTCTTTTGTATTTTCTTCTCCTAATTCTGGAAGAACATTTGATATATATTCACTGAATATTTGGTTAGGCGCAAATATTAATACTTTATCGCTAGTTAAATTTTTAATTTTATAAAGTAAGAATGCAATTCTATGAAGAGCAACACTAGTTTTACCTGAACCAGCAATACCTTGGACAATTAAGTTTTTATCTTTAACATTTCTAATAATAGCATTTTGCTCACTTTGAATTGTATTTACTATATTTTTCATATAGTCATTATTTTTTCTAGATAAAACCTCTTGAAGCATTTCATCTTGAATAGTAAGCTTGCTATCAAATACATGTTTTATTTTAGCATCTTCTATAGTAAATTGTCTTTTATTATGAAGATAACCTTTCATTATTCCACCAGGTGCTTCATATTGACAATCACCTTGCTCATAATCATAAAATATACTTGATACAGGACTTCTCCAATCATAAATGACATTTTCATTCCCTTTAGTTAGATAGGTAAGTCCAATATAAATATCATTCTTTCCTTCATCATCTTCATATGTTATTTTACCAAAATAAGGATTATTCTGAATCTTATAAAGTTTCTTGTAGTATTTTGCCTTCATCTCTAAGTCTTCAATTTCTTTATCATTATTTGATAAAATAGTTTTCATTTCAGTAGGATCTAACTCAGCTTTAGTATCCCATACATAACGTTTAAACTCTTGCTGCTTTTCTTCATTATCATATAAGTCTTGAGCTAAATCTGAAATATTTTGTCTTAAAAGTTTAGTAGTTAATTCTAGATGATTTTGTTCTTTTTTTAGTTCTTCATCACTTAAATTCATTATAACCTCCCTAGAGTTCAAGTGTCACATCATTTAAAAATTAACAGCATAAACCAAATAATAGCAAAGATATTTATCTTTGTCAATTATAAATCATAAAATAATATAAAAAGCTACAAAAAGTAATATTGAAAAATACTATTAAATCCATTATAATTATCATAGTGAAAAATATGAATAATAAAATAAAAGATTTTTTTAAAATTAGTGAAGAAGATATATTAATGATAGTTTTATTCTTTATGTCTTTTTCAATAGGAATATGGAGAAATTATAGGCAACTATGGCTCGAAAATGCTGGGTTTGATGTACAAAGTATCAGTAGAATTTTGTCTGTTGCACTTATTTGTAGTGCTATTATTTCATTTATTATAAGCATATATTCGACAAGAGTGAAAGTTAAAAATGTAATTTTAATGACAGGAATATTCAAAGCATTTGCAATGATGTTACTACTATTAACTGAAAATACATATATTATAAAGGTATGTATGCTAATATGTGTTATGTGTGAAACAACATTTTCAATAGCATTTTATCCGCTTTTAACAACTATAAATAAAACAGATGAAGCATTTAGAAAACAAGCATTAATTAATTATTTAGCTAAAGATGCAGGAGTTATAGTCTGTGGATTATTGATTGGTGTAACAGTTGCAAATATAGTTTTTGATTACAATAGTTGTTTATTTTTAGCAATGATATCAACAATATTATCAGTAATATTTTTACTTCTATTTGAACAAAATAAAAACTACAACAAAAAGAATGTATTACCATTAAAAAAAGCACTAAGAAACTTAAAAAAATCAAAAGTAAACAACTACTTTTTATTTACACAACTTATAGTGAATATACCATATGGCATGATATTTGGTTTAGTAATGATAATTTTAACAAATTATATAGGTTTTAGTGTAAGTGTAGCGTCAATATTTATTATATTATGCAATTTAGCTGGCAGTTTTGCTTGTTCATTATTTAATAGATATGGAACAAATTTATCGGTAAGGGCAAGTACTATAATAAAATATGGTTCTAGAGTAATAGCTTATATTATTGCATTTTTGATACCAAATGCTTTATCATTCATAATAGCAATGATAGTAGCACATATATCTACAAGAATATTAGATAACAAAGTAAATGGAACATATATAAATAGAATAGACACTAATAGTCAATTTCTATTTGGAAATATAAGATACTTCACACTTAGTTTAGGTGAGGGTATAGGAACATATTTAGCAGGATATCTATTAGAAATATCACTTAAAACTTTATTTTTGGGAGCATCAGTATTAACTATATTACAAATAATGATGTTCTTAAATCTAGATAAAATAAGAGATAAATAAGAAAATAGTTGCAATTTATCAAAAAATATAGTATTATTAACTAGAAGTTTATTCTTAGTTTTGATGTACCTCTTACTTCTTTACTCAGAATTAACGGATAATTTTAGAAAAAGGAGGATTTTTAAAATGGCTTTAAGTAAAGACAAAAAAACAAGTATTGTTGAATCTTTCGCAAGAACAAAAGGTGACACTGGAAGCGTTGAAGTTCAAGTAGCACTTTTAACAGAAAGAATCAATAATCTTACTGAACATATGAAAGAACATAAACATGATTATCATACTAATCGTGGGTTACTTCAAATGGTTGGTAAAAGAAAGAACTTATTAGAATATTTAAAACGTGAAGACGTTCAAAGATATCGTGAGTTAATCAAAAAATTAAATTTAAGAAAGTAGGCACTTATTTTAAGTGTCTTTTATTTTTGAGAAGGAGGAAAAATGAAAAGAGTTTTTGAATATGATTTTCAAGGTAGAAAGATAGTTGTAGAACACGGTGAACTTGCTAAACAAGCAGGTGGAGCAGTACTTGTAAGATACGATGATACTGTAATATTATCAACTTGCGTTATGAGTAATAACGTTTCAACAGCAGATTTTTTTCCTTTAACAATTTTATATCAAGAAAAACTTTATTCTGTTGGTAAAATCCCAGGAGGATTTATAAAAAGAGAAGGTCGTCCAACAGATGCGGCTACTTTAACTGCAAGAGTTATTGATAGACCAATTAGACCAATGTTTGATGAAAACTTTAGAAATGAGGTACAAGTAGTAAATACCGTTTTAAGTGTTGACCCTGATAGAACACCAGAAATGACAGCATTATTTGGTACTTCACTTTGCTTAGGTATTTCATCAATTCCATTCGAAGGCCCAGTAGCTGGAGTAATAGTAGGTAAAATAGATGGAGAATTAAAGATTAACCCAACTTGCGAAGAAATGGAAAGAAGTACTATTAACTTAACAGTTGCAGGTACAATGGATGCTATAAATATGGTAGAAAGTGGTTCAAAACAAGTAAGTGAAGAAGAAATGTTAGAAGCACTTATGTTTGGACATGAAGCTGTAAAAGAATTGTGCGCAATTCAAAATGATATCATTAGTGAAATAGGACAAGATAAAATAGAAGTAGTACTTGCTAATATTCCAGACGAACTTAGAGAAGAAGTTAATAATGATATTAAAGAAGATATGATTGAAGCTATTCAAATCAAAGATAAACTAGAAAAATATGCAAGAATAGACGAAGTTAAAGAAGAAGCAATTACTAAATACACAGAAAGACATGAAGGTGAAGAAGATTTAGAATCAAATCTTAAATTGGTTAAAAAAGTAGCTGATGAAATAGAAGGAGCTGAAGTAAGACGTTTAATCACAAATGAACATATTAGACCAGATGGACGTGCTATGGATGAAATTCGTGAATTATCAGCAGACGTTGATTTACTTCCAAGAACACATGGTAGTGCATTATTTACAAGAGGACAAACTCAAGCATTAGCAATCACTACTTTAGGTGCTCAAAATGAAGAACAAATCCTTGATGGACTTAGCTTAGAAGAATCTAAAAAGTTTATTTTTCATTACAATTTCCCAGCATTTAGTGTAGGTGAAACTGGAAGATATGGAAGTCCAGGTAGAAGAGAAATTGGACATGGAGCATTAGCTGAAAGAGCATTATTACAAGTAATGCCTAGTCAAGAAGAATTCCCATATACAGTACGTGTAGTATCAGAAGTATTAGAAAGCAATGGTTCATCAAGCCAAGCAAGTATTTGCGCTGGATGTATGTCACTTATGTCAGCAGGTGTACCAATTAAAGCACCAGTAGCTGGTATTGCAATGGGACTTATAACAGAAGATGGAACATGCGATTCTAAATATACAATTCTAACAGATATTCAAGGTTTAGAAGACCATATGGGAGATATGGATTTTAAAGTAGCTGGTACAAGAAAAGGTATAACAGCACTTCAAATGGATATTAAAATTAAAGGAGTTACAAGAAAAGTATTAAAAGAAGCACTTGACAAAGCTCATAAAGCAAGAATGCAAATACTTGATGTAATGGAAGCTACAATTAAAGAGCCAAGACACGAATTATCAGAATATGCTCCAAAAATTAGAACAATGAAGATTTCTCCAGATAAGATTAAAGATGTAATCGGAAAAGGTGGAGACATGATTACTAAAATTATTTTAGAATCAAGTAATGTACCATCAGTAAATCATAAAGATGCTGTTAAAATTGATATAGATGACGAAGGAAATGTAATTTGTTATCATATGAATAAGGATGTTTTAGATAAAGCAATTAAAATGATTGAAGACATAGTTAAAGAAGTAGAAATAGGAGCAGTCTATACAGTAAAAGTTGTAAAAATTGAAGATTTCGGAGCATTCGTTGAATTATGGCCAGGATGTGAAGGACTAGTACATGTTTCACAACTTGATAATAAGAGAGTAAATCATCCAAGTGATATCTTAAAAGTTGGAGATGAAATAGTAGTTAAAGCAACTGGATACGATAGAAAAGGTAAGTTAAACTTATCTAGAAAAGAATTACTTCCAAAATTAGAAAAGAAAGATAATAAAAAAGAAGAAGTTTCAGAATAATAAAGTTTGTCATAATTGACAAACTTTTAATTTATGATATAATATGCGATAAATAAATGAGGGATGTTTCATGGATGAAAGTGATATTTATAATAGTATAAAAAGTACAACATATGTGTTATATACATTATATCTAAAACTAGCAAAGTTAGAAATTGAAGGAAAAGATTGTACCAAAGAATACGAAGAAACACTAAGAGCAATAGAAATTTATACAGCACTTGAAGATAAATACTATGATATGTTAGAAGAACTTAGCAAAAAAGATAGTGAACTTGTACTGAAACTAAATGCAGTAACAGCATTAGAATCACAATCACATTTTGATAACGAAAAGAAATTATGTGATCCATCATATATAATTTTTCATGATTTTAAAATTCAAGATATTGTTCCAATGAGAATAACTAATAAATTATTTGAAGTATTTTTACATAATAGAGTTAGCGATTCAAACGATATAGAGCGCATAATGTATGATGAATATGAGGCACAAAGAGATCAATATTTTGTAGATATACTAGATTCAATGTCAAAAGACAAAGATTATAAAGGATATAAAAAAATGCTTATAAAAGCAAAATACAAAGTTGCATTTATAAATAAAAGAAGAAATCCTAGAAAAGTAGAAACTAATTTTTTAACAAACACAGCCGCAGGAATGTCAAACGCTGCTGAAGTTTCTGAGTATGCTAAAAAGATGTATAAACTAAGTGAGAAATCAATTAATTCTCCATTAAATGCAAGAAGTATACTTTTAAGTAGTGCATTTATTAGGGCAAACTTAATACAAATGGATGATGTTTCAACAGAAGCATTGAGATTAATATTACAAACTGGTGAAATACTTGGAGATGTAAAAGCAAATGACGGAAAAAAACTATTTGATAGAATAGTCGAATATCAAGAAGAAGATAAAACAACATTCAAAAATAAAGGAAATGCTTTAAAAAGAAAATTTTAATAAACTCAAAAGAGTTTATTTTTTTAATTTAAAAATGTTGAACTTTTATATAAAAGATGTTACAATTATCTTATAAAAATAGAAGGAGATAGGTATGAAAAAAAATATTATTAAATTGATTACAGTGTTCTTCGTATCTATGTTATTCGCATTTGGAGTAGATGCTCTATCTAGACCAGTAAATGATGCAGCAAGAGTTCCAAGTAGAATACCAGAACCTGGATCAAAATTATATGCTACAGTTCAAGATGTGTTCGATTTTTCAAAAATTAAATTTAAAAACGGAAATGAAGAAATATCAGGATATGATAGCATGAGAAAGATAGTTTTCTCAGAAGGCTTTGAATTTGATGACCAAAACGGAGTATTTGGTGTAAAAGATGATTGGTTTACAGCATATTGTTTAGATGGTAGACTTAAATATCCTGAAAATGGATTCTACTTTAATCAAATAACTGGAAATACAGATGTTGATTCAGTTGTTGAAGATATGATAAAAACTGCTATATTAAATCAATCAAATTCAAGTCAAGCAATGTATGATTTATTGAAACAAGCAAGAGGTTCACTTGGACTTAAAGTTTTATACAAAAAGCCACAAAAGCCGGATGGAACAGAAATGACTAATGATGAATTAGGTACACAAATGCTTAGATCATCTGAAACTCCAATTGAAATAGAAGTAGAAGGATTAGTTATTGTAGACAACAAAACAAATCCAAGAATTACAGCTGAAGAATTAAATAATGCAGCTGGTACAACTGGTACTACATTCAAAATCAGTGTTTCATCATCCGTAAAAGATTCAAATATTATATTTAATCGTTACACGACAAATTCTTTAGATACAACATTAAATTATAATAGAGCATTATGGATGATAGAACATAGTTATCCAACATTAAGTTTAGAAGATTCTCTTACAGCTGCAGGTGCAGATTATGATAATCTAAAAATTGAAATTAAAGCATTACACAATACTGCAACTGATGAAGAAATAACAAAACTAATCGAAAATTATGTTTATTCTACAGTTCAATATGCTATATGGAAAGTTAACGATGGTGTTGATTATAATGGTAAAACTTTAGGAAATGAATTAGTAGGTTCTGAAGAGTTAAATAAATTATATAAATATCTTATTGAAGATAAAGGAAATACTTTCTATGCAACATATGGAAATAGTGCTTACACTGAAGAATTAAGTCTTGTAAAACCTAATACTAAAAAAGAAATTTATGAAGAAACAAATGATATTTATAAATATGGTCCATACAAAGTAAATGGTGGTTTCTTAGAAACTGGAAAAATTTACTTATCTGTTAAAGACTCAGATAAAAATGGTGTTAAATTAGTTGATAAAGAAGGAAATACTATTAGTGAGTTAAATTCTGGTGAAGAATTCTATGTATTAACTAATAAAAAATCTAAAATTGCAAATGTAACAATTGAAGCTAGCGCACCTGATGCTAAGATATTTACTCCTACAGGAAATAGAGGAAGAATATATTATGCAAATAGTGTAATTACTCAAAATGTTATTACTGGTGGAAAAATAGAAACTAAAGCAGTAAATGCAAATTTTGAGTTATTATTTAATCCAAGTACTGGAGTAGAAAATGTAGGTATGCTATTTATCGTAACATTAATAGCATTCACAATTGGATACTTAGTATTAAATCACAAGAATCAACCAGTTGAATTATAAGAAGTTTGAAAAAACTTCTTTTTTTATGCAGTGATTTTAATAAATACAACTAAATATATAATAGAGGGGATATAAGAAAGGAGATAAATGTTAATAGAAAAATTAAAAAGTATGAAAAACAAAAATTTAATTGGGATATTTATAATAGTTGCATTAATATCTGGATACATCGTAACATTTATATATTTTAGTAATGAAATATATAAAAATAAAGAAGAACAAAAGAATAATGAAATAAGTATTCTAGAAGAACCATCAAAAGATACTGAATACAAAGAAATTAAGGTTGATATTAAAGGAAGTGTTAAAAAGCCGGGCGTTTATACATTAAAAGAAAATTCTAGGACTAACGATGCTATAATCGCTTCAGGAGGATTACTTAAAAATGCTAATACAAGATTTATAAATCTTTCAAAAATATTAAATGATGGAGATGTAATAGTCGTATACTCAAATGAAGAAATAAAAAAAGCACAAAAAGAAGAAAGAATAGTAGTTGAAACACCATGTGTATGCGAAGAAGTAAAAAATGATAGCTGCTATAAAGAAGATAAAGAAACTGAAACTACATCAAAAATAAATATAAATACAGCTACAATAAATGAATTAATTAAATTAAATGGAATTGGTGAATCTAAGGCAAAATTAATAATAGAATATAGAACTAAAAATGGTAAGTTTAAAGACATAAAAGAAATAATGAATATAAAAGGTATAAGTGAAACATTATTCTCTAAAATTAAGGAAAATATTACTATATGATTCATTATATTATATTCTAATAATTTTATCGTTAATTTATATTTTTATTTATAGTAAAACATTTATTTTAAACACAAACTATAATAAAAATAATAATAAATTTTATCTAAAAATAAATAATTATATTATTGATGGCAATAAATTATCAATAGATTTCGATAACTTAAAAGGAATTTATTATTTTGAAACAAAAGATGAAATAAATTTATTTAAAAAGAATTATAATCTAGGAGACACTATAGAAGTGAATGGTACACTTGAAAAGCCAAATAATAATACCATACCAAATACATTTAATTACAAAAAATATTTATATCATAAGAGAATAGAATATATTTTAAAAATAAACAATTTAAAAAAAGTTAAAAATAACAAAAGTATACCAATAAAAATAAAAAATTATATATTAAAAAGAATTGAAAATATAAAAAATAATAAATATCTATATGCTTTTATTCTAGGAAAATCATCTTATATAGACATTAAAAGCTATAATAACTATAAAATAAATGGTGTAACACATCTATTTGCTTTATCTGGATTACATGTTTCTTTATTTTCATCAATAGTATTATACATATTAAATAAACTGAAATTAAATGAAAAAGTTACATTTACTATAACAAGTATATTTTTAATAACATTTTCTTTTATTGCATCATTTACACCATCTATTTTAAGAGCAACAATATTTTTTATATTATCTAGCGTTAATAAGATATATTATTTTTTCATAAAGCCAAAGAATTTGCTTTATTTAACATTTACAATATTAATTTTTATTAATCCATTTTATATATTTGATACTGGATTTATTTTATCATTTACAATTACTTATTTTATACTTTTAATGAATGAAAAAATAACTATTGAAGGTAATATAAAATCTATATTAATAGTTAGTATGTTATCTTTTTTATCAAGTTTACCAATAATAATAAATTTATCATATGAGATAAACATAATTGGTTTTATAAATAATATATTTTTTATACCATTAGTTACTAATATAATTTTCCCGCTCTCATTAATAGTTATATTAATACCAAAACTTAGTTTTATATTGTTTATTTTAACAAGAGTTATGGAAAAAGTATCAGCATTTAGTAGTAGTATACTTAATATTACTTTATATTTTCAAAGGTTAAGTTATATAGAAATATTTATATATTATGTATTACTAATATTATCAATAAAGAAAAATAAAAAAGTATTAATTTTATTATTAATTTTTGTATTTATATTATATATAAAACCCAATTTTAATAAGAATGCATATGTATATTTTATCGATGTAGGACAAGGGGATTCAGCATTAATTATTACAGAAAATAACAAAAGTATATTAATAGATACAGGAGGAAAATTAAGCTATAAAACAGAATCATGGAAGCAAAAGAACAAAGAATATAATTTAATGTCATTATCAATAATTCCTTTTTTTAAAAGTATAGGTCTTAAAAAAATAGATTATCTTTTAATTACTCATGGAGATGCAGATCATGCAGGATATGCTTTAGAATTATTAGATAACTTTAAAATTATAAATAAATATACAAACAAAGGAAGGAAAAACACTTTAGAAAAGAAATTAAATATAAATTCTTTAGAGGAAAGTTATTTAAAAATTGATAATATAGAAATTTATTCATTAAATAATAATATTTATAATAATGAAAACAAAGATAGTTTAGTTCTTTTAATTAAAATATATAATAATGAATTTTTATTTATGGCAGATGCAGACAAAGAAGTAGAAAAATCTATAATAGAAAAATATAACTTGAAAGATATAGATTTTTTAAAAGTAGGGCATCATGGTTCTAAAACAAGTACCGATATGACATTTATAAATAAAATTAATCCAAAGTACTCAATTATTTCAGTAGGAAAAAATAATAAATTTGGACATCCAAATATCGAAACATTAGAAACATTAAAAAATAGAAAAACGTTAAGAACAGATAAATCAGGAACAATAAGAATAACTATTAATAAAAATGAATTTATAATAAATACATATTGCCCATAATAATATCTTATTCAAAAGAATGATTTAAGTAACAATTAGTATGATATAATTAATATAGGAGTGATATTTTGATGAATACAAAAAGTATTGAAGAATATATTTATTCTTTAGAAAATCCAAAAGAATGTAAAGAATTAACAATAAATAAATTAAGCATTACAGGAGAAGTTCAAACAGTTGATTTAAACGATTTATATAATTTTCCTAAGTTAGAAAGTTTATCTTTATGCAATATGACATTCGGAGAAAATGATTTATTAATATTAGGAAAATTAGAAAATTTAAAAGTATTAAAACTATATAATTGTGATTTTTCTAATGATAATTTATATGCATATTTTAACAGTATAGAAATTGAAGAATTAGTTATAGATAATACTGAAATGAATTTTAATGCTATTAAAAAGAAATATAATAAAGTAATTGCTAAAAATGTAGCAAATATATATGATATAAACTGTAATGAACTAGATATAAGTAAGGCAATAACAGTTGATTTTCAAAAGTTGTATTTTGAAAAATATGAAAAGTTAATAGTAAATAAATTCCAATATTTATCACAAAAAAATATTTTTATCGAATATAAAAATAATATTGAATTAGTAGTTAAAGATGACTATTATGATGAAATGGGAGATATATATGAATAAAATAAAGATTAATTCTCCATTAACTAATGAAACGATACAAAGAATAAATGGAATGGCTCAAAGAGAAAATATTATTATAGTTTTCAATAATACTAAAGGTTTAAAACCAGATGATTTAATGAAACTTAATCAAAATGTTACAGTAAGTATTATAGGTGGTTTAGATACTAAAAAAGAAAAGTTTAATAATGAACACTACCAAAAAAGAACTTACTATTCTCCAAAAGAGTTAATTAGCATTATTAATTTTTTTGAAAAAATCGAAAGGCAACTTAATCCACTATGGAGTGAACTAGAAAAATGTATGTTTGTATATCAAAAGATTTGTGAATATTCAAATTATGATGAATGTGAATATAATGGAAGAGATGCAGCAAGAAATTTATTAGGAGTAATAACCGGAAAAAGTGTTTGCTCAGGTTATGCAATGATATTTAAAGAAGCTATGGATAGAATTAATATAAGATGTTACTATCAAAATAGAGAAGGCCACCATGGTTGGAATATTGTTGAACTAGAAGGAAAACTATATGCGATAGAATTAACGTGGGATACATATAATAAAAAAGACAATAAATGTGGATTTAGAAATTTTTGCAGAGAGAATAGACAAAAATTTTATTCAAACAAGCATCATGATATAAGTACTGAGAAAGATGAACAAGAGTTTGATGTAACAGAATGTCCAGTTCCAATATTACAAAATGCTCTAAAAAAGATAAGTCAAGAGAGAATAAAAAGAATACCAGTTGAAAATCACAATGGAATAATGACATGTTCAATTGTTGGGCAACATATCGTTATTAAAGACAATATACCTTATTTACAAAATGGAACAACATCAAACACCTTTATTAGAAGTGATGGAAGTAGCTTTATACTAATTCCAACAAATAAATCAAATGGTCGAATTAGAGAATATATTTATTTAATATATATTCCCATGAGTCATACGATTCAAGCTACAAGAATATATAGTGAGATGGATTTGTTAACTAATGACAAAGAATTAAGAAATAATATTTCAAATAATTTACTATCAAATCAAAGAATAGGAAGAAAAATAAATAGTTACAATGGTTATGTAGGATATATTGAAAAAAATAGTACATTAAGATACTATAGTCCAGATGTTGAATCATCGTTAAATATATATAGATAACGATATAATAAAATATGAGGTTATATTATGCTAGGAGCAATATATTGATACTAATTGTTGTATTGTAGGGTTTGTCGCAAAAATAATGTATGGTATGAAACTTACACAAATAAATGATGCAACAACAGGTTTACTAAAAGAATATATAAAAATACTTACTAAAGTATATAAAATAGTTAATTAATAGTTTAATTAATTATAATAATTATAAAAGAAAACATAATATATAGTAGATATAGAAAATATATCTAAATTTTAACAGCTCCAAGACTATTAAAATAATGTATAATAATCCTCTAAACTTTTATAAAAATACGCAACTTATTACATATAATCCATAAAATATATTGAGCCACCAAGTGGTGTTTATATAGATTAGGAACTACAAGTTAGTTCCTTTAGTTTGCATTAATTAGACATAATCACTTCTTATTTTAGTAAAAATGTAATATAATGAACTTATGGATAAAGAAGAATTTCTTAAAATTAATGTTATAAACGATTTTATAAGTTATATTAGTAAGAAAAATTATTCTGTAAATACATATACTTCTTATATTAATGACTTATATTATTTTTATATCTTTATAAAAAAAGATTTGACAAAAGTAACATTTGAAGATATAAAAGATTATTTAGAACATTTAAATTTAAAGAAAGAAAAAACTTCTTCAATAAGAAGAAAAATAAGTTCTTTAAAATCATTTTATAAATTTTTATATAAAAATAACTATATAAATAAAAAGGACTATCCACTTACTAAGATTGCTTATCCTAAGATGGAAAAGAAACTTCCAAAATTTATATATTATAACGATTTACTAGAAATAATTAATGAATCCTCTAAAGATAAAGATGGAGTAAGAGATAGATTAATTATAGAAATGTTATATGCTACTGGTGTCAGAGTAAGTGAACTTATAAATATTAAGATAAATGATATAGATTTTAATAATAGAAGAATTATAGTTTTAGGAAAAGGAAATAAAGAAAGAATAGTTTATTATGGTGAATATGCAGAAGAAGTATTAAAAGAATATATGAAAACACATGAAAGAAAAAATCATAATTATCTATTTGTTAATTCAAAAGGTGGAAAGTTAACTGATAGAGGGGTTAGATATATAATAGATAATATTATGTCAAAATTGTCGGTTAAGACACATGTTACACCTCATGTACTTAGACATACTTTTGCAACAGATATGTTAAATAATGGATGTGATATAAAAGTTGTTCAAGAATTACTTGGACATAGTTCACTAAAAGCAACAGAAATTTATACTCACGTAACAAACGAACACCTAAAAAAAGTATATTATGAATGTTTTCCAAGGAGGGATAAAAATGAGTAAATTATATTTTAGATATGGAGCTATGAATAGTGGAAAAACAACACTATTATTACAAGTGGCACATAACTATGAAGAAAGAGGAATGAAAGTAGTAATATTAAAACCAGGTATTGATACTAAAGGAAATGATAAGATAGTAACAAGAATAGGGCTTAAAAGAAAAGTAGATCATATAATAAAAAGTGATGAAAAACTAATTAATTATCTATGTACTTTACCACTAGATATAGTTTGTGTTTTAGTAGATGAATCACAATTCTTAACACGTGATCAAGTAGATGATCTATTTATGTTCACTAAACTTAAAAACATTCCAGTAATTTGTTATGGACTTAGAAGCGATTTTAAAACAATGGCATTTCCAGGAAGTTTAAGATTATTTGAAGTAAGTGATGTAATGGAAGAATTGATAACTATTTGTAGGTGTGGTAAAAGAGCAAAATTTAATGGAAGAATAGTAAATGGAGAATTTACTTCAAACGGAGAGCAAGTTGCGATTGATGGAGAAAATCATGTTGAATATGAATCACTTTGCGGAAAATGTTATCTTGAAAAAGTACTTGGAATAACATCTTTAGATGAATAAATTAAATCACTATAGATTAGTGATTTTTTTTGTAAAATTTTTCTTAAATATCTTCTCTCAAAAACTATGCTATGATATAATAAATTAGTCGGTAACATATGTTGCATATGTCTTAAATGACAGGAGGGAGATAAATAAATATGAAGTATGTTTACATGTTTAGTGAAGGAAACAAAGACATGAGAAATCTACTTGGTGGTAAAGGTGCAAATCTAGCAGAAATGACTAGTATTGGTTTACCAGTTCCAAGAGGATTTACTGTTACTACAGAAGCTTGTACTGCTTATTATGATGCAGGAAAAGTTATTAGTAAAGATATCATAGATGAAATCTATGAAAAATTAAAAGAGTTAGAAAAACTAACTGGAAAGAAAATGGGAGACCTAAAAAATCCATTATTAGTATCAGTTCGTAGTGGTGCTAGAGCTAGTATGCCTGGTATGATGGATACAGTACTTAACTTAGGTCTTAATGATGAAGTATGT
>SFOJ01000004.1 GCA_004552445.1 Mollicutes bacterium
TAGTTGATCTCCTATAGCTGCGATTTCAGAACTTTTATATTTAAATCTTTCCATTATTTTATTATATTTATCTTTTCTAGGTTTTAAAGAAAATGCACAAGCATCTACCATTAAATAATCTTTAAATGGTTCTACTCTATGTTTAGGTGCATTTGATATTATTATCACTTTAAATCCTTTATCTTTTAATTCATCAAATAATTTTTTTAGTCTTTTAGTTGGTTTATTTGAATGACTTGGTACGATTGTATTATCTAAGTCAAATAATAAGCAACGTATTCCCTTTTTATAAAGTTTGTCATAATTTATATAATAAATGCTTTTTTGATAAATATCAGGCATAAATTTTTCTACCATATCACACTTCCTCATTTAACATTATATCAAGATTTAGAGTTAAAAAAAAGAAAAGTCTTATGTTTTATAAGATTTTCTTTTTACCATAGTCTTTATATTTAGTACCATTACCACCAACTAAAGATGGCACATAATTAAATATATATCTGCTATTTGTAACATTTGTTGTCACAAATTTATCACTGGCATATATTGTTTTTAGATTATCACATTCTGAAAACATACTATTCATGTTGGTTACATTGTTTGTATCAAAACTACTTAAATCCAAGACTGATACTTTAATATATCTAAACATATAGCTCATATCTGTAACTTTTGATGTATCAAAGTTGTTAACTTTCAACGAAGTAACTTTGCTTAATTCAAACATCCGACTCATATTAGTTACCTTAGATGTATTAAAGTTATTTAAGTCTAAAGCTTGCACTTTACTTTGATAAAACATTTGGTTCATATTAGTGACATTACTAGTATCAAAACTGCTCACATTAATGTTTGTTGCTGCTGACTCTCTAAACATACTACTCATATCGGTTACTTTGCTTGTGTTAAAATTGCTTAGATCTAAACTAGTTGCTTGACTATTTGAAAACATTCCTGTCATATCAGTCACGTTACTTGTATTAAAGCTACTTAAATCTATCGTTGTGGCTGCACTTTGATAAAACATCCAACTCATATCTGTAACTTTGCTTGTATCAAAACTACTTAAATCTAATGATGTAGCTTCAGATTTATAAAACATAGCACTCATATCGGTTACATTACTCGTGTCAAAGTTTGTTAAATCTAAGTCTTTTGCTTTGTTGCCACTAAACATACTACTCATATCGGTTACTTTGCTTGTATCGAAGTTTTTTAAATTTAATGACTCAGACATGCTATTTTTAAACATATTACTCATATTTGTTACATTACTTGTATTGAAACTGCTCAAGTCTATTGATGAAGCTTTGGAATTATAGAACATTGCACTCATAGATGTTATAGGTTTACCATTAATATAAGTACAAACTTTACTAGTTACTGGTTCAGTACTTGTTCTATCAGTCAATATAACTCCCCATCCATCACTACTAATATTATTCCACGTATAACCTGCTGTAGCTAATGGGACAACAGTTGAATTCATCAATTTCACATTCAAAGATTCATTTACATTAGATATTGTCCTGGAAGAAGAACGAGGACCATACTCTTGCATATATCTATATGTATATTGACCATTTACATATTCTGTACCTTGTACTAAGTCACCATCAAATGTACAATTTGTTGCTTCTGGTACCTTTGGAGCATTTTGTCTACAATTATATCCGTCTAAGTTTCCATCTTCTAAGTCATCAATAGTTAAATCTTCAACTGTCTTGCCATCTTTCAAGCTTGCTACCCATTTGCCATTAGATACTTTCATATCAGTTACTTTACCACTATTATTTAAAATAACACAATATTGAAGTTTACTTCCTGTCATATCAAGCTTTGAACTATCTTTAGAATTAATTATTTTTGTTGTTTTACCACTAATTGCATTAGACAAATATACCTTTTCTGATTCTCTATATACATTTTTAGCTTCGGTTAAAAAAGTTTCTTTTTGAGCTTTGTTATACATATTAATTACATTAGGAAGTGCTATTATAACTAGTATTGCAAGTATTGCTATTACTGCTAATAATTCAACTAATGTAAATCCTTTTTTATTTTTCATTTTCTACTCTCCTATCATTAATAGTATAACATATAAAAATGAATTAAGAAATAATAATTAATAATTTTAAATAAAAAAGAATGACTTTTAATTAGTCATTCTAAGTATTGGTTCTTTATGTGGTATGCTTGATGATTTAATGTTTGATAATAATAAGTTTCTATTAAAGCTTACTAATTTCTTTTCTATATCGTATGTTCCATCTTTCTTTTCTTTTAATACATAGTAGCATGCCATATCTTTAGGATCATCTTTGTATCCTATGCCTGCTGCTCTTAGTGTATGTACTTTAGTATCATCTAATTTATCTTCCATTTGAAAATGAACATGCCCTTGTATAATAGAATCATAATCAGTTACTTTTTTGCCATTAAATAACGGACTATTTTGAGCATCTACTAATCCTCTTATATATTCAAGGTTTCTTCTATTACTTGTAATTATATCTTGAATTTTCTTTCTTGATTCAGGGGAGTTTGTATAAAGAAATTGTTTGCTTGAAACTCCTTCTTTGAAATTATCTTGATATGTCCATGTACTATGATCTCTATAATCCCATCTTATGTCGTTTGCAAAGTGACATAGTGCTATTTTTTTATCACCAACAGTTATATCAATTGATGGAGTCCATAGTTTCATTCTTTCGATTTTATCTGTTCCAAGTCTATTTCTTGTCCATTCTTGATTTTCTTCTTTAATAGGATTGAAATAAGTAAATGGTTTTGTTCCAAGAGTATTATAGTATTCACTATTACCCATTATGGATGTTACTTTATAATAACTAAGCATATCTAATACTTCTGCTGGATTAGGTCCAAGACCGATGTTATCTCCAAGAGAATATATTTCTGTTATTCCATTTTTTCTCATATCTTCTAAGACTGCTAAAGTTGGTTCATATAGTGCATGAGAATCAGTGAATAATCCTATTTCTCTTCCTGTATAAATATCATTTTCTTTCTTGATATTTATTTTAGGAGATAATATTTGAAGTGCTTTTTCTAATTTTTTATTACTTTCTAGTTGTTCTTCATATTCAGTGTTTGGTTCAAATACTTCTTTTACATTTTCTATAACTCCTCTTGGTTCTTGCGTTATAACAAAAGGTAAATTATATTTTTTATGACATTCCATTTCTTCTGTATTAGGTTCCCTACCACCTGGAAGAGCTATACCTTTTGGAATTAAACCTTCTCTATAAAGCAATGCTTCTGCATTTTGTTTTGTTGCTGAACTTGTTTCAAGTATTCCTTTTTGTCTTACATTTTGAACTGAAACCTCACTAGAATTATTCTTTATTAATCTATTACTTCCAATGTTTTCTCTTGAACTACATATAAAGCTTCCTGTTCTTATTTCGTCATATAAAAGTATCATATTCGAGTAATCATAGTAATATTTTTGCCCTGCGTAACTTATAGGACTTACTGATATAAAATTACTTTTGCCATTTGATCTTCCATTTATAACATCTTCTAATTTTTCTTTATTACTTAATACATGAGCATATAATATATAGTTTTTATCACTAAAATCTAATACTTCTCCACCATATTTTTTACTTAATTCTTCTGACACTACATTAGGAAGTTTTCTAGCCTTTTCTAGCTTTGTTAAGTTCATTTGGGAATCTAATTCATATAGTCTTTGTATTTTCTTTCCCAGGTCACTAAATTCACCTTGCATACATAAGAATTCTTTGTAGCTGCCACTAAAAATATACTCTAAAACTTCTATTAGACCTTTAGTGTCATTTGAATATTCTACTAATTCTATAATGGATACATACTTCATTAATTCATCTATATATCTACATAAAAATTCATTATTTTTATTATAATTTCTTAATGCTTCTACACCACAACTTCCATCAATTTTTTTAATTTCTTCAATAGCATTACTAAATAGGATATCATTAAATATTTTTTTAATTTGATATATATTAAATGCTTTTATTTTTCCTGATTTAACTAAGGCAGAATATTCATTGTATGTGCTTCTTCTAAGACCTTTAAGTTCATTTATATTTTTTATATCTTTAGTTGACTTTATATTAAATAAAAATCTTAGATCTTGTTTATCTTCTTTAGATAGTGTTGGTCTTTCAGCAATTAGAGAAGCACATAATTCTGGATATATAGTATATATTTTTAATAATTCTAGCAAATTACTTATTACATAAACATTATTTTCTTTTTTGCTATCTTCGTCATAAAAATTCTTAAAGAAATAACTACTTACTTTTAAGAAATCTTCTGTTTTACCATTATCAATAATATTTAATACATCAGTTAACCATGTTTTATATGTTGTGCTTCCACTTCCATATTGAATAAATGATTTAATATTGATGCCTAGAAGTGACATAAAACTTTTTAATTCTTCATATCTATTGATAACAAAAATATTATTACTACTATTGATTAGTTCTATTATTCCTGATAAGTTTTCTTCATCTATGTTTATGTGTCTTAATAATAATTTTTTTATTTCTTCTGGGATATATTCCTTTTTTAATAAATATGCTACATCTGAGTATGATGGGTCTTCTTCTTGAATTAATTTTTCTATGATATCTTTATTTGCTTTTATTATTTCATTTTTAGTAGTTTCTATTAAATCGATATTATTAATAGTTATTAAATCTATATAACTAAGTTTTGATAGTTTTTTTCTAATTATTTCATTTTTTAATTTTATTATTTTTTCAGCTTTTTCAGGATATCTATTATTAAATTTTAATAATTCAAAAATATTTTTTTCATTTACTCTTAGTTCAATTATCAAGTCTTCAAATTTAGAATAATATTTTGATGTTATGTAATACTTTAAGTAGTCTTCATCTATTTCTTTTATACATTTTTTAACTGTATTTGGGTTTAAATTTAATATTAATTCTTTAACTTCATTAGGAAAACTAGTGTTTTCCATATATGTTAAAATTCCAAAGGTAGAGATATCTGCTATTTGTGACTCTATATCTTTTTTTCTATATTGCAGTATTATTGATTTACTTAATGATGGAATATCTTTATTAGATAATATATTTAATAAAGAAGTTGCTCTTATCACCTTTAAAGACTCATTAAAATCTGTTTTTCTTAATTTTATAATTAATTCTGATATTGGAGAATATCTTGCTCTACTTAATAAATCCCATAATTCACTTTTAGGAGTTTTATTAATTACATTAACTATAGTATCTTTTCTTCTTTCAAATATCATTTTAGCTAAATCATCTGATCTAAATATGGTATCATAAAATTTTATTATTGTTTTTTCATTTAAACTATTGATTATTTCATTTATTACAGATGATTTCATCTCAAATACTTTTTCTTTTGATTCTTTATTAAGATATGTTGCTAGTAAATCTTGAATGTTTGAAATATTTATTTGATATTTTATTACTTCTTCTTTTATACTTTCTGCTATTTTTGTTGAATTCAATACTTCTTTTATATCTTGATATCTATATTTTGGTTCTTTTATTATGAAATATAACAATTCTTTATCATCAGGATCTTCAAGTATTTTTACTATATCATTACTGTTAAATTTTAATATGATTAACATTTGCTTTGATTTAGTAGATATTGATTTATTCTTGACTATTTCACATAAACTATCTGGATATAATTTTTCGCTTAATAGAGTTGTAACACTATTTTTACCATAAGTTTTATATAGTTTTTCTAATGTTTTAGAATCTACATTCTTTGATGTGATTAGCTCTGTAATACTATCGATATCATCTTTTTTCCAAGTTCTTGAAAATATTTCTTCTATTCTTCCTATAATAAGCTTTTTAACATTTTCATTTATTTGTGAATCAAAAAGATAGTAAACCAACTCTTTTATTTGTAGTTTACTTATCTCATTTTTTATTCTTTCTTGTTTTCTAGATATAAGTTTATCTTTTTTTAAATCTGAATCTTTGCTTTTATCTAGATACTCCAAAATTGTTTTATAGCTTAATAGCCACCACATAACTCTCCCCCTGAATTATAATTAGTATAATCTTTCTTCGTATTCAAATTCTTGATTAAGTATTTGTACAGTATCTCCTTCTTTAGCGCCTAGAGTTTTTAATTCTTCATCAACACCTAACGCTTTTAGTTTAGATGCAAATCTTAATGCTGATTCATCTGAATTGAATCTAGTCATTTTTAATAATTTTTCTAATTCTGGACCAGTAACTTTCCATTTACTTTCTCCAATTCTTTCAATTTTATATGGTT
Organism: Mollicutes bacterium; assembly: GCA_004552445.1. Taxonomy (GTDB): domain Bacteria; phylum Bacillota_I; class Bacilli_A; order RF39; family UBA660; genus CAG-1000. The sequence continues at coordinate 6,313 of SFOJ01000004.1, forward strand.
TTTCATGCTTAAATTCATATAAAACATAATCTTCAAATTCATTTTTTTCATAGATTTCTTCTTCTGGTAAGCTTTCTAATAATTCTTTTAATTTAAATATTAATTCTTTTGTTCCTTCTTTAGTTGCTGCACTTACTTCTAGTATTTCAGCATTTTTGAATTCTTTTTTAAACTTTTCTAAATTATCTTTAGCATTTGGTAAATCCATTTTGTTTGCTACTATAAGTTCTTTTTTATTATACAAGTTTTCATCGTATTTTTTTATTTCATTTCTAATGATTTTATAGTCGTTGATTACATTTCTTCCATCTACTTCACCCATATCAAGCACATGACATACAACTCTACAACGACTTGCGTGACGCAAGAATTTATCTCCTAAACCTACTCCTTCACTAGAACCTTCAATCATACCTGGTAGATCTGCTACTACATAACTATAATCTCCTGCTTTTACTACACCTAGGTTTGGCACTAATGTGGTGAAATGATAATCTGCTATTTTAGGTTTAGCTGCACTTATAACACTAATTAATGAACTTTTTCCTACTGAGGGAAAACCTACTAAACCAACATCAGCTAATAACTTAAGTTCGCAACATATATTTCTTTCTTCTCCTGGTTCTCCAAGCTCACTTGTATATGGTGCTTTATTTTTATTTGTCATGAAAGCAGCATTTCCTTTACCTCCACGGCCTCCTTTAGCTACCACGCATTCTTGGTTATCACTTACTAAATCGCAAATTATAAGGTTTGTATCTGTGTCTTTGATTGTTGTTCCAATTGGTACTACTATAACCATATCATCAGCAGAGCTTCCTGTTTGATTACGTCCACGTCCCATTTCTCCAGGTTCACCTTTAATAACTTTTTTATATCTTAAATCTATTAGTGTACGTAAGCCTTTATCTGCTTTAAAGATAATACTTCCACCTTTACCACCATTTCCACCATCTGGTCCTCCAAGTGGTACATATTTTTCACGTAAAAATGAAGTACAACCATCTCCACCTTTTCCAGCTATTAGTTTTAAATTAACTTCATCAATAAACATAGCATCCCCTCATTTCCTCTAGATTATAGCATAATATACTAATTTTAGCAATTATTATTAGTATTGCTATCATATATTTTTTTCTCCTAATTTTTTTTACTATAATGTTCTAGCTTATTCTTGTGTTTATATCCATCAGATGCGATTGATACTGATTCTAAATAGCCTTCACATCTAAGCTTAATTTTATCATTTTCAGAAACATTCTTATCATCCAGAAATTTTAATATTTCTTTTTCAAGTTTATATGCTTCCTCTAAAGTCATTCTTTGTTTAGTTTTTTTAATTAATTCATCTACCATTTTACAAATGCCTCCCGCAATAAATCTTCTAATTTTTCTTTATTAGAATTATTTTTGAATAAGTTTCTTAACCATTTTTCTCTTTCACTGACCTTAACATTAAATAATTTTTTAGCAAATTCATATTTGTCTTCTCCTATTATATCAGAAATTTCCTCTAAACATTCAACCATATTAGAATATGCATTATCATAATATGGTATTTTCTCTTTTAAAAGAATTTGTTTATTAAACATTTCCACCACTGACTCTTCTTCATACATGTATTTAATAAAAACATCTTCATCATAGTAACTGATTGAACGTGCATGTAATAATTCATGTAAGATTTCTTGCTCTAAAGTATTATTACTTATTCTTATATCACAACTCCATAACTTTCCAGCATTTTCATTATTTACTATTGAAATATTTTTGCTCCACTTACTTTTCTTATTTGTATATTTTGATAAAGTTTTATTCATTTTATTTGCTAAATCTTTTATTTCATTATCGGTCATATATCTTCTATTATTGTCCATTTGATAACTAGGAATTATTGATTTAATATTTTCATTTTCAGTTTTGTTTTTTCTCCATAATTTGTATAGCTTTTACAATCAAGTGTTACATGTAATTCGTAGTTATCAATTGTATTAATTAAGTTTTCCCAATATAAAGAATATGATACATTTTTTGTTCCAATATTTTTAACTGTTATAACTTTAGAAATTATGTCTCCTGGAACTGCATTTTCAAATTTTAATTCTGTTTCATCTTTATATTCAAGTCTTAAGTCTCCTGTAGACATAACTATATCTTTTCCAGTTCCCTCTATTTGTAAACTAAAGAATGCATATGTATAACTAAAAATACTTAATAAGATTAGAGTTATGAATGATACTAAAAGTGTCTTTATTATATTATTTCTTTTCATATCCTTCACCTACTATTAAATGGTATACAATAATTTTTTTCAAATAAAAAGAGCTAATTATACAAACATTGGCTCTTTTTCGAATTTTTTTTCTTCTTTGTATTCATATTCATTTAATAGAGTTATTTTTCCAGAAGATAGTGTTTTTGGTATATCTATTAATCTTTGATTAGAAGATCCTCTAAATAGAAGATTTAAATCTTTTTGTTCCAAAATAAATTTGCCATCTACTAGTACATCTATATAATGAATAAATTTATCATATGCTGGATTTTTCTTTGACATTTCCATTAATTCTTCAAATGTAAATCCAGTATATACCCATATATTTAGTCCTAAATTTTTGGCATATGCAGCTATTTTGGCACATTGTTCTGGTTGAAACATTGGATCTCCACCACTAAAAGTTATCCCTGTATGATATTTAAGCTCACTTATTGCTTCACATACCATATCTACTGGAACAAGCCCTCCACCATTAAAATCATGTGTACCTGGATTTTGACATCCTTTGCAGTTATGTGAACACCCCTGAGTCCACACTACTGCTCTTAGACCTGGACCATCTACTATTGAATCAGTGGTAAGGTCTGCTGCTAAACGGATATAATCGCTATTTTGTTGCATGAGTTACTCTATCGTTAACTTCTGCTTTTTTTGCATTGTTAAATCTGTCTAATGTTCCTACTAGGTATCCAGTAATTCTTCTAATTCTTTCGAATCCTACTCCTTCTCCTACAGTTTTTTTACTTTTTTTAATTTCCTTATCCATAATATTTTATTCCTTTCCTTTTAATTTATTTTGTAAAGCTTGAACAGCTTCCATAACAATCTAAGCATGAAATTTTTTCCATTTCAATACCTTCGTTTTCATGTCTTCCACATCCTGGGCAAACATCTTTAATAACTCCAACATATCCACAAACTGGATCTCTATCTACTGGGTGGTTAATAGCTCCATAACCAACTCCTGTATCATGCATTATTCTAACTACTGTTTCAAATGCATCTACATTATTTACTGTATCTCCATCAAGTTCTATATAAGAAATATGTCCTGCATTTGTAAGTGAGTGATATTTCCCTTCAACTTCTAATTTGTGTTGAACTGATGTTTTATAATAAACTGGTACATGGAATGAATTGGTATAGTAATCTCTATCAGTAACTCCTTTAATTTTTCCATATATTGATCTATCTATAGCAACGAATCTTCCTGAAAGCCCTTCTGCTGGTGTAGCTAAGCAAGTAAAGTTTAGATTGTATTCTTCAGTATATTCATCACATTTCTTTCTCATATGACCTATTATTTCAAGTCCAAGTTTTTGTGCTTTTTCACTTTCTCCATGATGTTCACCAATAAGAGCTTTTAGTGTTTCAGCAAGTCCTATAAATCCTATTGAAAGTGTACCGTGTTTAAGTACTGTTCTAAGTTTAGTGGTACTATCCATTTTTTCACTATTTAACCATACACCAGAACCTAATAAGAATTTAAAGTTTGCTCTTGATTTTGAACATTGACATTCAAATCTTTGAAGTAATTGTCCTTTAACTAAGTCCATTGTTTCATCTAATTCTTTATAAAATGCTTTCATATCAGCTTTATCACGTTCGCCAAGTGCAATACCATGTTTAATACCTAATCTTGGTAAGTTGATTGATGTAAAACTTAAATTTCCACGTCCTGGTGTAACTGATGGTCCACATACATTTGCTAATACTCTTGTCCTGCATCCCATATATCCTACTTCTGTGTTATAGTCACCTTCTACATAATATTTTTTATTATAAGGTGCATCTATAAATGAGAAATTTGGGAATAATCTTTTAGCAGATACTCTGCATGCTAATCTAAATAAGTCATAGTTTTTATCTTCTTTGAAGTAGTTTATCCCTTCTTTAACTTTGAATATTGAAATTGGGAATATTGGTGTTTCTCCATGACCTAAACCTGATTCAGTAGCAAGCAAATAGTTTTTAATAACCATTCTTCCTTCTGGACTTGTATCAGTACCAAAATTAATTGAACTAAATGGAACTTGAGCTCCAGCTCTACTATGCATTGTATTTAAATTATGAATAAATGCCTCCATAGCTTGGTATGTTGCTCTATCAGTTCTCTTCATTGCATTTTCATATGCACTTTCAAATATTTCTTTTAATCTAGTACTTTTAGAAGTAAATTCATCGAATAATTCTAAATCAATTTCTATACTATCTAATTTATCTATAATATCTGTTACTTTATTAAAGTTAATTAGTTCTTTGAATCCCTCAAATTCTAAATAGTTATATATAGCTTGTTTAAATTCTTTTTTAAATGTTTTTAAAACTCCTGGTGCCATATAGTAATCAAATGCTGGAATACTTTGTCCACCATGTTGTTCATTTTGATTAGCTTGGATTGCAATAGCAGCAAGAGCTGAATAGCTTCCAATACTATTTGGTGTTCTTAAATATCCATGTCCTGTTGAAAAACCATTTTTAAATAATTTATTTAAGTCAATTTGCATACAAGTAGTTGTACCCATTGCCCAGAAATCTAAATCATGTATAATTCTCTTGAAACTGTTGATCCAAAGTGAAGCATAGTTCCCATTGGTCCATCACCATCAACATTAGCATTTTCACGTTTGGCATTTTCTTCTCCAGCAGATTTAAGTCCTAGAGATTCAATAGCTTTTACAAACTTATGTTGTTGTTTAACTACAAATGCCTCTCTTGATGCATCTCTTCGTTCTCTATAGTTTTTAAATGAATCATAGACCTCGTTATATTTAAGTTTCTTTAGAACTTCTTCTATAACATCAGATACATCTTCTACTCCGATAGTTTTTCTATCTTTATACTCTTTTCTAATTTGATCTAAAACTTTTTCTTTAACTTTATAGACGTTTTTTTCATCGTATTCTTCATATACGCTATCAAAACCTTTCTTAACAGCTAAAGCTATTTTAGCATCATTAAAACTAACCCTCTGACCGCTTCTTTTGACAACAACAATGTCATCTAAAAAATCCTTTTCCATTAACTACCTCACCTTCACCGTTATATTTTTTATAACCATCTTAAGGATATCAAAATTCTATTTTTTTGTAAATGTTTTTTTTATAAAAAAATTAAAAAAATAAAATAGTTTACATTTTTAAAATTTTATTTTTTTAGGGTAAAAAAACATTATGCCTTTATTTACCTGACATAGATACTATTTCATAATATTTGTTCGCTTTACATATCATTAATTAGGTGGTTCTGATGTTTGAAAAAATTAAAAATTTTATTAAAAATATTATGATTTTTACTACTAGTTATAGTCTTAATGTATTTGAGGATCCTCTTTCTAATGATGAAGAAGAATATTATATTAAAAAGCATTTAGAAGGAGATAAAGAAGCTCGTGCTAAGTTAATTATTCATAATTTAAGATTAGTTGCCCATATAGTTAAAAAGTACGAAACTAAAGGAACTAGTGCTGATGATCTTATTAGCATAGGTACTATTGGGTTAATCAAAGGAATCGATTCTTATAGTCCTAATAAAGGTGTTAAATTAACTACATATGCTGCTAAGTGTGCCGAAAACGAAATACTTATGTTCTTTCGTAGTAATAAAAAATATAATAATAATATTAGTCTTAATGATGTAATTGCTCATGATAAAGATGGAGGGGATATAACACTTATAGATGTACTTGAAGAGCATACTGAAAGTTTAGATAAAATAACTGAATATAAAGACAATATTAGAAACTTATCTAAATATTTAAATGTACTTAGTACTCGTGAACTTGAGATTATTAAAATGCGATATGGTCTTTTAAATACAAATCAAAAAACACAAAAAGAAATAGCTAAAAAATTACATATTTCAAGAAGTTATGTTTCAAGAATAGAAAAAAGAGCACTTATAAAAATGCTCCGTGAATTTATTCGTAATAATAATATTTAATTTAATTAAAAAAAATGGCTAAAAAGCCATTATTTTTTTAATATTTTTCCGGTTACTAAACCATATTCTCTATTTTTAAATTCTCCATTAGTATCGATTTTTTCAAAGTTTCCGATTCTATTACCTATATAATGTCTAGTTAATCCAACTAATCCACCTACAAATTCTTCTCCTTTTATTTCAGCAAATACATCAACTGATTTGAATTCAGCTTCTTCTGTTAAACCAGCAATCCCTCCTACAAATGCATTTCCTTCAATTTTTCCATTGAATAATGAATCTTTTACATCTAGTTTTCCATTTACATGTCCAGCTAAAATTCCAACTTCAGTATTACCTTTAACATTTGCACTATCAAATAATATATTTCTTACATATAAGTTATTTACTTCACTAAACATACCTACTGAATCTAAATTAGAATCAATAGTCATATTGTAGATTGTATGTCCTCCACCATAAATAATTACACTAGTATTTGGAATATTTATACTTCTAAAACTTTCAATATCTTTTAAATCTAAATTTCCTTTTAATATTATAATAACCTTACCACTTTTTACTTTTCTTATCTTTTCTAAATCTTCTATAGTTTTAATAACTATTACTTTCAAATTCATTTCTTACCTTTCCTTTTTAATACAGTTTTTTAATTTAAAAAATTATATAATTTTGGTAATCAATTTCTCCTTCTTAAAGATTAAATATTTAAAATATTTTCTTTCATATATCTCCTAATAATAATCATTATTAATCAATGATATATAGTCAAATTAATTCATTTGATTGGGCTTTATTATACCAAAAAACGTGTTATAAGTCAATTTAGGCACATTAAAAGCACTATTTCTAGTACTTTTATTATTTAACTTGTTTAATAGATACTTTCATATCATAATCATTGATTTTTAATTCTTCAGAAGCACTTTCGTCTTCATTAAGTGTAAGAGCTAATACTTCATCCATAATATAACTCTTGAATTCATTAACAGCATCTACTATTTCTTTAGGACCATTATATTTCATATCTATTCTATCAGAAATATCAAATCCACTTGTTTTTCTTAAGTTTTGTACTTTAGATACTATTTCACGAGCTATTCCTTCGTTGATTAAGTCTTGGTCTAATGTTGTATTTATAATAGCTGTTTTGTAATTTAACATTACTGCCTTATATCCTTCAGTAGCGTTTATTGATTTTAATACATAACTTGTATCAACATTATAGTCTGTACCATTTAAATTAATAGTTAGTGCATCATTTTCTAACTTTTTACTGTCATCTTCACTAATATTATTTAAATATTCACCAAATGCTTTAATATTGCTTCCAAATACTTTACCTACTTCTTTAAAGTTTGGTTTATAAGTAACAGTTAAATATTTTGATAAGTCATTAGTCCAATTTACTTCTTTAACATTTAGTTCTTCTTTAAATAGACTTTCGAATTCACCAACTAATTCTTTATATTTCTCTTCGAATATTACTTCTTTGATTGGTTGACGAACTTTAATCTTAGCTTCTTCACGAATGTTTCTAGTATAACTAATTAATTCTATTACTAAGTCCATCTTTTCTTCTAATTTTTCATTTATTAATTTCTCATTACATTCTGGATAATCGCTTAAATTAACACTTAATTCGCCTGTTAATTTAGTATAAATTTCTTCACTAATAAATGGTGAGATTGGAGCAATCATTTTACATAATCCTACTAAAACATCATATGTAGTTTTGTATACTGCTTTTTTAGAATTATCTAGTTCACTACCCCAGAATCTACGTCTATTACGTCTAATGTACCAGTTACTTAAGTCATCACATACAAAGTCTTGAATTAAATGTACTACTTTATTTAAATCATATTTATCCATATTAGTAGTTACATTTTTAACTAGGTTGTTATATTTAGAAAGTAACCATTTATCTATATCCTCTAAATCTTTGTATTTAACTTCAAAAGTTCTTGGATCTACTTCATCTGTGTTTGCATACATTTCAAAGAATGTATATGTATTTTTAAGTGTATTTATAAATTTGGAATTAATATCTTTGATACCATCTTCATCAAATTTTAATGGTGTCCATACTGGACTAGTATATAACATATACCAACGAGTAGCATCAGCACCATACTTATCTAAAACTGTAAATGGTTCGACTGCATTACCTCTTGATTTATGCATTTTTTGTCCATATTTATCTAGTAATAAGTCATTAACTAATACATTTTTATATGGAGCTTTACCTGTTAAAAATACTGAAATTGCAATTAAAGAATAGAACCAACCACGAGTTTGATCAAGACCTTCAGCAATAAAGTCTGCTGGGAAGTGTGACTCAAAATATTCTTTGTTTTCAAATGGATAATGATATTGAGCAAATGGAACTGCTCCACTATCAAACCAAACGTCTACTACATCAGGTATTCTTGTCATTTCTTTACCACAATCTGGACATTTAATATGAACGTTATCTACATATGGTTTATGTAAATCTATAGTTCTATCAATCTTTTCAGTTGCTTTTTCTACTAATTCATCTATTGAACCAATCATTTCTTTATGCCCACATTCACAAGTCCATAGTGGAATTGGACATCCCCAATATCTACTTCTTGAGATTCCCCAATCTTGAACATTTTCAAGCCAGTTACCAAATCTTTTTTCTCCTACATAATCTGGATACCAATTAACTTCTTTATTTGCTTTAACAAGTTTATCTTTGTAATCTGTTACTTTTATATACCAAGCTGGTTTTGCCATATAGATAAGTGGACTTTTACATCTCCAACAATGAGGATAATTATGTGAAAATTTTACTTTTCTAAATAATTTATCATTTTCTTTTAACCAATCAATGATTTCAATTTCTAATTTAGAATCAGTTACTAATCTTCCTTTCCATGGTCCTTCAGTGTAACAACCAGTTAAATCTACTGGATTTAGCATAGGAATATTGTATCGTTGACATACAGCATTATCATCAGCTCCATAAGCAGATGCGATATGTACTACACCTGTACCATCTTCCATAGTTACATAGTTATCGCATGTAACATAGAATGCTTTTCCATCAGGTTTTAAGAATGGCATTAACTGTTCGTATTCAGTATATTCAAGATCTTTTCCTTTGAATGTTTCAATAACTTTATAATCTTCTCCTAAAACTTTATCAGCTAGAGCGTGCGCTAATATAAACTTATATCCTTTACTTTCTACTTTTACATATTCTTCATCTGGATTAACACATAGTGCTACATTTGCAATTAATGTCCAAGGAGTAGTTGTCCATGCAAGAAAATATTCATCTTTATTTTTTACTTTGAAAGATAAAACTACTGAATTTACATCTACTTCTTTATACCCATCTGCTACTTCATGTGTACTTAATTCAGTACCACATCGTGGACAGTATGGAAGTATTTTATGACTATGATATACAAGTCCAGCATCAAAGAATTGTTTTAAAATCCACCATTCACTTTCGATGTATTCATTTTTAAATGTTATGTATGCATTTTCAGTATCAATGAATTGACCCATTCTATCGGTTAAACGAACAAATTCTTTTTCATTCATTCTAACATTTTTCTTACATTCTTCGTTAAATTTTTCTACACCATAATTTTCAATGTCTTTTTTGTCTTTAAAGCCTAATAATTTTTCAACATTTACTTCAGTTGGAAGACCATGAGTATCCCATCCTACTTTTCTATCAACTTTAAATCCTTTCATTGTTTTGTACTTACATACTGCATCTTTTAATATTTTAGCAAGCATGTGATGTACTCCGGGAAATCCATTAGCGTAAGCAGGTCCGTCATAGAATACAAAATTTTTAGCATCTTTTCTATTTTCAATTGTTTTATTTAATATATCTTCTTTTTTCCATGTTTCAATTTGACGTTCTTCTATTTCTTTAACATTTCCCTTTTCTAAGCTTTTAAATTTTTCCATATTTATTTCTCCTTTCAAATAATAAAAAAAGAATGGTACGCAAGGAGTCTATAAGACGGTACCATCCCTTTATTTATCTTTATTTTTATAACGCAATATTTGCGTACCTATCTTCTCCATAGGTAACATCAGAAGTGATTTATATATAATTTCATTTTCTAGTTTACACCAACCACTAGTTCTCTATAAAATCCATTATATAACGTCTTCCTCATTTGTTTTGAATGAACTAATTATAACACTAGTATTTTAGTTTGTAAAGTTTTTTATAAATCATCTATTGATATTGTTACTAATGGTCTTACACTAAAGACTTGGTCCATATATTTATAATAGTTAAAATCACCATCTGCAAAACCTAAATATCCAAATACATTAGTCATTTGATTATTCCTAACTGCACATGCAATATCTGAATCAGCACTACCGCTTGTTTTAGTCCAATATGATGTACTATATAACCATGGAAAATTTGTAGTTGTGCATGTATAAGGACCATTTTGGCCTATTTTACTACATCCAAGTTCTAATAATTCATCAAAGGATATTAATGATGATACAGTGGAACTTGAAAGCCCAAATTTTGATATTAATAATTCATTATATTTAGTTACATAATTTTTTATGGTACTTTGTTCATAATCATTTGTTCCTGGATCAAACATTGCTGGATATTGTGCAATGCCACTTGGATCATCTTTTGTTATTTGTAATCCATAACCTTCATTACTTTCATCAGCGTTAGTTCCAACCATTAATTCATGTTTAGCAAGCATTTTTATATTTGTTCCATCATTTGATATAACATAGAAACTTTCTGTTCCACACTTTATTGTGTCACCTACTGTTTTTCCAGTTCCATTAGCTACCGCACATATTTGTGGAATGTATTCTGCTTTAATATCTAAGTTTCCTACAAAAAATGTTTTTTGTGCTTGGTTAGGTGTTGTTTCATCTAAATATAACCATAAAAAATATATTGCATTTTCTCCAGCAGCTAGAGGGTCATTTGTAAGAATAGTTCCATCTATTAATGAATTAAATGAATAAATATTTGTTTTAGGTAATTTATCATTTGATTTCAGTCCATTAATTGATTGCCTTAATATCAGTGAGTCAGTTCCATTTATTTTAGTATCTCCATTTATATCACTAATAATTTTATCTTCTTCTGTGATCTCAACAATGTCTGCATAAATTTTTTGGATTTGATTTGCATCTTCTAGATTGACAATACCATCTTTATTAGCATCACCCATTTGATATTCTGATCCTGGCGCAAGTACTCTTCTTCTAATTGCTACTTTTAAATGGCTTGAATAAAGATTTGTAAGTCTTGTATATTCTGCATAATTTCCAGTTGGTAAAAAGTCTGTATCTTCTTTTAATTTAATTGTTACTTTTGATTCTAAGTTTCCAGTATTTTCTACTTTAAATATATAAGGTGTTGAATTTGAATATGTTCCGTCATTTGGATAAGGATAAATTGATGATGGGACTGAAACACCATCTACTTTTGTGGTACCTATCACCTGTCCTATATTTGAATATGTTGTATCACAATCGGCATCACTACAAAATGATATTGATAAATCACCTGTTTTAATTACATTGGTTTGTCCCTCTTTAATTGAAAAGAATGATGCAAAAGATACACCAATGAATATAATCAATAATAATCCTACTGAAGTTAATAATGTAATAACTTCTTTTTTTATTATCTTATCAATATACATATTACTCACCTATTTTCTACTAGAATTATATAATATTTGATTTTTTTAGTCAATTGTATGGTTAATCAAATTTGACTAATTTTATAAAAAATGATATAATTTGTTTAATTTTAAGAGGGGGGATAAGTTATATGAATGAGGAATTAGTTTCAAGAATTAAAAGCGAAATTAATAAATATAATTCAATAATTAATGACTTACGTGAAAAATATAATAGAATGCAAAAAGAAGGTGCTAGTGTAGCTGAACTTAATAAAGTAGCAAGAGAGGCACAGACTTTATTTAATAAATGTGGTGAACTAAAGAAAGATTTAGCTGATTATACTAATAAATATAATATTTATGCTAACGAAGCAGGAAAGAAAGTATTAAAAGATAAAGATGCTAATGATAAAAAATTAAAAGATGCTCATGATTCATTTATAGCATTACAAATTAGTTTGCTTTTTAAATATAATTTAAATGCTGAAGTGAGTGAAACTCAAGATGAAGAAATCGAGGTTGTTTCACATACTAAACCTAAACATAAATTATTTTTTAAATTTTTAGCCGGTGGTTTGGCACTTACAACTATATTAGGACTTGGTTATGGACTTTCTGCTTGTCATAATAAAGATGCAAATAATTCTAATAATATTTCTATTATTCAAAATGAAGATGAAACTCGTGAACCTGATGATGAACCTGTAATTAATGAAACTACTAAACCTGATATTACTGAAGAAATCGAAGTTCCTGAAATTGAATCTACGGTTCCAGCTATTGAAGAAACTAATCCTGTAAATGAAAATTATCAAATTTTAAATGATTTTGCATTTTTAACTGAAAATTCATCTTTGTATGATAGTGGCACTGAAGATAAAACTGAAGTTGAAAAAATAGAAAAATATCAAAAAGTTTTAAGATTAAGTACTGATGGTAATTATGATTTTGTACAAACAGAAGATATGAAATATGGATACATAGAATCTTCTAAATTAGAAGTATTACCTGAATTATATGTTGAAGTTGATTTAAGTGATCAAACTGTAGATTTATATAAAGATAATGATATAATTTTAACCACTCTATGTGTTACTGGTAAAGATAGCACACCTACTCGAATTGGCTATTTTCCTATTAAATATAAAACCTATGATACTTATTTAAAAGGTCCAGGCTATAATAGTCATGTATATTATTGGATGCCTTTTGATGGTGGCATTGGACTTCATGATGCTGCATGGCGAGATGAATTTGGCGGGGATATTCATTTTAATAATGGAAGCCATGGGTGTGTTAATATGCCTCATGATGCTGCTAAAACAATTTATGAAAATGTAAGTACTGGTACAAAAGTTTTGGTACATAATTAGTTAATAAAAAAGATATTCAATTTTGAATATCTTTTATTTTAGAATATTAAGTATTTTGTTATTATTGGGCTTATTATATTTGAAAAATATAATGTCATAAGTGCACCTATTAAAAGAAATGGTCCAAATGGGATAATTCCATCTTTATTTTTTCTACTTATTATTAGTGAAAAAGTTAATCCTACTACTGACCCTATAAATAATGCCACAAAGCTATTTATGCTTCCAATAGCAAGTGCTATTATTGCCATTAGTTTAATATCACCATCTCCAAGTGATTCTTTTTTAAACATATAGTTTCCTAGAAGTTTTAGTCCATACATTATAACAAATAATAATGCTGATGCTATTATATGTTTAAATACATCACTCATTTCTAAATAGTAACATAATGTAATCAATATCGAAATTCCTGATATTATTAATACTCTATCAGAAATATAATAGTAAAGAAAATCACTTATTATTGTTACCATTAATGCACATGTTATTATTGTTGCTATCCAAAATTCAAATGTAAAATCATACATTATATAATTACATAAGAACAATAATGCACATACTATTTCTACAAAAGGATAAATAAAGTTTATTGGTTTTTTACAATAAGCACATTTTCCTTTTAGAAATATGTATGATAGTATTGGAATGTTCATATACCATTTTAATGGCTTACCACATTCATTACAAAAACTACTAGGGAAAGTAGCTTTTATTTTGCTTGGAATTCTATATCCCATACATCCTAAAAAGCTACCCATTACAGCACCTAATACTGTTAAAAATATCATTATCTCTATTTTCATTTTACCTAACCCTCTTCTAACTTATTGTTGAATACATTCCAAACATTGGAACAACTATTGCAATTAATATAAATCCGACAATTAAAGCTAAGAAAATTATCATAATTGGCTCAATAAATGTTTTGATCATATTTACTGAGTTCTTTTGTAATTTTTGATAATAATCGCCAACTTTATCAAGCATTTCTGCAAGTTCTCCTGTTGATTCTCCTGTTAATATCATATAGTATGCTACTTGAGGAACTGCCCAGTTATCTTTGAATGTTTCACTCATTTTTTCACCTTTTAATAGGTTATTAATTGTTCTATACATTATTCCTTTATAAATTTCATTTGATGTTATTTTTCCCAATATATCAATACTATCAGTAAGAAGTACATTATTTTTATTTAATGTTGCGAATGTTCGAGCAAATAGTGAAATTTCTTTATATATAATTAGATTACCTATAATTGGTAATTTCATGAATATATGTTGCATCATTGCTCTAAACGCTTTTACTTTCTTATATAAATATGTATATATTACTACTATTGCTAAGATTATTTCTATTATTTTCATATATTCATTTTGTAAGAATGCTGAAATATTTAATGTAATTACCGTTACTGGATTCAATTCTGCATTCATTGATTCATAAACATCTACAAATTGTGGAACTATATAAACTAGCATAAATACAACTATAGCTATTGCAAATATTAATACTATGCACGGATATGCAAGAGCACTAACAACAGCACGTTTTGTGTCTTCAACTTCTTGATAATATGCACTCATTTCATCTAATGTACCTTCAATATTACCAATCATTTCAGCACTCTTAATCATATTTACTAATAATGCTGGGAATACATTTCCTTGTTTATTTAATGCTTCAGAAAATGTTTCTCCCATTGTTAGTTCATATATTACTGCATCATATACTGATTTATATTTTTTTCTTTTATCTTGCTCTGCTAATACTTTAACAGCATCTGTTAATGGAATACCTGCTTTTATATAAGTAGACAATTGTGCAAGCCAAAATACTAGGTCTTTGTTTTTCATTTTCTTTTTAAGGCTTGCTGATTCAGTATGAAAGAAGTTAATTGCCCAGTTCGTTACTATTTCATAAACTGTCATTCCTTCATCAATTAAATATGAATAAACATCTAATCTTGAAAGAGCTGCAAAATATCCCTTTACTAATTTTCCATCTTTATTTCTTGCTAAATATCTATATGTTTGTTTAGCTTCCGTTCTGACTGCGTCGTTTCCATTTGGATTTATTGTTAAAATGATAAGACTTGCTTCTTTTTTCTCACGAGCAGCTTTTACAAATGAAAGGTTTTCATATTTTTCTTTGATATAGTTTTCTAATTTTTGGCTTAGTGTTTGTGTTTCTTCTTTCTTTTCTTTTTCAATTTTTTCTTTTATTGTTTCTATATATCTCTTTATATAGTTGTAAACATCATATACATATTTACTACATTTATTATATAGAAATAATGGTAAGTCATAAAAAGATATAGTTATTATATACTTTGCACCTTCATATATAGAAACTGCAAGAATATATATTTCTCCCCAAATACTTTTAAAACAAAAATTCCAAATTGCTTCAATTATGTTTTTAACACCCCATATAAGGTAGCTGCAGAATGATACTATAAATGATATTATCATATCAACAACACCAAATACTCCTACACCTATACTTTTAATAAGAATAGCTATTTCAGAAATAATATTTTTAGGTAGTGCCAATATATTAAAAGATGACTTTTTAGTACTTTTGTTTTTCTTAATTGTATCTTTTTTAGCCATACTAATCTTTCCTTCTTACTCTATTATATATTGATTATAACATATAATTTTTTAAATAAAAATACATTTTTAACTTTTTTTAATTAAATTAATATAATATTAATAGGTGATTATATGAATCAAGACTTTTTATCAATTTTTAAAAATATAAATTTATCTAGTATTATGGGAGGAGCTAATAAAACCCTTGGTGTTATTAAAAAAACAATTCCTGTCTATAGGGAGGTTAAGCCTTATTTATTAAAAGAGAAAAGTATTTTTAGTAAGAAAAAAGTCACCGATGTGATTGATGAAATAAAAGAAAGTAAACCTATCAAAACTGAAAACAGATCTGCTTCTTATAATGATACTCTTACTTTCTTTCAATAATTATTCTCTTTCGTCTGTACTAAGTATTGTTAAGAATGCTTCTTGAGGTATTGATACGCTACCTACTTGTTTCATTCTCTTTTTACCTTCTTTTTGCTTTTCTAAAAGTTTTCTTTTTCTTGATACATCTCCACCATAGCATTTAGCAAGTACATTCTTTTTCATAGCTGATATATCTTCACGAGCTATTACTTTTGATCCTATACATGCTTGTATTGGAACTTGAAACATTTGTCTTGGTATGATTTTTTTTAGGTTTTCACATATTATTTTACCACGTTTATATGCAAAGTCTTTGTGTACTATTAAGCTTAATGCATCAATTATGTCTCCATTTAATAATATATCCATCTTTACTAGTTTACTTTCTCTATTTCCAATAAATTCATAATCAAATGATGCATATCCTTTAGTGTAACTTTTAAGTTTGTCAAAGAAATCATAAACTATTTCTGATAGTGGTAATTCATAAGTTATGTTTACTCTTGTTTCATCTAAGTAAGACATGTTTTTATATATACCTCTTTTGTCTTGACATAATTCCATTATTGGACCTACATATTCACTTGGAACATATATATTTGCTCTTACAAATGGTTCTAATACTTTTGATATTTTTGATGGGTCTGGCATTTTAGATGGTGAATCTATTGATATACTACTTCCATCGTTAAGAATTACTTCATATATAACTGATGGACTTGTTGCGATAATATCTATTCCAAATTCTCTTTCTATTCTCTCTTGAATGATTTCCATATGAAGAAGTCCTAAAAAGCCACATCTAAATCCGAATCCTAAAGCTATTGATGTTTCTGGCTCAAATGTAAGTGATGCATCACTTAATTTTAATTTTAATAATGCTTCTTTTAAATCTGGATATTTTGATGATTCAATTGGATATATTCCGGAAAATACCATTGGTTTCATTGGTTTATAACCAGGAAGTGCTTCAACTATTTCTCCTTCTTTACAGATAGTATCCCCAACTTCTACTTCTGTTATGCTTTTAATAGATGCACTTAAGAATCCAACTTCTCCGGCACTTAAACTATTCTTTTTTATTTCATGTGGTGTGTGTTTGCCAAGCTCTAGTACTTCGTATGTTGCGTTTGAATTTATAAATCTTATTTTATCTCCAACTTTAACAGTACCATCCATTATTCTAATAAGTATTACTACTCCTTTATATGGATCAAAGTAACTATCAAATATAAGAGCTCTTAGTTTATTACTATCACTTTTTGGGCTTGGTACTCTTTCTATAACTGCATCTAGTAGTTCATCTACACCTTCTCCAGTTTTTCCTGAACAACAAATTATTTCGTCTCTATCAAATCCTATTGTTTTAACAAGTTCATCTTTAACTTTTTCAGGATTTGCATTTGGTAAATCTATTTTATTAATAACGGGTATTATCTTTAAGTCTGCTTCTAATGCAAGGTATAAATTAGCTAACGTTTGAGCTTCTATTCCCTGTGTCGCATCAACTACTAGAATAGCTCCTTCACAAGCTGCAAGACTGCGGCTTACTTCATAACTAAAATCTACATGTCCTGGAGTATCTATTAAATGAAGAGTGTAACCTTTATATTTGAGTTCTACTGCATTCAATTTAATAGTGATTCCTCTTTCTCTTTCAAGATCCATAGAATCTAGTATTTGTTCTTTCTTTTCTCTTTCTGTTACTGCATGACAAATATCAAGTATTCTATCTGCTAGAGTACTCTTACCATGATCTATATGTGCAATTATACAAAAATTTTTAATTTTATCTCTTTCCATAAGAAATATTTTAACAAAATAAGAAATAAATTACAATTATATATCAAAATAAAAACGTAAATACTTTTTTTTCTACGTTTTTATTATATCTTTAGTTATATTACCATTGCTTTTTACTAAAAGTTAATTTCATATTTGAGGCATCTTCATTAGGATTAAATGTTTTTACTTGTCTATTATTTCTTAATTTTCTTAATGCTTTTGATTCGATTTGTCTAATTCTTTCACGAGTTACATTTAGTTTTTGACCAACTTCTTCTAGTGTGTGGGTTCTGCCGTCAACGTAACCAAATCTATATGCTATAACAATTCTTTCACGTTCATTTAGTATTCCACTATTAAATACTGCATTTCTAAATTGCTCATAAAATAATCTATCTGAAAAATCTTTTCCTTTACTTTCAGGATCTTCAATAAAATCACCAATTTCACTATCCCCAGATTCATCACTATTTTTAACTGTTTGTGATAATGATATTGTATTTCCTGCTATAATTCTTTGACTTGATCTAACCTTCTCAAGTGGTATTCCTAGTATGTCTGAAATCATTTCTTCTGAAGGTGTTTCTCCATGTTCTTTTTCATAATTTTCAATTGTTTTTTTTACTTTAAGAGCTGTTTCATGTAAATGAACAGGTACTCTAATTGTTCTTGATTGATCAGCAATAGCTCTTGTCATTGATTGACGAATCCACCATGTAGCATAAGTACTAAATCTATATCCTTTTGTATAGTCAAATTTTTCAGCTGCTTTTATTAAACCAAGGTTTCCTTCTTGAATTAAATCAAGTAATGACATTCCTCTACCTAAATAATGTTTTGCATTTGAAACTACTAATCTTAAATTATGTTCTACTAATTCATTTTTTGCTTTTTCATCACCTTCAGAAATACGTCTTCCTAGTTCTATTTCTTCTTCTTGAGTTAATAATTCTCCTTTTATATCATTTAAATATAATCTTTCATTTTCAGGTGTTATACTTGTATCATAATCGTTTGATACAAATTCTTCTCCAGCTTGTGTACTATCTGTTTCTTTAACTTGAGAACCTGTCATCATACAATATGCTGTTAACATAGCACTAATTGTACTATTGTTCACTAAATCAAAAGCATTTTCCATTGTAGATATTTCAGATAACATATCACATAATTCAGTACTTTCAATTACAACATCTTGAACATCATCTACATTTAATGAAATATTATTAGTTAATAAAAATTTTGATAATTCTCTGCAATTTTTCAATTGTATAGTAGTATTTCCTTTTTTAAAGTGTTCTTTTGCAAATTTAGTTATTGCATCTATTTTTTCTATTTTTCCTTTCATATTTTATTCACCCCTCAAATAAAAAAGTGCTAATATTATAGCACGATTTTAGTATTTTTGCAACTTACTTAGTTTCTTTATAACGATTTATAGAGTCTTCAATAACTTTTAAAGCTTCTTCTTTATTATAATACTCTCCTACTTCAACTTTTATATTCTGCAATGATTTATAATTCTCAAAGAAATTTTTAATTTCTTCAAGTATAAACTCAGATAAATCTTTGAGTTCGTTTATTTCATTATATCTAGGATCTACATTAACTACTGATATAATTTTATAATCTTCAAAACCATTATCTATTAATTTCAAACATCCAACTACTCTTGCTGGAATAATGCATCCTGGATAAGTTGGTTCTGTGCCTATAACTAGTATATCAAGAGGGTCTCCATCATTTGCAAGAGTATTATCTATAAAACCATATTCTGCTGGATAGCCCATTGCAGAATATAAAACTCTATCTAGTTTAATTTTTCCTTCTTTTATTTCAAATTTATTTCTACTTCTATAGGGAATTTCTATTATAGCTTCTACTACGTTATTCATATTTCACCATCCTAACGTAAGTATAACATAGACAACAAAAAAAGCCAACATTAGTTGACTACTTTGTTTCTTCTTTTGCAACTTTAATAGTTTCTTTACCTTTGTAATAACCACATTTTGTGCAAGCTCTATGAGGAGCAACTACAGCACCACAATTAGTACAAGTAGTAACTGTTGGAGCAGTTTTCTTTAAATGTGTTCTTCTTTGTCTTTTAGCTGTTTTACTAATTCTTCTAAATGGTAAAGCACCAAATAAAGTAATGTCTAATTTCATTTTTATTCCTCCTTTTATATCAGGTCGTAAAAATATCTTTTTCACTTCGCTAAAGTATTTTCTCATAAAAAGATAAAAATATCAAGTGAATTTTAGTATTTTCTTATAAAATTTGTATAAACACTAGTATTTTGCTATAATTTACACGAGGGGATTACTTATGAAACTATTAGTTAGTGATTATGATGGTACATTTAATGAAGATAAAAGTTTATCTAAGATAAATAATAATATAGATGCGGTCAAAAGATTTATGAGTAATGGTAACCTATTTGCATTTGCAACAGGAAGAAGTTTTTATTCAATTAAAGAAGAAACTTCTCGTTATAAAATACCCTATGATTATTTAATTTGTAATAATGGTTCTGCTATATTTGACAGAGATGATAATCTTATATTTCAAAATACTATTCTAATAGACACTATTAAAAAGACACTAATATATTTAAACAAATTAGGTTTTATAAAAAGTCTTGAATTTAAAGATGCTTATGGTAGAAATACAATAAATTATAATGAGATTATTGAAATTATTTGTACTCTCAAATTTAGAAATTCTTTAGATGCTCGTAAGGTTATGAGGGAAATATCATTTTTAAGTAGTTTTTCTTTTATGAATATAATTATTTTTAAAGAAGAGTTTGATAAAAAAGATGGTATATATATAGTAAGTGAAATTGAAGGAATAGATAATAAAGACATTTATACTATAGGAGATGCATCTAATGATAAAGGAATGCTTTTAGAGTTTAATGGTTATAAGATGCCATATTCTTATCCTGAAATACTATTTAGTAGAGCAAAATTAACTTCTTCAGTTAAAACTTTAATAAGAAAAATAGAAAGGAGAAATCATGAATAAAATTATAGGTATTATCGCAGAATATAATCCATTTCATAATGGACATTTATATCAAATTAAAAAAATAAGAGAAAAGTATAAAGATGCTACTATTGTTGTGGTGTCTTCATCTTCATTTACTCAAAGGGGAGAAATTTCTCTATTAAATAAGTTTGATAAGACTAAGGTTGCACTTAATAATGGTGTTGATTTAGTAATAGAACTTCCATATGTGTATAGTACTCAAAGCAGTGATATATTTGCTAGTGCTGCTATTAAAATATTAAATTATTTAAAGATAAATACTTTATGTTTTGGAACTGAAAGAGATAACATTGATGATATAAAAATTTGTGCTCAAACACAACTTAATAATCCAGAATATGATATTCTTGTTAAAAAATATTTAAATGATGGTTTTAACTATCCTACTGCTCTAAATAAGGCACTAAAGAGTCTTGTGGATATAGAAATAACTGAACCAAATGAATTACTTGCACTTAGTTATATTAAAGAAATAATAAGTAATAAATTAAATATAGATATATTTAATATTAAAAGAACTAATGATTATCATGATATAGAATCTAATGAAAGTATTGTTTCTGCCTCTAATATTAGAAATAAATTAATTAATAATATTGATATTAAAGATAAAGTTCCAAGTGATGTTTATGATATACTTAAAAATATTAAGTTTAATAACAAATATTTTGAATTTTTAAAATATAAAATTAACTCTGAAAGTGATTTAGAAAAATACTTAGATGTTGATGAGGGATTAAGTACTAGAATAAGGAATGCTATAAATGAATCTAATAATTTAGAAGAATTAATTCAAAATATTAAGACTAAACGTTATACTTATAATAAAATATCTAGAATGCTTAATCATATACTTTGTTCTTTTACCAAAGATGAAAGAGACGATGTTAAAAATATAGAATATATTAGAATACTTGGTTTTAGTGACACTGGTCAAAGACACTTAAATAATATTAAGAATGATCTTTCAATTAACATTCTTAATAAATATGATACAAGTTATAGAGCTCTTGAAATAGAAAAACGTGTTTCATTAATATATTCAATGATCATTAATGATATAATGGATGCTGAAATTAAAAATAAACCAATTAAAAAGTGACTTATGTCACTTTTATTTTGCTTCATACCAGTCTTTTCCGTAGTTTATTTCTACTTTTAATGGTACATCTAATTTATATATATTCTCCATAGTATCTCTTACTATATCTTTTACTTCATCTATTTCATCTTCAGGTACATCAAATATTAATTCATCATGAACTTGTAATAACATTTTAGTTTTCAATTTCTTTTCTTTTAATATATTATGTAGTTTTACCATAGCCATTTTAAGTATATCTGCTGCTGTTCCTTGGATTGGAGTATTAAGTGCCATCCTTTCACCCATTTGTCTAATCATATAATTAGTGTTTTTAAGTTCTTCTATTTCTCTTTTTCTATTAAATATTGTTCTTACTTCTCCTGTTTTCTTAGCTTCTTCGACTATATTTTTCATATAATTATTTACTTCTGGATATAGTGTTAAATATTTATCTATATATTTTTTTGCTTCTACCGCACTTATATCGAGATTTTCTCCTAAACCATAACCACTGATACCATAAACGATACCAAATATTACAGCTTTTGCTGTGCGTCTTTGATTTGGTGTTACTTCGCTTTCATTAATACCAAAAATATCACTTGCTACATGAGTATGTATATCTTCACCATTAATAAAAGCATTTTTAAGACTATCAGAAGAACTTATATGAGCTAATACTCTTAATTCAATTTGTGAGTAATCGCTTGAAAGAAGATATCCATTTGTACTTGGAATGAATGCTTTTCTTATTTTCTTTCCTTCTTCACTTCTAACAGGTATATTTTGAAGATTTGGTTCAATGGATGATAATCTACCAGTACGTGTACCAGTTTGTTTATATATAGTATGTATTTTACCATCTTCCAAAATATAACTATTAAACGTATCTAAGTATGTACTTACTAATTTTGAAAGGTTTCTATATTCTAATATTTCATTTATAATTGGAAATCTATCTTTATATTTAATTAATACATCATGAGCAGTAGATGTTGCATTTTTACCCCTACCTTTTGGAATTCCAATTTTTTCATAAAGTATATCACCTAATTGCTTAGGACTTGATATATTAAATGTTTCACCAGCAAATTCATATATTTTATTTTCTATTATAGTTAGTCTTTCTTTTAGTTCTTTTGATAACTCATCTATTACATTAGGGCACACACTTATACCATTTATTTCCATAGTAGATAGTACTTCAATTAGAGGATGCTCTATATTAGTATAAAGATCATAAAGATTTTCATTCTTTAACTTCTTATTAAAGTCTTCATATGTATCATATAAAAACTTAGCTTTTTTTACTATAGAAGATATTATTTCTTCTTCTGATAGTGGATTTTTTTTAGAAATGATTGTTTCATAATAAGGTATCTCTATACCATATGTAGTACTTATATATGAAACATCATCTTTAACATTATATTCAAGTAAATATGAAGCTATTAATGTATCAAAAGACGAATTAGTATCAATACCAAATTTATTTAAGAAAACTATATTTTTTTTATAAT
Source organism: Mollicutes bacterium (assembly GCA_004552445.1). Lineage (GTDB taxonomy): Bacteria > Bacillota_I > Bacilli_A > RF39 > UBA660 > CAG-1000. Next base: position 29,995 of record SFOJ01000004.1, read on the forward strand.
CAAATGTTACTAAAATATCTTTTAATATATCTCTATTTAGAAGTAAACTTGCTTCATCAAAGTAATATGCATTCTTTCCATCATAAATAGATGCTCCTATAAATTTAGCTTTGTTATAGTTTGTGTTATCTAGTTCTATATATAAGCTTTTCTTTCCCTTTAATTCTATTTTTCCTTTTACTATTGTATATGTTGCTTCTTTTTTATTAACTTTAGTAGGAATGGATTTTAAAAATGAATTAAATTCTAGTTCTTTATATTTTTCTATTAATGCTTCTATATTTGGTTTTAAATATCTAATACTTTCAAAAGTATATTCAAAATCTATTGTTTTATAGATAGTTGCTAATTTATATGAAAAATATGCATTTTCTTTATCATTTTCTAGTTTTTCCTTTGTTTTTCCACCAATTTCATCTAAGTGATTATATACTCCATCAAGTGTTTCATATTTTTGAAGAAGTGAAAGTGCTGTTTTTTCACCTATTCCTTTAACGCCAGGTATGTTATCACTAGCATCTCCCATTAATGATTTTAGATCTATCATTCTAATAGGTTTAATGCCATATACTTCCATAAATTTATTTTCATCCATCATTATGTAGTCTTTTTGTTTTAAAAGTTTAACATTTACTTCATCACTAATAAGCTGTAATAAATCTTTGTCACTACTTATGATAGTTGCATTATAGTTTTTATCTTCATCAGCCATTCTTGCGAATGTACCAATTATATCATCTGCTTCATAGTTATCGCATTCTATATATTTAATACCAAGAAGTGTACATATTTCTTTAGCTTCTTTAAATTGTATCTTTAAATCTTGTGGTGTTTCAATACGACCATCTTTATAGTTATCATACATGTCTTGTCTAAAATTATGTCCTTTATCGAATGCTACCATTATATATTCAGGATTTTCTTCATTAATTATTTTATTTAACATGTTAATGAATCCATATAATGCATTTGTTGGGAATCCTTTACTATTTTTCATTAAATTTCCATTGTATGCAGTTGCATAGTAACTTCTAAATAATAAATTATTTCCATCTATTAAAATTGCTCTTTTCTTCATAATCCTCACCTTTTATTATTGTACTATATTTTTTTAATTTTATAAATAATTAAAAAGAGATATTTTTCTTATACCTCTATTGTTTCACTTATTTTATCTTTATATGCTATATATATTGGAATATTTTTATCTATTGCTTCTCTATTCACTTCATATGCTTTTTCATATGTATTGTCATTTTCACTAATGTGCACTAGCATTATGTCTTTTGTATTTGGACCTATAAAATGATTTAAGTATTTAGCACAATCTTCGTTAGATAAATGTCCTTCATCTCCTATATTTCTATATTTAATGTATTCGAATTTATTTCCATTCATTTCCATTTCTACATCATGGTTACTTTCTAACAAATATACTGTTTTATTTTTCATTTTCTCATGATATCTTGAATGTATCATACCAGTATCAGTCATATACACTAGTGATTTACCATTTTTTTCGAATACAAAGCCAAATCCTTTTTTATCATGACTTATTGGTACTTTAGTAAATTTTATTCCCATAATATTATCTAATTCATCAAATAGTTCATAGTTTTTTATGTAATCTTTTTTATTATATTCATTTAATGTTTCAATAGATATATATATTTTTGTATTATATACTCTATTAAATGAATGTATACTTTTAACATGATCAGAGTGAGCATGTGTAACTATTATAAAGTCTAAATCTTCAGGGTGTTCGTTAATACTATAAAGTGCTTCTTTTAGTTTTCCGAATTGAAGTCCTGCATCTATTAAAAATTTGACATTATCAATATTAACAAAAGTAGAATTTCCACTACTACTACTTCCTAAAACTACAATTTTCATATAACCACCAGGAAATATTATAGCATAAACTAACGTTAAAATTACAAGTTCTTATTATCTAGGTCTATTTTATTTTTTTAAATAAAAAGAAGCAATAAGCTTCTTATAAATCAAATAAACTAAGTTGTGAACTTTCAGGTATTCCTTTGAATATTCCCATTGCTCTCATTTTATCAATTAGTGTTTGTGATACTTTGCATCTACTTTGGAAGTCTTCAATACTAATAAATGGTCTTTTTTGCGCTTCTGCTTCTATATTCTTAGCAACTGTTTCACCAAGGCCATCTATTGTAATAAATGGTGGAATGATCGTTTTATCATCTTCTACTCCAAACGTAAGACCTTTTGATTTATAAAGGTCAAATTCTGATACTCTTATATGTCTTGCAGCCATTTCAAGTGCTACATTTAAACATTCTTGAACACCTGCTTCTTTATTAGTAGCATCGTATCCTTTATTTTTAATTTCAATTATTTTATTTTTTATTGCATCGTATCCTTTAATCATAGTTTCAATATCAAAGTCTGTTGCCTTAGTACTAAACCATGAAGCATAGAAGTATGCTGGCATATGTACTTTATACCAAGCGATTCTAAATGCACTTGTTACGTATGCTGCGGCGTGTGCTTTAGGGAACATGTATTTAATTTTTTGACATGAATCAATAAACCATTCTTCTATTCCTGCTTCTTCCATAGTTTTTCTATGATCTGCCCATGTTATAGGATCTTTTGATGCTTTACCTTTACGAACAAATTCCATTATTTTAAATGCTTTTATTGGTTTCATTCCTTTATACATTAAATATACCATAATATCATCACGACATCCGATAACATCTTTAAATGGAACTCTTATTTTTCCTGTTTCATCTGGTGTACATAAGTCTCTTGCATTTCCTAACCAAACATCGGTTCCATGAGAAAGTCCTGATATTTTGACAAGTTCTGCGAATGTTGTTGGTTTAGTTTCTGCGACCATACCAATTGTAAATGGTGTTCCAAATTCTGGAATACCAAGTGTACCTGTTGGGCACATTATCTCATCATTTGTAACACCTAAAACTTTTGTTGATGTAAATATGCTCATTGTATCTTTATCATCTAATGGTACTTTTGATACATCTGTATGACTTAAATCTTGTATTAGTCTTAATTGTGTTGGATCTGAATGACCTAATATATCTAGCTTTAGAAGATCTGCGTCTATTGCATGATAATCAAAGTGAGTTGTTCTCCATGCTGAATTTACATCGTCTGCTGGGAATTGGAATGGTGTAAAATCAGATACTTCCATATAATCTGGAACAACTACTATACCACCTGGATGTTGACCAGTTGTTCTTTTAACACCTGTACATCCCATAGCAAGTCTTTCTATTTCACAACTCCTCTTATCCATAATTCCTTTATCTTCAAAATATCCTCTTACAAAACCATAAGCTGTTTTTTCTGCAACTGTACCTATTGTTCCTGCTCTATAAACGTTATCAACTCCAAACAATACTTTTGTATATTCATGAGCTGATGCTTGATTTAAGTCTGAAAAGTTAAGATCTATATCTGGTACTTTATCTGCATTGAATCCTAGGAAAGTTGCAAATGGCATATCTTGCCCATCTTTAATCATTTTTTCACCACAATTAGGACAAATTTTATCTGGAAGATCAAAACCACTTGAGTAATCTGCTCCGTAAGGCTTACCTTCTTCATCTAGGAATAAACTTGTTTGACATTTTGCACATCTATAGTGTGCTGGAAGTGGATTAACTTCAGTTATCCCCATCATTGTTGCAACAAAACTGCTACCTACAGACCCTCTTGAACCTACTAGGTATCCTTCATCATTTGAGTGTTTAACAAGTCTTTGAGCTATTAGGTATATCGGATCAAATCCTCCACCAATAATACCTCCTAGTTCTTTTTTCACTTTTTTAGCTAAGCTCTTTTCATTTAACTCTCCATCTTCTTCACTCCATTTACTTTTAACATTTTCTCCAATTAACTCTTTTACTTTATCAAACCCTTGAAGTAATGTTTCGTGTAAATTTTTAAATGTTTCTTTTTCTAACTCTTCATCTGTTATATTTGGATTTTGTGTTTTAATTAAATCATTCCAGTATTTATATATAGCATCCCCATATAATTCTTTTGATATACGTTCTTCTATATTATATGGCAGTGGATCTCCATACCATTCTTTTGCTTTTTCAAATACTAGATCTGTTACAACTCTTGGACAGTCTAAGTAACTTTGGCCATCATCTGCTTTAACTCTTGGACTAAATGGTATACCACCTGTATCTATAATTACTTCAAATTCTCCAATCATATCACAAATCTTATTTGTATTTGTTACAACTATTTCGTAAGCTAAGTCCTTATCTAGAAAGTCAAAATCATTTAACATTTCGTTTGTTGTTCTAAAATGTTGTGATGGGATATTTGTAATATTACTTTTAGCAAGTGGATGTCTTCCTCCACCTGGAACTTTTTGATTTATTATAATTTCTCTATATATTTTATCTTCTCTTGTAAAATGGTGTACGTCTCCTGTTGCTACTATAATTTTACCTGCTGATTTTGTCGCTTCAATTACTTTTTTAATATGATTCTTTAATTCAAAATTATTTGCAAAATCACTTGTTTGTATTAAGTGGTCGTATACTTCTGGTGGCTGTACTTCTACATAATCATAAAAATTGATTATATTTGTTAATTCTTCACCATCTTTACTTCTTGCTTCTTTGAATACTTCTGACTCATAACATCCACTACCAATAAGTAATCCTTCTCTTAATTCATTTAATTTACTTCTTAATATTCTAGGTGTCTTATATAAATATGTAGTGTTTGCTAAAGATATAATTTTAAACATATTTTTAAGACCAGTTCTATTTAAAGCAATTGCATTAAAGTGATATGTTCTACCAAATTTATATATTTCATCTTTACTAATTAGTTTTTCTAAGTCACATATTTTTTCATAGTTTTGACCTATTAGTTTTTGACACATTTTATGGAATACTAATGCTGTTCCTTCTGCATCATAATCTGCTCTATGATGGCTTTCTTCATCAAATGGTACATTATATCTTTTAACTAATGCTGATAAGCTATGTCTTGCAAATCCTTGATCTAATGCTCTTGATAATTCTAAAGTATCTATTACTGTATTTGTAAATTCTCCTAAATTATATTTTCTCATTGCATTTTCAATAAATGAAATATCAAATTTGGCGTTATGAGCAACCATTGGAGAATCTCCAGTCCACTCTAAAAATCTTTTAGTTACTTCTTCTTCGCTTCCAGCATCTTTAACCATTTCATCTGTTATTTCGGTTAATTCAGTAATCTTATCTGGTATATGTCTTCCTGGATTTATAAATTCGTCAAATCTATCTATTATGGTACCATTTTGTATTTTAACTGCACCTATTTCAATCATTTGATCACCTGATGCAGCGTTAAAACCTGTTGTTTCTGTATCGTATACTACAAATGTTGTATTTTCAAGTGTTTTTTCTGATGGTCTTACTACTATTTCTACAGTATCATCTACTAAAGTAAGTTCTGTTCCATAGATTCCTTTAAATTTCTTACTAGGGTCTTCTTGTTTTTTATTGTATCCTTGAATAATTCCGTATGCAATAGGGAATGCTTGACAACCATTATGATCTGTAATAGCGACTCCTCTGTATCCCATTTCTATTGCTCTACTTACTAGTTCACAAGTATGAGCTCCTAAATCTAATTTAGTAAGTCCATCCATTTGGCTCATCATAGTATGAGCATGTAATTCTACTCTTTTTACCTCAGCATCATCTGTTAATTTTTCTACTTTCTTTTCATAAGTTTCTATATCATTAATACCAAATTCATAGTCATTACTTCTTTGGTTATATTTTATATTTCCTTTAAATTTATACCATTTATCTTTTTTTATATTTGAAAGAAGATAATCAAATTCTTCTTGTTTTTTAGTGAAAATATTAGCCATTATACTATCTGTATAGTCTGTTAACTTAAGGGTGATTATGAACCAACCACTTTGAGTACTTTTAGAGTCAATTCCAAATACTTGAGCTATTAATATTACTCTATCTTCATTAGTTATTAGGTTCTTTATTTCTGATGGTTCTCCAGCTATTGGATTTCCTTTAATTATTTTTCTTACTTCTTTATTTACTATTTTTTCTGTAGTTGTATTTAATTCTTTCTTAAATTTTTCTCTTTCTTCTTCATTAATATTAGATGTTACTTCTACATCATCAAATCCCATATCACTCATAAATATTTCTATTTTTTCTTTTATTTCTTCTATTTTGTTATATTCTGCTGGATTTAAAACTTCTATATTTATCTTGTTATTATTAAATGTTATCTTATTTCTATCTATGCATTTAAGCATTGGACATCTACTGATTAAAATATCAAAATAGTAATCAAAATATTCTTTAAATAATAGTGTGTTATTTTCTACTATAAATTTAAATCTTACTTCTTTTGCTCCTTCAAGTGTCTTTCCTTTTTCATAAGTTTCTTTAAAAACTTCTATTGGTGGAAGTAAATCGATATTGATAATCATAGTCATTTTATTTTCTTTGCGTTTTAAAAGTACTTCTTTTAAAGAAGCATTTTCATAATATTTTAAATAATCTTTATTAAAATTTATGGCATTAAAAAATCTTATTAACTTATCGTCTTTCACTTACCTCACCTCCTTCAATTATACATAACAAAAAAAATTATATCAATAAAGTTTGACATAATTTTTATTATTTTATTTCCAATCTTCGGCATTTATTAAGTTTTCATATTTATACATTTGATTGAATCTATTTTTGATAAATGCTTGGCTTTTATATGAATCAATCATTTCTATTTTCATATCATAAATATCTTCTGGTATTTCTCTTGCAAATTTATTTTGATTTATTCTTTTTTTAGAATAATATTTACCAAAATATTTAAGTTTTCCAATTTTTTCTTTATTATATACTTTTGTAACTATATTACTTGTTATTTTATGATGGATATGTCCATATTCTCCTTCTGGATTGTGTGTTACGATTGTATTCCATTTTTTCTTTTTGATTACATATTTTAATTCATATTCTATTTGTTTTTTATAGTGTTTCCAATCGCTTCTTTTTCCTCTTACTTTATCTGGTTTATCTAAAACTATTAATCTATCTTTTGATATTTTAAGAGCTGCTTCAATTTCTTTTTCACGCTTTTTATTAGTACCACATGTAATGCAAACTACTAAATATTTATTTTTTAATAATTCTTCGCTTCCCCATAGTGTCTCATCATCTGGATGTGCAACTATCATTAATCTTTCTACATTATTCCAATCATGAAATCTAAATAAGCCATTTTTTCTAAGATAAATTTTACTAAATAGCACTAAACAAAAAGAAAATAATGTTAAAATAAAAAATATTATAACCTTTTTCATGCTTCCCCTCTTTTTGACTATATATGATTATAATACTTTTTAATTTATTTTCAACTATTTTTCTTCTTTTGACTCTTCTTTACTTACATTTTCTTCTTTTGATGTTTTTTTAAGTGTTAATTCTTCACCATTTTTTGCTTGATTTTTTAATGTCTTAAAAATTCCACTTACTCCAAGAACTGTAAATAATACTGCGAATATTAAGTCTTTTATAATTGCACTTTTGAATTCTGTATTACTATATAATAATGATAATATTTCAAAACTTGGTGTTAATCCTTCTTTAATTATTAATAAAGCAGGTATTACATATAAAGTTGTAAAAATAATAACTATTATAGAAACTATACCAATAATATATGGAACTTTAATATCCATCTTTCCTTTAAATAATTTGTATCCTAAAAATGCTCCGTATCCTATTAAGAATGCCATAAATGACCACATCATTTCTACATACACATACATTATAATCCAGGGTAGACTTGCTACTAGTCCACCTAAAATTGAACCTATAATTCCAAATAAATATCCATTATTAGTTTCTGGTTTTATACTATTTTCTGTTGTAACTTTTGCTTCTTTGTTCATTATTTTCTTTCTTTCATAGTTGGGAACAAAATAACATCTCTAATTGATTCATTTTCTGTAAAGAACATAACTGTTCTATCAATTCCATATCCAATACCACCAGCTGGAGGCATACCATATTCTAATGCTTCTACAAAATCCATATCAATATCATTAGCTTCTTCATTTCCAAGTTCTTGTTCTTTTAATTGATTTTCAAATCTTTCTAATTGGTCTACTGGATCATTAAGTTCAGTATATGCATTTGCCATTTCTTTTCCACCTACAAATAATTCAAATCTTTGAACGAATCTTGGATCTTTTGGATCTTTTTTAGTAAGTGGACTTATTTCGATTGGATGTCCGCATAAGAATGTTGGTTGAATTAGTGTTTCTTCTACATACTTTTCAAAAAATTTATTTACTATATGACCAAATACTTTTTCATGTTCTTCTAATTCAATATTATGTTCTTTACATAATTTTAATAAATCTTCTAGCTCCCATTCTTTGCTGAAATCTATTCCTGTTTGTTCTTTTATTGCATCTACCATTGTTACTCTTCTAAAACTTGGTCCAAGGTCTATATTATTGCCTCTCCAGTTAAATACTTCTTTATTAAATACTTCATGAGCAATTGTTTTATATAATGCTTCTGTCATTTCCATCATACCATCAAGATTTGAATAAGCCAAATAAGCTTCCATAGATGTAAATTCTGGATTGTGTGTTGTATCCATTCCTTCATTTCTAAATAATCTTCCAATTTCATATACTGCTTCAAGTCCACCTACTAATAATCTCTTAAGAGGTAACTCTAGAGCTATACGAAGGTACATATCTAAATCTTGAGCATTATGATGTGTTACGAATGGTCTTGCACTTGCTCCTGTTAAAAGTGTACTAAGAACTGGTGTTTCAACTTCTAAGAACCCTCTTCCATCCATAAATCTTCTCATGCAACTGATTATTTTTGATCTATATATTGCTGTTTTCTTTGATTCATCGTTCATAATTAAATCAACATAACGTCTTCTATATCTTTCTTCTACATCAGTTAGTCCATGAAATTTTTCTGGTAATGGTTTTAATGCTTTAACAAGTGGAGTATATTTTAAACATTTAATAGTTAATTCTCCAGTTTTAGTTTTCATTACTTTACCATATATACCTACGATATCACCTATATCAGCACTTTTAAATAAAGTATATGCTTCTTCACCTATATCATTAATTGAAATATATATTTGAATTGATCCGGTTTTGTCATTGATACTAAAGAATGATGCTTTACCCATTTTACGAATAAACATAATTCTTCCTGCTACTGTAGCAGTATCAGTCATATTTTCAAATTCTTCATGACTAATTGTAGCGTATTTTTCTTTTAAATCTGCAGCGAAACTGTCTCTATCATATCTATCACCGAATGGATCAAGTCCAGCTTCACGAAGCTTTTCAGCTTTTTCACGTCTAATTAATTCTTGCTCTGTAAATTGTCTTTCCATATTTTCATTTCCTCCTTAATTTTAAACTTTCATCTTGAATTCTTAGATATTCCATAAAATCATCTAAAAATTCAAAAGTTAAGTCTTTATTTTTTTCTTTTTCTTGTTTATATATTGTTTTTAAAATATTTAATGCATTATCATTATTTTCATTTACAACTAATGATATTTGTTTATTTGATACTGGTGTATTACTTTTGGTATGCATATTAAATTCTTCTACTTCAAAAAAACTACTTACATACCCACAATACATTTTTTCAATGAATTCAGGGTCATTTGCTCTTTCTTTTGCTTCATCTATGTCATCGCTTTTATATTGTTCTTTTTCAGTAATATCTAATACTAAAAGTACATTTTGCTTCATAAATATACTCATATATTCAAATGCTCTTTCAATATTTTCTTTTGTATGAATTTTTCCTGTTTTAAATATTTCTTTATATTCATCAATAGCTTTACGTATACCAATTGAATCTATTTTTGATTTTGATAATAGATAGTCATCCATACCATATCCATATATTATCCAGTTAATCCATACGTCACATATTCTTAAGAATCCTATATTCCCTTTTGAAAAGAATACTTTTTTAGTTTTTTCTATTCCTTTAGAATTATTGCCTATCATAGGTATAAGACCCAATTCTTCTATTTGGCTAATATTTCTTTTATCCGTAAAGTGAAATAAAGTTTTATTAGCATCTAGATCTTTTAATTCTATGGTTTTCATTCAGTCTCTTACCTTAATATGTGTTTCTCTTAGTTGTTTTTCAAATACTTCATTTGGACAACCCATTAGTGCATCTGCACCATTTGCTGCCATTGGAAATGCTACCATTTCACGAATGTTTTCTTCGTCTTTTAGAAGCATAAGTATTCTATCAAGTCCAGGAGCCATACCTGCATGAGGAGGTGCTCCGAATTGGAATGCTTGATATAATGATGGGAATTTACTTTCTACTACACTTTCATCATATCCGGCAATTTCAAATGCTTTTTTAAGAATAGTTGGACTATAGTTTCTCTCTCCACCACTTGCCATTTCAAGACCATTACATACGAAGTCATATTGACATGCTACTATATCCCCTGGATTCATATTTAATAATGCATCCATTCCACCATTTGGCATGCTAAATGGATTATGTGTGAAATCCCATTTATTATCTTCTTCATTCCATTCATAGAATGGGAAGTCTACGATAATACAAAATTCATATTTATTTTTATCTATTAAATTTAATTCATTTCCTAGTTTTAATCTTAATGAGCCACAAAGCTTATCAAATTTTTCACCTTTAGTTCCACAAGCTATAACTACTACATTACCTTGATCAAGTTTTAATGATTTTTTTAATTCTTCTTTTTCAGTGTCACTAAATAATTTAGCCATTGAACCAGTTATTTCACCATTATCAAGTTTTATAAATCCTAAAGAAGAAAGTCCTAAAGATTTGTATTCTTCTTCCAGTTTTTTATACCAAGAATTTGATTTATCACTACTTGGTAGTACACATACTTTTACTTCTTTATCTTTAAATACTATACTTTCTGAGTTTGATAATAGACTTGTAATATTTTCAATAGTAAAAGGTATTCTTAGGTCTGGTTTATCACTACCATATTTTTCCATTGCTTCTTTGAATGGTATTCTTCTAAATGGAACACTTGATACTTCTTTATTACCAAATTTTTCAAATACATCGTGAAATACTCTTTGCCCCACCTCGAATACATCTTCTTGTGTTGCAAAAGACATTTCAAAATCTAATTGATAAAATTCTCCATAAAGTCTATCGCTTCTTGGATCTTCATCTCTAAAACATGGTGCAATTTGAAAATATCTATCAAAGCCACTACACATTAATAATTGTTTAAATATTTGTGGTGCTTGAGGTAGCGCATAAAATTTTCCTTTAAATTTTCTACTTGGTACTATGAAGTCTCTTGCTCCTTCTGGACTAGATGCTGTTAATATTGGTGTTTGAATCTCAGTAAAATTCATATCTTTCATAGTGTATCTAATAAAATCTATTACTTCTGTTCTAAATTTAATACCATCATGAACACTTTTATTTCTTAAATCTAAATAACGATATTTTAGTCTTGTTTCTTCACTTGAAGATTTACTATTTTTAACTTCAAATGGAAGTGTTCTATATACGTCTCCTAATACTTCAATAGTTTTAATTTCTACTTCTATTTCACCAGTTTTCATATTCTTATTTACCATATCTGGTGTTCTAGGCTTTACAATACCTGTAACTGTTGCAGTAGATTCACGATTTAATTTAGCATATTCAACATTATTAGAAATTAATTGTACGATACCTGTTTCATCTCTTAATGTAATGAATACTAAACCACCTAGATTACGAACTGTTTCAATCCATCCTGCTAGTCTTACTTCTTTGTTTTCATACTCTTTTGTAACTTCACCGCAATATACGTTTCTGTACTTATTTTCCATAAACTCAACTCCTTCTAATAAAAAAAGAACCTATTCGTAAGAGCGTTTTTGTACGCTGTACCATCTTACTTCATAGATTCTCATAAATTCTATCTTTTGGTCTTTATAGCTGACATGCTTATTAGCTCCAGAAAATTGTCACGTTTTTTCTTCATTATTTATTTATTATTAGTTTCCACCAGCCACTAACTCTCTATTAAGGGAAATAAATAACTACTACTTTCCTTCATTGCTTATGAGTAGATTATAGTTTATTCGTTGGTTTTTGTCAATATTTTATTTATTTTTTAATAACATTCTAACTGAACTTGTACTATCTAGTTTTTCAAATGTATCAATATCATATATTGGTACATTATATCCAAATCTATCTAATGCTTTATTGATTGAATCTAAATCCATCATTATTTTTGCGATAGTTGCTCTCTCACCTATTTCATCATCTATAGATAAGTGGGTTGGATAAGTAAGAGCAGTTAAACTTGCTAGTGGTATTTTATTCTTGACTTGTACTTCATCAGGCATATCAGTATATCTTCTATCGCCCTTAATCTCACCGAGTTTTTTCATTTTCATAAATCCTTCTTTGCTTATTGCGTATATATCACTTAAAATTATCGGTTCAATTACTGACAATTCATTTTTAGGAAAAACTAATGAAAGAGAATATCTTATATATGTATGAAAAGCGTTATACTTGCCATCTTCACCTTTTTTAATATCTTTTTTTGTGTAATCACACAATGAAATATAGTCTTTTCCATTGAAGCCATCCGTTGATAATTTTCTTTGTAATCTTGATGATAATAATGCCCCACATTTTAGTATTTTACAAAGTATTTGATATGTTTCAATTGTTGGATAGTTATCATCTGATGTTGCATTTATTGCATGTAAGTAGATATTCTTTTCCATATTAATCCCCCTAAAATATTCTATTTTTTTAACTTTTTAATGTAATTGTTAACTCTTTGTGGCCACTTTGGATCACTTGCATATTTTGGACCAATTTGTTCTGTTGTAGTTAATCCTTTTTTATAATAAGAATTAAGTTTATTTATAGCGAATTTAATTCCTTCTTCAATGGTATCAAATCTTCTATAACTTCCTCCATTACAACCAGGTTTTCCTTTGTTGCCTCCTACGTTATTACATACTCTAGTTAAATAGCTACATCTCCAATAACAACCAGTTTCTTGCAACATTACTCCTGCTGCTAGGTAAGGATCCATTCCAACTGATATAGAATATTCAGTAATAAATTTACCTTTTCCTTTTAATGTAGAATTTAAATATCTATCTATTTTATTTGCAATGACATCTATCTTTTCTCCATTAAAATAATTCTCTTTCTTATAATCTTCATGTTCACTTTGGAAATGTTTTACACTTAACTCAATTTGTTTATTTAAATAATCATGATTTATTTCCATGTTGTTTCTTTTATTAAATATACCACCAAATAAAGTAAGTGCTACTAATAATTTATATATCATATATTGTATATTCACTCCTTAATGGGCAAGTGCTATTTATTATATCACTTTTAACATTATTAATCAAATTTGACTATTTTATGCGACATAAAAAGAAAAAAGCAACATTTGTTGCTTATTTTAAATTGAATATACTTAATATATCTTTTGGAAGTTTACCATCCCATTTATTAATAAATTCTTTGGCAATTAAATTATCTGTTAAACTTTGCTTTAACAAGTCATTTGCTTTTTTAGTAGCTTGTGCTTCAACTAATTTACTTTCTGCATCTAATTTTGCTTTTTCTAGTTTTTGCTCTGCTACTTGTTTATCTTCAATTGCTTTACTATATTCTTCACTAAAACTTAGATTTGTAATATTAAAGTTATCAATTGTGATGCCATATTTATCTACTTTAGACTGTAAATCTTCCATACAATTTTTAGATACGTTTGCTCTTTCAGTAATTACTTCAGCTGCTGTATACTTAGCTATAGTTGCTTTAATACTTTCTTTTATAGCTGGTTCTAAAATTGTGCTTTCATAATTATTACCTACTGTTCTATATAAATGTGTTGCTTTGTCACTATTAATTCTATAGTTTACTGCTAAAGTTGTCTCTATAGTTTGTAAGTCTTTGCTTGAACTTTCAGTATTTAGTTCAATCTTTTGGACTTTTATATTTACTTTAACTATTTGTTCTATATATGGTATTTTAAGATTCAATCCTTCATTTAATTGAGTGTTTACTATTTTACCAAATCTGACTTTTAATCCTACCTCCCCTGACTTTATAGTTTGAAAACTACAAAATATAGTTACAACTATAAATATTGCGATAACTGTATAGATAACATATTTTTTTGTATTAGTTTTGTTTATATACTTCATATAACCCTCCTTATAATTTTATTATAAGTTATATACGTTTACTTGTCTATTTATTTTAAGAAATATTTTTCTTTTATAGTTAAATTATCATCTAACTCATAAACATAAGGTATTCCAGTAGGTATTTCTACATTCATGATGTCTTCATCACTAATATTTTCTAAGTATTTAATTATGCTTCTAAGACTATTACCATGAGCTACTACTAAAACATTTTCTTTATTTTCTAAATGTTTTTTAATTTCGTTATTATAATATGGAAGGACTCTTTCTAAAGTGTCTTTTAAACATTCTGTAAGGGGTAACTCTTCGGGAGTTAAATCTTTATATTTAGGATCATTTCCTGGATATCTTTCATCATCTTTAGAAAGTTCTGGTGGTCTTACATCATAACTACGTCTCCATATGTGTACTTGCTCATCTCCAAATTTCTTTCTCATTTCATCTTTATTTAATCCTTGAAGTGCTCCATAATGTCTTTCATTTAATCTATAACTATAATATACTGGAATATTAAGATTCATTTCTTTTAATACTATTTCTAGCGTTCTATTTGCTCTTTTTAGTATTGAAGTAAAAGAAACATCAAAAATGTAACCTTTATCTTTTAATAATTTTCCTGCATTTTCTGCTTCTTTTACTCCTTTTTCTGATAAGTCTACATCTGTCCATCCAGTGAATCTATTTTCTTTATTCCATACACTTTCTCCATGTCTTAATAATACTAACTTCATTTTTCCTCCTTTAATAGTTTATCTAGTTCTTCTCCTATTTTATAACCTTTAACGTAGAAATCATTTAAACTAATTTTATCTACATAATTCATTCTATAACAAATTTCTAAAGTAGTATATCCTTTATAATTTGCAATCTTTAATCCATTTATTACTTTGTTATAATCAAGTGTTCCATCATATGGTAATAAATGATCATCAATATTACCATAATTATCATGTATATGCACGCAGAATATCTTATCTTTAAACAAACTAAAATCAAAATCATCTTTAAAATGGCAATGATAATGTCCTGAATCAAAACAAATTCCTACATTATCATTTTTAATGTTTTTAAGTAAATATTCTAGATATCCTTTCATCTTTGTATTTTCAAATGCGACTTTTATACCTAGTTTTTCTGCATAATCACATATTTTTTGATATCTTCTGAGTCCTATTTCATTTGGTTCTACTGTATCCCAACCTATTGATGCATGCATTACAACCATATCTATATTATTATTTTTACATTCATCTAAGTTTCTTAGATATTTTTTTTCTAATTGTTCTCCTATCTCATTATCTAACCATATATTATTTAAATCTTTATATCCTAGATGTGCAAATATTATATTTAAATTTTTACTTTTTATATATTTAAGTTGTTCTTCTTGTGAAACTTCGAAATTTTGATCGTACCATTGTATAAAAACATTTTTAAATCCAGCATTTACTACTGCATCTATGGTTTCATATACTGTTACTGTCTTATTGTCATTAGTAATACAAACTGCTAAATTATTCATTATTTCCTACCTTTCTATATTGATTATAACATATTTTATTGAACTAATTATCTTTTAATATTTCAATATTTATAATATCATTTATATAAACTGTGGAATTGTCTGTAAATTTAATTTTAGATTCAACTGGGTTTATTATTTTTATAATACCTGTTTTATGAATATAATTTCCGCCTGATTTTTTCTCATCTTTTATAAAATATGTAATTATTACTTTGTTATTATCTTTTATATGATCATTTAAATAATTTAATTTGTTACTTATTATTACTTTTAATTCATCATCTATTTCTATTCTTTTATCTGTAATTCTTGCTGTTTCTTTTATAGCACTATCATATCCTACTAATGCAGCAAATGGAGCAAACTGGGCTGCTCTTGATTCTACACTTAAATGAGAATGGTTAGATTTTGGCCTTTCTAAATTAATAATATCTTCATAATTATTCATCCTTTATGACCTCCTACTTCTAAGTTTCTATCTTTAGCTGTTGCTCCTTCTTCATAATTCATTGCTTTTAAAATAGAATTTTTGCCATATTTTTTCTTAATATTCAATAAAGCTTTTTGTATCTTTTTTTCTTCTATTTCGTCTTTAAGACTTTTTTCTTTTTGTTTACTTATTTCTTCATAATTAGTAAATAAATCTATTTGCTCTATTATAGATGTTGATTCTTCATTTTCTTCATTTACTATATTACATGCTGTTACATTAAGTCTTCTTATCAATAAAATAGGATTTACTATTTTATCATATAATTTCATTACTTCATTTGTTATTGTTTTAGTAGATGATGTTTTATGATCTATATTTGCTGTTCCGTGAGAATGTTTTGGGACTTTTCTTCCGTATGCATCTATTGTTATTTCTCCTTTATATCTTCTTTCAATACTTGGATTTGTTAAGTTTTCTATATCGTAGCCTATCGTTAAAACAATTTGATCTGTTTTTAGATGTTTATCTACTAATTCTAATACTAAATTATCTACCATCTCTTTTACTATTAATTTTGCCTTTTCAAAATCATATGGACAGTGTAATACTTGTCCTTGACTTATACTGGAATTTAAAGGTTTATAATTCTTAGCATCTTTTATTGTGCATGGCTCATATCCCCATGCATGATCTATTAGAAATTCTGCATTTACTCCAAAAAGTTTAAATAAAAAATCTTCATTATTTATAGACATTCTTGCTATATCTCCCATAGTATACATACCATGTTCTTCTAATTTTTTAGTGTATCCTTTGCCCACTCTCCAAAAATCTGTTAATGGTTTATGGTTCCATAATTCTTTTTTATATTTCATTTCATCTAAATAAGCAATTCTTACACCAAATTTATTAGGTTTCATTCTTTTGGCAGTGATATCCATAGCAACTTTTGCAAGATACATATTTGTTCCAATACCAGCAGTTGCAGTTATACCGGTTGTCTTATAAACATCTTCAATTATTTTCATTACTAATCCTTCGGCAGACAATTTATAAAAACTTAAATAATTTGTAATATCACAAAATACTTCATCAATTGAATAAACTAATATATCCTCTGGTGCAATATATTTTAAGTAAATATTGTATATTTTTGTGCTATATTTCATATATAAGTTCATTCTTGGTACTGCAGCAATAAAATCTAATTCTAAAGATTTATTATTATTTAGTTCTGATGCTATAAAAGATTTACCTGTAAAATTCTTATAA
This sequence comes from Mollicutes bacterium, assembly GCA_004552445.1. Taxonomy (GTDB): domain Bacteria; phylum Bacillota_I; class Bacilli_A; order RF39; family UBA660; genus CAG-1000. The sequence goes on from SFOJ01000004.1 coordinate 47,506, forward strand.
TTATTATTTTTTCTTCTTTGATAATTTACTTCTTTTACTTTTTGCTTTGCTTCAAAAAGTCTACATCTCCCACCTAAACCATAAGATTTTAATGAAGGTGATACAGCTAAACATATAGTTTTATCTGTTCTTGATTCATCTGCTACTAAAAGATTAGTATCAAGTGGATCTAAGTTTCTTTCTATACATTCTACAGATGCATAAAAACTTTTTAAATCTATACACATATATACTTTAGACATTTTTCACCTCCATTAATTAATTTATTTATCTTTTCATATAAAATATTATAACATTTTAATTTTCTTTAATGCTAATAATTTTGAATAAATAAAAACTAATTATTTCTAATTAGTTAAAATAATTATATATTATTTTTTAGATATTTCTATTAATTTTTTTACTGTATTTGCTGTCCTTATAGTTATTTTATCCTTAATATCTGTATTTGCTGTTTTTACCCACCAATTAGATTTTCTATAATTTTTTAAATTGAATGACCAAAATACATAATTATTAAGTTCTTTTATTTTTTCTATTTCTTCTTTCGGCTCACCTATCGCATTATAAATATCTTTATATTTAGTAGGTGGTATTATGAATATTAAATTATCATATACTTCCTTATTATTTGTTCCCCACCATTCTGGACAATTATTTAATAGTCTCTCTAGTTCACTAGGAATTGTAACAAAAACTGGTATATCCAAATTAAAAGTATCTTTTATTATTTTATTAATATTATTTGCAATCTCTTCTTTAGTGAATTCACTTTCTAAAATAATATTACCACTATTAAGATAAGTAATTACATTTGTATAATTATTTTTTTCTAGAATATTCTTAAGTTTAATCATAGATATTTTATTTTTACCACTTATATTTATTCCTCTTAATAAAACTATATATTTCATAGTTTACCTACTTTCCAATTTATAATTATATCTTATTACTTATTAATTAATTTTTCATATGAATTTGCATTTAATATAGTATTTGATATAAACTTTCCTTTATAAAAGTTCGCCCAATTATTAAAGATACATGGTACATTCTTTGCTTTTTCAAGAGAATCTATTTTTATAAAATTAATTTTAATATTGTTTTTCTTTGAGTATTCAGTAAGTTCTTGTATTTCATGTTCTACATATGGACATTCATTACTATAATAAATTGTAAAGTCTTGCTCTTCTATTTTATTTAATCTAACAGTATCACAGAATTTAGGAGTTTCAGAATCATCAAATTGTAATGCTAATAATTCATAATCATTTATCGTATCTACTACTTCAAAGCCATAATGTTCAAAAAATTTCTTTTCACCAATAAATGGTTTCTTCTTTTTTGATGTTAGAGTACATACTCCACTCATTCCTTTTTCTTTAGCATCATTAATTGCATACTCTAATAATTCTTTTCCAATTTCTTTTCCTTTAAAACTACCTGCTACCCACAAACAATAAATATATTCATAATTTTTTCCACTGATAGGTACCCAAGCTGTTTCAATAGGTTCATATTCTATAAAAGTCTTACCTCTTGCATTTAATTTTCTAAAGACATGTCCATCTTTTATTTTACTTTTAATCCATTCTTTTTTTCTATCAACCCCGACTTGATGTTTCTTATCTCCTATTGCACAACATATATGCTCATTTTCAATATTTTCAAGTGTTAAATTTATATATTCATTCATTTTATTTTACTCCTTTTAATGAAAAATCAAAACTTTCTTTAATTAAAATTCTTTTTTTAAAAAAATTTTTTCAGATATTTTATATGATAATAATAATATTATTGTTAGTATTATTGGAATTATTATAAAATAATAGTTATTGAGAAATATTATTATATTGGCTGGTATACTTAATTTGGATATTTTAGTTATTAAAGTTACTATAACTATTATAGCTATCGTTAAGGCAAATAAGCCTATTCTCCCTTTTTCTATACCATACTTAAATATTAATGGGTACATTACTGCCTCTATAAATATTGCTCCTGTTGCTATTGCTAATACTGAAGATATAATTTTGTCAAATTCTAAATTGTTATTTATTAAACCTACGAAATAATTTAGTAAGAGTGTTACAAATATTGCACCTACTACTAAAATTAAACTAGCAATATATTTAGATTTTACTATATTTTTTCTACCATTTGGTAGTGTTATTGCATAGGCATCCCATTTATTAAATTCATCATAACTAAATGTAGAAATAAATAACATTACTACGATAAACGGTAAAACAAATGTTATATCAAATTCCCCTTGTAGTGCCATTATAAAAAACATCATAAGCATTATTATTATTAACTTTAAATTATTTTTAACTATCAAAAAATCTTTTTTTATTAATCCTAACATTTCTTTTCCCCCTTTATGACAAGAACCATAAGTTCTTCAAGAGTTATTTTATCTATAATACAGTCTTTATATTTATTTTTTATTTTATTTTTATTATTTACTAGTACTTCATAGTTATATTTATTTTTCTTATAACTAACTATATCATCTTTAGAAATTTTATCGAATGATTTTTTATCACATTTTAATATTCCATAATTATCTAACAATTCATCTTTATTTTCGTTTAATATGATTTTACCTCTATCAATAAATATTATTTCATCAGCTATATGTTCTAAATCACTTGTTATATGAGTTGATAGTAATATTGTATGTTCTTCATCTTTTATAAAATCTAAAAATATATCTAGTATATCATCTCTTATAACAGGATCTAAACCACTTGTTGGTTCATCTAAAATTAATAGTTTTGGTTTATGAGAAAGTGCAGTAGCAATTTCTAATTTTTTTCTCATACCTTTAGATAAGTCTTTTATTTTTTTATTACTTTGTAATTTAAAATTATTTAAGTATTTATAAAATAATTCTTTATCCCAATTTTTGTATATGTCTTTCATAATAGAATTTATATCATTTGGAGTAAGTATTTCTGGAAAAAACATTCCTTCTAGTACTACACCTATATCTTCTTTAATTACAGATTCATACTTCTTATTGTTCTTATCAAATATTTTTATTTCTCCAGATTCAGGTTTTGTTATATTTAAAATAGATTTTATTAATGTAGTTTTTCCTGCTCCATTTTCTCCTATTAAACCTATTATATATCCACTTGGAATTTCTAAGTTAATTTCTCCAAGTTCAAAATTATTATCGTATTTTTTCTTTAAATTTTTAATTTCTATAGCATTACTCATTGTTCTTCACTCCTATATATAAATTCAAATAAATCAATTATTTCTTTTTTATCAATATTAAATCTATTAGCAATATTAATTATTTTTGATATATGATTTTCTATTTCTTTGTTTGCCTGTTCTTTTGCCAATTCAATATTTTTAGGAGCAACAAATGTTCCTTTACCTTGTACTGATTTAATATATCCTTCACTTTCTAATTCATCATAAGCTTTTTTTATTGTCATTACGCTTATCTTAATATCACTTGCGAGTGATCTAATCGATGGTATAGATTCTCCTTCTAATAGCTCATCTAACATTATTTGATTGATTATTTGATTTTTAATTTGTTCATATATTGGAACTGAACTACTATTACTAATAATTATTTTCATATAACTCTCCCACTGTTATATATATAGTATAACACCATATAACACTTGTCAACTATTTATTATAAATTTAAAAAATCAGTGAATTACTGATTCTTTTCTATTGTTTTTTATACATAAAACATTCTTTATCATGTGAATATATTATTCCTATTGCTTGTAAGTATGAATATATAATTGTAGAACCTACAAATTTGCATCCTCTTTTAATTAAATCTTTAGATATCTTATCAGACAAATTATTTGTTGTTTTATCTACCTCATATAGTATATTTCCGTTTGTGAATCCGAGTAAGTATTTGTAAAAGCTTCCATATTCATTTTCTATGTTTTTAAATATTTTAGCATTATTAATACTCGATTTTATTTTAAGTTTATTTCTTATTATTTTGGGGTTTGATAGTAATTCATTTATTTTATTTTCATCATAATTAATTATTTTATCTATATCAAAGTTATCATAAGAAATTCTAAAATCTTCTCTTTTATTTAACACACATTCCCAAGAAAGTCCAGCCTGGAAAGATTCAAGTATTAACATTTCAAATAAATATTTATCATCTGTGTTTGGCATACACCATTCATTATCATGATACTCTATATATAATGGATTATCTAAGTTGCACCATTTACATCTTTTCATAGTTTATTCCTTTCTTATACTTCTATTAGTTCTTTTTATTCACTATATCATGTAATAAAGATTAATTTTCTTCTATAATTTTTATTTTTTTAATCTCTCATCTTTTACATATTTACATTTTCTTGGATTTCCTTCTGATCTATATATTGTTAAACTATCTAAATCAAATATAGAACTCCATACTGTTTCAAAGTTTAATGATTTATCATATTGACACATAAATCCTTTATTACCTTTAAATCTTAAATGATACAATTTATATTTCCTCCTTTTTATTAGAACATATTACGTTTAAATCATATTATAATAAAAAATTTAAGTCAATAAAAAAGAAATAAAACATTTAACATACAAATAAATATTAAAAAAGCAAATCTTTAACGAGATTTGCATAATTAGTTAAATTTATTAATTATTTATTTTTGCATAACAAATGTTTTAAAATATATAACATAAATAGAATAAATATTGTTATTATTACTATTAAATACATTGTTGATATACTAACTACATTATTATTAAATATTAATCTAATATCAATAGATTCTTTTAAACTATTTATTGCGTTATTAGGAATTATTTTTGCTAACTCTCTAAATGTACTTTCCATAACTGAATTTTTCATTAAAGCTGTTGCATATGTGGTAGGTAAAAATAGCAAAGCATTTCTTAATCCTGCACCAAATTGACTCATTGGCATATACGCACCAGCAATAAATCCATACATAGAACTAACAATTGAACCAACAGCAGAAATTTGACCTTGTGTACTTAAAAATGAATTTATTAATGATGATAAAATACAACCAAATAAAGTTAAGCCTATAACATTTAACATTATTAATAGTATATCTATTATGTTCATAAACCAGCCATTAATAGCAATATATATTAGACACAACCCTAACGCAAATAAATTGACAATTAAAGTAGATATAAATGATGCTAAAAAATATGATATAGCCAAAGTTTTCTTATCAGTTGGTGTAATAATTAAATCCTTAATATTCCCATTTGCCTTATCTTGAACCATTAACATGTTTGAGCAAAAAGCAACAGTTATGCATGAAACAGATAATAGTGAACCTACCAATTGACCACTTACTAAACCATTAAGTAATTTACTACTAATTTCTATGCTATCAGGTATAGCACTTATAAATGCATCTTTATATACGTTAGCTAAAAATGTAGAGTATAAAACTAATAAAATTGCAGGGGTAATTAATGAAGTAAAAAACATTCCTTTATCACTAAAATATACTTTTATATTTCTAATAGTTAAATTAATTATTTTTTTCATTCTATACCTCCAGATTACTTCCAGTTGCGTTTAAGAACACATCATCCATTTTACCTTTTATTATTTCATAATCTTTAAATATTTCTTTATTTTTTATTATTAAATCAGTTGCTATACTTGTATTTTCGACTTCTATTTTAAATCCATCTCTAATCTTTGTATATGGTAATTTTAATTTCATTACATCATGTTCTTCTATATGGTAGATATTTATTATATCTTTAGCATATTTGTTTTTTAAATCTAAAGGTGTCCCTTCTGTAATAATTTTACCTTTTTCTATTATTGTTATAAAATCAGCATCTGCTGCTTCTTCCATATAGTGTGTTGTTAAAAAAACAGTCATACCATTTTTTTCTCTTAAATTTCTTATTATATTCCATAATTTTTTTCTTGTATTTGGATCTAATCCTGTTGTAGGTTCATCAAGTATTAAAAATTCTGGTTCATGAATAATTGCTCTTGCAATATCAACTCTTCTTCTTTGCCCACCAGACAAAGTTTTAACTTTTTGATTTTTAATTTCATTTAATTCAAACATTTTTGACAATTCTTCAAATCTTTTTTTAAACTCATTTCCTGTAATATCATATAAACTAGCTCGATATTTTAAGTTATCATATACACTTAAAGTTTGATCTAAAACAGAATTTTGAAAAACCACACCTATTTTATTTTTTATATATTTTGAGTTTTTATTTATATCTTCCCCACACACTATTATATTCCCATTATCATTTTTTAAAGTTCCACATATCATAGATATCGTTGTTGATTTACCAGCACCATTAACACCTAAATATGCAAACATCTCACCCTTTTTCACTTTAAAACTTATATTATTAACCGCTTTTATTTTACCAAAACTTTTACTAACATTAGTTATCTTTAAAATTTCTTCCATATAAGAGCCTCACTTTCAAATTACTATTTATCTGCCAGTTACATTATATCATAAGTTTCCGATTTTTTCCGTTTTACTTCCGAATAATTTCCGTTTCATTTCCGATTGATTTCCATTTTTTCCGATTCATATATATTAAACATTTCCATTTTGTAAATATCATTCACTCATTTCACTGCAAAATTTTAAATAAACAAAAAAATCACTTTTTCAAATAAGCGATTTTCCTTTATAAAACTTGACTTTCTAGGCCACAGAAAAGTTCAAGTTAAACTCTTATGGTGCCCTAAGGGAAGAAGTAGAACAACTCCTAGGGCAAAAGAAATAGCTAGTAATAACTATTAACTAAATATATTATACTACATTTCTAGTAAAAATCGAAAAAACTTCATAAAAAAAATAAATTTACTCAAAAAAATGTTATAATTAGTATGGAGATGACTTGTTATGCATATTAATAAAGATCTAATGTTATATATAGAAAAAAATATATTTCCAAAATATGAAAAATATTATTCTCATGGAATGTTACACATAAATAATGTAATTGAAAATATGTTGATGCTAGCTGATTATTATGAATTAGACAAAAATATGGCTTATGTTATTGCTGCTTTTCATGATATTGGTCTAAATATTGATAGAGAAAATCATGAGCACGAATCAGGAAAAATATTAAAGAATGATGTAGAGTTAAAGAAATATTTTAATAATGAACAAATCAAAATTATGAAAGAAGCCGTAGAAGATCATAGAGGTTCTAGAAAAGAAAGACCTAGAAATTTTTATGGAGAATGTGTTTCAGATTCTGATAGAGATTTTGATATTGAATTATTGGCAAAAAGACAACTAGCTACATCTCTTAAAAATTACTTAACACTTAAAACTTTTGATGAACATTTCGAAAGATGTTATGAATATATTTGCAGAAGAATTAATAATGATGGCAATTTTAATCTTTGGACAAATAATCCTTTAATGATAGAAAAAAGAGATAAATTTCAAAAAGATTATTTAAACAAGGATTATGCAAAGTCAGTATATAAAAAAGAGTGGGATAAAATATCAAATGATGGGACAAAGGAAAAAATACTTAATTATTATGAAGATTATTAAAAATGCTTTTTTACACTATTTTAATTCACACGCTAATTGATATGTCAATTTGCAAGTGTGTTTCTAAATTTTCAAAAATTTAGTATAAACAAAGAATACGGCTAATCGAAGTAGTCGTATTCTTTTTCTAATGTTTCTTCTTTAATAAAATCATTTACTTCTATTTCTTTATCAGTATTTTTAGAAATATCTATTAAATCATAAGAGTTATATAAATCTTTTTCATAACAATCTTTTAAAATGTTTATAGTTTTATTTTTATCACTTTCATTTTTAGAAAGTAGAATTCTTCTAAAAATGTCTTTTAACATTTCTAATATATACTTAATAAATTCAATTAAGTTATTATTATTTTGGCCTAGCTTTTCACATTCTTCTTCTAAATTATCTATTACTTTTTGTGAATGATTATATTCTTTTTCTAACTCCTTTATAATTAAAAATATAATCATCTAAATCATTGAAAAAGTTTTGATATATTACTTGATTTTGAATTTCTTTAGTATATAAATCTAGATATTTTAGTAAGATGTGATATGATTCACCATTAAGAATAATTGAATCTGAAAAAGCTTTCTTTTTTGAAAATTTTAACATATTAATAATTTTTAAATGTTCACTTTCAATATTCTTTTTACTCTTATTTGCAAGTCTTTCATATTGTCTAGTTATACCTTTTAATTGTCCTAAAGAAAGATTTTTAATTTTAGTGCCTTTTTCTCCACGTTCCAAATTAAAACCTAGATTATTTAATCTAAAACAATATTTATCTTGTAATATACTTAAATAATTTTGGTCTTTGATATAATCTCTTTTAGAAATAGAATATCTTTCTTTATTAACTCTTTTATCAAACTTTTTAACAAGAGGAACTACTACACAATGAATGTGCGGTGTTTTTTCATCTAAGTGTAATACTGATTGTATTACTTGTTCTTTAGTATAACCTAAATCTTTATAAATAAACTCCATACATCCATTAGCCCATCTTAATATTTCTTCTTTGGACATATCTTTAAAGAATTCTGGGCCACTTGTAAATATCATTTCATCGGCTACACAACTTTTAGAATCATCTATCATTTGATCAAAATCTTTATATCTTTCTTGTCTAATAGTTTTCATTTTTTCATCGTGTTCTTTTCTATATTCCTTAGTAATTTCATAAAACTTTTCCCTATACTTCTTATTACATTTTACTAATTCAATATTGTTAATACTATCTTCTTTTCTTATATCAGGATTAGATTTATAAGATTCTTTTTCTCGTTTATTATGACTACCAATATGGGATAAATCTGCTAATGTATTAATACTTTTACATCTAAATATTGCATAGTTCATTTGGTTGTTCTTTTCTATTTAAACGAGAATATAATGCACTTTCTAAATCTAAAGTAATTACTCCTAGTCTTAAAGTTTTATCATTATAGTTTTTAGAATCTGATAAAACTATTAATCTTAATATTTGTTCATAATCTCCATTAGGTTCAAAACTAATATCTTCTAATTTACTATCTGCTTCAGTTTCGTAATAATTTAGTTTTAAACTATTTTTTGAAACAACATCTTGTAGTTTATTAAAATATTCTTTTGCTTCTAAACTAGTTTTAGCTTCGTGATTCATTGGTATTTTAAAACCTTTTTCATCACTAAATATATTAAAGTTATAAGGTACACCATAATTATTATGATAATTTACTAAATCAGTTAGAAAACTTTTTCTATATACAATATTTAATAATTCTATTTTATCTCCAACTTTATTAACTTCAATATTATCAATATAAGTACCAATTATTCTTTTCATTTCTTCTCTTGAAGCATTAGTTAAATTTAAAATATTAGTTAAAAATATATCAGGATTAACAAAAGTATCAATTGTTTCTGTATCTTCTAAAATTAATAAATCATTAGTAGTAAAGTTAAAGTTTTCACATTGTTTTATTTCTTTAATCTTTTTATTAATATTATCAATTTTATATCTAATACTTTTTAATTCGTTATCAAACTCATTCATTTTAACAACCCCATTTAAATAAGCACATTTAATTCTTTCTTCTTGTTTTTCTAGTCCTTTTAATTCAGTTTTATAATCTTTTGTAATATCTTCTTGTTTGTGTTTTATAAATGGTGTGTAATATTTATTTATTAAATTATCTTTTCTTATTAGGTCATATAATTGAAGTAGTAAACCATCTCTTATAGTATCTTCTTTGTAGTTAGTTCTACATTTTTCGCATTTATAGTAATAATATTTCTTACCACTTTTTCTTTTAGTAGTAGCTTTACCACCTAAGAAATTACCACATACTGAACATTTTAATTTATTAGTAAAAAGGTAAGTAGCAGTTCTTTCATAATGTCTTGCATTTCTCTTAGTTTGATACTGGCAAGCATTCCATTTTTCTTTTGATACTATTGGCTCTACAACATCTTCATAATATTGAGGATGTTTAGTTCTTTTTCCATGAACAAAATCGCCTTTATAAAGTTCATTAGTCATAATCTTTTGAATAGTAGAATCTAACCAATTAGTTCTACCTAATACTTCTTCTTGATTATAAATATTAGCAATACCTTGATAGCTTTTTCCTTCTAAATATAAATCATACATTCTAATAATAATATCTTTTGTTAATTCATCTGGTACTAACTTCTTATCAATTCTTTTAAATCCTATTGGAGTTCTATTTGGAATGTGTCCTGCTTTAACAGCACCAACCATACCAAATTTAGTTCTTTCTGAACACCTTTCAATTTCATTTTGACTAAATGCAGTTGTTAGTCTTATACACATTCTTCCTGTTGAAGTTAATGTATTAGAATCATCATCTTTACAATCTAAATCACAACCGTATTTTTCTAATAATTTCATTAGTTTTTCTACATCATAAACACTTCTAGTTAATCTATCTAACTTTAAAGCTACTATGACATTAACTGTACCGTTTTTAATATCATTAATCATTTGTTGATATGCTGGTCTTTTATCATCTTTAGCACTTATTCCTTCATCAGCATATATTGCGTGAATTTCGTATCCTTTAGATTTACAAAATTCAATTAGTTTTTCTTTTTGTTCAGGTAAACTAAAACCTTCACGTGCTTGGTCCAGTGTACTAACTCTAATATAAATGTCTGCAATTTTCTTTTTTTCGTCCATAATTTCATCTCTCTTTCTATTATTTTTTTGAAAGAGATTAAAAGCACAAAAAGTCCATACTTTTAACCTCAAGTATTTCACTTCCTTTTTGTACGCCTAGTTTAAAAAACATTTAATTGTTTTTAATATGAACTTCCATATCTTTTAATTTAATACATTTAGAATAATCATTTATAAAAACTTTATCACTTCCATTAAATATTAAATAATTATTCTCCTTGATTGTTATAATATGTGGACTTACATAAGCAATATTACTTCCTTTAATATTAATAATACTTCCTTGTTTAATAGAGTACTTACAACAAGCAAATCTACATATCATATCAATTCTTTTTAGAACTTCCTTTTCAACATCTAATATTTTTACTTCCTTCATAAAACTCCTCACTTTCCTTATAATAACAAAAAAACTAGACGGTACTTCTAGTTAATATTTATTACTACTCGAAAAGTTCGAGTTTCCTATCAATCTGGTGCTGAAAAGAGGAATCGAACCCCCAACCTACTGATTACGATTCAGTTGCTCTACCGATTGAGCTATTTCAGCATGGTTGCCTCAATAGGATTCGAACCTATGATGCTGGAGTCAGAGTCCAGAGCCTTACCGCTTGGCCATGAGGCAATAATGTATTAGTTGTATGACAACATAATACTTTTTTTAGTATAAATTAAATCTAGTAAATCTATATTTAAATATAGATCGTATAAATCTTTATTTTTTACTATTTTAAAATCTATATCTTCTTTGCTTATATCACTTGGAATATCATTTACTTCATAAATTATTTCTTCTACTGAATCCCTTAGAGTTATTTCATCTTTTATTTCATCTAATTCATCTTTAGTTAGTGTTGTTCTAAATTCTAGTTTTATATCTCCTAAATCTTCAGAATGAGTTTCTATTTTTAAAGTAAATGTACTCATTATTCCACTTTCATTTTCCCATATAACTGTTGTTTTGTCAGTTAAACTTTCATTATCAATTTTTAGCATAAGCACTCTCTTTCATTTAAAAAGACTTAATTAAGTCTATTATTCATATTTGGTGGAGATGAGGAGTAGCGAACTCCTGTCCAAGATTCATCCCAGTAGAATTTCTACAAGTTTAGTTGGTTTTTAAATTCAAATAATAATGTAGATTGCCAACTTCTCTTATTATTCTAAGTTTGCTATTCATTCATTATAAATCACAAACAAATTTATAATATAGTTCACTTTATGACTCCCCTCTTAAAACTCGTGAACAAAAGTTAAAAGTGGAAGCTCCGTTTTACTTAACTTAAGCAAAAGATGGAGAAAAATTAAAATCGTTTCCGATTATTTTAGTTTTTGCATTTATAGTATGCCTACTACTTGCATTCTACCCAGACATAACCCTGTCGAATCAATGCATCCCCGTATGTGTTAATTATATCATATTATACCTTTTATTACTAGTTTTATTGACAAAATATGTTTTTTTGAATAAAATTGTAGGTATGAAATATAGTGTTTTTAAAATTGTTGAGTTAGTAGTGGTTAATTTTATTACAATGATTAGACTAATTGGTGCTATAATATTACCTATCATTTATGTTAAATATGGTGCTAGCATATGTGCTATATGGACAATAGTGTTATTTGCTACTGATGCCATAGATGGTTTTCTTGCAAGAAGTCTTAAAATTTCTACTTTTTTTGGAAGTGCGATGGATGGAATTAGTGATAAATTATTAAACGCTATTTCTTTTATTATTTTAGGACTTCAGTATAATATAATGATACCACCACTTATTTTAGAAATTGCTATCATGTCAACATTGTATTCTACATATAGATTTGGTGGTAATATTCAATCTAGCAAGACAGGAAAAATTAAAACTGTAATACTAGATGTTTGTGTTATACTTAGTTTCACTCTCATGAGTTTGCCTGCTTTAAATATAGATAATAGTATTATTAATCATTTAATACATTATACAAATACATATATAGTTTTACTAGGTTGTATTATAACTATCGCATCTATCGTTACTCTAATTGATTATAATAAGAAAAATAAAAATACAAGAAATAATAAAAAATTAACACATATAAAATATCAACATAGAATAAAGAAAAATATGAAAGAAGTATTATCTGATTTATTTGATACTGATTATTATATTAAACATAAAAATGAACCTATTATGAAACAATTCTATAAAACTAAAGTAGCTAAATAAATTAGTTACTTTTTTCTTTATAAATGTGGAAATATATGCTACAATTATAATCAAGGAAGTGATTAAATGAAGCAAAAGATAAGTATACTTCTTATAATCGTAATTGCTATTATTGGAACTATAGTTATATATAAACATTTTTATAAACAGCAAATTGATAATAAGAGTGTTACTAAATTTTCTGATGAATATACTTTAGTAGATAAAAATAATGTATTTGTTTACTCAAATATTGATGAAGTTGCTAATATGTTAGAAAATGGTACTGGAATAGTGTTTATGGCTTTTCCAGAATGTCCATGGTGTCAATATTATGCTAAATATTTGAATGAAGTTGCTCTTGAAAATAATATAAAAGAAATATATTATTTAAATATTAAACATGATAGACAAATAAATTCTAATAATTATTCTAAAATTACTAAATTGCTTGATAATTATTTATATTCTGACGATGGTGGAAAAGTAAAAGTATTTGCCCCTAACCTTACCTTTATTAAAAATGGTAAAATAATTGCTAACGATAATGAAACAGCAATTATTGAAGGAAATATTAAAGTAGAAAAATATTGGAATCAAGAAAAAATAAATGAATTTAAAGTAAAGATAGCAAGTTATATTAAAGATTATGATACAACTTGTTCAACTTGTAATTAGGAGGTATAAAAAATGTTTTGGCAATATTTAATTATTATAGCTGTATTATTATTAATTTCATTAGTAATAATTAAAATGAGAAGAAATGATTTTCATGTAGAAATTAATAAATTAATTCAATATCTAGGTGGAAAAGAAAATATACTTGATGCTCAAATTAATTTGTCTAGGCTTAGAGTTACTTTAAAAGATACATCTATAGTAAATAAAGAAGGTATTCAAAAGTTAGGAGCTAAAGGAATTGTAGAAATTGATAATCAATTAAAAATAATACTTGGTCCTAATTCAAAACAACTAAAAAAATATATGGCTGATTTAAAATAGTAATTATTCAATTACTATTTTATTTTCTTCTTAAAACTACTTGTGATTTTTTAGCTCTATCAATTCCCTTTCGACATATTTCAGGATATATATCTGCTAAATCATATAATAATGGGGCAATTTCTTTTCTTTCTCTATCAGAAACATATTCAAAGTTACCTATAGTTATGTCATAAAATAAGTTTTCAATATCTTCTCTTAACTTTTGATCAACTGTTTTACCTGTTAATCTTTTTACCATTTTAGATAATGTACTTTGATATTTTTCAAAACCTTTTACTATTTTTAATGGTTCTTCATAAGGAAAGCATCCATCAATATAAGGTATTAAGTTTACTCCACCCTTTGGTCTTTCTTCTAAACTATAAGGGCATCCATCTTTGGTTAACATGGAACACTCTGACTTTAATGATAAGAGATCTACTATATTTCTTTTTTTATTTCTTGCTCTCAAGTATAAAAATGGAATTATAAATTTATTTCCATTTTTACTTTTTTTTATGTTTAATGCTGCTACAATAGATATTTTACCTTCACTAAGTATTTCTTCTAATGCTTTCATACTTAAATCTTGAAAATTATCTGTGCTATAGTCACAGCCACATTTCTTACAACACTTTCCACCACATTCTCTACATATATTTTTGTTTTCAAATTTTGTATTTTCCATAATTCCTCATTTGAGGGTGTATTATACTACAATTAATTACAAATATCAATAATATGGATAATAGCCATATTGATATGGATTTTGATAGTATACTGGTCTTGGTCTATATGGGTTAAATGCGCCTACTGCTACACCTCCAGTTAGTGCTCCTAAAAGAAAAGGTGCTGCAAAACCAAATCTATCTTTACCATACTTAAAATTTCCATACATAATCTTCACCTCTATTTTATACTATGAAAAAAGCACATTTAAGATTGTGCTTTTAAACGATATAAATTAAATGATGGTTTATTAAATATTCTATATGGATACTTATTTGTTCCAATACCACTTGATATATATATATCAGTTATTCCTTTACTATAATGTTCTTGGTAATACTTATATGCTCCATCATCTATAAAAATTCCTCCATAATAAGGAATAACAATACTGCCATTAAGTGAATGCCCTCCTAAAACTAAATCCACTTCGTATGTACTTTCATCTAAAAATCTAATTGTTTTGCCATCATGAACTAGAACTATTATAAATTTTCTTTTTTCATCTTCTTTATAGAAGTTAAAAGCATCTTCTAATTTTATTTCTTCTTTTAATGAACTTGGAAGTCCTATTATAAACATAGATTCATTATTTTTATAAAATATTTCATCGTAACTATTATTTAATATTTTAAATTTACTTTTTTCCATTATAGTTTTATAACTTTCTATACTGTAATCTTCATCGCCATATATAGCATATTTTCCTACTTTTGCTGAAATACTTTCTAATTCTTCTTCTAAAAATTCTATATCCTCATTATTTATTTTTGCATTTTTATTAATTAAATCACCTGTAAAAACTACTATATCTGGTTTTAGTTCATTTATTCTTTTTATTAAATTTTTAACATCTTCTTTATCTACTGTTGACTTATATAATAAATCACTAAAATGAATTATTTTTAATCCACTAAAGTTATTTGTTAGTATTTCACTTTTTACTCTATATTCTTTCACTATCAATCCTTTTATACCAGTATATTTGGCATAAAGAAATATTGTTACTACTATGACTACTAAAAGTAAAAAAATACTTAGTAGTTTTCCACCTTTCTTTTTTTCTTTTTCTTTCTTTTCCATATTATAAAGCCCCTAATTTGAATGTTATAAGTAATAATGCTCCTGTCATAGTGTTATGTATCATATGCATCATTATGCTTGTAAATGTTGTCTTTGTTTCTCTATCCATTAGGGCAAATACAAATCCTAGTGAACCATATGGCAACAAATATAATAAATTAATTAATTTAAACTCTCCTGCGATTAAATGACATGCTCCAAATAATAATCCGCATCCAAATGCATAAATCCATTTATTTTTTAATAATGGATCCATACTTTTTCTAAACGTTAATTCTTCACTTAGTGGTGCTATTATTGCTATACTAAACATAGTATAAATAGGAAATTTGAATAACATTTCTCTTACTATATTTTCATTTGCTGAAACATCTTTAATTATAATTGCTATAAATAAATTAAATACTATCATTGATATTAATCCAGCAATATAATATTTAAATCCTGTTTTAAAATTAGATTTAAAATTATCTTTAAATATTTTAAACTCTTTATCTATATCTTTTTTATACATTAAGTATAAAAGAAATATAAATAATGCATTTCCTAAAATTGTAGCTATTTGTGTGTTCTTGACTACTTTATTAATTGTTAATGCAAACTCGCTTGGCATTATAAATGTACCTAAAAATGCTACTAAAAAGAATAACAGATTGATATACATTGGTCTTTCTTTTGAATATTTAAATATCATTTTTATCACTACCTTCTATATAATAGTATATCATAAAAGAATATTATTTACTACTTAGTTATATATTTTCTTAAAATAATTTTAAATAAAAAGTTAACTATTTTGTTAAGTTAACTTTTATGTGTGTTTTCTTTCCTTTTCCGATAATTAAATTTTTTATTTCTTCCTTTTTAAATACTCTTAATTCATTAGTTTCTTTTTCATTATTTATACTAATACCATTTCCTTGTATTAGTCTTCTTGCTTCACTTTTTGATGGTGCAATATTTGATTTGACTAACAGGTCTAAAATATTTATTTCATTTTCTACATTAATTAGTACTTCTTCCATACCTTCTTCAGAATATCCTTTAGTAAATAATTCTTCGCTTGTTTTTCTTGCTTTAATTGCTTCTTCTTCTCCATGTAAATCTTTTACTACTTCGAATGCTAATGCTTTTTGAGCAAGTCTCTTTTCAGGTTCATTTTTTACACTTTCTTCAAGTTTATCTATTTCTTCTTTACTTAAGAATGTAAATACCTTTAAGTATTCTACTACTTTAGAATCATCTGAATTAATTAAATATTGATAAATTTTGTATGGACTTGTTTTCTCTTTATCTAACCATAATGCGTTTCCTTCGCTTTTGCCAAACTTTTTACCTGTACTATCAAGGATTAATGGCATTGTAAATCCATATGCTTCTTTTCCTTCAATTTTACGAATTAATTCTATACCAGTAGTAATATTACCCCATTGATCTGATCCAGCCGCTTGAAGTGTACAATTTTTTTCTTTAAATAAATGTAGGTAATCAAATCCTTGAAGTAATGTGTATGAAAACTCTGCATATGTGATACCAGTTTCAAGTCTTCTTGAAATGATATCTTTATTTAGCATATAATTGACATTTATGTATTTACCAATATCTCTTAAAAAATCTAGGAATGTTACATCTTTAGTCCAATCATAATTATTTACTACTTCTGCTTTACCATCTAGTAATTTAGTTACTTGACGTTTTAACCCTTCTATATTTTTAGCAACTGTTTCTTTTGAAATTATTTCCCTTTCTGCAGTTGGTCTTGGATCTCCAATTAATCCTGTAGCTCCACCTACTAATATAATTGGATGATGTCCATGTTGTGCTAAACGTCTAGCTGTTACAAATGATGCATAGTGCCCGATATGTAGCGAATCTGCTGTTGGATCCGTTCCTAAGTAGAAAGTCATTTTCTCATTATTTAATTTATCTTTTAAATCGGGACTGCTTATATCTTTTACTACGCCTCTCCATTCTAATTCTTCAAAAAATGTCATACTATTTTTCCTCCTTATTTGTGGAACCAAGACCACCAATTCTATCATTTTTTATTTCTTCTTCTTCATCAACAATTAAATATTTCATAAATACGCCTTGAGCTATTCTATCTCCGATTTTAACTTCAAAATTTTTATTTCCGTGATTAATTAGTTTAACTCTAAAATGTCCTTCATTATCTGGATTATTATAAAAATCACTATCTATAACACCTACACTATTTGAAAGTGTAACATTGTATTTATATCCCATACTACTTCTACTATATAGATATAATACTTCATCTTCATTCATTGATACCTTAAGATCTGTTGTGAACGCTTTAGATTCTCCTGGTTTTAAAGTATATTCTTCTAAACTTCTAATATCATATCCAGCACTTTTTTTAGTACTTCTTGTAGGCAATAAATAGCTTTCATATAGTTCTTTATCATCTTTAATATCTTTTTTAAATTGTTCAAAACTTATTTTTTCAAATTTTCTCATATTTTTTCCTCCAATAAAAAAGGTACCAATTAAAGGACGAATTTTTCCGTGGTACCACCTTATTTCATAGTTAAACTATCTTAAAGATTATAAAGCATCACCTTTAAGCTCAAAAATATGTAACTTCTTTATTAAAGATTTATTAGTTTCCATCAACCACTAACTTTCTATAAATAATCTTTATAAATACTTTTATTTTGTCTTCACTTAATGAGTAAAGTATATATTATTTTTTTTGATTTGTCAATTATTAAATTTTTCAAAAGAAAAAACTAAATTTCTTTAGTTCTTATCCTCTACTAAAATATTTACCATCACGAGTGGTTATAACTATTTCTTCTCCTTCTGAAATGAATAATGGAGCTTTTAAAGTATAACCTGTTTCAATAGTAACATCTTTTTGTGCAGTACTTGTTGTATTTCCTTTAACTGCTTCTGGAGCACTGATAACTTTGTATGATACTTTTTCTGGAAGTGTAATACCTACTACTTCTCCTTCAATTACCATTGATTCAACGTTCATACCTTCTTTTAAGAATTTAGCTTCATTTTCTACTAATGCTGCTGGTATTTCAATTTGATCATAAGTATTATTATCCATGAATACATAAGCATCTCCAGTAGAATATAAATATGAAAGTTGATTTTTTCTTACATCAGCTTTTTCCATTTTAATTCCTGCGTTGAATGTAATTTCTTGAGTAGTACCTGCTCTTAAATTCTTAAGTTTTGTTTTAACAAAAGCACTACCTTTACCAGGCTTTACATGTTGAAATTCAACAACTTGATAAATATTACCTTCATACTTAATAGTCATTCCGTTTTTAATATCATTTACATTAAACATAATTTACTACGCCTTCTTTTCTTTATGAGCAGTAGTCTTATTGCATCTTGAACAGAACTTATTAATTTCTAATTTACCATCAGTATTCTTTTTATTTTTACTAGTTAAATAGTTGATTTCTTTACAAACAGTACATTGTAGTGCGATGCCTTCTCTATTTTCTTTCTTTGCCATTTGGACTTCTCCTCCTTTTTTATACACTCAAGATTATAACAAATAAAAATGAAGTTGACAAGAGAAACTTGTGAATTATTGAACTAAGACTTCAAAAATACTTGTTTTTATGTTAAAATATGCTCGTTAGTGAGGGAAAGTATGAATAGAAAGTGTGTTTTAGTAACTGGTTCGAGTATTGGACTAGGAGCATCAATAATTAAAAAATATGCAAGTAATGACTATGATGTTATTATTACATATAATAATCATAAAGAAGAAGCATTAAAATTAAAAGATGAAATTATATCTAAATATAAAGTTAACGCTTTAGTAGTCAAGTGTGATATTAGTAATGAAAAAAATATAGAAAATCTAAAAAATGAAATATTAAATATTTTTGGTAAATTAGATGTACTTGTAAATAATGCTAGTATAGCAATGGATTCAATAATAGAAGACAAAACTAAAGATAATTTTATGAGGATTTTAGAAGTAAATCTAGTTGGTACATTTTTGATATCTAGATGTTTTGGTGATATTATGAAAAATCAAGGATATGGAAATATTATTAATATTAGTAGTACTAATGCAATAGATACATATTATGAATATAGTCTTGATTATGATTGTTCTAAAGCTGGAATAATAAATTTAAGTCATAATTTAGCTAATTATTATAGTCCTAATATTAGAGTTAATACTATATGTCCTGGATGGATAGATACACCTATGAACAAAGATATGGATAATGATTTTAGAAAAAGTGAAGAAAATAAAATATTACTTAAGAGATTTGCAAATCCAAATGAAATAGCTAATCTTGTATATTTTATATCTAGTGATGAAGCTAGTTATATAAATGACTCAGTAATAAGAATAGATGGTGGTATAAAATGTTAAAATTAAATGATAAATATATAAACTTAGTGAATGAAACTGAAAAAGAATTAAATGATATATTTAATTCTATAGATAAAAATACTTATTTAAATAGTAAAAAAGTACTTGATGCTTTTCATTGTGCAAATATTAGTGAAAGTGATTTATATGGTACTAGTGGATATGGATATAATGATACTGGAAGAGATAAGATTGAAAAAATATTTTCTTATGTTTTAGATAGTGAAGATGCTCTTGTTAGAACACAGATAATCTCTGGTACTCATGCTATAAGTACTGCATTATTTGCTATTTTAAGACCTGGAGATACACTTTTAGCTATTAGTGGTACTCCTTATGATACTTTGCATGAAGTTATTGGAATAAAACCTAATAATAGTTCTCTTATTAGTTATGGAATTTATTATAAAGAAATAGAGTTAATAGATAATGATTTTAATTATGAAAAGATTAAAGAAGAACTTAAAAATAATATAAAAGCTATACATATTCAAAGATCTAGAGGATACTCTTTAAGAGAATCTATTACTATTGAAAAAATTGAGCAAGTTATTAAATTTATTAAAAGTATCAATAAAGAAATAATTATTTTTGTAGATAATTGTTATTGTGAGTTTGTAGAAACTACTACTCCTACTTCATTGGGAGCAGATTTAATAGCCGGAAGTTTAATTAAAAATTTAGGTGGTGGTATTGCACGTAATGGAGGTTATATAGCCGGAAGACATGATTTAATAGAATTATGTGCTCAAAGGCTTAATGTCCCTGGTGAAGGACGTGAAGTTGGACCTAGCGGAAATGCTAATCGTGAATTTTTACAAGGATTATACTTTGCTCCTAGTGTCGTATCTTCTGCATTAAAAACATCTATTCTTACAAGTAAAGTACTCGAAAAATTAGGTTTTGAAGTACACCCTACTTACAATGAAAAACGAGCTGATATAGTACAATTAATTTACTTTAAAAATGAAGAAAATATAATTAAATATGCTGAAGGTATACAAGCATCTGGAGCAATTGATGCTGGTGTTTTGCCTATTGCATCAGATATGCCTGGATATGATGATAAAATAATTATGGCTAGTGCTTCTTTTGTACAAGGAAGTTCTATAGAAATATCATGCGATGGTCCATTAAAAGAACCATATGTATTATTTCAACAAGGAAGCCTTACATATGATTATGGTAAAATTGCTTTAATCAATGCAATATCTAAATTAAATGAATAAAATAACCTCTTACTAATAAACTATATTAGTAGGAGGTTTTTATTTGAAAAAAGAACTATTAAAAGGGTATATAAATAGATTATCTAAACAAGATATTATAAATTACTTAAGTCATGAGTGTGTTACAGCATCAGATGAAGAAATAGATATGATTTATAATGCAATTAAAAACGATTATGAAGAAATCTTGAATACTAATTTCATTAGTTATATTTCTAACTATAAATTGAATTTCAACCCTGAACTATATAAAAAAATAATAGAAAAATACAATGAATATAAAAAGTTTATTGAATAATATCAATAAACTTTTATTCTATTATTATATTCTAAATGATAGTCTTACTATTTTTATATTTATATTATTTGTTTATAAAATCAATAAATTCTTTTTTTCTTATACTTTCAATTTCCATTTTATATGGTGCATAAGCATCGCTTTGATTTCTATTAATATATGGTGTTTCTAAAATAAATGGTATTCCTTCTAATCTTTTATTATAAACTATGTTTAATAAATTATTAAATCCAATTGTTCCATAACCTATATTAGCATGTCTATCCTTATGACTATTAAATTGATTCATACTATCATTTATATGAAAACATTTTATTTTATCTATTCCAATTTTTGAATCAAATTCATCTAAAAAATCATCAATCTTTGATATATCAACTCCAGCATCGTTCATATGACATGAATCTAAACATACTCCTATTCTATCTTTATCATCAATTTTATCAATTATTGCTTTTAATTCATCTATTGATGTACCAACTTCAGTACCTTTTCCTGACATAAATTCTAAAAGAATCATTGTATTTGTTGTACTTTTATATATTAAATTTATACCATGAGCAATGTTTTCTATTGCCTCTTCTTTAGAACATGTAGTCGCACTTCCAGGATGTAATACTATTTTATCTAATCCAAGCATTTTGCATCTATCTAATTCTTTTATAAAAAAATCTATATAAAAATCATATTTTGTTTTATCACTTCTATTAGCTAAATTAACTATATAAGGAGCATGAACTATAACATTTTTTGCATTTATATTATTTTCTAACATTAATTTATGTCCTTCATAAGTTAATTCATCATTTATATCACTTCTCATAGTACTTTGAGCTCCACCTGTGTAAATCATAAATGTATTTGCATTATAGCTTATTGCTTCTTCTACACTACCTAAAAGCTGTTTTTTATTATTAAAACTAACATGACTTCCGATTATTAAATTCATACTTATCACCTTAATAAATTATATAATATTTTGACCATAAAAAAAAGACTTTAATAAGTCTTAATTTGAACTTTTAACAGCACCAGTAATTTTAGCACTATTATCAGTTGCATCTAATACTAAAGTGAATTTATCAGAAGTTTCGTCTGCTTTATATGTATCTCCTAATTGTTCGATATTGATTTCAGCAGCTGTTGCTTCAACTTTATAAGTTCCATTAGTAGCTAATAACTTAGTACATTTTCCATTAGCATCGAATACAATGTAATATTGCATATTTTTATTACCAGTCATTTCAATAGTTTTAGAACCAGTAACGCCTGATAAACTAGTATAAGTTACTGCGTTTCCTGAATTTAATAAGAAATTTTGCTCTCCTGCTTTATAGTAATCTCTTACTTCAGTAATAAATGTATTTTTTCTAGCTTCATTGTACATAGATAATACGTTTGGAAGTGCAATAATTACTAAGATAGCTAAAATAGCAATAACTGCTAATAACTCTACTAATGTAAATCCTTTCTTCTTCATTTTACTAATCACAATCCTTTCTTTATTGAGATAGTTTCTCTATCTTTATGTTTTAATTATAGCATCAAATAAAAATATATGTCAACGATATATTACATAAATTATACACATTTATTATTTTGATGCATCAAGTATCTTTGTGATTAAATCTACACTATCAACGAAATTATCTATTTTGTCGATGGTTCTTAATTTATACTTTATTTTCATACTTTTAATAAATTCATTATACTTAGTTGGATTTCTATTTAATGTTTTATACCATATTGAATTTTGTCTTAAATATTTTAGATATTTTGGATCCTGTTTTAATTTTTCAAGTATTTCTCTATTCATCTTTATCTCCATATAAGTTATCTATTTTTGATTCCTTTGGAGTGCTTGTTTCTTCTTTCTTTGTTTCTTTAGTTAATTCTTCTACTAATGATACAGCTTTTTGTATTGAATTAATATTTTCTTCTAACGAGGCTATATCAATGCTTTTTATAGTGTTTAAGAGGCCTTTTATACTGAACGTATCTTTATGTGATGAGTTCAAGTATTTATTCCATATGCTTTCATTTTCACCGTATATATCATATAACTCATATAATGATTGCCATGTTGTATTATTATTTCTAACCATATCTATAAAGTCAGGGTGAGAAGCTATAAATTTTTTAAAATTATCTAATTTTGTCATATTAAATTATATTAAAAAAGATATACATAATGCATATCTATTTCTTTATTTCAAAGTAATTACCACTATCTAAATATAATATTCCTTTTTTATTATCTAGTTTAGTAACTATTTCTAAATACTTATTTAGTAGGTTTGTTCTTTTTGATGTAATATATACTTCATTACCATCATTCATATATAATAGGAATCTTTCACTATCGTATGAAGTTTTATTATATTCTATTTCACTTATCATATTTATTATATTTGAATCTATGTCTTTAAATTTATTTACAAATTTCTTTTCTACTTCTTCAGGAACATAATTAATTAATGTTGGTACTCCAGTAACATTATCTAAACTATAATTTTTATTATCTGAAACTTTATATTCATTATTACTTCTTATATGATATAAAATTTTTTTTTCTTTTATGGTTATTCTTAAAATAAAACCAAATTCTTTTTTTATTTCTACATCTTCTATTAAATCTAATGTAGATAATTTATTTTTTATTTTCTTTCTACTCAAAGTAATGAACTCAGGGTAGTTTTCAATTCCGGCTTTTTCAATTATTTCTTCATCACTATAATAGTTATTATTTACTATAATTATATTTTTTATTTTTATACTAAATAAGTATTTCATCCCAAAGTAAATAATAAATATTATTAGTATGAATAATATAAATTTACCAAAATTAAATTTTCTTCTTACCCTTTTCTTCATTTTTTTCCTTTAATTCTTTATATATTTCTCTCATTATTAGTGTACTTGATGACATATCTTTTATTTCACTTAAATTTTTCTTTATTTCTTTGAATGTATTTTCTTCAAATATTTCGTTTATTGCTTCTGTTAGTGATTCTTTATTTAAATCTTTTTCCTCTAATAGTATACTTATTTTTTTATCTACTAAGTCTAATGCATTATAGTATTGATGATTATTTGCTACATAAGGACTTGGTATTAATATTGATGGTGTTTTAGTTGCCATTATTTCTGCAATTGTTGATGCTCCTGCTCTTGATATGATTAAATCTGCTGATTTCATAAGGCTAGGAAGATTATCAAAAAATGGAACTATTTTTGTACTTTTTGGTACTATTAAGTTATTGCTTAGTTCAGGGTAGCTCTTTTTTCCTGTTATAAATAGGATTTCAGTATCTTCTCTTTCATATGTCCTTAGGAAATCTAAAAGTTTTTCATTTACTGAAGTACTACCAAGTGATCCCATAACTATTATTATTAATTTTTTATCTTTAGTAAATCCTAAGTCTGTTTTATCATATTTTTTAGTTTCAATTGCTCTTTGACTAACTGGATTTCCTGTATAAATTATATTTTTACACTTTAATTTTCTTGTTCCATCCTTAAATGATACGAATACTGCATCAACTTTTTTTGATAGGAATATATTTGTTTTTCCTGGAAGCATATTTTGCTCATGTAAGAATACTTTCACTCCCTTTTTTCTAGCAGCTAAGCAAACTGGAAGAGTTACATATCCACCGAATGCTATTACAGCATCAGGTTTAAATTCTTCCATTATTTTTAAACATTTCTTGTAAGAGTTTCTTATACATTTTATATTTTTAAAATTCTTAACTACATTTGTTTTTGAAAGTCCATATATTTCTAAACTTTCATATGGAATACCCATACTTGGAATTAATTCATTTTCCATCCTATCTTTTGTACCTATGTACAAATATTCATTTTTCTTATCCTTCTTTATTTCTTCCAAAACTGATAATGCAGGATATATATGTCCTCCTGTTCCACCAGCTGTTAAAATAAATTTCATAAGTTACACCTCACAATTTATATATTATATACTATTATTCACTTTTTTGCATTAATTTAATCATTGTCTGTCTTAGAAGTTTATTTGCATCTTCTAGTTCCATACCACTAACATCTAATGGCTTACCTATTCTTGTTATTAGTTGATTTTTTTCTCCATTATATAATCCTGTTGTTGCAAATGGAATTATAAGAGCATTTTCTTTCTTAGCAAGTGATACTGCTCCAAATTTAAATGGTAGTAGTAATGACTCATTGTACTCTTCCTCTTTTATTATTTTTTTCTTAAGTAATTTCAATAAGGCATTATCTGCATCTAATACAAATTCTTTAAGTTCATCTTTTGTTATTTTGTTTTGATTTTTTAATTCTATAAGTAAATTTACTTGTGTTGTTCTTATAGATTTATATTTTATCTTTTCTATTATTTCTTCTTTTGGTATATTTAGTATTTTAACTAATTTTTCCAATTCTTCATCTTTGCTTGTTACTTCATTTCTAGTTCCCTCTGGAAAAATTCCAATACAACCTTTGCTGTGAAGAATAGCTCTTGCTTCACTTTTTGCATTTTCATCATGAATACTTCTATCTACGGGTATGCATCCTGCTGCTCTATAAAACCATGCTGATTTTCCTTTAAAATATTCATCTTTTGAAAGCATATGAATTACTCTTTTTGTCTCTAACATTACATTGTATTGATCATCTTTATGTCTATGGTTTCCACAAAAAACTAATGGACCTGTTTTTGGAATGTTTTCTCCGCCTATTACGACCGGATGATATTTTCTTTTATAATTCCATGATACTATTGGTCTCATTAATTTATATCCTATTTCATGTCTGCATTCATTTGTTGCTTTAATCTCTTTCATCTTCATCATCCTCATTTTTTGAACTAATTAGTTCTCTATATGCTACTTTACCTAACTTTGTTTTAGGAAGTTCTTTTCTATATCCATATGAATATGGTAATGCATATTTAGCTATATTTTTTTCACAGTGTTCTTTTATTGATTTTTTTACTTCACTATTTAGTGTTATTCCATCTTTTAATACTATATAAGCTTTTGCAACTTCTTTTTTATATGGATGTGGTACTCCTACTACTGAACATGCTTGTACATATGGATGTTCGCAAATAATTTGCTCTATTTGACCTGGATAAATATTATATCCACTTGATACAATCATTCTTTTTAATCTAGATTTAAAGTATACAAATCCATCCTCGTCCATTGTACCAAGATCGCCACTATGTAACCATGTAAGTCCATCTTTATGTTTTTTTAGCGTGGTTTTAGTTTCTTCTGGTTCATTAATATATTCTTTCATTAAAGTAGGTCCAGTTATACATATTTCACCAACTTCTCCGTTTTTACATTCTTTATCTGTTCCCGGTTCACATATTTTTATTAAACAATCTGGACATGGAATTCCAATACTTTCTTTTTTTGTTACTTCTAGTGGCATCATAGTTACCCCAGCTGTACATTCTGTCATACCAAATGCTGTTCTTACATGTGTTTCACTTCCATGATCATATAAGAATTCATCTATTTTTTCATTAAGAGATCCAGTAAGTGAATCTCCTCCACAAATAATACATTTTATGAATGATAAATCTTCATCTACAAGTTTTTTACTTAATGTAAGTCCTTCTAATACACTTGGCACACAAGCTAAAATATTTGGCTTATATTTAAGTAATGTTTCATCAAATTTCTTTGGATTTACGCTCGGAAGTATAATTGCTGTTCCACCTGATACCATACACGCATGAAATGTGCATCCAAGACCAAAACCGTGGAATATAGGCATTATAGCGAGAATACTTATTCCATCACCTAAGCATTTATTAATTTCAAGTTCACTTAAAACTAATGAATTGAAGTTTTTATTAGTAAGCACTATTCCCTTTGGTTTTCCTGTTGTCCCTCCACTATGAAGAATAACTGCAGTATCATTACCTTTTCCAATATCTACTACTTCCTCTTTTTCATATTTACTTCTTTCAATAAATCTATAATATGGAATTACATCGTTTCCACTTGGTTTCAAAGCTTTTCTTCCAGTAGTAAGTTTATATCCAATTTTTGTTATTGTATCCATTGATTCACATATTGGTAAATAAACTATTTTCTTTAAATTTAATTCATCTTTAATATTTTTTAATTTACTAAATGCTATATCAGCAACTATTGCATAAGTTGACTTTGTTAGATTAATATCATATTTGATTTCTTCTTCACTAGATAATGGATGAATCATATTACATATAGCACCTAGTTTATTTAATGCATAAAAGCATGTTATTGCTTCTGGAGTATTTGGCATTATGATACTTACAACATCTTTCTTTACTACTCCTAATCTTACGAATGCTTTTGCTGTTTCATCTATATTTTTTATATATGTTTTATATGTTACCTTATTTCCAAAATATGTATAAGCGATGTTTCCTGGATATTTATCTGCACATCTTCTTACTAATTCATACATTGAAACATCAGGATAATCTATGTGAGTTCTTACATCTTTATAATATTTAAACCAAGGTTGTTCATAATTCTTATTTGTTTCTTTTTTACTATTTTCTTTTTTCATACTCTTGGTCTCCTTTTTTCATTAATTTATATACTTTATCTCTTAGAATTTGATTCTCTTTTTCTAAATCTCCTGTAACTTTATATGGTTTACCATAAGTTATTTTTATGCTTTTTCTAAATAGTTTGTATTTTCCATTAATTGCGAATGGTACTAGGTATGCTCCTGTTTTTTTAGCAAAAGATACAGCTCCAAATTTAAATGGAAGTAGATATTCTTCATGGTTAGTACCTTTTGTTTTATTTACTGTTCCTTCTGGAAATAATCCTATGGCTTCTCCTTTTTCAAGATATTCTATCGCTTCACTCTTGCACTCTTCATCATGAATACTTCTATCTACTGGAATACATGCCATACTTCTAAAAAACCAATTTTTTATTTTTGTGTTGAATAATTCTTTTTTAGCTATCATATGTACAACTCTATTAGGACTTCCAACCATCATTGCTGCATCTAAATTGCTAG
Organism: Mollicutes bacterium; assembly: GCA_004552445.1. Classification (GTDB taxonomy): domain Bacteria; phylum Bacillota_I; class Bacilli_A; order RF39; family UBA660; genus CAG-1000. The sequence goes on from SFOJ01000004.1 coordinate 76,156, forward strand.
TATGATTTCCTGCTAAAATAACTGCACCTTCTTTTGGTATGTTGTCTACTCCATAATATCTTGGAAAGAATAATAATTTATATATTGGTCTTCCTATAGTCTTTATTGTTTTATATATTATATATTTCATTTATCATGTCTCCTATATTAGTATATCATAATTCTATTCGTTTTTCATTAAATTTATAATCACTACTTCTCCTCTATTAAGTACTCTTATAGGTATCATATAGCCATAACCAAGTCCTCGTGAAATAACAATGTTTGTGTTCCCTATTTTATTAATTCCTTTATAGTACTTTGGAAAGAAAGTAAAATCAGGTGATAATAGTCCACCAATAAATGGAATATTTATTATACCACCATGCATATGGCCACTTAATACAACATCAAAACCATATTCATTATATAAATTGTATAATAATGGATCATGTGATATAAGTAAATTAAATTTATTTTTATCTATTTTGCCTATTTTTTCTTCTATATATCGTGAGTCTATTTTTTCTTTAGTACTTGCTAAATAATATTTAACTTGATGACTAAAACCATAGATGGTAAAGTTATCATCTAATTCTATTTTATCATTATTAAGTAAAATAACATTTGTTTTTTCTTTTAATTTTGTTATAAATTCAGTTTGTTTTTCATTAGACATATTTTCTTCATGATTGCCAAAAACATAATATATAGTTTTATCTTTTATTTTTTCGCAAAGATTAAAGAAATTATCAAACCCATCTACTTTTTCATTAATCATATCACCACTCATAACTATAAGGTTTGGATTTTCTTCATTCACTATTCTTAATAATTTTTTTGTTATATCTCTATTATGTAAGTCTGTTAAAAGCATTATTTTGTAATTATTATATTTTTGATTTATTTTATTGCTTTTTATTTCATAGTGACTTATATCAATATTAATATAACTGTCAAGTATTATTAGTACTGTACATATTATTAAAATGCTTAAAATTATTAATATATATTTTAATTTCTTTTTCATTTTATTTTCCTTTTAATTACTATAAATAAAATAATCAAAACTATAATTAATGGTATGTATATGTATTTATATATACTCAAGAAATTACTTTTATTTAATTTATTAATTTCTATATTTTTTATTAAATTAACCGCGTTTATATTACTTTTTTTAGAGTCATTTATAGCTATTTTAAATATATCTTTATCATATAGTACTCTAATATTATAGCTATTACCTTTTTTTAAATTATTTATTTTAGTTAAAATTATTGAATCTTTTTCATCTTTTGAAACTTTTATTTTGTTATTTCCATGAGCATATACTTCAAATAACTTTGAATTTTCTGGTAATCTTGTGATTATAAATGCTTCTTTTATGTTTTGATTAGAATTTTTTATATATGAATAGTATAGTTCTGCTGAGTCATTATGTTTAACAGATATACAAAGTACTAAGTATTCTAAATAATATATTTTCTTTTCTTTTGTTTTTTCAAATGTTATTTCTATATTAGTTTTTGTATCATTTATTTTATATTTTTTATATTCAGTTATATTTTTATTAAAGTCTTCTTTATATAAATCATTTATATCATATTCTTTTTCAAGTATTCCAATCTTATTTATTTGAATATTTTCTGCATCATATATAATACTATTATCTTTTATAATTTCGTTTTCTATGTATTCTTTCGAATTCTTTGATTTATATGGAAGAGATAATGTAAATTCATTAGTAGAATCTACTTCTATTATTTCTTTAATTATTAAATTTCCAGCTATATCAACTTCTGAATCTATATATATTTTATCTATATCTGCTTTTACCATAATTGGTATTAATAATAACAAACTAATTATTATTTTTTTCATATATCACCACATAAAAATTATATCATTATGGTAAAAAAAAAGAAACATATGTTTCTTAATTTAATTTTTCACGAACTATTTCATTAACAAGTTTCATATCAGCTTTACCTTTAAATATTGGATTTAATGCTTTCATAATAGCACCCATATCTTTCATACTTGTAGGTTTAATTTCTTCAAAAACTTTATCAATGTTTGTTCTAATTTCTTCTTCTGAAAGTTGTTCAGGTAAGTATGTACTTAATAGTTTAATTTCTTTTTCAAGTCCTTCTATTAAGTCTTGTCTATTACCTTTTTTGAATTCTTCAATACTTTCTTTATGAGTTTTTACTTGTTTACTTACTACATCTATCACGATATCATCTGAAGCATGATTTCGTTCTAGTTTATTATTTACTAAATATAAATCAATCGCTGACTTAAGAAGTCTTAATGTACTTAAGGATTCTTTGTCGTGATTTTTCATTGCTTCTTTCATATCATTAGATATTTTTTCGTATAACATTGTATCACTCCTTAATAATTATATTAATATCTTTGTTTATTATGTTTTTTTGCGTTTCTAATGGCTTCTTTTTTAGCTTCTCTTCTAACGATGCCTGGTTTAGAATATTCTCTTCTTTTTTTCATTTCAGTAGGGACTCCGCTTCTTTGAACTTTCATCTTAAAACGTTTTAATGCACCCTCAACATTTCCGTCTTTTACTTCTACGTGTGTCATTATCTCTTCCCTCCCTTCATGACTACATTTGATTATAGTACAAAAAGTGCCAAATTTCAAGCAAAATATACAATAAATTTTAACAACTTCTTCAATTTTTCATATTTTTTTGTTTATTATCTATTTTTTAGTTAGTTTTAATTGTGATTGTTTTCCATATATAAAATTGTTTGTTTCTTCTTTTAATGCTTGTATTTCACTTATCAATTCTACGCTTGGTGGCATTCCACTACAGTTTATTCTGATGAATAACCATTGCCAGCGTTCAAATAAATCTTGATTATGAGCTTCTAATTTATTAAGTCTTTGATGGCTCTTTTGTGTAAGTAAAGCACCATTTTCTTTTATAGTTCTTCCTATTTTTCTTTTAACTATATGATGAAATGTTAGAACATTCTTTTTACTTATTCTGTTTCCCATCCAATCATAACCATTCGGTTTATATATTTCTATCATTTCTTTTATTACTCTTTGTTCGTCAACGTTCATGGCTTTCTCCCTGATGTTTTATTATAAATTAAAAGCATGGACAAGTCCATACTTTTATGGTTAATTACTTAATTTGACTCATAACTTCAGCAGCAAAGTCATCGTTTCTTTTTTCCATTCCTTCGCCTACTTCATATTTTATAAGTTTAACAAGTTTTGAATTATTATTTTCTAAGTAAGTTTTTACTGTAATTCCAGAATCTTTAATGAATGCTTGTTCCTCAAGAACAGTTTCTTCATAGAATTTTCTAATTCTTCCTTCAACAATTTTATCAGCAAATTCTGGTTTCTTTCCTTCATTGATAACTTGCTCTTTAATTACAGCTTTTTCATGTTCTAAATCTTCAGCTGGTACTGATTCTATATTGATATAAAGTGGTCTCATAGCTGCTGCTTGCATTGCTACATCACGAGCTACTTCTTCTTTGTCACCATCAACAACAGTTAATGAAGATATTTTTCCACCCATATGTAGGTAAGAACCAAATACTTGAGAAGCTTCTTTAGTAACTTTTTCAAATCTTCTTAGACTGATTTTTTCACCAATTTTAGCTGTAGCATTAACAATTAATTCATTAATTGTTTCTTTACCACATTTAGCATTTAAAGCATCTTCCATAGTTTCAACTTTATTTTCTAAAATAGTATTTCCAATTTTATCTAATAAATCTTTAAATTCAGAGTTTTTAGCAACGAAATCAGTTTCTGAGTTTAGTTCTACAACTACTGCATCATTACCATTAATATAAATATTAGAAAGACCTTCTGCAGCGATTCTTTCAGCTTTTTTAGCAGCTTTAGAAATTCCTTTTTCTCTTAAATAATCAATTGCTTTATCCATGTCTCCATTAGTTTCAACAAGAGCCTTTTTGCAATCCATCATTCCTGCACCTGTTTTTTCTCTTAGGTCTTTAACCATACTTGCACTAATATCCATAATTTTCCTCCTAATTTAATGATGAAATTAATTCATCTTTTTTCATAGTTGAATATCCAGTTACACCTTTTTCTTTTGCAAGTTTTTTTAATTCTGAAACTGTCATATTTGCATAATCAGGTGTTTCTGTTTTTTCATCTTTTTTATTTTCTTCATTAAAATCATCAAATTCAACTACTTTAGTTTCAACTTTGATTTCTTTAGCTGGTTTACTAGAAACTTCTTCTTCAGTAACATAGTCAACTGTTGGTAATCCGTTAGCTTCACATACTGCATTAGCAAGTACACCTAAAACTACTTTAACACTTCTAACAGCATCATCGTTTGCTGGAATTGGATAATCTACATCATCTGGATCACAGTTTGTATCTACAATTCCGAATACTGGAATATGTAATTTACGTGCTTCACGAATAGCATTCATTTCTACTCTTGGATCTACAACGATTATAGCTTTTGGAAGACGATCCATTTCTCTAATTCCACCAAGAAGTTTGTTTAATCTATCATATTCTTTTTGAATTTGAGCAACTTCTTTTTTAGGTAGTAATTCAAATTTACCATCTTTCTCCATTTTTTCGATTTCAACTAATCTTTTAATTCTCTCTCTTATTGTTCTGAAGTTTGTTAAGATTCCTCCTAACCATCTTTCAGTTACATAAAAACTATTACATCTTGTAGCTTCTTCAATACTAGCTTCTTTAGCTTGTTTCTTAGTACCTACAAATAGAACCTTACCACCATTTTCACATGCTTTAAGAAGTTCAGCGTAAGCTTCTTCAATTTTTTCAACAGTTTTTTGTAAATCAATAATATGAATGTCATCTCTAGTTGTAAAGATGTATTCCTTCATTTTTGGATTCCATCTTTTTGCTTGGTGTCCAAAGTGTACACCTGCTTCTAATAAATAACTTTTTGCAATTACTGTCATTTTTCTTCTCTCCTTTCGTTAATTCTTCTACCTATCTTTTAATTAATATTCACTTAATATTATTTAAGCACTAGAATATTAAATCAACAGGTATGTCTTTTTTTCTTAAAGCGTTATTATTTTAGCACATTTTTTCATTAAAAAAAAGAGTTTTTAACTCTTTTTTAAAATATACAACTCAAATCGTATCCAAATAGTCTTGCAATCACTCTTAGGACTGTTGGGAATACGCCTATTATCAATAAGACAATGCCCATTTTCAAACACTTATCTCCAGCTTTTTTTATCATTCCTGGATCTTTTGATATTACTGCTGATGTCATCGTCATCATACCATTTACTATTGCTATAATTGCACCTGCTATTCTTAATATTGAAACACCTAATTTTATTACTTTTCCTAGGTTTTCTCCTACTATGTTTGCACAAGTTTCTCCAGTATCACCGAATCCTTGTGATGGAAGTTCTCCCGCTGATGCAACAATATTTAATAGATTATCTGATTTTACTTCTAATGCATCAATATTTTTAATACCTATAAATGCACTTATTATTATCAAAAATATAATTATATACTTCTTTTTCATGAGACCTATTACCCCTCTTTTTTTAGATTTGTATATTATAACATATTTTTAATAAAGTTTCAAGTTAGCCAAATATACAACTTAAATCATAACCAAATATTTTACCAATTACTTTTAGTATTGTTGGGAATACACCTATTACTAATAATATTACCGCTATCTTTGCACAACTATTTCCAGCTTTTTTAAGTGCTTCTGGATCTTTACTTACAACAGCTGGTATCAATTTCATCATACCATTTACTATAGCAATAATCGCACCTGCTATTCTAAGAATATTTAGCGCTAATTTTATAAGTTTTGCTATATTTTGACCTACTATTTCTTCACAAGTTTCTCCGCCTTCACCGAATCCTTGTGATGGTAGTTCAGATGTGAAGCTATAATTTTCTATTCCATCTCTAACACTTTGATTTTCTTCAAGATCTTTTTGTACTTGGTCTTCAAATTGTTTGTCTATATCTTCCGTAACTTGACTTTCTGCTTTTAATTTTTGAACATCAGTATCAACCATACATTTTTTTTGAGCAGAAGTTAATCCAGCTTTTTTATATGCATCTTCAAGGCAAGTTAGACATGCATCTGTTGCTGTTGTTCCTATGCAGTTATCTTTAGTTTTATTAGCTTTACCACAAGCACTTCCAGGATTTTCAGTCCACATATATGTGCATCCGGAACTTCCACCACAGCAATAACATTGAGCATTTTCTGCTTCGCTTTGTTCTTTTATTGTGATTGAACAACCATTTTCACATTTTGTACCTGATTTTGCCTCTACAATTTTTGAGACTTTATCTGCTGGTATATTACATTTGCTATATTGACATGAACTAATTTTTTCTTTTGCTTTAGTTTTTAACAAATTTGAAAATTCCTCAGCTTCTGATTCTAATAAACCTTTTGAATATAGTTTTTTAAATTCGTTTTGGCATTCTGTTTGATATTTTTCTAGATCTGTTGCCATTTCTGAAAGTTTTGATATGTCACTTGGACAACTATAATTTTCTATTTTACTAGCCGCATCATTGAAACATTTTTCAGCTTCTTCGTGACCATCTTTATCCATTATTGTACATCCAGGAGCTTGCTTATATTCTTCATTTCCAAAAAATGAGAACACCTGTAAATTAAATCCTGATGCATCATCAGAAAATACATATCTATTACTTGTACTTGTATACCATCTTGTATTCGCAGTTAATCCAAACATTAGTGGACATCCTCCACCATTTTTAGCAGTCCATCCTTCATATGTTGCCATGTCGCTTCCTATTCCATTTTTGCCATCATATTCACCACTTAAAGGCCAGCTACTCCATTTAATTCCTTCTGATGGAACAATATCTGAATCAGTTGTTTTACATGTATCTCCGCTTAGTTTAACAATTTTAAATATATAATAATCCCCATCACTCCAAGCATCGACATTCTTTACATTTACTTTGTAACATCCAGCAAAAACCATGTTTCCATTAGAGTCGGCTGCCTGATATCCTCTTGTTAGTTTAGCACCAGATAAAGATATCCATGCTCCAAAATTACTATTTTTGACTTTACCGCTTTCTGTATAAAGTGTATTATTTGGGTCGTAAATACATCCTTTTTTCTCTTTATCTTCTTCGCAATATTCTTCAGTTGCTTTTTTTGCATTATCAATTTCTTCTTGTGATGCATAAACCATGCATAAAGAAAATGATAAAATCATAACTAATAAAATTTTAAAAATGTTTTTCATAACTCACTCTTCCTACTATAATTTTATTTTATCATAAAATGTTAAATATGCAATATAAAAATGCTTTACATTTATAAATATAATAGATAGAAAAAAATGTATAAATATAGTATAATTAAGTTGGTGATTTTTGGTGGATACTAGTACGTATAAAAATAGAGGTATGTTCCTTGAAAATATATTAAATGATTCTAATACATATTATAATAGTATAGATAAATGTTTGATATATAAGAAACCTACTCCAATTAAGGTATTAAATGTTAGTTATCCTACTAATAAATCGCATTTGATAAATAAAGCTGTTTATTCTAGCATATCTACACTTGACTATAATGGAATTTACAGAGGTAAATATATAGAATATGATGCTAAAGAATGTCATAATAAAACATCTTTTCCTTTATCAAATATAAAAGAACATCAAGTTTTACATATGAGAAAAGCTATAAAACAAGGTGGTATTATATTTCTTATAATATTTATGAATAATGAATTTTTTTTGATGAAAGGTGAAGATATTTTAGATTTTATTGATAAAAGTACAAGAAAATCTATAGAATTTAGTTATATTAAAGAAAAAGGATATAGAATTATTGAAAGTTATACTCCTAGGCTTAAATATTTAGATGCTGTAGATAATGCGTACTTTAAAAATTAATAGAAAAAGAAGGATGGAAAATAGTGAAAAGAAAAGTTAGAAATGATGGAAATGTTAAACATAAGAAATTCAGGTTTTGGTACTGGTTATTAGTAGTAATTATGTTTTTTGCTCTTGTTTGTTTTATAGCTGGAATTGGATTTTGCTATTACATAGTTAAAAGTGCTCCTGAATTTGATGCTCAAAAAATGTTTGAAAAAGAAGCTACTAAAGTTTTAGATTCAAAAGGAAACTTGATTGCTTCACTTGGTGCTGAGCAAAGAGAAAAAGTTACATATGATGAATTACCTCAAGTATTGGTAGATGCAATAATTGCAACTGAGGATTCTAGATTTTTTCAACATAATGGATTTGATGCACCAAGATTTTTAAAAGCATCTATAAGCCAAGTTTTAGGACGTGGTGGCGGTGGTGCCTCTACTCTAACAATGCAACTTTCTAAATTATCTTTTACCTCTGTTGATTCTGAAGGTATTAAAGGTATTATAAGAAAGTTTACTGATATATATATGTCAGTATTCAAAATTGAAAGAAACTTTACTAAATATGAAATATTAGAATATTATGTAAACATTCCTTGTATGGGTGGTAATATTTATGGAGTTCAACAAGCTAGTAAATATTACTTTAATAAAGATGTAAAGGATTTGAACTTGGTTGAGGCTGCAATGATAGCCGGCATGTTCCAATCGCCTAATGGTTATAATCCTTATAATAATCCTAATGATGCTAATAGTCGTAAAAATACAGTTTTATATCTTATGAAAAGACATGGTTATATAACTGATACTGAATATAAAGCTGCTACTTCTGTTAAGATTAAAGACTTTTTAGAAGGTGGAGTTACATCTACAAATCAATATCAAGGTTTTATTGATACAGTTGTTCAAGAAATAATTGATAAAACTGGTAATAATCCATATGATGTTTCTATGACTATATATACAACAATGGATAAATCAAGACAGGATGTAATTAATAATTTCTACAAAACACATAAATTTAAAGATAGTAAGGTTGAAGTTGGTATTGGTGTTATTGATAATAACACTGGTGCTATTGTAGCTGTTGGTGCTGGTCGTAACAAAACAGGTGCACTTACACTTAATATGGCTACATTCTGGGGACAAACAAAAAGACAACCTGGTTCTACTATTAAACCAATTATCGATTATGGTCCTGCTATTGAATATACTAACTTAAGTACTTATGGTCCATTTGTTGATGATGAAACTCCTTATGGTAGTGGTACAATGAGAAACTATAATCATAAATATACTGGATTTATGAGCATGAGAGATTGCTTAGTTAAATCTATGAATACATGTGCTTTACAAGCATTTAAGTTAACAAGTAATGATGAAAAAATTAAATTTATTACTTCAATTGGTATTAATCCACCAGAGGGTGTAACTACTCTTCCTGAATCTTATTCAATTGGTGCATTTAATGGTGTTAGTCCTGTACAGTTAGCTGCTGCCTATTCTGCATTTGGTTCTGGTGGATATTATACACCTCCATATTCATTTACAAAATTAGTTTATACTGAAACTGGGGATGAATATGTTCAAGATGTTACTCGTGAAAGAGTTATGAAACCTCAAACAGCTTATTTAATTTCTACTGTGTTACTAGGTGTTACACCTTCTAATGTTAAAGTATCTGGAACTCAGCTTGCAACTAAGACTGGTACTACTTCATATGACACAAGTTTGCTTAAAAAATATGGACTTAGTAGTTCAGTAATACCTGATGCATGGACAGCTACATTCTCTGCTAACTATAGTGTTGCAATTTGGTATGGATATCCAGGATGGTTAACTGCTGAAGCTGTTAAAAAGAAAAATTATCTAACGAATGGACCTGCTATTACTGAACGTAAAAAAATACAAGCAGAAATTAATAATAAAATTCATAATAAAAATGTTAAATTTAAAAATCCTGGTGGCATAAGTAGTGTTGAAGTTGAACTTGAAACTATACCTGCTCAAAAGCCTAGTGCATATACACCAAAGAATTTGAAAAAAAGTTATTTGTTTATAAATGGTACAGAGCCAAGTGAAACATCTACAAGATTTAGTAAGTTAGCTGATCCAACAAATTATACATATTCATTAACTGGTAATATTTTAAATGTTTCTTGGGAATCACCTGGAACACCTGATGCAATAAGTACTGATTATTTAACAAATTATTTTAATACTGGTTATACAATTTGGGCTCAAAAATATTTGAATAAACGTATTAGTTATAATAATAGTAAAATTGGTAAATTTGGATTCTTAATATATTTAACATCTGGTTCTTCATCGACTTATGTTGGATGGACAGAAAATACAAATTATACAATTGATTTGAGTAAATATGTTGGAGCATTTGATGGAGTTATTATTAAGAGTGCATACTCAATATTTAGAAGTAATGCTTCTGATGGTATAAAGATATTATTTAATTCTGAAACCCCTATTACTAATAACTACGAAGTTTCAATGCTCGGACTATCAACTTCATTAAAAATAGATGAAACATATAATGTTCTTGGAATAAATGCCATTGAAAGTATTACACTTAATGGTATTGATATTAAATCTAGCGTTAGTAACTTAAAAGTTGGTGTTACATCAATAACTAAAAATGGTGTTAGTACAAATATTTCTACTAGTGACATAACTAAAGAAGCTGGTACATATAAAGTTACTTATACTATTACATTCACACATAATGGTGTTAATACTACTAAAACTAAAATTCAAACAGTATTAGTTCAATAAAAAAATTCCTATTTATTAGGAATTTTTTCTTTGCATATATCTTTTAATTTACATGATTCACATTTAGGATTCTTACTTTTACAATGATATCTTCCAAAAAGTACTAGTTGTGAATTTATTCTATTCCAATCTTTTTCATCAAAATATTTTTTTAGTTTTATTTCTGTTTTTAGTATATCATCTTTACTATTTGTTATACCCAATCTTTTTGAAACTCTATATACATGTGTGTCTACCGCAAAAGATGGAATATCAAATAGTATTCCAAGAACAACGCTAGCAGTTTTTCTACCTACTCCTTTTAATGATTCTAAGTACCCTCTATTATCTGGTACGTATCCTAATTTTGATATCTCATCAACTATATATTTAAAGTTTGATGCTTTTGTCTTATGAAAACCTAAACTTTTAATATAATTATCTATTTCTAAAACGGATAATTTTTTTAATTTATCTAAAGAATCATATTTTTTATATAATTCTTTTGTTACTTTGTTTACGCTTTTATCAGTTGTTTGTGCTGATAGCATTACTGATAATAATAGTTCATAGTCTTTAGTATATTCTAATTCGCATTTTGGATTTATAAATAGTTCATCTAAATAGTTAATTATTCTTTCTTTATTCATTATCTTCTAACCAATCATAATCAAATAATTCATTATTTGATTTTTCTTCTTTTATTTTCTTTTTAACACCATTTTTAGACCATTCATAAACTATTTTATCTATATATTTAAAGTTCCTTACATTATTTAGAATTGCCTCTTTTAATGCTCCTTTTATTATTTCCTCTGTTATTCCATTTTCTATCCATTTGTTTATTATTTCATATTCAAATGATGAAAGTGTTCTTCCGAGTTCACGTTCAAATAAAGCATATATATCATTACTAGGTTCTTCTGCTTTTTTATTTAATGCAAGTCTATCATATAATGGATCTAAACTAATTTTTTCTATTACTTCTCCATTATGATTTGACACTATCATTTCTATATATTTTTTATTTATTAAACTAGTAAATGTATTAAATGCTTTTTCTTCAGTAAAACCAAGTTTATCTTGTATATCTTTGGTATCTAAATATGAAGAAACATTTATAAAATATAATACAAGTAAAAACTCATCTAATGTGATATCTATATTACTTATACATTTGATAACATTAGAATTTATTATAAAATCTTTACTTGTAAATATATTTCTTAAATCACTCATAATCTGTTTCCTTTAATATATCCTTTAAATCTATCTTTTTTAAAAATTCTTTTATAGTTTCTTTATCGTTTGATAACTCTCCTACCATTATTTTTCTTTCTATATATTTATATATTTTTTTTACATATTTTACATCTATATACTTAGCAATTTCTTGAGGTGTAATATCCATTTCAATTACACTATGTAATTTTCCTATTTCTTCAAATGAATTCACTGATTCATCTAACCCTAATATATAACTTGCGTTCTTTGTTATTATATCACTATATATAATTAATTCTCTAGTGTTAATTGAACCTTTTTTTATCATATTTGAAATATATGCTACTACTGTCTTTTCACTATTTGAAAATGGTAAAGTTGTCTCTATTTGAGCCCATATGCCATATTTATCGTATGCTTTATGTATTTTATTATATTTAATATTTAAATATTTTCCTAAATCATACTTATTAACTAAGTCAAAAAACTTATCATAGTGATTAGATTCAAATATTTTATCTAGTTCTTTTCTTATATATTCTTTAGGTATTTGATTAATTACTTTTCCTTTAGTTTCTAGAAATGATTTAATTTCATCATCTAGCTCAAAGTCTAAAGTACATGAGAATCTAATAGCTCTAATAATTCTGGTTTTATCTTCTAATAGTTTTTCTTCAGTATCTCCAACTACTCTAATTATTCTATTATTTAAGTCTTCTTTGGCTCCTAGTATATCTATTAGACTTCCATTATGATCTAATGCAAACGTATTAATAGTAAAATCTCTTCTTAATAAGTCTGTCTTTAAATCTTTAGCATATTCTAATTTTACAGGTTTATTCTTTTTATATTCTAGTTCTTTTCTATAAGATGTAATATCGTATGTATATTCCCCATCTTTAATATGGTAACTAAAATAATTTTTATTAGCCTTTCCGGTGTCTTTAAATATCTTAATTATGTCATCTACTTTAGCATTTGTACATATGTCTATATCTTTAGAATCATACCCAAGCAAATAATCACGTACATAACCACCAACTATATAGCACTCAAAACCCTCTTCAATTATTTTATCTATTATCTCTTTCATATTTTTATTTTAACACAATTAATATTTTTTTCCAATAAAAAAAGCCCGGAGGCTTTTTATTAATTTAAAGCTTCTTTTAATTTGCTTCCAGCTTTAAATGATGCTGCAACAGTTGCAGGAATTTTCATTGGTTCTTTAGTTAATGGATTGATTCCATCTCTTGCTGCTCTTTGTTTAGCAGTAAATGTTCCAAATCCTACTAAGGCAACTTTTCCTTCTTTTTTAAGTCCAGTTGTGATTCCTTCAATTGTAGCTTCTAATGCTCTTTGTGCATCAGCTTTAGTTAATCCGGCTTTAGCAGCAACGAATTCTACTAATTCAGTTTTACTCATCGTAAATTACCTCCCATTTTCTACTTGGGCATCGCATATATTTTTCATACGATGCTTACATATTAATTGTAGCATAACTCATATAAATTGCAAGCAAATTGATGGTTTTTTTACATAATTATCATAAAAAAAAACTAAAAATCGTATAATTCTTAGTCTTTATATACTTTTATTCTTTATTTTTCTTAATATATTTACACTTTGGATAATTTGAACATGCTATAAATTTGCCATATTTGCCTTTTCTCTCAACTAGTTTATTTCCACATTCTGGGCATGTTTCTTCTAGTTCTTTTGGTTCTTCTTGTTTAATATATTTACATTTTGGATAATTTGAGCATGCTGTAAATTCACCATATTTACCTTTTCTAACAACCATTTTACTTCCACATTCTGGGCATGTTTCCCCTGTCTCAACTGGTTCTTCTTTTTCTTCTTTCTTAATATATTTACATTCTGGATAATTTGAGCATGCTGTAAACTTACCATATTTACCTTTTCTAATCACTAGCGGATTTCCACATTCTGGACATGTTTCTCCAGTTTCTTCTGGTGATTCTTTTTCCATTTCTTTAAATGCTTTTTGAAGTAATGGTTCAAAATCTTTATAAAATTTATCAAGTACTGTATACCATATCAATTTACCATCAGCTATTTCATCTAATTCAGTCTCCATAGCAGCGGTATAATTTACATTAATAATTGATGAAAAGAATTCTTGAAGTTTATCTGTTACAATAACACCTATCTCAGTTGGATAGAATTTTTTATCTTTTAAACTTACGTACTTTCTTTCTTCTAGAACACTGATTATTTTTGCATAAGTACTTGGTCTTCCTATTCCTAACTTCTCAAGTTCTGCGATTAATTTAGCCTCAGTATATCTTGATTTTGGCTCCGTAAAGTGTTGAATCTTATATACTTTTGATGCGACAATAACTTTTGATTTATAATTTGCAAAGTCAGGAAGAATTGTATCTTCTGAATCTTCAAAATCTTTATATACTTTTAAGTAACCATCAAATACTAATATTGATCCATTTGCTCTAAAAATATAACCATTATTTTCTAGGTCAACACATGTCGCTTCTACTTTAGCATCTGCCATTAATGAACTTAATGTTCTTATATAAATCAAGTTATATAATTTAAATTCATCTGGTTTTAAGTATTTTTTTACTGATTCTGGTGTTCTTAAAATACTTGTTGGTCTTATTGCTTCATGAGCATCTTGAATGTTTTCTGTTTTCTTTGATTTTTTCTTATAACCAACATATTCTTTTCCATAGTTCTTTTCTATATATTTTTCTGTGTCATTAACAAATAAATCAGATAATCTTATTGAATCTGTTCTCATATATGAAATCAAACCAACTGTCTCATTTCCTAAAGATATTCCTTCATATAGTTTTTGTGCTATACTCATTGTTTTTGATGCTGAATATCCTAAACGAGTTGATGCCATTTGAGTAAGTGTACTTGTTGTAAAGGGTAATTTGCTTTGTTTATTTTTTAGTTTTTTATCTACTGAAGCAATGTTATATGCATTTGAAAGTGAGGTTATAATATCATCTGCTTCTTTTGATGATTTAACTTCTATATCTTTTCCATTATATTTCTTTAGTTCTGCTTTAAAATCTTTAAAATCTGCTTCAATTGTATAATATTCTTCAGGAACAAATGTTTCTATTTCACGTTCTCTATCAACAATAAGTTTTAATGCTACACTTTGTACTCTACCAGCACTTTTACCATCTGTTTTAGATTGCATTAACTTACTCAATCTAAAACCAATTATTCTATCAAGTATTCTTCTTGATTCCTGACTATGTACTAGTTCTATATCTATTTTTCTAGGATGAGTAAATGCTTCTTTTATAGCGGGTTCAGTTATTTCATTAAATACTACTCTACTATAATTGTCATTCTTTATATCAAGAGCTTCTTTTAAATGCCAACTTATTGCTTCTCCTTCACGATCTGGATCGGTTGCTAGTATAACATTATCACTAGATTTAACTTCTTTTTTAAGTTCGTTTACTAATTTAGTTTTACCAGGCATTAATTTATAATTTGGCTTAAAATTATCTTCTAAGTCCACACCTAATCCATATTTACCAGTAGTTGCTAAATCACGAATATGTCCTTTAGAAGATAATACTTTATAATCTTTGCCTAAATATTTTTCTATTGTTTTACTTTTACTTGGACTTTCTACGATTACTAGATTCTTCATATTTCTCCCTTATCTTTTGTTTGTCTTTCCCTTTAAATAATATTATACATTTAAAATTGCTTTGTCAAGATATCAATACCTAAAAAAAGATACATATTTCTATGTATCAATTATTTGCGAGTGAAATATCCAGGATTACTTGTTCCACCATCTATTCTTGCATATGTTTTATCAACATACGAACCATTATATGTTGTTCCAGCACCACCAACTAGTTTAGTAGTATTATAAAACATATTAGTTGATGAAGTAACAACATTCGTATTAAACTTATCACTTGCATATATAGTTTTTAGATTAGTATTACTATAAAACATCCAACCCATATTGGTTACGTTGCTTGTATTAAAACTACTTAAATCTAAAGTTATAATTTTAGTGTAACCAAACATCCAACCCATATCAATTACATTGCTTGTATTAAAACTACTTATGTCTAAAGATGTGACTGCACTACCTTGAAACATATAACTCATATCTGTTACATTGCTTGTATCAAAACTACTTAAATCTAAAGTTATGGCTGCACTACTACCAAACATATATCTCATATCAGTTACATTACTTGTATCAAAACTACTTAAATCTAGAGTTGTGGCTGCACTATTATAAAACATATATCTCATATCTGTTACTTTACTTGTATTAA
This sequence comes from Mollicutes bacterium, assembly GCA_004552445.1. GTDB lineage: Bacteria > Bacillota_I > Bacilli_A > RF39 > UBA660 > CAG-1000. Next base: position 92,363 of record SFOJ01000004.1, read on the forward strand.
AACTACTTAAATCTAGAGTTTTGGCAGCACTATTAAAAAACATCTGATTCATATCTGTTACATTGCTTGTATTAAAACTACTTAAATCTAGAGTTGTGGCTGCACTACCATTAAACATCTGACTCATATCTGTTACTTTACTTGTATTAAAATTACTTAAGGCTAAGGTTTTTGATGGGCTTCCTCTAAACATATTACTCATATTTGTTACATTGCTTGTATCAAAACTACTTAAATCTAGAGTTGTGGCAGCACTATTAAAAAACATCTGATTCATAGATGTAATTGGTTTATTATTTATGTATGTACATAGTTTACTTGTTACAGGTTCAGTACTAGTTTTATCTGTAAGTTGTACTCCCCAACCATCTGTAGCTATACCTTTCCATGCTAGACCATCTGATGAGTAAATGCCTTCTTGCATATATCTATAAGTGTATTGTCCTTTTACATACTCTGTCCCAATAGTAATATCATTATCTGTCTCACAAAAATATGTATTATTACTAGGTGTTTCTAAAGTTGTAATTTCAGTATATGTGTTTGGTACTTCAACATCTTGTAATGTATTTGTACTATATCCTCCGCTTACTTTAAATGTTATACTTTGATTTGAAGTACTATTATTTATTATTTTAAGTTTTATATTATTTGAAGATTTATTTTCTATTGAATCACTTGGTGCTTTATAACTAGTTATTTCATCATTAGTATTTTTTGATTGAACATAATAACTAATAGAAATATTATTATTATTCGAATATAAAAGTTTATAATATGTTTTTATTTCATTTTGGTTAGTTAAATTTATATCTACTATAGTTTCACCTGCTGGAATAGTAAGTGTATTAGTACTTTTTCCATCTATAGTTATTGCATACTTTAATTCTCCAATATACATTTCTGCTGCTTTTTTAGATTCAATATTTATTTTAAAATATGAAAAACTATATGTAAGAAGTATACATACTGCTAGTACTATAGATATAACACCTATATATTGTTTTACATAATCAACTATCTTTTGCATATTAACCTCTAAAAAAGAGTTCATTTAAGAACTCTATAAGCATTCTATGAATGTATCATTTAAACATCTTATTGCGCATAAGCAATTGCAATCCATTGTAAATAATGAATCTGTACTTACATAAGGATAAAGTGATGTAGTATCTGGATTAGCAGCAAGTACTCTAAATGTACAGCAACATCCATCTATTTTTTCAACTCTAAATACACTACTATTAGTATCTGTTTCACTTCTACTTATAGGCATACTAAATGGTGTTCCATTTCCAGCACAAGTATATAACATTATTGGACGAGTATTACAAATAACACAATTTGTTCCGCCACCTAATGCAGGTCTATCACAAGAAAGTAAACAACTATCTGGACAAGCATTAGATTGTAAAACATTGATAACTTGCAAAATTTCCATTATACAATTATCACATTTATTGCAATTGTTATTATCATTATTATTATTACACATATAATCCACTCCTTTATTTCTATTCATTAATATGGTATGAATTATAGTATTTTTTAGTTACATTATTTACCTATTATTTAATATATATTGGAGTTAAATTTTTATCATAAAAAAAGAACTATTACTAGTTCTCATAAACACTAACTTGTTTTTTATCTTTTCCTTTTCTTTCAAACTTTACATTTCCGCTAACTTTAGCATATAAAGTATGATCTTTACCCATACCTACGTTAGTACCTGGATAAATCTTAGTTCCTCTTTGACGATAGATAATAGCTCCAGCTTTAGCAACTTGTCCATCACTAAGTTTAGCTCCTAATCTACGACCAGCAGAATCTCTACCATTCTTTGTAGAACCAACACCTTTTTTAGATGCGAATAATTGTATATTTAAATTCATTTTAAACATCTTGAGTCTATTTGTTATATTATCTTTCTTAATATTAATAATCTTTAAATCATTAGTATCAGTATAACTAATAGCTTCTTTGTCAAATTCAAGTATTGCATTTATTGTTGTAATAATCATTGTACTAAAAGATGCACAAACTATGTCTTTTCCATAATCTGCATATCCTGCATGACCACTTATTTCTACTCTAATCATTACTTAGTAATAGATTTAATAAGAATCTTAGTATAAGGTTGTCTATGTCCTTGAGTTTTTCTATATTTTTTCTTTGGTTTATATTTAAATACTAAAATCTTTTTTTGCTTTCCATGTTTTAACACTTTAGCAACAACCTTAGCTCCTTTAACAGTAGGAGTACCTACTTTACCATCAACATATAAAACTTCATCAAAAACAACTTCTGATTCTACTTCATTATCTAGTTTTTCAATATATAGTTCTTGTCCTTCTTCAACCATATATTGTTTTCCACCAGTTACGAATATTGCTTTCATTTTATTCCTCCTTCAATAAGACTCGCTCTTAAGGTAAGATTACTCTTTTTTGTTGACCTTCTCAATGCGGTTGTAGAGAAAGATTTCTACAAACATGGATATTTTAGCATATTTATTTATTCGTGTCAAATAATTTGCATAAGAAATCATATTCAAAAGTGTTATTTATTATATGCTTTCTATCTCTTTTCATTTTGTACATACTTGAAACTATTATTGTCTTTTTAAAATTATATTTATTTATATAACGTTCTAGTAAAAATTTATTATATTTATACTTTAGATTAGTTATTTCTATAATGATACTTTTTATTAAGAATAAAGTTAAAATTATTCCAAAAATTGTTTTGTTTTTTAAGATAAATAAACATATAAAAAATATACTTATTATTATACTAATAATATTTGATAATCTATAAGAAAATAGTTTATCAAGTATTATATTTGTTAGTTTACCACCATCTAATGGAATAACAGGCATAAAATTAAATGATATAAGTATTATATTTATTTTTTTTATAATTTTAAAAGTATGTTCAGTTATATATAAATTATTATATAGTATAAGAAGTAAAATAAAAAATAGTAGTTGAAAAATAATTCCACCTAATAAAACAAATAATTCTTTATTAGAGTTTACATTTAAGTCTTCATTATATATAGTAATACCACCAAATGGATAAAGTATTATTTTATCAAATTTAAAACCTATTATTTTAGCAAATATCATGTGTCCACATTCATGTATTAAAATTGTTATTAAGAATAAATATACATATTCAAAATATCCAGCTAAAAAGGATAATAATAAACATATATAAGTAGAATTGTTTATATTAATTTTCATTTATCTCTATAGGTTTATCATCTTTTAAAAGAACATAGTAATATTCATCTGTTGCGCTTCCTATAACACTACCTTTTTCTACATAATCATAAAGCTTTATTTTGGGATTCAAATTTCCATACCAAGCATAATAACCATTACTTTGTTGTATAATTATGGTATTATTGTATCCATCTTTTTCTCCAATAAATGTTACTATTCCAGAATCATTTAAATATACATTTTCTTCTCCGTTTAATATAAATTTAACTCCATCTTTATATTTTTCACTATTTCTATAATTTTTAGAAACATTTAAAGTGTTTTCTTTTGAGTCAAATATTCCTGTTATATTACTAATTAATTTATTAATTTTGCTAAAGTCAAATGTTGAGTTTAATACTTTATCTATGATAAATGCTTTAAAATTTGGATTATTGTTACTTATAATGATTACTAAAAAAGTAAATACTACAATAGTTATAAATTTACTAAGCAGATTCTTAAAAAAAGAATTTTTATTTGTATCTTTATGATTTTTATTATTTTTATATTCTTCGTATGTCATACTAAAGTTTATTCTTTAGTGTATTCATATATTCATAAAAACTATAGTATTTATCTTTACCTATTATTATATGGTCTATTACTGGTATTTTTATTATTGAACCTATTTTCATAAGTGATTCAGTTAATTCTATGTCCTGAATACTAGGATTTACATCTCCGCTAGGATGATTATGTATAACTATTATACTTGCTGCGCTTTCTAAGAATGCATACTTAAATATTTCTCTTGGATGGACAGTTGATGAATTAAGTGTTCCTTTAAATAATAATTTAAACGATATTAATTTGGATTTTGTATCTAAATATATGGCATAAAAATTTTCTTGTTTTTCGTATGTAAAAATGTTTTTAAAGTATTTAAATATTTTTATTGAGTTGTTAAGTAACACTTCTTTTTGTTCATTTGCGTAATATACTCTTTTGCCTAGTTCTATCGCTGATAATAACTCTATTGCTTTAACTTTACCTATTCCTTTTATTTTAGTTAAACTATTTATAGTCATATCTTTTAAAGAAGTTATATCATCTAGTTTGCTAAGAATATTTCTTGATAGTGTTTTAACAGAGTAACCATTAGTACCAGTTTTGAGTATTAT
>SFOJ01000020.1 GCA_004552445.1 Mollicutes bacterium
AGTCATATCTTTTAAAGAAGTTATATCATCTAGTTTGCTAAGAATATTTCTTGATAGTGTTTTAACAGAGTAACCATTAGTACCAGTTTTGAGTATTATTGATATTAATTCTTCATTAGATAAATTATTTGCCCCGAGTGATAACATTCTTTCCCTTGGGCGTTCACTTTCTAACATTTCTTTAATGGTGTTATCTTTCATCATTTTATCCTCCTATTATAATAGTTAGACATTAATCAATAAAACACTTCAAAATAAAGCATAGTATTTCTACTATGCTATCTTGCTTTTAATTTTTCAATTACATTATGAAGAGTATCTGCTTCTATTATTTCTATTTCGTAGTTATTTTTTTCTTTTTCATGTAGTGCTTCTTTGTAGTTGTCAGTTGGTACTATAAACACTTTAGCATGTTTTTTTACTGCACCTGCTAGTTTATATTTAACTCCGTCTATACTTCCAACTATTCCATCTTGATTAATTGAACCTGTTCCTGAAATAATATCCCCTTTAGTTAGATCATATTCAGTTATTTTATTGTAAATGTCTAGTGCACATAGAAGTCCTCTTGATGCTCCACTTTCATTCTCTTTAAATATATATTCTACTTTAGGATCTGTTTTTATATTTTTTAATTCTGAAAGAGCTACACCTATTAATACTTTATCTTCCAATTCTACTAATTTTGATGTACATTCTATTATTTTATTATTTCTTTCTACATTTATTTTTAATGTATCTCCAATTTTATATTTAGCTATTTCTTCTTTTAATGAATTAAAGTCTTTTATAGGAGTATTTTCTATACTTTTTATTATATCTCCTGTTTTTATATTGGTCTTGGCATACTCATATACATGTGTTACTGTTACATCAATACTTTCTATATTATATGGTATGTTTGCTTCAGTAAAAGCAGCAATTATAGCATCATAACTAGTTTCTTTTAAATATATTTTATTTCTTTCAATTATTTCTTTTTCGCTTTCATCATCTATTCTATTTTCAGAGTTACCTACTATATCCCAATTCTTAAAAAACTTAGATAATATAATATTTGGCAACGTTCCTTTTCTAGCTGTTACATAAGTAAGATTAAAACTTCCTTTAGATTCATAATTACTATTAACCTCTATTCTATCTGTTAAATCTACTAGTGATCCTGGAGAATAAATATTACAATCAAAAGTAATGAAAAACCAAGGAACAATGAGTATGAATACTAAATAATTCTTCCAATAAGTTTTTATATCTTTTTTTATATATTTAAATAATTTTGTCATAAATCTCTCCTAACTATAATATTATATCACAGATGAGTATAATTATTAAAAAACTAAAATATATAATATTAACTTTAATATTAATTATATTTATTCTTAATATTAAAATTGTTATTAATTCTACGTATGAAGCAAGTTTATTATTCTTTAAGAAGGTTTTTATTACAATATTTCCTTTTGTTATATTATGTGATTTTCTTATATATTTTAATTATCACATATTTATTAAAGGAATATTTGGTAAAATTATAAATAAAATATTTAATATTGACTCTAATACTAGTATTATTTTTATACTAAGTATTTTTAGTAGTCACCCTAGTAATGCAATTTATATTAAAAATTTACTTGATAATAAAATAATAGATATTAAAGTGGCTAATAGAATACTTATATATACTTATTTTCCTTCGATTGCATTTGTTATAGGTGTTATAGGTGTTTCTCTTTATAATAGCTTTAAGATTGGTCTAATGCTTTGGATTATATGTTTTATTAATAATATATTAATTGGTTTATTTTTAAGAAAAGACAATGTTTATATAGAGAGTATTAATAATGAATCTAAAAATATAAGTTTTTTTGAATGTTTTAAATTATCTATTATTAAAGCTATTAATACTTCATTTATTATTCTTGGTAATTTAATTGTATTTACTATAATAATTAATCTAATAGTTAATTATATTTCTATTAATCCTACTATATTATCAGTTCTTACAGGTTTTTTAGAACTTACTAGTGGTGTTATATCTATTTCTTTATTAGATATACCATTTAATGTAAAATTTGCTTTAACAAGCCTTATATTAAACTTTAGTAGTTTATCTATATTATTTCAAAGTTTTAGTATACTTTCTAGTTATAAAATAAACATTAAAAAAACATTAACTATTAAGTTAATGTTTAGTATTATTACATTCTTATTAATTATCATATGTACCTGATGAATATAGATCTATATTATATTTTTCATCACTAAGTCCTATTGTTATATGTGTCATTTTATCTACTTTTGTGTTGTCATCTACATTCTCATACTTAAATACTTCTTTTGATAGTGTTGTAAATTTGTATCCAGTTGTTGTCACTCTATCATTTCCTTCTTCATTATTTGTTCTAGTTATTAATTCTATAGTTTTTATTAATATTGTCTTGACATTACCTGTTGTTGAATCACTATATCTTAATGTTGTTTTTTCATATTTTTTTGTTCCAATTTCTTTTCCATTAGATGTTATTTTTTCTATATCATTAGATGTTTCATTTCTAAGAATTTCTAATGTTCTTTTTTTATTATTACCCATATATATTTCACATATACTTACTTTTGTATCTTCATTGCATTCTATTGTTTTTATTCCATTATTTTTTAGTAAGTCATCATTTACTATTTTAGAGATTGTTGCTCCAAATATTCTTGCATCAGCATCTTCATTTACTAAACTATAAGTATCTTTTAATTTTATAAGTGTTCCAGTCATTGATATTAATACTATACTTACTAATATTATGCTAACTATAAGTTCTATAAGTGTAAAACCTTTTTTATTCATAATTCACCCACTTTAATCTTCACTATATAGTGGAATTGATGCATATCTATAAGTACTATTTTTATAAAATACACCTACTATATATCCATTAGATTGTCCTTGTTTTTTTTGTTCTTCATAGTTTTTTTCGCTATATTTTCTTAGTGTTTTTAAGTATTCTATTGTTCCACTATCATATTTTGTTGTTATATCTGTTTTTGATAATTCTTCTACAATATCATAAATTAATATATAATATACAAGATTATTATCAATAAATACTTGTTTACAATCACTGAGTCTATTTGCTATGGGAGTTCCTTCGCATCCGTGTGGATTAGTACTAGCATCATATGCCCTTCTGTTAGCTATAAATCCTGGACCATCTTGTCTATTTATTGTACCTGTTTGGCCTAATGTTGCAATATTAAATAATTGATATCTATCACTTGGTAAGTCATAACTTTCTTTTTCTTTTGCTTTTCTTATATAAAGTGAATAACTGCTTAATAGTAACGTTGTTGCAAGCAAAGTTACTATTAGAACTGTTAAACATTCCATAAATATAAAACCATTCTTTTTCATTTTAACTCACCTTTACTCTAAATGGATTAATTTTAGTACCATCTCCAGCACTTATTAATGTTGTATTTTTTAATGATATAACTGGTAGAACATAGTATATACTTGTAACTGGTGCTTCTACTAATTCTCCTGTCAATTGCATACTTATTGCTCTTGCTACTCCACTTGTAAATGTGCTTGGAGTCATTGTCCATATATTTAATCCATAATTTAGAAAAAATGAACTATTACCAGTTTTAAATGATGTTCCAGATATTACTAATTCATCTGCTGTTAAAGTTCCTATTGGATAAGTTAATTTTGTATTTCCTTTTGTATTACTTTTTGTAAATTTATCTTCTTGTTTTGAACAAATGAACACTGGGTATGCAGAACTCATACTTATAGAAGTTCCTTCTTTTCCACCTGTTGCATTTCTTCTAAATGATTGATATATGGTGTTACTTGTTCCAGTTCCATTCATATAGTATGTAAGGCCATTAAATGAACCACCTTGACCTATTTCTCTATCATTACAAAAAATGTTATCATCGATATATTTTTCATATTTTGTATCTAGAAGTTTATTTTCATACCATGTATCTAGTGCTGATTTAATTGAACTGTTATTTATATTTGCATGTGTTATATTATAATCAGTTGAATTGCTTCCATACATATAACCTACGTATGCGTTATTATTTGATACTAGATTATATGCTGCTTGTGGTAATATTGACTCATTTAGTGTACATCCACTTCCTTCTGAATAGTTACCATATAAAACCAATCTTGCTCCTTCATTTTCATTTGTTCTAAATATTCTCCAACAATAGTTTGCAAATTCTATATAATTTTGTTCTGCTACACCTCTAAAGAAATATAATGTTTTGTCATCTTCTGTCATATGTATTTTATTATTATCTTCATCATCTACTACTTGAGTAAAATAAAATCCATTTGATGTGGCACTTATATTCTGAACCAAACTTCCGTTACTATAATAACTACCTTCAGAGTTTTTAGAATAATCTATAATTCCACTTTCTTCTGCTTCGTATTTATTTAATAATGCTTGTAATATAGTTATTCCGTAATTAGTTGGTGTCGTTAATCTTAAATCTATTTTATCATCTATAGTATCCAAAAATTTATTTTTTTCTGAATATGCATGCATTACACTAAGCATCAAAAATAAGAACAAAATTAAAAAAGTGTATACTAATGTCATTGATATAAAACCTTTTTTATTCATTCTTTCACTCCTTATTATGTATTAATTATATAACAAAAAAAAATAAAAATCTACTTATGTAGATTATTTATTTTCATTAACAATTCCCATACCACAATATATATAATCATAAAATTCTTTAATATTTATAGTGTTTAAATATTCTTCTTTTATATTTATTAGTTTTGGAGGAATTGATATAAGTATATAAAGTAATTTTTTCTCTTCTTCTAGTAATTCAATATTTTCGCTATATACTTTCATTAAATATTTAAAATCTAATTTAAAACCTTCTTTTTTATAAAAGTTATATATATCTAAAACTGGAGTATCAACCTTATATTTATCCCAACTTATAAGATAGTTTTTATCTCCCCTGATAAAATGTTTTAAAGATAAATTATTATGTATTATACAAACTCTTTCTTTTGATTTATTTGATACCATATTAAACCACTTTTTTAACTCTTTTTTAGCATAAACTAATGAGCTATCTAATGCTGTATAGTTTCTAGCAAAAAGATAATGAGATGGACTCATATATTCTTCTTCTTCAATTTCACTTATCATGTCTTCATAATATTCTTTTAAATAATCGATATTATTAGATAACTTATCATATATTTTTCTATATTTATTTTTACTAACATCTTTAAAGAATAATGTTTTATAGTGAAGTATAGATACTGTTTTTATAAATTCTACTCCACTAGTTACTTCATGATATTTTTTTTCTTCAATATATTCATATTCTATATTTCTTTCATCCTTAGATATTATTTTAGGAAAATTATCAAAATTCCTTGTTTCCAAATAGTCGTATAATTCTATAACATCATCATTTCTTTTTTTTATAACTTTATTTTTATCAATTATTACTTTATTAATAAATCTTTTACTCATTTATTTGTGGAATTATTATTTTATCCCCTATATTTATTTCGTTTATATTATTATATTCTTTTATATCATTTACGTTGACATTGTATTTTGAACATATAGTTTCGATTGTATCTCCTTCTCTAACTATATATACTTTATATGTATAATATTTATTTTCATTATTTATTATATTAGTAATATTGTTTATGTTGCTATTTAAATCTATATCATTTTTTTCTAAATTTATATCAGTATCTATTGTTGTATTTATATTATTATCTTTTATTTCTTCATTATGTTCTTCATTTAATAAATTAATATCTTTGTCTTCAAAGTAATTATTTATATAATTATCAAGATCATATTCTTCTTTTATAGGTTCCTCCTCTCTTATTTCGTCACATGATAATTCTAATTCAATATTAACTTTTAAAATATCTTTTTCAATTGTATATTTAAAATCATCTATATCTATTTTTATTGTATCTTTATCTATTCTTTTTGATATAGCTACTTCAAAAGGTATGGTGTAGTAAAATTCTTCTTCTATAACGCTTGCCTCTGTCATTTTATAAGTACCACTTATTGCGACTGTTCCTGTTACAACATCCTCATTTATTTTATAATCATGGTCTAAACTTATATTATTTAACTCGCCTATTTTCGTTTTAAATATAATATCTTTTTTTATTGGAATAATTTCTTTCATATATTCTCCTTTCAATAAAATATATGAAAAAAAATATTCTTTATGAGAATATTTTTTTAAATAAGTCTTCATAATTATTTACAGTTATAAATTCTATACTTTCTTTTAAATCTTTTTCTAACCATTCTATATCATTTTTATTATCTTCTGGTATATATAATGTTTTTATTTTATTTCTAAAGCAAGCAATTGATTTTTCTTTTATTCCACCTACTTTAAGTATATCGCCTTTTAATGATATTTCCCCAGTCATTGAAATTTCATCACTGATTTTTTGATTTTTTATGTGTGATAAGATTGCTGTTGTTATTGCTAAACCTGCGGATGGTCCATCTTTTGGTGAGGCTCCTTCTGTGAAGTGAATATGTATATCATTGTTTACAAAAAAATCTTCATTTATATTCAAAAATTTACTATTACTTTTTATATAACTAATTGCAACCTCTATACTTTCTTTTGTTACTTCACCCAAAGAACCAGTGAATGTATATTTACCATTTCCTTTAAACGAAGAGCATTCTATATCTAGTGTTGTACCACCTGACTTGTTGCATGCCACTGCTCTTACTACACCACTTGTTGTTATTTTTTTTGTTTTTTTTGTACTATAAAGTTCTTGTTCTAAATAATGTGGTAAGTCTGCTTCTTTTATTCTTACACTAACTATTTTTCTTGATGCTTTAATATGTTCCGTTATAACTTTTCTTGTTATTTTACTTATACATCTTTCTAACTCTCTTACTCCTGCTTCATTTGTATATTCTTCGATAATTTTTACTATAGCAGATGTTTCAAATTTAATTACTGTATTTTTAAGTCCTGCTTTTTTTAAAACATTTGGTATTAGATAATTTTCGCATATTAATAGTTTTTCACTATCAGTATATCCAGTTAAATCTATTATTTCAAGTCTATCTAATAGTGCCGCTGGTATTTGTGATATATCGTTTGCTGTTAATATAAATAATATTTTACTTAAATCTATTTCTTCATCAATGTAATTATCAACGAATCTTTTGTTTTGACTTACGTCAAGTATATCTAGAAGGGTTGATGCGGGATCACCCTTATAATCCTTTTTTAGTTTATCTACTTCATCTAATAAAAATACTGGATTATTACTTTCGCATCTTATAAGAGATGATACTATTTTTCCTGGATTTGAACCTATGTATGCTCTTCTATGTCCTACTAATTCTGAAGAATCACTCATTCCTCCTAAAGATATTTTTACAAAGTTTCTATTTAATGCGTATGATATCGATTCTGCAAATGTAGTCTTTCCAACACCGGGTGGACCTACTAAGCAAAGTATTGGGCTATTAATTTCTGGTGATATACTTTTAACAGCAATATATTCGATTATTCTTGTTTTTGCGTTTTCCATTCCATAGTGAGATTCATTTAATTTCTTTTCTATTTTTAATAAATCTTTTTCATCTTTTGTTTCTTTATACCATGGTACTGATAGTAAATATTCTATATAGTTTCTAATAACACCTGCATCTGGACTCACTTCACTAGTTGCACTATATCTTTCTATTTCGGATAGAAGTTTTATTTTTATTCTTTCTGGAAACTCTTCACTATTTAGTTTTTCTTTAAATTTTTCTACGTCTCCATCTTTTGTATCATTTTGACCTAATTCGTTTTTTATTACTTTTAATTTTTCTTTTAATATGAATTCTTTTTGAGTATCATCTAAACCTTTTTTTATTTCTGTTTCTATGTGACCTTCTAAGTCCATCACTGCACTTTCAATAGCAAGCTCTTTAATTAATAATTTGCTTCTGCTTATTGATGATGCATCAAGCATCAAATTAAGTTTTTTTTCAAAACTAAGTGGTAAGAAGTTTCCTATTAAATCTGTTAATTTATCTAACGAAACATTATTTTTTATTTGAGACATTATAGAGTTTGTTATAAATGGATTTTTATTTATATAACTTTCTAATTCAGACATTAATTTTCTTTGATATGCAGAACATTCTATTTCACTATCTTGAGTTTCTATACCTGTTATTATACTATCTAAAATATCTTCTTCATTTGAGTAATTTACATAACTTATTACTTTAACTCTATAAAGTCCATAAATAATTACTCTCATATTTCCATTAGGTAAATCAATAATACTTTTTATTTTACCTACTACTCCAATTCTTGGTAAATCAGAAGTATCAGGCTTTTCTTCAAGAGAATTTAGGGGGCACACGATTAATACTTCGTTATCATGATATAGTTTTGATATTTCAGTAACTTTTTTACTTACGTCACTTTTTATTTCAACTCTAACCTCTTGATAAGGAAGTAATACAAGATTTTTCAATAAAATAACTGGTAAATTACTTTTAATCATGATTCCTCCTGTGTACGAGTATTTATTATAAAAGTAATTTAAATAAATGTAAACCTTAAAATTAAAATTTCACAAAAAAAGAGTTATTACTCTTCTTTTTTCATAACTCTTTGATTTTCTAATTCTTGAATTTGTTTATCTAATGATGCTAAATATAATCTTTGATATAAAACTAATCTTTCTTTTTTTAATGGATATTCAATTGAATCTTTAATTTCTTTTTCAATTGCTTTAATTTCAGGAATAGTTACTTCTCTTCCTTCTGCTTTTACTTTTTTAATTGCATCATACATTCTAGAAATATTATGTTTTTCATTGATTAGATAAACTGGATTTTCAAATACTGCTTTATTATCTAACTTCGCTATTGATAACACTGATAACATTGCTAATAATCTTGCATAGCCTACTTCAAATATATATTTATTTTGATTAATATATTCTATTGCTTGTTGTTCATTAAAACCATTAGCAGCAAAAATTTTTTTAACTAGCATTATTGTTTTTTTTGCACTTTCAACAGTGTTTGTACCATAGCATATACTATTTGCAGCAACCTTAGCTGTTGCAGCATTTCCAAGTTCTTTACTAAATGCATTAAAATTAGTTTCAAGATCTAATCTTGCATAAGCTTCCCTTCTATTTCTTGATGTTTGTCCCATAATAATCAAAACCCCCTTTTTGATTTCGAATACATTATATCATAGTATAATGTTATTGTCAATAATTATGTTACACTTTTGATACAGATAATTACATTCTATCGAATGTAATCCCTTCTATTTTTTCTTGCTTAATTGAGTTAAGTATTACCAAACTTACTCTTTCATAATCAACTTCACCATTTACTGGTATATTTTTATATTTGGATATTTTAGTAAAACACGCTTCTACTTCATCATCATTATAGTGCTCTATTCCAAATTCTTTTTTTAGTATATCATTGTAATATTTATCTAATTTCTTTAATATATGTATTGTAACTTCTTCTATTGTTAGAATTTCTTCTTTTATAATTGTCATTGAAGCTAAGTTAAGTGCAACGTTTTGATTTTCAAATTTTGGCCATAGAATTCCTGGTGTATCTAAAATATCCATAAATTCATTAATTTTAATTGTATTAATTTGCTTTGTAACTCCGGGTTTATTACCAACACCTACAATATTTCTGCCAGCTAATTTATTAATAAGAGTACTTTTTCCTACATTAGGTACACCAATTACTAAGCATTTTGCTTTTTTAGGAAGCATACCTTTTACTTCTCTTTTTTTATTGACATCTATCATTAATTTTCTAACTTCTTCAATAATTTTTTTATAATCATTTGAATTTTTAGAGTCACAAGTTACTATAATATTTCCATCACTTTTATATTTATTTATCCATTTTTCAGTTTCTGTTTTATCACATAAATCATATTTGTTAAATACTATTATATTTTGCTTTTCTTTTGTTAATTTTTTTAAATCCGGTATTCTACTTGAGAAAGGTACTCTTGAATCTATTACTTCAATAACAATATCTACCATACCCATTATACTGCTTATTTCTCTTTTTGTTTTGGCCATATGACCTGGATACCAGTTAATATTAGTTTTATTATTTTCCATCTTTATCACTTCCTATTTTTTATCAAATTAAATACTTTATAAATTTAAAACTATCTTGCTCATAATATCAAAATGTTCTGATCTTTTATTTTTTTACTAATTAGATATTTTTGTTTTTTTATTGTGTAACAAGAACCCATATATAAAAAGTAAGACTATATTTATTACAGCAACTATAATACTACCTTCAATTTTAAATACTCCACCTGATATTATTTTATTTCCACTTGAAACTGTATTATATATAAATGGATAATCACTAGCCAATGATACAACTCCAAATATTAATCCACCTATAAAATTCCATATAAAATGAACAATTATTGGCACCCACAAAGAGTTATAATATTCTATCAACATAGTCATTAGTAAACTCATGGTAACAACATTTAATATTGCTAAAATACCAGCTTCAAATGCTCCCCCATGCATCAGAGTAAATAAACAAGTAGTAGTAATTACTGCTGCAATAATATTGTGATTTTTCTTTATCATCTGATATAGATAACCTCTTGTAAGAAGTTCTTGCATAATTGTATTTAAAAATAAGGATATACCCCAAACCAATAAAAATGTATTGTTGCTATTATTTATTTTTAGCACTTTAATTCCAAAAGCAATTCCTATTGTGCCAAATATCCATATATTCCCAATAATAAAGGCTGATAAATAATTTAGAAAATTAGTATCTTTCAACTTTAAATCATATTTTTCTTTATCTATAAATTTCATATATGCATATGTGATTAAAATTATTAATATTAGAGGTTCTAATTCAGCAAGAAATCTCCACATAGGTGGTGATAATTTTTCCGGAATAGGAATAAGACCTCCCAATACTGCCCATATTATAAAAAAAGTAATAAATTTTATAATCGTCTTAAAAATTTTCTTCATAATTTCACCTCTTTTTTATCAATTTTAATATAATGTGTCAGAGTGCTACAAGTCAGTACCCTAATTCTTATCAAAAATGAGTATATTTTAACCTATTTTTTCAAATTTTTCTTCTTTTTTAATTAAAACTTGCAAGATCTTAATTCTTAAAAATCCCCATTTTATAATGGTTTAAGTGATGTACAGAATAAATACAAGTCAACCAATTGATATTGCTCTTTTGGAACACTTTTTCATCATTATTCATATATTTTCACCTACTTTTTTATAGATTTTTCTTCATTATATTTTTCATTATAATAATTAATTGACTTATTTAATAAATCATCTTTAACAACTTCAATTTGTTCTTTATCTCTTAACAAATTAACAAAATTATCTTTTCCTAAAGTATCTATTAAATAACTAACCATTACATAAGCATAATCATAGCTATCATATTCATGCATACCAAATTCATTTTCTATTTCCTCTTGATTTGGAATAGGATTATTATTTATATAATTATCTAGTAGCCATTTAATACCTTTAGAATACGTACCATCTAGATACTTTGCTATACCTTCATTTAACCATTCTGGTGTTGAACCAAATAGCGTAAATTGAATTCCATGTATTAATTCATGAAATATTACATTTTTATATTCTTCTTTGGACCATTCATTCTCATTCGGATTATCTTTTGGTTCAAAAAAGTTTAATGAATTATCTTCATCTTTATGGCATGCACAAATATAATCTGGTTCTTTTTTAAAACCTCTTTCTCGCAAGCCATTAACTAATTCTTCAATACTATCATAAATATATATATGAAAAGGCAATTCAATTTCTCTACAGTTAAAGAAATCAAATATTTCTTTTTTTCTATTATTAATAATAGTATCTATAACTTGTCTATAATTCGAATCACTATTTTGCATTATATATTTCATTATTTCACCTCTTTTAATATAAAATGTGTCAGAGTGTTACAAGTCAGTACCCTAATTCCTTTCAAAAATGAGTATATTTTAACCTATTTTTTCAAATTTTTCTTCTTTTTTTATTAAAACTTGCAAGATCTTAATTCTTAAAAACTCCCATTTTATAAGGGTTTAAGTGATGTACAGTATAAATACAAGGCAGGCAGTTAATGGAAGTCTTAGAAAAACTTTTTTCTTCACTCATTATAAACCCTCCTTTATCTTCGATAAATCACCATTTATTATAATAGGAGCAAAACCCTCTATTTCATCATATAATATGCCTTTTGGAATATCATTATATAAATATATCTTTTTATTTAATCTAAATGCATCGTACATTTCTAAAAATGTTGCACCACCTATATAATTTTTTTCTATTTTACCTTCAGTATTTTTATCAAAATTCAAAACCAGTACTGCATCCATATTTTTTATAGTATCTTCGCTTTGTTTATACATTTTTGCTTTAAACTCCTGATGTTTGTCTTTTCCTAAATGCCACATTCTTTCTTCTGTGGCAGGGTCATCATAACAATTCGGTAAAAATACTTCTATATCATTTTTTATTAGTTCTTTTTTTATATTAGGTATATTATCATAAAATCTTTTACTACATATTATTAATATTTTCATATAACAACTCCTATTTTAATTTTTATTACTTTCTTCTAAATATTTATTATAAAATTTGTCCATAGAGGAAATATATCTTTGATCTTGTATCACTCTATATTTTTCATATTCATTTTCTGCTTTTTCTACTGCCTGTTTATGTGATATTTTTCCCGAATCTTTTAAAACTTGTTTTCTTCTAAATTTAAGCAAGTCATCTGTTACATTTATCCAATCACTCATTGTCATAACGTGTCTTTCTTTCGCTTCATCTTCAGCAAAGACTAAAAACATATTAGTTAAATCATTTAATTTATTAAGTTCTTCTTCAGTTAAATAATTTTTAGCAACTACAACATCATATTTATATATTAAACCATCAGGAGAATTTTTCCAAGAAGTAAGCCCCATATTATCCTTATTAATATTTGCTCTAGTATAAATAAGTTCTGCAGCTGTATGTCCTGAAATAGCAAAATGCATCTTGTTCTGAACTATTTTAAAAAATGTATACGCCTCTTCAGACCTTGGATTATAATCAGTTGATGTAGCGATGAATTAATCTGTGATTTTTTGATAAGCCATTCTTTCACTTACTCTAATTATTTTTATTCTTTCAAGTAATTCATCAAAATATTTAGAATCATATTTATTGCCTCTTATAAAACGCTCATCATTTAATGCAAAACCTTTAGTTATATATTCTTTTAATATTTTTGTTGCCCAAATTCTAAATTCAGTCGCTTTTTTAGAATTGATACGATATCCAACTGCAATAATTGCATCTAAATTATATACTTCAGTATTATAATTTTTTTCCATCCTCTGCAGTTATTTCCATTTTGGAAACAACTGAATTTTTAATTAGTTCATTTTCTTCAAATATATTTTTCAAATGTTTGGATATTGCCGGAACACCTACTTCAAACACTTTAGACATACCCTTTTGAGATAACCATAATGTTTCATCTTTATATATTGCATCAACAATTATATTTCCCTCACTATTCTTATATATAATTAAATTTTTATCTTCCATTTTATTCTCCTTTCTTTAGTTTTTTTATATTTCCATTACCCTATATTTTTAATGATTCTTAGCAAAAACAATCTTAAATATGTAAAAAGAATCTAATGTTTTTTCCTTTATTTACAAAGCCTTGAAGTGATTTTTTCTTATTCTTCCATTACCCAGTTAATCGAAGTCTTAGAAAAAATTTTTTTCTTCATTCATTATTTATCACTTCCTTATTTATATTAATTTTTTGCTTTTGCTATAATATTCTACACCAGAATATGTACCGTCTTTATTTAATCTTCTATTTGCAATATAACCATCTTTTTTAAATCCTGCCTTTAACATAACTTTTGATGATTGTGTATTTAATTCATTACAAGAACATTCAACTAAATAATAACCACTATCATTTAATAAATGTTCAGACACTACCTTTAATGCTTCTGCGGCATATCCATTTCCCCAATAATCATATCTTATTGTATATCCTACATTACAATAATTGTGTTTTTTTACAACAGTATTAACATCAATATTTCCAACAACAATACTATCAGATTTTCTCTGTATAACCCATCTCTCATATTTAGACTCATCTGCTTCGTTTATCCATTGTTTTATACATTCTAATTCTTCTTCTTTAGTAAGCTTAGGAAATTTAATATATTTAGATAATCTTTCATCCGTAATTATCTCATATATTGCATCAATATCACTTTCTTTATATCGTCTTAAAATTAGTCTTTCAGTTTCAAGTTTTGGACTCAACATTTTACATTTCCTCCTTTTGTTTTATACAAAATATTTTTATTTATTATATCATAAAAAGATAGATTTTATAGTAATCCATCTAAATTTATTTATATACTTTTTATAAAATGGGGTAAAATAATTTATTAAATCAAAATCAAACAGATAATCGAAATCTTAAGAAAACTTTTTCTCTTTTCTTTTTTCACTTCATATATATTAATTCATTATAAACATGCGTTGAAATTCTTCAATAGTGTATATTTTGTCATTATTTGGTAATGTAACATATGAATATGCTCCGTGTTTTTTTGCAATTATAAATGCGCCATCTGTCCAATCAAATTTCCCTTTATTGTTAATTTTATGCTTCCAGTTAGAACTTCCCCAATATTCAGTTGTGCTCGTCACATTTATATATTCAAATCCAAAGTTATCATGTCCGTTATCTATTTTATATATATATGTTTCATACGTTTGTTCCCCTACACCACCATGAAATATTGCAATGTAATCATTAGGAATATTAATATTTTTTTGATATTTTAAATATAAATAAAATCCAATTATTATAACAATAATTACGTTCATTAGTACAATAAATATTAACTTTTTTTTATTATTCATTATTTTTTACTCCTTTTTATTAATTAAAATTTTTATTTAATTTTATATATACCTTTTATAAATTTTTATTGAAATCATTATTATAAAATCTAATGTTTTGTAATTAATTATCTTTCTTTTTAGAATATAAAAGTATGCTGTACTCTTGACATCTCTTGCAAGTAGTAGAATCTTTAACTATTTTTATTTTTACTTTAATTTCTTCAACTAATGGTTTGAAATTATTAAACTTATTTTCAATTTCTTTTAGTTCATTCATTTCGTCACCTTTTGTCCATCTTTTTCATCAATAAAATTAACATACTCATCTTTATATTTTTCAAGTGATTCATCTACATTAATCCAATATACACTTGTTAATATTCCGTCATATGGATCAATTTCTGTTCTTTCTAACTTACCACCTAATGCTTCCATGGTTTTACTTGAACCCAAATTTTCTGCATCACAATCTAACATAACTTTATCCAATCCTATTTTTTTTGCTTCAATCAATCCAAGATATAAATTAATTTTGTTATATCCTTTTCTTCTTTCAGTAGGTCTTATTCCATAACCAATATTTCCACCAAATTGTTTCATTTCTTCTGTTAAATTCCATCTAACATTTATAGTTCCAATTATTTTATTATCATTCTTTCTAATTAATAAAAAAGTCTTACTTTGACATCTACCAAGATTTTTAGCATATTCTTCATATTGCATATTTAAACATTTTTCAAGTGATTGTTCAAATGTGTATCCATATAATATATTATCTAATGATCCACTTCCATTAATATCTGAATTATATTCTACAAATTCATTTATATAATCTATTATTTCATTTTTACGTTCTAATGATGGTGTTTCTAAATAAAATCTTTCCATTAAATTACCATTCAT
>SFOJ01000005.1 GCA_004552445.1 Mollicutes bacterium
AGATTTTTTATTATTTTCTTTATATTTTTCTTTCATTTCTTTACTAAATTTTCTCATATTACACTTCCTTGCAATTGTTTTATAACATAAATTAAATATATAATCAACTATTATAGATAAATTCCTATTAGTATAATTATATTGATAGACATAGAACTATTCAAATAAATCAAATTTAGAAGCTTTGTACTGAACTAAAATGATTTGTTTACAAATTAATTAATTTAGTATATATATTGTACTTTAAAATAATTGTGTATAATATTTTATAAAATTTTAGTGTTAGTGTAGTAAAAGCTGATAAAATTTTGTAGAATTATATTGTAAGTTTTTTTATTAAGTAAAGAATAAATTGTGTCAGAAAATAATGATTAATTTTGAGAATGATTATCCATCATTAAATATATGGAAAAGATTGGAGTATGATATTAAATGAATAAAAATCATAAACTAATAATATGTATATTTTTGATTATCTTATTTATTTTAACAGGTTGTAATAGTAGAGAAGATGTTAAACATATAAGCAAAGAAAATGCCATTAAATATGTTAATAAAATTATAGATGAGCCAGTAGAATATGTTAATCAATTAGGTGAAGAGGAAGATGATACTATTAGTTATGTTTTTAAACTAATTGAAAGAAATATTGATTTTTCTGTAAGTTCTTCTATTAGAGTACCATCTATTGATGGAAGTCAATTTGGTAATTATAAAGAATCATTATATATAAATTATGAATCTGCAATTATATTTAATAATAATTATGTATCGCAGCGTGAAAAATTAGCACAAAAATATAATATTCAAGAAACCTTGGATGGCACTGACAAATACCATTACTATACTACAACAATAAATAATTATAATGATTTATCAAATTTAACTAATTTTTATTTAGAACTTGATAAATTATATAATTTTAAAGAAAAAGATCCTAAAAAAATATTACATATTGATTCTGGATTAATTTGTAGTGATATATTAGGATCAATAGATGGTATTAATTTTTCATTTAAAAAATCAGATGAATTAAAATATGAACCAGTTTATAAAATAATTGAAAAAAATTATATTAGTCATTTAAAATGGTTTAATCTAACAGATCCAACTATTCCCGATAATGTATGGGATAAATATGATGCAGCTCCATAAAAACTTAGACAATGCTGTTTAGCATTGTTTTATTGTTAACCAAATATATTGTCTTGTTAATTATTTTATATAAAATAAAAACTTACAAACTATCATAGTCCGTAAGTTATTTTCAAATGGAGCAAGTAACCGGAATCGAACCGGCATCTTAGCCTTGGCAAGGCCACATTCTAACCGTTGAACTATACCTGCATTTGCAAATAATATTTTAGCAATAAAATATATATTTTGCAAGTGATTTATTATAATTTTTCTTTAAAATTCTTTTCTATTATGTTTATACAGCATAATAAGCAAGGTATACCAAGTATGAATCCACCTACTACATCTGAAAAGAAATGTACACCTAGGCATACTCTTGAGAATGCAACTACTACAATTAAAAAGCAAAAAAGTAAACCAAATGTTATTCTTATTAATTTATTAGACTTTTCAGTCATTAAATAGAATAAAGTCATATAAAATATAAGTGATGTTAGAGTGTGTCCACTTGGAAAACTATAACTACTTGGTATTTTTATTAATGCTTCAAGTGGTCTTGGTCTTGCTACTAATATTTTTGTAATAAACACTACTATTCCTGATAATAAATAACTACTTGATAATGTATAAAAGTACCATTTATTCTTAATAATTAGAAAAATACACACAATTATTAAAATCGGTATGTACCAATCTCCAAAATTTGTTATGAAACTCATCGAAGTCGTCAATCTTTTGTCATTTATGTTTCCAAAAAATTCAATTACTTTATAGTCAAAGTTTACAATATATTTGTAAATACTACTATTTTTTATCACAATAAAAGATACTATCAATAAGATAATAATAAACATATATATCCAACTTTCTTTTAGTATCTTTTTTATCATATTATTATTATAACATAGTTTTTAATTATTTAATCATTAGTTTATTTTGTACCGTAAACTCTATCTCCTGCATCACCTAAACCTGGTAAGATATATTTATTTTTATTTAAGCATCTATCTACACAAGAAGTATATATTTGTACATCTTTATGGGCTTTTTTTAATGCTTTTATTCCTTCTGGAGAAGAGATAATACATAAAAATTTTATTTTCTTAACCCCATCTTTTTTTAATCTATCTATTGTAGCTATAGCACTTCCTCCAGTTGCTAACATCGGATCTAGAACAAATACCTCTCTATTTTTTATATCTTTTGGCATTTTATAATAATATTCTACAGGTTCAAATGTTTTTTCATTTCTATAAAGTCCTATATGTCCTATTTTGGCATTTGGTATTACTGTTAATATACCATCTACCATGCTCATTCCTGCTCTTAGTATTGGAACAAAAGCATAATTATCTTCATTTAATTTGTATGTTTTATATTTTTCTAAAGGAGTATTTATTTCACATTCTTCAAGTACTGCTTTTCTTGTTGCTTCATAACAAAGTAATACTGATATTTCACTTATTATCTCTCTAAATTCTTTAGTACCAGTTTTCTCATTTCTAAGTATTGACAATTTATGAGTAACTAGTGGATGATTTAACACTATCTCTTTCATTGTTTTTTCTCCTTAATTAGTAAGTTTAGAAGTATACCTACAATTGCAGCTAAGCTCATACCTGATATTGAAAGATTTATATTTTTTGTTACTACAGAAATTGCTGCTCCACCTAGTCCTAGAACTAGCATTGAAGAAGCTACTATTACATTTTTAGTATTTCCAAAATCTACTTTATTTTGTATTAATATTTTTAATCCATTAATTGATATAAATCCATAAAGTAGTATTGATACTCCACCTAATACTGGTGTAGGTATTGATGATATTACTGCTGTTAGTTGTCCTAAGAATCCAAATACTATTGCTATTACTGCAGCTAAGCCTATTACCCATACTGATGCAACTTTTGTCATCCCAACTACTGAAGTATTTTCTCCATATGTTGTGTTTGCTGGACCACCGATAAGTCCTGCCGCAAATGTTGCAACTCCATCTCCCATAAGTGTGTTGTCTAAGCCTGGATCTTCTATTAAATCTTTATCTATTATTTCACTTAATACTTTATGATCTCCTATATGTTCGGCAATTGTAACTAGTGCAATTGGCACTATAGTAAGTAATGCTCCAAAATTTAATTTATAATGTATGAATGGCAAATAAAAGTCTGGCTTTGATATTATTTTAGCATTTACAATTCCTGTATAATCTATCATACCAAGAATCATTGAAGCAATATATCCAGCAATCATCCCCATTAAAAATGGTATTACCTTTAAGAATCCTTTTCCTCTTACTGCAAGTATACCAGTTGTTAAAAAAGCAACTAATGCTATCACTATATTTTTCCATGGAACTGCATCCATATTTAGTCCTATTTCTTCTACTGCTGTAGGAGCTAATGACAGACCTATAATCATAATCATTGGTCCAACTACTATAGGTGGTAATAATTTATTAATCCATTTCTTTCCAACTATTTTAATTATTAATGCTACTAGTACATATACTAGTCCTACAGTCATTATTGCTGTAAATACACTTGCTTTTCCACTTTTTGCAAATCCAACTATCATTGGTGAAATGAATGCAAATGAACTTCCTAGATATACCGGACTCTTTCCTCTAGTACAAATAATATAGACTAGTGTTCCTATACCTGAAGATATTAGTGCTACTGGTATAGAAAGTACTTCACTCCCTGTAGTAGTGTTTACCAAAATAGGAACTAATATTGTAGCTCCAAACATCGCAAATACATGCTGCAAAGACAAAAGTATCCACTTAAGCACTGTTGGTTTTTCATAAACATTAAGTAACATTTTATTGTTTTCTTTCATATTTCCTCCTTTTAAACAATAAATTATGGCAAAAAAAATCTCATCAATTAATGATGAGAAATTTAAAAAGAATTAAAAGCAATAGTGATACCTTCACATTTTTTTAATATTTTGTTAGGTTTTTCTTTGCTTAATTCTATCATCTATTTTTTACCTCGTTAAAATATTAACATATTAATTATATTATTGCAACTACTTTTTTATTTTAATATTCTTTTTGGTGTCCATGTACTTATTATTATATCATTAGAGTCGTTAGTTTCTCTTCTTATTTCATCTAAAATTTCAATGCCTTCCATGTCTTTATAAGCTTCATAATCTAATATTAATTTTTTCTTTTGACGTAATAAATCTAACATTTTAGATATATTTGTTTTTTCACTTTTACCGCTTAATGTTCTTAATGATTCTTTTGAATATAATATAAAGTCACCATCTGTTGTTTCTGTTATTGGCGTTGCAGTTTTAATGTCAACACCTTCATTCCTTAGCATTTCTTGAATGTATAAAGTCATCTCAGTATCAGAAAGAGATACTATTATATTAGGAAATTTACGTGTAAAATTTGTTAAGCAAAACATTGTGTAGTCTATTGAGGACATTTCATCATTTTCGGTTCTATATATTATTGGTTTTCTAGTTCTTATATGTTTATCAATCGCTTTTGAATCAAATGTAAATCCACTTCTTGTTGTAAAATGTAATCCATCTATTCTTTCATTTGCTAATAGTTCATCATTTGCTTTATATGAACAAATATTACTTTTTTTAATTATTTTCATGATATTTCCTCCATTTCTTTTTTCCTTTTCTTGTGAGTGTATATTATATCTTATTTTCTCTAAAAAAGCAATAAAAAAGACGATTACTCATCTTTTAATATATACTGGAGTTCCAACTTCTACCATTGAAAATAGTTTTTCTGCTGATGATGTTGGTACATTTACACATCCATGACTTCCGTTAGTTAGATAAATTTTACCACCAAATTTTTTTCTCCAAGATGCATCATGTATTCCATAACTTCTTCCATCATATCCTATCCAATATTTTACAAATGTTTTATATTTTTTTGTTACTAAATATGTATTTTTTACCTTTTTATTTACTCTAAAATTTCCAAGTTTAGTTGCTCCATTTAGTCCTGTTGTTACATCAGTTGTAAATACTGCTTTCTTTTTAACATAATAAACTAATTTTTGTGTTGATATTTTTACTTCTATATAAGTGTTTTCATCTTTTGTTGTTACATGTACTTTAGCAATTTCTTCTGTTTTATTACCGCTTGAATCTTCAACACTATATTTTATTTCATAATTTCCTTTAGTATTAATATCTACGTTTGAATCTACTTTAACTTTAGTTGTTATGTCTCCATCATAATTATCTATTGCATTATATATAATATCATCGCATTTTTCTTTTATAGTACAATATATTTCTTTATCGCTTAATATTATTTTAGGCGCTTCATTATCTACTATTTTTACTTTTCTTTTTAATGTTTTGTTATATTTTTTATATTTTAATGTATATTCTATATCATATTCACCTATTTTATTATTATCGATGTTATTTATTATTTTTACTTCATTTTTATAATCTTTACCATCTAATTCTGCTGCATATCCTTCTTCAATGTAATTATTTCCATACTCAAGAGTAATATTATTACTACCTAGTATTTTGAATCCACTTTCTAAAGTATCAATTTTTTCTTGTTCAAAAAAACCAATAACTGATGCTATTATTGTTAGTAATAAAAAACTCATTGTTACTAAAATTTTTATTAAATTATTTTTCATACTCACCTATTATAGGAATATTATAACATATCAAATATACTTTTTCTATAAAAAAAGTAACAGTATTGTTACTTGATATTTCTTTTACTATGGAATAAATATTGTATTGCTAAACCTGAATATTCTTTATATTTTTCTTTAGTAAATCTTTCTATTATTTTTTGATCATCTTTAATTCCATATATTTCTTTTATATTTTGTTTTACCCATGTATCTATTGGAAAAGTATCTAATCTTTTATATCCAAATAATAATATGCAAGAAGCAACTTTAAGACCAATTCCTTTAACTTTCATTAATTCTTTTGTTGCTTCTTCTGTTGATAGCTTGTTTATATCTTTCAAGTTAGGATACTTAATTAAAAAGTCTTCTAGATATTTGTCTCTAAAACCTACTCCAAGTTGTTTAAAATCCTCACTTTTTAAATTTTTTAATTGTTCATATGTTGGGAATAGATAGTATTCTTTATTATCAAATTCTATTTTTCTACCATATTTTTTACATAGTAAGTTTATACTATTAGAAATTCTTTTTACGTTATTATTTTGACTTATTATATAGCTTATGCACATTTCGAATGGTTCTTGATTTAGTATTTTGTATCCTTTACATTTGTTTATTATTTCTTTCATTTTATTATCATTGTTAATAAGTTGTTTATTAATGAAATTATAATCTCTTTTTAAATCAAAATATTCTAATATTATTTCTTTTAAGTTCTCATTATTATTTGAGTTTATTATTAAATTGTTATTAACTTGTTTAATATTTATTACTCTATCACTTAATATATTTGTAAAGCTTCCATCTGATTCTTCAGTTACTCTAAAGCAAGCTCCACTTAATATAGTATCTTTTAAATTAAAATCTTTTACTTCTATTTTCATTTTATAGTCCTATCTTTTTATAATAATCATTATCAAGTATTAATGAAGACATACTAAACTTTTGATATATTTCAGTATTAATTTTTTCTATGTATTCTTTAGATACTTCTTCATTTGTATTACTTATAAATTCTTTTGAGACACTGTTATATTTTCCTTTATCTGATACCCAACTTCTATCTGATAATATCGCCAATCCTTCAGTTTCACTAAATATATCTTTTCCCATAAGCAATCTTGAATCATAATTCATTCCAAATAAATTTAGTATTGATGGTAAAATATCTAATCCAGAAACTACTTTATTTACTTCTGTTTTTTCAATTGTTGGATTATATATTATTAATGAAGTGTGATAGTTTTCAAATTTATCACTTCTATCAATTTTACTAACTTCATTCATTTCTGATGTTTTTAATCCATATGGATAATGATCTGGTGCTATTACAATTAATGTATCATTTAATATATTTTTTTCTTCTAATTTTTTTAGCAATTTTGACATTGCTTTATCAAATTCTATTTGAGTTGCATAATATGCTTTAACTGCATTACTATATTTTAAATTTTTCACTGCTTTTTTATTTCTTGATGCCATATTATTACCATAAAAATTATAATTTAAATGACCACTTACAGTCATGTAATATGTTACGAATGGTTTATTATCTTTTAAATAATAATCAAATGTTGCGTCCATCATTTCGGCATCACTATTTGGCCAATGTTTACAGTTCATTTTCTTTTCTAATCCATTACCGCACCCAATATATTTAAATCCTATATTTGGATGTGATTTTTCTCTACTATAGTATTTATAACTATGATTATGAAAAGCATAAGCATTGTATCCTTCTTTTTTAAATATATTTCCAAGACCAAATGGCATTGATAATTTACTTGTTGCTTTAAAACTCCATATACCCTCTTTTGGAATTAAACTCATTAAATTCATATATTCACCATCTGATGTTGAAACTGGGTATAAAGGTTGGTAATAGTTATTAAAAATGAATGAATTAGTAGCCATCTTATAAAGTGTTGGAGTAATATTCTCATCTATTGCTATTGTATCAAATGATTCTGCTGTTATAAATATTAAATTTTTTCCTTTAAACATTCCTGTATACTTATTCTTTTCAGTTGGTTCAACGCTTTGAAAATATTTATGCATATTTATTAAATTATTATCTGTTGTTTCAGATATTAATTTATCAAAATCTATGTTATATACGTTATATTCTTTTTTCTCTTCTTTTATAACTGGTTCAGTTTGCTCTTCAATATATATATCTTCTTTAAAATCAAATAAATATCTATATATATCTATTGCTTCCATTGTTAATAAACCTGTTTTATTTATTGTTAACATTGGAGCGTGTGTTTTAAATAATAATCTTCTTAATGAATAAATTCCTTTATTATCAAAATGTATTAAAACAGTTATTCCTATAACAGATAATATTAATGCTACTATTTCGCTTATAACTATTGTTTTATTTGGTCTTTTAAAATTAAATTTCTTATTAAAAACTAAAAATAAAACATATGGAATTAGTATTATTACAAATATATACCAGATTCTTAATATAACATCTATTATCATTTGCCAAAATTGCATTACTTGGCCTGTGCCTGTTGTAAGTGAAAAAAAAGAAAATATAGAATCATAGAAATTGTAATATACTATTTGAGCTAGTGTAACTAATGTTAAAGCTGATGTTAGTATAATGTTTAATACTTTATTTGCTTTTTCACTAAATAAAGTTGCTATCGTACTAAAAATAACTATAAAAGGTATACTAAATAATATAACTATTAACGTATTAACAGAAAATAAATTTCCTATTATAAATGCTCTATATACTAATTCTAAAAATATAATATAAAATATCCACCATAGGTGAACTACTATTTGCTTACTATTTTTCATACTACTTATCTTTTGCTTTCTTAATAATTGTTAAACATATTATAGACAATATTATTAAAAGCATAACTATTAATAATATTGTTAATTCTACTTCATAACTTGTTTCAGATATATTAAGAATTTGTGCTAATAATTTCATTTAAATCACCAATATAATTATACTAAAATTTAATATTTCATTCAATATTATTTATGTACTATATGTCTATGATATGCTATAATTAATTAGAGGTGTGGTATGAAAAAAGATATAAAAAAAGAAATAGAAAACACTGTTAACGAAAAAGTAAATTTCATTAATAAAACTCCTGAAAATATTAAAATTGCATTTTTACTTAATTTAGTATTTTCTATTATAGAAGCAATTGGTGGAATTTTAACTAATAGTATTTCTATTATTTCCGATTCTCTTCATAATTTAGGTGATTCAATAACCATTGGAATAAATTATATATTTGAGAAGAAAAGTAAAAAGTTAACAAATAAAGACTATTCTTATGGATATTTAAAATATACTATGTTAGGATCATTAATAGCATCTTTTGTATTACTTGTAGGTAGTGTTGTTATTATTTATAATGTTATTCCAAGATTAATTAAACCTTTAGAAGTTAATTATGATGCAATGATAATATTTGGTATATTTGGTCTTTTAATTAATTTATACGCAACAATTAAAATTATGAGAAGTAAAGAAAAAGATAAAAAGATTAATACTCATATGATTGAAGATACTATTATTTGGTTATTTATTCTTATGGGAAGTATATGTATAAAAGTATTTAATTTAGTTATTATTGATCCAGTCCTATCATTATTAATAGCTATTTATATTTTATATCAAGTATATAAGTACATGAAAAATATATATAATATTTTTATGGAAAAAGTTCCTAAAAATGTAAAGATTGATGAAATAAAAAAAGAAATAGAAGAAAATGAAAACATAGATAAAGTTCATCATATACATATTTGGTCTATGGATGGAATCAATAATTATATGACTGCACATATACATTTAAATAAAAATCTTAGTGAAGAAGAAATAATTAAAATAAAAAATGATATCAAAAATAAACTTAAAGAATATAATATTAGTCAAATTACTTTAGAAGTCGAATATTTTAATGAAAAATGCGACTCAGACAAATGTAAAAACTAACTTAGTGTTAGTTTTTTTATTTATTTATTTAGTTAAATTTGCTACAATTATATTATAATAAGGAGTAAATATGAGCGAAGAATATGATTCAATTATAGTCGGTGCTGGAAATGCTGGATTAATATCTGCTTTAAACATCGCAAAAAACGGAAAAAGTGTTTTAGTTTTAGAATCTAATAGTACGCCTGGTGGACTAGCTACTAGTTTTGTTCGTGGAAGATTTGAGTTTGAAGCATCATTAAGAGAATTAAATGATTTTGGTAGTGAAACTAATAAAGGAGATATTCGTAGTTTATTTGATAAATTTGATTTAAATGACTCTATCGAATGGGTTGAACTTTCTGAAGCATATAAAATAATTAAGACAAATAACCCTAAAGAAGAATATGTTATACCCTTTGGTATTGATGAATTTATTAAAAAGATGGAAGAAATAGAACCTGGTTGTAAAGATAAAGTTTCAGAGTTCTTCGAACTTGCAAAAGAAGTTTATAATGGATTTTCATATATCAAAAATAATGGATATAACTATGACTTTTTAAAAAATAATTATCCTAATTTTGTAAATACTGCTTCGTATTCAGTAGATGAAGTATTTAAGAAATTAAAACTTCCTAAAAAAATTGAAGATATAATTAAGTCTTATTGGATATTTTTTGGTGTTTCATCAATTAATTTGAATTTTGCTCAATATATATATTTCTTCTATCAGTATATTAACATAAAGGGATATATTCCTAAAAATAGAAGTCAAGAGATATCTAATGCTATAGAAAATAAAATAATTGGATATGGTGGAAAAATATATTATAATGAAACGGTTGATAAAATTTTAGTCGAAAATAATTCTGTATATGGTGTTACTACTAAAAAAGGAAATATGTATAAATCAAAACATATTATTGTAAATAGTAGTCCATTAAATGTTTATTCAACTATGCTTGATAACGTTCCTAGTTTTGCATTAAAATTAACTAATAGTAGAAAGCTTGGTGCAAAAGCTATTACTGTTTACTTAGGGCTTAATAAAAGTGCAAGTGATTTAGGAATTAAGAATTATATGTATTTAGTTTATAATGATCTTGATAGTAATATTGAAAGTGAAAAAATGAAAAGTATTGATTCTAATACTATAATTGTTACATGTTTAAATAATGCTGTTAATGATGCATCTATGGAAGGTACCTCAATTTTAACAATCACTGCATTATATTTTGATAATCCATTTGATAAAGTTTTAAATGAAGAAAATTATTATTCTTTTAAAGAAAAAATAGCAAATAAATTAATAAATAGATTAGAAACAGCTTTAGGAGTCAATATTAAAGAGAATATTGAAGAAATTGAAATATCTACACCAATTACATATTCTAAGTATAATAGTTCTCCTGACGGCTGTATTTATGGTTATATGATGAATAATTTTGATTCGTCTTTATCAAGAATAACTAATAAAAATGAAGATAATGTTATTAAAGGGCTAAGACTATGTGGTTCCTACTCATATTATGGTCATGGTTATGATAATACATATCTGAATGGATATGAAATTTCAAATATGACACTTAAAGATATAGAAATGGATGGTGAAAAATGAAAACAATAAAAATATCATCTTTTCCTAATAAAGACTTTAAAAAATTTAAAAAAATTAAAGAATATAGAGAAAAGATTATTAATAAAACATCACCTTCTGTAATTAACAATGAATATATAGTTGATAGAATTGCTAAAAGTGTTCATCCTTCTTATCAAAAGTTAATGATTAAAAATATTATTGATGTTAATGATGATATTAAAATATTTTATTTTTGTAATGCTGATGGCGGAAGCTTAGCTACATTTAGACCAGGTCAATATATCACATTACAATTTCAATTTGATAATAAATTTGTTTCCCGTGCTTATTCATTGTCTAGTTCTCCAAAAGATGCTTTAAATAATGTATATAGAATAAGTGTAACTAGAATTAAAAATGGTATAGTTTCTAATTATATGTTAGATAAATTAAAGATTGGGGATATTATTGATTCTCTTTCACCTTCTGGATATTTCTTTCCATCAAGTATTAGAGATAAAAAACAAATAGTTGGTCTTGCTTCTGGGTATGGTATTTCTCCACTTTTATCTATTGCTAAAAGTATTGAAGATAAAACTATTGATAAAGATATAACAATATTTTATGAAGCAAAAGATGAGAATTCATTTATATATAAGGATGAGTTAAAGAGACTATCTAACACTTATAATAATATTAAAGTTATTTTTATAAATAGAAGTAACACTAAAAATAGAATTACAGTTAATATGATTAAAAGTTTTATAACTTCTAATTTTACAGTGTTTGCTTGTGGAAGTTTAGATTTCTATACTGAAATGAAGAATGAATTATCTATATTAAATTTAGATATTAAAGATATGAGATTTGAAAGCAGTCCACTTATAGAAGAAAATATAGCTGATACTATTGAAACTCCTAATGTTGTTGACATAGTTGTAGAAGAACCTAAAAAGAAGAAAAAGAAAAAAGTAAAAGATGAAGAAGAGGGTGAAGAAGAACTTCCTGATATCGAGGTTAGTGAACAAACTCCAACTGAACTTCCAAAACAGTATAATATTAAGATTTTTTCAAATGATGAAGAATATAATGTCACTTGCTTTGAAAATCAAACTATATTATCTGCTTTAGAATTAAGTAATGTACGAGTTAGAAGTAAATGTAGATGTGGAGAATGTGGATATTGTAGAAGTTTACTTCTTTGGGGAACTATTAGAGTTAAAGAAGATATGGAACATAGACGTAAAGCTGATATAAAATTTAATTATATTCATCCATGCTGTAGTTATCCTACTAGTGATATTACTATAAAAATAGATAATTAAAAAAAGATTTAATTTTTTAAATCTTCTTTTTTTATTCCAAAAAACGTTTGCTTGATATTTTCTATATTTGGATAATCTTTGTTGTTAATACTTTTTATAAATGTTTTTCTATCATAGTAAATATTTATTTTTTTAACTTTATTTTTTTTAGTATCTATTATGTAATAGTATGTAGTATTATCTGTTCTACACCCACTACTCCCTATTGCATAAAATTCTTTTCCATTTATAAAGTCAATTCTTCCAGTATGTTCATGTCCATAAAAAATATAATCACTATCGATTTTATCCATTTCTTTTTTATATGTATCATCTCTAAAAATACTTAAATGTTTAAATGGATATTTTGTTTTTTTATCCAATAAAAAGTGAATAAATGTATATTTTTTATTGTTAATAGAAAGTTCATAAGATAATTTTTGTTCCTTTAATTTGTTTAGATTTTGTTTTGATATATTATTTATTATCCATAAATTATGATTCCTTTTATTTGTATTACTATCTGGATCTATTGAAACACCCTTTGTACAATATAGTTCATGATTACCAAGTATGAATGTAACTTTTTCTTTAAAAAGCAAATCTAAGCATTTATTTGAATCAGGTCCTAGCGAAACTGCATCTCCTAAAAAAATAGTTTTATCTATTTTTTTACCTTTTATATCTTTTAGTATTGACTCAAGTGCTTGATAATTTCCATGTATATCTGAGAATACTGCTATCTTCATATTATTCACCATTATTAGTTTAGCATTTTTATAAATAAAAAAGAATTATATTTGTTAATATTTACATCTTTAATATAAAATTAAAACTCGAACTTTCATCGTCCGAGTTAATTAATAAATCTGGAGGAGCCAGTCGGATTTGAACCGACGATGGAGGTGTTGCAGACCTGTGCCTTACCACTTGGCTATGGCTCCATGTGCATATAATTATATCAAATTATATGCATCATTTCAACACTAATGTGTATTTTATACCTCTAATTGTTAAAATTATTTCTATTTTGTTAGCTTCTACCAATTCTGAAGGTATTTCAACATAAGAATATTCATCATTTTTTAATTTTGTTGGTATTTTAGTTATTGAAGTAGTTTTATATTTTCCTCTATATCTATATCCAATTTTTCCAAAATAGCTTAATAAATCTCCAATATTTGAAATATATTTACTCATATATATACTATCATCTAATTCTAATGTTCCTCTTAATTTCAATACTGATAGATTTCCTTTTCCTATTGAAATTGGTTTTACTATGTATGTATTAATCATACAATTATCTTCTGTTAGACAATATTCATATTTTTCTTTAAAAGTTGTTGCGATTTCATATGAATTAAGTACTATATTAGTTTTACCTAATAAAGTATCTTCAAGATTTAAATTTATTGGTAAATATAGTTTTCCAAAATCGTCATCTGAATCTATATATTGTGGAATAATATTAATGTCTTTATATTCTGATTCTAATGTTGTAAAATTGCCATAATCATAATTTTTTATTTTTAATATAAATTCAGATTGATTTATACTTTCATCTAATTCAAACACTATTATAAATTCTTTTGTTTCTCCACTTTTAATTTCAAAAGGACTATAGGTTTTTCCGACATCAATAAATTTATTATCTAATCCAAATGTTGGAATTAGCATAGTATTATTTAATTCTAATCTAAAAGTTTCTCTATATAAGTTATAGTTTATTGATGTTTTGTTATTAGCTTTTATTTTTATTAAAATATATTTTTTATCTTTTGTTATTATATTATTATTTATATCTTTATTTGTTACATAGGAAGACAATACAGTATAGTGTACATTATTAGCGATTATTTCTACATTTTCATTATAGCTAACATTATAAACTTTTATATTTATAAAAATTGCTAATGAAGTCACTAATACTATTATAGATGCTAAAATTGTTACAATAAATTTATTTTCCAATATAAAATACTTAGTTAATCTTAATACTTTTCTTAAGAATCTTGCTGTTTTATAGTTATTTTTACCAAATTCTACTTCTACTTCTTCATAATCTTTGGTATCAATTTGCATTTCTTCTAAATCTTTTTTAAAATCAAATTGTTTTAAATTAAATCCTAATGTCCTTCCAAAAATTATAAATAAGAAAGCTATTTGTGGTAATGAAATTATAATACTTATATCTCTTATTACTCTTACCGTTTCTATTCCTAAACTTTTGCTTTGTAAATTTTGGAATATGGATAACATATATATAAAATAAACAAATAGAACTATATAGTATAAACATAATAAAGCATATGTTTTTCTGTCTTTATTCTTTAAAGATAGTATAAAATATATTAACACACTTACTAATATAGCTAAAATAGTCACTACAAACAGTGTTAAATCTATATATTCTGAAGCTAGCATTGATGACATAACATAATAATGATTTGTTGCATAGTCACTAAAGAATGTATAAATGTTTACTGATTTTACAGCTAAAAAAACCAACATAGCAAAAAGTATACCATGTATCCATCTAAATTTTTTAATTAGAAAAGCATAAGGTTTTTTTATTATCACCCTAACCAACTCCTATTATAAAAATTATATCATGATAAGAAAAAAAAGACTAGATACTTAGTCTATTTTTTATAATATATCATTTGTCCTGGTAATAAATAAATTGTTTTATTATTATTTACAATATCTGATTCTTTTACACCAAATATATTACTTACATTATAAAGTGTATCTCCATCTTTTGTTATATAATAACTGACATCTTTTTTGGGAATTAGCAGTGTTTGTCCTGGATATATATAATCATCTAAATTTAATCCATTTAATTCAGACAGTAATTTAGTGTTAACATTAAATTCTTTTGATATTTTATATAAAGAATCTCCTTTTTTTATTTCATATAATGTATAAAATGGACTTTCTAGTTCTTTAGCAATATTTTTATCTATCATAATAATCACCTAATGTATTATATGATTTTGTTTTATAATTGCTATTTAATATACATAAAAATTGTATTATCTTTATTAAAGTTTAATTCATAATTGTAAAATACTTTATTATTTCCTTTTAAAGAGTTATATAAATATAGATTATCTTCATAAATATAATATATGTCATCATTATATTCATATATTATATTTGATATATTATCTGATATTTTTGTTGTAATATTATTATTTTCTTTTATTTGTTTAAATAATCCATTTTTTATTTTATACGTATAATTTGAATCTTTATGGTTATCTATTTTTATTTTGTTAATTTTGTATTCTGTTTTACTACATATTAGCCATTTTCCATCTTTGTATTTAATAAATCCTTTTTCAGTATTTCCTATTACTGATAATTTACTATTTTTTAAATCTAGTTCATATAGTATACTGTTTTTATTATCGAAAATATATAATTTATTTTTTATATTACCAACAATATATGAGTCAAAATCTATTTTCTTTTCTAAAGATATCGAATCTATTTTATATGTTTCAAGATTTAATTTTATTATCTTTGAATATTCGTGTTCTTCATCATAGTTTGGCATGTATATTGTATTATCTATAATATATGAAAGGCTATTATCGTATCTATCTTTTTTAAATATATTTACATTTTTAAATGATTTCCCATTCATAATTATATAACCTTTATAAGTCCAAAGAGCAATATATTCATTTTCCTTAAGTAAATTGTAGTATTCAAAGTCTTTTTCAGGTTTAGAGTTTAAATTTGATTTATATTGATAATCTGCTAGTAGTTCATCATTTATTAGATTATAGTCAATATATTCTTGTGTTTCTTTACTATAGCACAATGGATATGTTTTCATATCTTTGATAAATGGAATAATGCAGTAATAGTTTGCTAAATCTAATTCTTCTATCTTATAAACTTTAGTTTTTGATAGTTTCCTTTTAGAATATATATCAAAATTGAATATTTTGTCTTTCTTAATTTCAAAATAAAATCTTTTGTTTTTATAAATAGTCTTAACATCATAATCATTTACATTATATTCTATTTTATAATTTGATATATAAAATTTTGTTAAAACTGCTATTAAAGTTACAATTATAATCAAGAATAAGCTTTTTTTCATATACTTCACCTATAAAAATTATACTATATACAAAGAAAAAAAACTAGTTTCCTAGTTTTTCTTTACTTTCTTAGTTTGCCAATAAGCCTGCTTCTGTTAACATATTTCTTGTACCAGCTTCATCTTGCTCTCCAGTATGATCTAATACAAATTTTCTATCTTTCACAATAAATGTGTATGGAACATATCCTTCATAGTTTTGTAAATTAATAGAATTTGTTAATATTGTATAATCATCTTGAGATAATTGATCTGACTCAAAGAAATATAATTTAATTTTTTCTTTTTCACAAATATCAGTTATTATTGGTTTGTAATTTTTACAATGAGGACAAGTACTACTTGCAATAACTGTTACAACACCTGCGCCACTATCTAAATCATTATACCACTTTTTAATCGTATCAGAAGCTAACGAAACATCTACGGTTTTTAATTCAGTACCACCTGTATTTTGATTATTGTTACTTCCACCATCACTTAGTATAAATGAAATGCCAACAAACGCCCAAATGCATAATGCAATCAATCCTGCTTTTCCTGCTTTAAGTGCATCTTCTTTTCTTTTATTTTTCCATATAAAATATAGTATTATTCCAACTGGTGGTAGTACTATTCCAATTATTACCCATAACCATCCTAAATTATAATTCTTTTTTGTTTCTTTTTTAATTTCTTTTACTTCAGCATTAGTTACTTTTTTTATAGTAGTATTTATCTTTTTTCCTTTTTTATTATTTTTAGCTGTTGCCATATATTTACCTCCATATTAAGTTTATCTTTTTTTATGTTAAATTACAAGAAAAAAAGAGAAATATCTCTATATTTCTCTTTTTATTCACATATTTCTTTTCCTTGTACAGTTCTTGTATCTCCAGTTTTTGTCCATCCAGATAAGCTTTCACTCTTACTCCACTTATAAACTGTTTTTTTGCTTGTTTTCTTAGTTGCATTGATTTTTGTAGTAGAATATTTATTACATTTATCGCCTTCTAGTTTATATCCACTGTCACATTTCTTAACAGTTGATGTTTCATTTACTGTTTTTTTACAATATTTACCATCAAGTTTATAACCTTTTTCACAAGTATAATGGTAAGAACCATTTGTTACATAATAACATTTTAAGTTTGATCCTGAACCAGTTGAATAATTTGATTTACTTGGGCATTTGTATGAATATCCACCAGACACCTTTTCTAAGTAATAACATTTTAAGTTTGATCCTGAACCATAGCTTCCATCAGCATTTGAAGGGCAACGATAAGTTGTTGTTCCTGGTGTTGTTGTACTTTTATAATAATAACATTTTAAGTTTGATCCTGAACCTTCACTACCTTCAGCATTTGAAGGACAACGATAAGTTGTTGTTCCTGGTTTAGTTACAGTTTTATCTCTATAACATGTATCTGTGTAAGTTTTTGTTACATCTCTATAACATGTATCTGTATAAGCTTTATTAACATCACTACATGATTGATATGGAACAGATTTATAACATGTATTACATGATGTTTTATATACACCACCTACATATTTAGTTGTGCATTCACAACTATACGCTTCTTGTTTATATTTTGTAGTACATTGAGTTTCAGTTTTATATTTTGTACAATTATATGATTCTCTTACAGTCTTTGTTTTTTGACAACTATATGCTTCTTTAACAGTAGTTGTACTACCATTACTTGTTGATTTAATTGGATCTATATAAACTTTAGTTGTTGTTGTAGTTCCAGATGTCGTTTCCTTAATTGGATTTATATAAACTTTTTCATAAGAATCATTATTTTTTACTTTGATAGTTTCTAATAATTTCTTAGTTCCGCTATCAATTACTTTAGTAGCATCAACTGTTATAACTCTTGTAGTAGTTGTTGTTTTATTTGCTGACTTAGAGTCAACTAATTTACTTTTAACACAATATTTTCCAGATTTTTTATATCCATTTGGACATTTGTAAGTAGTAACATTACTTAATTTTTTATATTTATATTCTGTAATTTGTTCAACACTACAAGTTTTAGAACATAATGCATCTTTACAATAATTATGACATCCTAGAATTTTTACAGTATAATTACTTTCTTTATTACATACTAGGTTTGTTTTTAATTCATAACCATTGTCAGTTTTTGTAACGCTTACATATGAATCATATTGGTTACATGAATTACCATCTTCATCAACAAATGGTAACACTAATTTTTTATCAAACATATCAGCAAGTGATATTCTATTTATATCTCCTATTTCTTTAGGCAACTTGTCATCTGTAAAATAACTTTCTCCTGCTTCTTGCATATATTTAATATTTTCTCTGAAAACATTGCTATAAAATGGTTTCATATTTGGAACATTTTTTTCAAATAACCAAATTAATATAAAGATAAACAATGCTGCGAAAATTAATTTAACGATTATATCAAGTATGCTAAATTTGTATCCTCTTTCATTACTATACATAATTTATTTCCCCCTTTTTATTATTTTAAAGTCATTTGTTTTAATTCTCTATATTTAAATTCTAGTTGATCTCTTAAATCTTGATCAAATGCAATTGAATCTGGTTCTTTATCAACTTCAATTCCAGCTGCTTTTGCTATAACTGTATCATATTCACCACTTGTTACACCAATAAAGATTTCATTAACAGTTAATTGTTTCATTGTCTTTGAATAATAATCAACACAAGCATCTATACATACTGGTTGCATTGCATTTAGATTATATTCAAATACAAATGGTCCATATTTTGCAACAGCACCATTTAATGCTAATGCTCTTTGAGAAGCTGGTAAATCAAATGGGCTCTTGTAATCTGTCTTTTTACCATCTATTTCATAGTTCATACCTTGTAGTGACCATTCATACCATAACTTTTGTCCTAATGATGCAATTGCTGCTTGAGCTTTTTCACCATCACGATTATTTCTAGCATCAGCTATTTTAGCATAATCTTCATCATATCTCATCATGAAATTAGATAAGTCACTTCCATCTACTGCAAATAAATGAGTTGGAACATGATAAATCTTATCTAATGTTGGTGATGATGGAAGATCAGCAGTTATTTTTGTTAAAGCTTGAATATAATCATCAGTCAAATTTGCGTCATAATATTTATTTCCTTCTGAATCTAATGGAAGTTCTCCGTTAGCTACTCTTATAATATTTGCTATTTTTTCTGGAGTAATCATTTCTTGTTCAGTTGGAGTTAATTTACTTCTAAATTGTTCAAAATATGTGTTATATAAATAATTTGCTCTTGCATTTACTTGTTCATTATCTGTAACATCTAAGAATGTTCCATATTCTCCTGGTTCTTTTTCTTCTTGATTTGTTGTATCAACTATTGCTGTATTATAATTTGATATTCTATTGTCACTACATCCTCTAAGGCAATAACCAAGTCCAAAAGCTGTAGCAAATGCTAACACACCAGCAATAATTTTTTTTGCTGTTCCTTTTTTTGGCTTTTCAGTAGTATATTCTTCTTCCTCTTCTTCTATTGGTTCTACTTCTCTTTCAATAGTTACATCATATTTTTCAGCAAGTTCATCTTCAAGTTTTATTAAGTTATCATATGCTTCAGAAACAGCTTTTTCTAATTCTTTGGATTTTCTTTCATCAGATTCAATACTTTGTGCTCCACATAAATTAACATAATCACTATAACTTTTTTCATATTTAGTTAATTCTGCTTTTGTAGTGTTGTAATCATTAAGTACATCTTGTGCTTTGATTGCTATTTCGTTTTGTGCTTGAATATTTGTTGGTTCAGTTTTCTTAACCATCTCATATTCTTTTTTTAATAATGTAAATTTTTCTAATTGTGAACTCATTGTTGATTTGATTGCTTTTATTAAACTTTCATTCATTTTATTTACCCCCTTTGTAAATATGTCTTGTATTATACCACAAAACATGCTTTTTGTCAATATTTTCTAAATTTACCTTATCAACTTTTCGATGCATATTATACCACAACTATTTAGAATAATCAACTTTTTTAATATTTTTTATCAATTTTGAAATTTTATTATTTAATTTTGATTCAAAAAAAGTAAATATTCCGAGGCAACAATAAACTAGCCCTTTTAATATATTTTTGCATACATATATTGAATCTAAGTATAAAGCTGAAGAATCTATATATGTCATATTATTAATAACAATTTTATCTAAAATGTATGAATTAAAAATACCAATGATCAAAACTATTAACAATTTACTTATTCTTGCCATCGAAAAATTTTTTTTATAATTATAAGTGACCGGAATTAAGAAAAATAATGTGATTAAATTAACCAAAAGATATATTACACCATATAATGTAGTATCAACACGAAAATACTTAAAAAGTTCTATTCCAGATAATACAAGAAAAATTACTGTAAGTATATATAGTATTAATTTCTTTATTTTATACATTTTATCACTCCTAAATAAATTATATCATAACATTTAAAAACCTTGGAATTTTTTTGTATATTATGTTATTATTAAATTAGAAAGTGGGAAGCCTATGAGTTCTGATGCAAGAATATTTAACTTTATTCTTTATGGCAATTTTACTGATGAAGCTATTAAAAATCATATGGAAGATTGCCAAGTCAATATGACTCAAATGTTAAGAGATACATATAGAGCTTTACAAACAAATGTTAATAATATAATTAACGATGAATACCACACATCTATTATAAAAAATGGAATTGATTTATTTTGCATTCTTTGTGATAAATTAAATTTTAATAAAGAAGAAGTTGAAATAAATAGAAAAAGAATTAAAAAATTAAGAGAACCTATTTTAGCTTTTCTAAAGAAGAATAGTAATTCTGTACTATTAGATGCTGCTAATCAGTTAGATGAAATTGTTCTAGATAAAAATATAGATGCTGATGCATTAGTTACTTTGATTAGGAAATTAATTGATAACCATGAAGATGTAGATATCATTAAAAAGTTTTTGAATATAAATAAAGAAACTTTAACAAAAAGGAATAATGAATTATTTGATTACGTTTTTTTTAAGTCAATGACAGCTTTAGAAACTGAAAGTAGAGATATATATTACTATATAACATTATTAAAACTATTATATACATCTAAAGTTAATAAAGATAAGTATTTAAGACATTTACATAATTCAACTAGTAAAAACAATCTTTTTAGCTATGAAATATATCTAATAATAAATGGTGTTAAAAGAGGGCTAAATACTGATGAAATTCTAGAAAAATATGGAATAATGACTAATATTCCAAATGGACCTCTTATAAAACCTAATAAAAAAGATTGTAATGATACTATTGTATCAATTGATGGAAATAAAACATTTTTAAGAGATGATGGACTAAGCGTTAGAAAAGATGGAAATAAATATATTGTAGGTATTCATGTTGCGGATGCAGCTAGTGCTATTGAAAAAAATAGTGTACTCGATTTAAATGCTAGAAACAATTATGAATGTAAATACATGAGTGGAACTAGAACAAGATTATTCCCAAATAAAGTAGAAAATGAATTATCTTTAAATGAAGGCAAAACTAGAAGAACAATTACTTTATATGTTGTATTAAATGATTCAGGTGAAATTTTAGATTATTATATTGAAAAAAATAATATAATTGTTAGTCGTAATTTAACATATCTGCAGAGTGAAGCTATTTTAAATCATTTAGGTAATGATGAATTAGAAAGAAATATTCTTGATTTGCTTATGTTAGCTCGTGCTTTAGAAAAAAGAAACATTAGGAAAGAACAATACTGGGAGAAAAAAGAAAAGAGTAAAAAAATAGATAATTTCAGAAAACTTAAGAGCGATGTTATTGTTCGTGAATTTATGGGATTATATAATCTTCTTATAGCTAGAACAGCTAAAGATGCAGGAATTCCTTTTATTTATAGAGTTCAAGATGAAGAATATATTTCTAAAACTATTGAAGAAATGGGAATGTATGTAGATGATTATACACGTAAAATATTGGATAATATATATTTAGAAAGTAAATATTCTTCTGTTCCTTCTCTGCATGCTGGGCTTGGTTATACTGAGTATTCGCATGCTAGTGACCCTTTGAGAAGATATCCTGATTTTTATGATCAATATTTGTTACATCAATTTTATTTTAAAGATATGCAATGTGACTTTGTACAAGAAGAATTTGAAGATTTAATTCAATATTGTAATCAAAGAAGTGTTGAATTATCACTTATGAGAGCTGAATTTAATAGAGAAGCTAGGTTAGTTAAAAGAAAGAAATAGTTAGATTGTTCTAACTATTTTATTTTTCTTTAAAATTATTTTTCTTATTATATCAAAGGGAATTATTGAAAATGCTAGTAAAATCATAACTTCAAATTCATATATAGTTAATCCTGTTGTTCGGAAAACTTCACCACCATAATATATCAATATTATTTGTACTATTGCTATAAATGCAATAATTATTATAAATATTTTATTTTTTAATATATTTGATAATATGTTTAATCTATACGTCCTTGAATTAAATGCATTAAATATTGCAATAAAAATGAATAATCCAAAGAATGCTGTTAATAAATATTTATTTGTAGGATCTACTCTATAAACTTCATGAATAAATTTTGATTTTAAGAACCAAACACATAAAAGTGATGAATATATTCCATTAAATATGATTTGATTTGTCATATATTTATTTATAATTTTTTCGTCTCTTTTTTTAGGCGGTTCTTCCATGTATTCTTCTAGTGCTGGTTCATATGAAAATGCTAGTCCAGCGAATGTGTCCATTACCATATTTATCCATAACATTTGTATTATAGTTATTGGAGATAATATTCCTATAAAAGGTCCTATTATACTTAATAATACTGCACAAATATTAACACTTAATTGAAATATTATAAATTTCCTTATACTTTTAAATATTGTTCTTCCATATAAAATAGCTACTGATATTGAAAGTATATTATTATCAATTATTACTATATCACTTGTTTCTTTTGCTATTTCAGTAGCACTTCCCATTGAGAATCCAACATCTGATTTTTTTAATGCTGGAGCATCGTTTATACCATCCCCTGTCATACCAACTATTAAATTTAACTCTTGAGCAAGCCTTACTAAACGATTTTTATCTTGTGGAAGACTTCTGCTAAGAACCCTTAAATCAGGAAGTATCTTTTTAACTTCTTCATCAGATAGATTATTAAACTCTTCACTTGTTAATAACTTGTTAGTATTACTATCTATTATTTTTAATTCTTTTGCTATAGCAACTGCAGTATTTTTAGCATCTCCAGTTACCATTACAACTTGAATACCCGCATTTTTAATTTTCTTTATTCCTTCATATGCTTCTTTTCTTATATTATCTTTTAGAAATATAAAACCAAGTAAAATATAACCTTTTGATGAATTATCTTTGTATGCTAAAGCTAAAGCCCTTTTACCTTCGCTAGTTTTTAAATTTAAATAGTTTTCAATCTTCTTTTTATCTATTAATACTCTAATAGAACCATCTTTTTTATAATATTTAGTACATTTTTCAAGTACTTTTTCATATGCACCTTTAATAAAGATGGTATTATTATTGTAATTAGTTTCTACTCTTGAATATTTTAATTTTGAATTAAACTCTTCAATATTTAGTATTTTATATTTGGTTTTATCATCATTTCCTATATATGATAATATTGCTCTATCTGTTGTATTTCCACCTTCAGGTATTCCATTATTTAAAAAAGAAGCATTGTTATAAACTAATGATTGATAAA
Source organism: Mollicutes bacterium (assembly GCA_004552445.1). Lineage (GTDB taxonomy): Bacteria > Bacillota_I > Bacilli_A > RF39 > UBA660 > CAG-1000. The sequence goes on from SFOJ01000005.1 coordinate 24,518, forward strand.
TTAATTCATAATTTTTTGTTGATAAGTTGTTTATATTTTTATATGTATTCAGTTCTGCATCTACGTATGATTCTACGCTTAGTTTTCCTTCTGTTAATGTACCTGTTTTATCTGTGAATAGAATGTTTAGAGACCCCGCTGTTTCTATACCTACCAGTTTTCTTACTAGTACATTTCTTTTTAATAATCTTTTCATATTTGATGAAAGAACTAATGTTATCATCATTGGAAGACCTTCTGGTACTGCCATTACTACTACTGCTACACTTAGAGTTAATGCATATAAAAGATGTGCTGAAAAATCTTTGAATTCAAGAATTTTTTCTAAATTAAAGTTATTTGAAACAACCACCGCATTGAACATATAAGATATTAGTATCAACAGTGCTGCTGTATAACCTAATCTGCTTATTTGCTTAGCAAGAACTCTTAATCTTGACTTTAATGGACTTTCTATCGGTTTTTCTTGTATATCATTTGCAATTTTTCCATAGAATGTTTTATCTCCTACTTTAGTTATTTCTATAATTGCACTTTTATCTGTTACTATTGAACCCATATATATTTCATCGTTACTACTTGCATGTCTTTCTTTTGTTTCTCCCGTTAATATACTTTCATCTATGTATAATTCGCCTTTTAATATGATAGAATCAGCTGGTACTTTATCTCCACTTTCAAGATATACAATATCTCCTACAACTAATTCATCAATATTAATTGTTTCTCTTTTTGAGTTTCTAAGTACTTTTACTTTTATTATTGAATTTTCTTCATTTAATTTTTCAAATGCTTTTTCACTTCCATACTCTGATAAGCTTGATATTATGGTTGCTAAAAATATTGCTATAAATATACCTGTTGTTTCATAAATATCCGAATCTTTAAATAAAAAAATAACTTTTATAGCAAGTGCAATTAATAATATTTTAATAATTGGATCTCCTAATGATTCTATTACAAGTTTAATAAATGTATTTTTACTTTTTGAAGTAAGTTTATTACTTCCATATTTATTTCTTCTATTTATTACTTCTTTACTACTTAGTCCTGTTTTAATATTTGTTCTCATAGTTCCTCTAGTAAAGTTTATTAACATATAAAAGAAAAAATACCACTTAAGGTATTTTATTGTTGCCACATATCATTAATTTGCATCATATTTTGTGATAATGCATTTATAAAATCATAGTTAGCACTCTTTAAAATATATAAATAAGTATAGATAGTATCTAAAAAATCATCTTCACTTGAAAGTTTGGAGTTAAAAAACTCAATGTCTTTTGAGTCTATACTGTTTAGTCTTTTGTTATTTAATTCACATAATTTTGCTTGATAGTCTATTAAAAATTTTAGATCTTCTATTATTTTTTCTTTTTTGGAACTTAATGTTAGTTTTCCAAAATCTTGCATTATTTTATCAAGATTTTCATTATTAAATTCATATTTCATAATTATCTTTTTACTCCACTGTACATTTCTTCTTGCTTACTCAAGCTTTCTACCATTGCTTTTTGAAGTGCAACGATTGCTGTGTTTAGTTGTATCATAGTTTTTCTATTTTCTTCATCAAAATGAGCTAAATTTTCTTCTGTATCTACCTTTCTTTCATCGGCGACTATTTGTGGAAGAAACTTTTCTTTAATTAACCATTCTGCAATTTCATCTATATTTGTTAGTCCGGACTCTTTTTTAAAGAAATCTAAGGCTCCGTCTGTTTCTTTTAACCAAGTTTTTGTTGGATAGGTATATAATCCAACTGTAGATTCGACGCTTCCTTTTTCTATTTCTGTTGCTGCTTTTTCTCTTTCTTCGACTTTCTTTTGGAAGTGTTCTTGCGTTTCTTTTTGGGATAAGTTTCCTGTAATTCTATCTTCTAGAGTTTGCATAATAAAATCAGCATTTTGTTTACATTCTTCACCTGTTATTCTTGCAATTATATTATTTTCTTTACCTCTTTTTACTATTAAAAATTCACCATCAATCATTCCACTTTGTGCAACTCTTTTCATTGATCCCGGTATTTGTTTGCATATGCTTTCACTGATTGTTCTAGGAACGGTTCCTCTACCAACTGGTTTTGATTCTATTCCTAATGAATTTAATTCTTCAACAAATAAACTCGTTAATTTATTCATCATTCTTCCTCTAGAAACTGTTCCATCGATTGAAACTTCTTGTGAAACAGCCATGCAAGCCATTGTTGCTTTCATTTCTGGAGTTTGAGATCTTAGTGCATCTATCATGCCACATAAACTTTTTGAATTTTTACCTGTAGTTTCTTTGATTACGCTATATCCTTGTGATATTAAATATCCTGTTACAGACAATTCCATGATATCCGCGAAAACAGATGTCATTGCTACAAAATCTTTACCTTGTTTGTCTCTATCATTTGGATATCTTTTTACGATCATTTCTTTTATTTTTGAAATTTGTGGATGCTTAGTTCTATATACATCCATTTCTGAGATATATGGTCTTCCTTGTGCTGATTCTTCTATCGCAGTAATAGCTGCAGATTTACCACAACCTGGTTGTCCTGCAACTTGGTAGAATGTTGGTACATCCGCTTTTTCTATTACTTTTTTCTTTCCATCTAAAGACGGGGTTAATGCAATGTCTACTGCAACTTTAGTGGCTTTTGCTATATCAAAAGGATCTATTTCTGTTACAATCGAAATTTCTTCTTCAGAATAGCCTGACTTTCTCATTGTTTCTTTTAATTGCTCTATATCTTCTTTTAACTTGTCTCCAGGTGATTTTTTTTCTTCATCAGAACTTGAGTAATCAAATAGTTTTTGATATTGTTCATAATAATTAAATGGTACTTCTTCCATATTATCGCCTTACTAAAGCTTCTTTGAGCTTCCCATACTTTGTTCTTCTGATACTCTAGTAACTAAATTTTTTGTTCTTATATATAATTCTCTTAATTGTGAATCCAACTCGGCTTTTTTACTTTCTGAATTTTGTGATTTATCAGCATATGATGGTAATAAGGCACTTGCTGATGCACTTATACTTAAATATTCGCTATATATTGAACCTTTTTCTGATGAGAACATTAGATTTTTTTCATAAATATAAGGTAAAACATATTCATCTAATTGTGTAATTATGAATGATTTTGCTGCTTCAGCTTCTCCTTCATCCATTTTAATGAATTCTATATTTTTTTCTTCCATATTATCCCTCCAATTTTGATATTAATGTGATATCTTTTGTATCAATTTTTATATTTTCACCACTATTAAATATAACTCCTATTTTAACATCAGGTTTTACATTTTCTCCGTGATAATCTGATCCTCCACTTGTTATTAAATTATGTTCTTTTGCATATTTTAAATATCTCATACTTTCTTCATATGTATGTAATGAGTTAAATGGTTCAATTCCATCAAGACCAAGTTCTAGTAATCTAGACATTAATTCTTCAAAATTGATATTATATTTTTTTTCAACTTTCTTTGGGTGTGCCCATATTACTATTCCGCCGGCATCTTTTATTGCTTCAATTACTATTTTAGCGTCCATTCTATTTGATGTTTTTGTTTTAGCATCTTCTAAATATTTTCCGAATGCTTCTTTTACACTTGATACATAACCATACTTTATCATTATTTCAGCCAAATGTGGTTTACCAGGTATATTTACATTTTCAACTACTTCTTCTATATCTTCATGCTTTATTTTAAAACCAAAGTTTTCCTCAACATAACTTGCTAATTCGGAAAATCTCTTTTTTCTAGCTTCCTTTAATTTTAATATTACATCATTTAATTTGGCATTATTTTCATCTATGTTATAACCCAATATATGTAATTTATACTTTCCATCTAGAATTGAACTAACTTCTATTCCTTTTATATATTTAGCAGCTCCTAAATCATATTTTTTTATTTCTCTTATAGAGTCTACACTATCGTGATCTGTAATAGAAAATATTTTTAATTCATTTTCTTTAATCTTTTTTAATACAATCTCTAATGGATGTTCTCCATCTGAATAAGATGTATGCATGTGCAAGTCAAATTCTTGTTTCATTTTCATATCCTCTCTATCTATTTTTATAATAGATAAAATCTTTATATAAGTCAATTTATTAAAATTTTTAGACAATTTTTTTTACACAAAAAATACTATTTAAGGTTTTTAGCTGATTTCTTTGTATAAATCATTTGTTTTAGATAACTCTTCATGTGTACCAGTTGCTTGCAAAATTCCACTATCAATTAATACTATGTCATCTACTAATTTCAATATTTTTTTATCTCTTGAAATTATCATAATTGTATGATTCTTCTTTTTTTCTTTTAGTATTTTCATAATGTTTGTTCTATTTTCTTTATCAAGTGTTTCTATTATTTCATCAAATAGGAATACTTTTGTGTCTTTTAAAAATACTCTTGCGATAGCTAAAAGTCTTTTTTGCGAAGATGATAATAGTTTTGTATCGTTCGTAATCACTGTATCATATCCTTTTTCAAGACTCATAATCGCATCATGTATTCCAACTTGTTTGCAAACTTCTTCCATTTCTTCTTCACTTTTACCAACCATCATTAGATTATCTTTTATACTGCAGTTAAAGAAAAATGGACTTTTTCTTGCGATAGAAACCAAATTATAATAATCAGAATCATTAATAGAAGATATATCTATCCCATCTATCATTATACTTCCTTGAAGCTGTCTATTCATTTTCATAAGTAAATCGAATATTCCAGTTTTTCCACTACCGGTTTTACCCGTTATTGCTGTGATTGATTTTGGATTTACTTTTACACTGAAATCGCTAAGCATAGGGTCATGTCTATAACCATAAAGAACATGATTAAATTCAATTTCTCCTATAGGTTCTTCTATTGTAACATCATTTTCACTATTTTCTTTAGCATACTCAAAAAGTTTATTTAATCTTTGAAGTGATATTTTAAAGTTTTTATATTCCAAATTTAATGTTGATACTAACGAAAAATTATCTATAATCTTTTGATAATAACTATATATTACTAATAGTATTCCGAGTTCCATTCTTCCCTTAGCAATTTCATAAACACCATAGATGAAAACAGCTAATCTAAGAATTTCAAATATATAAACAGCAACTATATTTATTGCATAGTATATAACTGTATATTTTTTATTAGATTGAACATATTTATTTGTTTCATTATTTACTTTACTATTAATATTCTTGCTTAGGTTAAATCCTTTAATTTCTTTTATTCCTAAAAATACATCATTAACTGCACTTGTTTTTTTATCATAATTCTCTTTTCTTTCTTTATTATATGTCTGAATTTTATTACCTGACATAATTATAAAAAATAATACTATTAGTGAAAAAGCAACTGTAATAAAGAATAATGTAATATTTACATTAAAGAAATAGTAGTATATAACTGAAAATTCAAGAAGTTGAATTATTCTATAAATACCATTTGTAATAAAACTACAAATTATATCTATATCAGTACTCATTATATTTAAGTATTCTCCTGCGCTAAACCTTGATAAACTAAATATTGAATTATCATTGGTGTATTGTAATCCAATATTTGTACTTTCTTTATAGATTTTATTGTATACATTGTAAAAAGAATATTGTCTTAAATATTCAAAAAGTTTATATATGCTTATTGAAATTATATATATTATAAGAATATTAATTGCTCTTTCATAAGAACTTGCTGATATCGAATTCACTGCCTCACTATATAATATTGGATTTAATAGTAGAATTGCTCTTAATACTATACAAACAAAAGCTTCTATTATTATTTCTTTTTTACTTTTCTTTAATATTCTTTTAATATAATTTTTCATTTTTACTCCCTACTTTACTATAATAATTATATCATTCAGTAAAGAAATTACAAGTTTGATTTAAAATATATTTTTTTGTGAAATTTTATGATAAAATGTTTATAGAGGTTTTAGTATGAAAAGAATAGATAAAAATAATTATTATTTAGATATTGCAGAAGCAACTTTAGAAAGAGCTACTTGTCTTAGAAAGAAATGGGGAGCTGTAATAGTCAAAAATGATGAGATTATATCTACTGGTTATAATGGTGCTCCTAGAGGCAGAAAGAATTGTGATGATTTAGGATATTGTGTACGTGAGAAACTTAATATTCCTCGTGGTGAGAGATATGAATTATGTAGAAGTGTTCATGCTGAACAAAATGCTATAATATCTGCTCCTAGAAAAGATATGATTGGTGCAACATTATATATGGTCGGGAAAGATTCTAAAACTGGTGAATATGTAGAAAATTCTTCTAGTTGTTCAATGTGCAAGAGAGTTGTGATAAATAGTGGAATAACTAAAGTAATAGTAAGAGATAATAAAAATAAATATAGAGAAATAGATGTTCAAGATTGGATTAATGATGATGAAAGTCTTGATGGAAAGTTAGGATATTAGGAGTTAGGAATTAAATGAAATTAGATATTATTGTACCTGCATATAATGAAGAAGATAATATTTTCAATTTTTATGATGCAGTTAATGAAGCATTAAAAGGAATTAAACATAATTTTATATTTGTAGATGATGGATCAAAAGATAAAACATTACAAAAATTAAAAGAATTACATAAGAAAGATGATGAAAATGTTAAAATAATTAGCTTTTCTAAGAATTTCGGTAAGGAAGCTGCGATGTATGCAGGTTTTTTGTACTCTAAAGCTGATTATGCTTGTATTATTGATTGTGACTTACAACAAGATCCAGTTTATCTTGTTAAAATGTATGATTTTTTAAGAGAAAATGATCAATATGATGCTGTATGTATGTGTCAAAAGCAAAAGAAAAAAAGAGGATTACAAAGAATGTTCTATAAATTAATGGGCAAATTATCAAATATGGAAATAGTTGATGGAGCTTCTGATTTTAGAATGTTTAGAAGAAATGTTGTTGAAGCTATACTTGAAATGAGTGAAAGAAATAGATTTTCTAAAGGTATATTTAGTTATGTTGGCTTTAGAACCTATTATGATTCATATAGAGTTAAGGAAAGAAAAGCTGGAGTATCTAAATGGAGTAAATTAAAATTATTAAATTATGCATTTGACGGTATTGTAAGTTTTAGTACTAAACCACTTAGATTTGCTACCTATACAGGAATACTTACAAGTTTTATAGCATTTATTTATTTAATTGTTATACTTGTTAAAACATTCACTACTGGTATTGATACTCCTGGATATGCATCATTAATGTGTGTTATGTTATTCCTTGGTGGAATTCAATTAATATTTTTAGGTATTATTGGTGAATATTTAGGTAAAACATATAATGAAACTAAAAGAAGACCAATATTTATTGCTCGTGAACGCATAGGTTTTGATGAGGATTTCTTATAATATGAAAAAAATAATTAAAAAAGTGTGGAATTTATATAAAAAGTATGATGAGATGATAAACTATTTAATAGTTGGAGGATTAACTACTGTTGTTAGCTTAGGTACCTATTATTTTTGCGTATATACTTTCTTAAATCCTAATAATGCTTTTCAGTTACAAATTGCTAATATTATTTCTTGGATTTCTTGCGTAACATTTGCTTACTTTACCAATAGAATATTTGTTTTTAAAAGCAAACGTACTGATAAATTAAAAGAAGCTATAAGTTTTTATGGCTCAAGAATTGCAACTCTTCTTTTGGAAATGGGTATTATGTTTGTCTTTGTTACAATACTTCATTTCAATGATAAAATTATAAAGTTGGTTGCTCAAGTAGTTATAACAATTCTAAATTATGTATTAAGTAAATTATTAATTTTTAAGAAGAAGTGATAAATGTCACTTTTTTTATTGTATTTTATTGATTTTATGATATTATTATTTTAGGAGGAGATTATGTTTGTAGATAGTTATGATTATGGAGTTACAAATCCTATTGGCTTTAATTCAAGTAGTGTTTGGATTATAATATCATTAGTTGTTGCTATAATCGGAGGTATATGCTTATACTTTACAGTATTTTCTGACAAAAATGAAGGAAAATACCAAGGATTTATGTCAAAACTATATGACTATGTAAAATTCAAAAAGATGTATATTACTGTAATATTAAAAGTTTCATATTTAGTGCTTGCAATTTACTTAACTTTAGTATCATTTACTGCCATAAGTACTAGTTTCTTAGCTTTCTTATTAATCTTAATATTTGGAAATTTAATTTTAAGATTAATATATGAATTTTCATTAGTATTACTTTCTATACAAGAAAATGTTTCTGAAATTAATAAGAAAATGAAAAAATAAAACTCTAGAAATAGAGTTTTATTTTATATTTGAGAGTTTGACATTACTTTGTGCATTAGTACTTAATGGAGCAAATATATTATTTTTATATAATATGTAAGCTGCTGCTCCTATCATTGCTGCATTATCTGTGCAGTATTTTTTTTGTGGCATATACATTGTTACTCCAATACTTTCACACATTTCTTTTAATGATTCTCTTATATATGAGTTACTTGCAACACCACCACTAATAAGTAATGTTTTTAAATTATATTTTATTAGTGCCTTTTTTGTTTTATCTACTAAATGTGAAGTAACACAATCTTGAAATGATCTTGCTAAATTTTGTTTATTTATCTCATTGCCTCTTTGATGTTCATTGTGTACTAAATTATTACAATGACTTTTAATACCACTAAAACTAAAGTTAAATGAATCATCGTTTAGTATATTTGGCATTTTATATGTTGGTTGTCCTTCTAATGCATATTTTTCCACATTTGGTCCTCCTGGATATGGAAGATCAAGAATTCTGGCAACTTTATCGTATGCTTCACCTATTGCATCATCTAGTGTTTGACCTAAATATTCAAATGAATCTTCTTTTTTCATTAATATTAAATCTGTATGTCCACCAGATACTATAAGAGATAATAGTGGATATTCTAGATTGTTTCCAATCATATTAGCATATATATGTCCCATCATATGATTTACTGCTATGAAGGGTTTATTATATATGAATGATAAAGCCTTAGTTGCTTCTACTCCTACTAAAAGGCTTCCAAGTAATCCCGGAGCATATGTGCAAGCAAATGCATCAATGTCTTCTAATTTCATATTTGCTTTTTCTAAACATTCATCTATTACCATTGTAATATTTTCTAAGTGTAAGCGACTAGCTACTTCTGGAACAACACCTCCATATTTAGTATGAACATTTATTTGTGAATTAATTATTGTAGCTATATCTTCAGTACCATTTTTAATTATACTTACACTTGTTTCATCACATGAAGACTCTACTGCTAAAATATACACGTCTTTCATTATCTCACCTTTTCCATTATTATTGCTGTATCTTCTCCGTAGTATCTATCTCTTAAGCTTATTTCTTTAAATCCTAACTTGTTATATAGTCTAATTGCTTCATCATTATGTTCATTTACTTCTAACATTATTCTACTATATTCTTCATTCTTAAACATTTCTTCCATTAGTGATGTTGCAATTCCTTGTTTTCTATTTTCTTCGTTTACAAAAATATTCATAATATCAATAACACCATCTACTAATCTTATTTCTAAGTATCCTAATACTTTATCTCCATCCATATAATTATATATTGAATCTGTATCACTTAATATTTCTCTTTGTATCATTATTTTTCTACCTCTATTTTCTTTATATAATTTGCTTTTATATGATGTGGATTTGCACTTTCAAATTTATTACAATAATCTATTATTTTATTAATATCTAGTTTGTAATCTACTTCTTTATATTGATATGGATTTTCTTCTAAATATGTTTCTTCTACTATAGTATTATTATTTTTATCAAAAGCACAAACATAATATCCTTTATTATCTTCTATAACTGCCATTTTTTCTTCATTTATATCGCTGCTTATTAAGTATGCTTTTAAACTTGAAATTGTATGTATCTTTAAATTTAAAGCATATGCGATAGTCTTAGCAATTGAAAGACCTATTCTTATTCCTGTAAAACTTCCAGGTCCATTAACTACTATTATTTCATCTAAATCTTTTACATTTAAATTATTTCCTTTGAATAATTTTTCTATCATTGGCATTGTATATATTGAATGGCTATATTCACTTTCTTTAGTTTCGATGAATAAATTGTCTTTTGTTTTTAATGCTATAGTTATTAATTCAGTATGTGTATCTATAAATAATATCATAATAATCCTCTTTTCTTGTTATATTATAACACTTTCAATATATTATTTTTAGTCTTTTTAATTCATTTGACTTCTTACTTGATTTGGTATTATATCAAAATAAAAAGAGTATTACTACTCTTCTTCTATTTCTTTTTTAGAATTTTTTACTTTTTTAGATTTAGTATCTTCATCTTTTTCTAATTTTTCTTCTTCAATATCTTCTTTTATTTGATCTGATAATTTTTCTTCTTTTTTTATCTTTATATCACTATTTGCTTCTACCAAATCTTCTATTTCTTCTTTAGTTAGTGTTTCTTTAGTCATTAAAGTATTAGCTAAAACTTCTACTAGTTTTTTATTAGTTTTTAGTATTTCTTTTGCTTTTTCATAGCATTCATCTATAATTTTTCTAACTTCTTGATCAATTTCGTGTGCAACTTGATCTGAAAAATTTTTAGTTTGATTATAGTCTCTTCCTAGGAATACACTTTCACTTCTATGTTCTAATTGAACTGGTCCTAATGAAGACATACCATATTCTGTTACCATACTTCTTGCTATTTTAGTAGCTCTTTTGAAGTCATCACTTGCTCCTGTTGATTGTTCATGACAATACATTTCTTCACTTACACGGCCTGAAAGTAAAGTAATGATTTGCTCTTCTAGTTCTTCTTTTGTATATACAAGTGTTCTTTCTTCCTTTGGTAACATTTGTGTATATCCACCAGCCATACCACGAGGTATAATTGTAATCTTATGTACTTCTTCTCCATTTGGAAGTACAATTCCACTTACTGCATGTCCAGCTTCATGATATGAAACTATTTTCTTTTCATAGTCGGTTACTTTTCTACTTGTTTTAGCTGGTCCCATTAATACTCTATCACTAGCTTCATCTATTTCGTCCATAGTGATTGCTTCTTTATTTCTTCTTACTGCTAGAAGTGCTGCTTCATTTAATAAATTTTCTAAATCAGCTCCTGAATATCCTGGAGTTCTTTCTGCTATATGATTTAATTTTACTTCTTTTGCAAGTATTTTATTTTTAGCATGTACTTTTAAAATTTCTTCTCTTTCTTTTACATCTGGTCGTCCAACTGTTACTTGTCTATCAAATCTTCCTGGACGAAGTAATGCTGGATCTAATACATCTGGTCTATTTGTTGCAGCTATGATTATGATTCCTTCATTTTCACTGAAACCATCCATTTCTGAAAGTAATTGATTAAGTGTTTGTTCTCTCTCATCATGTCCACCACCTAAACCAGTTCCTCTTTCACGTCCTACTGCATCTATTTCATCTATAAATATTAAGCAAGGAGCTGTTTGTTTAGCTTGTTTGAACATGTCTCTAACACGAGATGCCCCAACACCTACGAATAATTCTACAAAGTCTGAACCACTTATATAGAAAAATGGTACTTTTGCCTCTCCAGCTACAGCTTTAGCTAGTAGTGTCTTACCTGTTCCTGGAGGTCCTACTAGTAATACACCTTTTGGAATTCTTGCTCCCATCTTAGTGAATTTTTTAGGATTTTTTAAGAAGTCTATTAATTCTTGTACTTCTTCTTTTTCTTCTTTAAGTCCTGCTACGTCTTTGAATGTTTTAGTTCCACCATCTTCAGATAATTTAGCCCTGCTCTTAGAGAAATCAAATGTTCCTTTACCATTATTACCCATTTTGATAAGCATTATATAAATAAATACTCCAAATATAATAATTGGTACAATATTAAATAATACTGATAACCAAACGCTATTTTCTGGGTTTGTGTTTGTTTCTACTTTTAAGTTATACTTTTCAGCGTTTTCATATATTGTAGAAATTACTGTATCAGTATATGGCACTTGAACTGTAAATGTTTCTCCTTTTTTATATCCATCTAATTTTCCAGTTAGTATATATACTCCAGAACTGCTTTTTGGAGTTACATTTAATTCTGTTACTTTTCCATTACTTAGTTCTGTTGTAAATTCATTGTAATCTAATTTATTTACTTTTGAACCAGCTGTATTTATGAATAGGTATGTTCCAAATACTACAACCATTAGTAGTAAATATGGCATAAAATTCATAGTTTTTTTACTCTTTTTTATATTCATTTCTTCATTCCTTTCTTCTAATAATATCTTAGTATTATATCATACTCTTCTGTATTTTTTTTGTCAAATTTTGACTTTTTTATTCCTGGTAACCATACTATATTGTCTTCTGAGTCAAGTACTACTGGCCATGTATTTCTATCACTTGGTTTTATTTTTTCATTTATGAAAATATCACTTATTTTCTTTCTACCAGTCATTCCTTTTACTTCCATTTTGTCTCCATCTCTTCTATTTCTTACATATAGTGGAAGTTTTATTTCGTCGCTATTAAGTCTAATTGTATAGTTTGATGTATCGTTGCTATCTTCAACTTTCTCTATTATTTTGCCATTTGGTAAATTAACTATTCTTTCAATTTCTATTTCATATGCGTCATATTCTTCTTCATCGTAACTAAAAGTCAATTCATTATATGACTTTATAACTATGACATTATTAGGTAAATGTACTATACTATTTGACTTACTTGATTTTATTAAATCAAATATAAGCTCTACGTGAGCATCTCCAATAATTAGAAGGTCATCTCCGTAAATTCTTTCTAATATATTATAAATTATTTTAGTTTGAATTACATGTTCTAATTGTTTAAATTTATCTACTTCTAATGCACCATTTTGAAAAACTTTATTAAATACTTTTCTTGCTTCATTGTCTATATAGTTACTATTTTCTAAAAGTGTTTCACTAAATTTCAAGAATTTTTTATGTACATTAGGTTCTTCATTTTTTAAAAATGGTAGAACTGTATGTCTATATCTATTTCTAGTATAGTGATTTTCATTGTTTGATTCATCTATTGCATACTTAATTCCATTCTCTTCATCAAATCTGTTGATTTCATCTTTAGTAACTGTTATTAAAGGTCTAACTATTTTATAATTTCCTTTATCTACTATTCTACTAAAACCACTATATCCTTTTAGTGTCGAACCTCTTACAATTCGCATAAGTATTGTTTCTATTAAGTCATCACCTTGATGTGCTGTCATTAAATATTTTGCTCCGTAATTTTCAACTAATTCTTCAAAGAAATTATATCTCACACTTCTTGCTTCATTGTGAAAATTATCGTCTCCCCATTTAGTTATCTTAATATATTCAAATATTATATTGTTTTCTTTACAATATTTTTCTAAGTCAATTTTTTCTTGTTCACTTTCTACTCTTTTATTATGATTTACATGAGCACATACTATTTTGAATCCTATTTTATTTTTAAATTCATTCATGATGTACAACAGAGCCATTGAATCAGGTCCACCAGATACACCAATCACAATTACATCGTCTGACTTAAGTTCTATATCTTTCTTTATAAAATTATAAACTTCTTCCATATCAGGCCTTTCCTTAATCTTCTATCTTTATTATTATTTCGTTCTTTTTAGAATATAAATACTTTTCCCTAGCATATCTTGCCATATACTCTGGATCTTGTAATTTATTTATTTCATCTTTTAGTGTTTCTTCTTCAGATAATTTTTCATTATAAGTAGCTTCTAATTTATTCATTTCATTATTGTTTTTTACAATTTGTGAAATATAAGAAACACATGAAGATGTAAAAAGTACAATAGATATTATAAGACCTATTGTATAAAAAGTCACTCTAAATTTTGTTTTTTGACTCATCTTTTTCATATTAACCCCATTTTCTACTATAATTATAGTATTTCCATATTGTAAATACAATTAATTACCTATATTTTTACATTTTTTTTGTAAATTTTTATTATTAAAGTATGAAAATGTTATTATTGTTATTATAATGAAAGTTGAGTTTATCATTCCATCGTTTATAAAATAAAATATTTTGAAGTAAATTAATGTTAAATTTAATGTAAATAATAAACTATTTAAAATTTTAAAAATAATTTTTGTTGTGTATAAATATTTGTATGATATTCGATATAATTTTTGACAGAATATTCCATATAAAAAAGAAAATATAAATGAAGTTATTTGTTCGTTTAATGTCATTATTTAAATAACCTTGCCATTATATTTTCAGTTCTTATTTTTTTACTATCATCAAGATAGTTAACAGAATTTATTTTTCCTTTTATAGATAGTGTTCCTTGAAATGTATCGAGTTTAATTAATTCTAAATTATCTCCTTTTATTAAGATTGAACCCATAATGCTATCTACAAAAAATTCACTATCATCAAAACTATTTAATTTTTTTATTCCAGATAGTATTATATTTTTTCTTTCATTGATTGTTATTAAATGATTAAATGTTTCACTTATATCTTTTTTATCCATATTATCCCCCATAATAAATAATATGTATAATGTTTATATATATGAAAAAAAGCTACATATTGTAGCTTAAATTACTAATTATTCGTTATCTTCTGCTGGTTCTTCATCTTCAGCATTTTCATATGCATCTAAGATAGCCTTTTCAAACATTGTTCTTACTTCTTGGTTGATTGGATGAGCTATATCTTTATATTCACCAACTGGAGTCTTACGACTAGGCATTGCGATAAATAGACCATTATCACCTTCAATGATTCTAATATCATGAATAGCGATAGCATTATCAACTACTACTGATGCGATTCCTTTCATACGAGAATTTTCTCTTTCAACCTTACGAATTCTAACTGATGTAATTTCCATAAGTACCTCCTTAACATTTTGTTAATTTAATTATATTACAAATATTTTGGAATATCAATCTTTTTTACGTAAATTTGCTTAGTATAACCTGCTTAATTGCGACATCTGCATAAGTGAATGATTTGACTCCTTTGTTAGTTTTTACTGTGAATAAATTATTATATAGTTTTTCTATTATACCTTCATAATATTCATGCTTATTTCTTCCAATATTTACTTTTATTTTTAATTTTATATCTTTTAGTTCTAAAATATCATTTTTTATCTTTTTAATATTCAATTTATATCCTTTCTTGGGTATCCAGTGTTCATCATTCCATTAATTATTATTCCACCCATACCTTCGCTTCCATATTTGGTTTTTGCTAAAATTTTTTGTATATCTATAACTTCTGTTTTATCAGTTAGTGCGATGGATGCTGCAATTATCGCTGGGTCTAATGCATGAATATTTATTATTTTAGGACTTGAAGCAAATGTTGCTTGAACTTTTATTAATCCCTCATAATCACTTTGACATGCTCCTGCAATTATAACTAAATCCTTATGGTTATTTTTATATTTTCTAGCTTCAATTACTGTTTCTATAAAATACTTACTATTTTTATAAGATTCATTATTTTTTCTTTTTTGATAGTGAGCATCATGTCCAGTTATTACGAGAATGTTTGGATTATGTTTTATTAATAGTCTTTTAACATTATCTTTAAATTCACTTTCTTTAAATTTATATCCATAATATTTTATTTTTTGTTCTTTATAAAAATTCATGCACTTTTCTAAATATTCATTATCACCGTCTAAGTGTAGTATTGTACCTGGAATATAGAAATATTCATTTGTTTTTAGTTCTCTAATAGCATTAATTATTTCTTTTTTTTTAGGAATAGTTGCAAGTATTAAATCATCTTCTTTTGTATCAGCATAAAGTCTTACGTCTACTCCTTTTAGATAAATAGTATTATTCTGTATTTTGTCTATCTTAAAAATTATATCATTACCATATTTTTTTCTTGTAACTAGATCACCTATTTTAAACATATGTCCCCCAGTTAATAATATTCTTTTATAAAAAAATTATTCAATTAATTTTGCATGCACTACGACTCTTTTATCATCTTTATAACATGTACTAAGTGTTAAAATATAATTAATTTTTTTAATGTCAACTTTAAAATTATAAATACTTCTTCCTTTTAAAATATTTAGAAAATTTCTATATTCTTTATCTTCTTTAAACTCGGTTTGCAAATAATAGTTTTCCTTTTTTATTGTATATATTGAAAAAATTTTGTATTTATATTTTTTATTTTTTATATTAATATTTATAATTTGATTTTCCTTATTTTTGTACCATTCTTTTTTTAATGCATATTTTAATGTTCCAAACATTGTTTTATCTTTTCTAGCATGTCCATATATTATACTATTCTTATTTTTAAGATTTATGTTATTTCTATAATCTAAAAAGATCCATCCTGCTGTACTTTTTTCTTTATTTAAGTTGTGAGTTAAGTAGTATTTGTTATCTTTATGCCTTACAAATGGATAGTCAATATTTGTGTTATTTACTTTTAACCATCCTACAATATCTTTATTATGTTCTTTATTATTTTCTTTATTTATTATTTTTGGATTTTCTTTTTCTAAGATATTATTTATTTCATTACTATCTTTTTTCCATTTGATAATTTTTTTTACATTAAAAGAAAGTAATAGTACTATTGCTATTACTCCTATTAATTTTATTTTTCTTTTTAATTTGTTTATCATTTCATATTTATATGTTATTTGATATATCTACAAATTCTTCTATAGATAATTGTTCTGCTCTAGCAGTTAAGTCTTTATCGTATTTTTTTAATATTGCTTGTATTTTATTTAGGTCGTATCCTTTAAGATTGTTTCTTAAATTCTTTCTTTTCTGAGTAAATGAATCTTTTATAAGTTTATAAAATTTTTCTTCATCATTCGCCGATATCTTTTTATTTCTTTTAAATTTAATAACTGAACTATCTACTTTTGGAACTGGTTCAAAGCATGTTTTACTTACATTACATACTCTTTCTATATCAAAGTTGTATTGCAAAAATATACTTATTGAACTGTAGTCTTTTGTCCCCGGTTTAGCACTAAATCTATCAGCTACTTCTTTTTGAACCATTATTGTAATCTCATATGGATTTGATTCTTTTACTATTTTGTTTATAATCGCAGTTGTTATATAATAAGGCAAATTTCCTACAAAGTAAAGATTTTTATATTTATTTTGATCAATATATTCATTTATTTTGATTGATAGAAAATCTTTAAATATTATTGTTAATTTTTCACTATTTATTTCTTCAAGTATTTCTTTTAGTCTTGTATCTATTTCAAAACAAATAACTTCTGATTTTTTTTTTACTAATTCTTTAGTAAGTGCGCCTGCACCTGGACCTATTTCTATTATTAGGTCTTCTTCTGTAGGATTAATAGAATCTGCTATTTTTTTTATGATGTTTTTGTCTTTTAAGAAATTTTGTCCTAAAGATTTTTTATAATCAAATTTCATATTATTTCCATCCTTCTCTTAGTACTTCGAATTCTAAATTTCTAACTCTTCCTACTTTTTTAACTGCATAATCTTTACTATCTGTTAGTAAATCTATTACATTTCCACTTACTCCTCTATCTAACACTATTGCTATCATTGGTTCTTCTGATAATTTTCCTACATTAAATTTTAGTATTGTTCCACATTGATATTTTTTACTACTAGCAACTATTCTTACTTTTCCATATTTTTTGTCGTTAAAATATATTCCTTCTTTTATAACATTTGTTCTAGGAGGGCAAGCTAAATATCCCGTACATAATGGGCAATCTCCTGTATATCCTGTTAATTCTCCTATGAATGTATAAAGTGGATTTTGTATTCCTTCTTGATAAAGTGTATTTTGTGTTTTTTGTATTACATCTTTATCTACAGATTTATCTATAGTATCATTTAAAGCAATAGAAAGAGAACTCTTTTCATAAGAGCCTTTATTTAATAATAGTAGTAAAGAACATATTATTACTGCTTCAAAAGACATTAATATTCTACTTTTAATATACTCCTTCATTAATTACCTCTTTGTAATTAAATTATATAATATGTATATTTAAATGTCAAAAACCTCTTTTACATTATTTGTAGTTATATCCATTACCTCTTTTATTGTTATATTCTTAATTTCAGCAATTTTTTTTGCTACATAATATACATTTGAAGGGATATTCTTTCTTCCTCTATATGGTTCTGGAGATAAGAATGGACTATCTGTTTCTAACAGTATATCTTTTATATCTAATTGTTCTACCACTTGATATAATTTTGCATTTTTAAATGTTAGTACTCCACCTATTCCAAGTTTATATCCTAATTTTATAAATTCTTTTGCCATTTCAATACTACCACTATAGCAATGTATAACACCTTTTAATTTTCTTTTCTTTAAAATGTCATAACAATCTTGTATTGAATCTCTAGTATGAACTATTATTGGCAAATTATACTTTTCTGCTAAATCTAATTGACGATTAAAGAATTCTTTTTGCTCTTCTTTGTTTTCATCATTAAAGTTATAATCTAATCCTATTTCTCCGATTGCTACTACTTTATTCTTTTTTAATAATTCTTCTAATGATTCAATAGTATTTTCTTTTAAATCTACGTTCTCTGGATGTATTCCAATAGCTGGTACTAAATATCCATCATATTTTCTATATAGATCTAATACCTCTTTAGATGTAGATATTGAATCGGCACAATTTATTACTTTTAATATATCTTTATCTTTAAGTTTTTCTATAAATGATTCTATATCATCATAATATTCACTCAATATATGAGCATGTGAATCTATCATTTTTATCACCAAACATTCTATATTTTTTAAAAGTACATAATTATATTAGCACTTTTATTTTTGTTTTTTCAACTAAATAGACATATTTATAGAATATTTGACATTCTATTCAAATTTAGATTTTATTAATTTAAGAAGTAATTTTGAAGTTTTCTCCATGCTTATGATATCATCTTTACTTACAATAATTAATGATCCTAATAAATCACTATTTACTACTATTGGTAATATAATATATCTTCCTTCAATAATAAGATTCTTATTTAATTCTAGTTCTTCAATATTTTTACATTCTAATATTTTTCTTTCTTGGATTTGTCTATCTAGTTTTTGATCAATAATTTCATTATTTTTATTTATTATTTTGCCATTAACTATCAGGCTTATATCATATGTTGTTTCTGATATAAAACAGTTTATTATTTTTAGAATTTCCTGTTCGTAATTTTTTAAATATGAGTACTTTTCTAATATTATTTTTTCATCTTCAACTCTTATTTGAAAATCGTCTCCAGTATTTATATTTAAGCATTTTCTCAGTTCTTTAGGAAGAACTATTCTTCCAAGTTCATCTATTTTTCTTACTATACCAGTTGTTTTCATGTAATCACCCTAATAATAGTTTGATAACATTTAATCATTTTATACTTTAAATTTTAAATCATATATTACTTCTAAAAATTCTTCTAAATAATAGATATAATCTTTTTCTAAAGTTGCTTTTAGAAGTGTTACTAGTATTGAACCTGATTTATATGAAAAATTAAATTTTGTAGAAATTTTAGTTGATTCAATAAATAGTTTTTCTACACTAATTGTTTCATAAATTTCTTTTTTAAGTTTTAAAAGTACTTTTAAATTATCATTTTCTAGTATTTTTACACCAGTAATAATTAAAAGTTTCTCTAAGTATTTTTCATGAGCATAAAGTTCTAGTTCATGATTAGTCATACCAAATCTATCTCTTATTTCTGATAGAACTTCTTTTAGTTCTTTTTTATTTGTTATACCATTTATTTTTTTGTGAAGTTCTATTACTATTTCGCTTTCATCTGTATATTCTTCCCCAATGTGTGTTGCGACATCTATCATAGTTGGTTCTTTTTCTTCATCTTCTCAATAAATCCCGCTTGCTCTTTTCCTAGTATATCACCTGCACCTCTTATAGCTAAATCTCTCATTGATATTTTGTATCCACTGCCAAGTTCAGTGAATTCTTTTATTGCTTCTAGTCTTTTCAGAGCAGTTGAATTTAATACTTTTTCTTTTTTGTACATAAGATATGCATATGCTATTTTATCTCCTCTACCGACTCTTCCTCTTATTTGATAAAGTTGGCTAAGTCCAAATCTATCACTATCAATAACAATTATTGTGTTAGCATTTGGTATATCTATTCCATTTTCTATGATAGTTGTACTTACTAATACATCATATTCTTTGTTAGTAAAATCATATATAATATCTTGCATTTCATTTTTAGTCATTTTTCCATGTGCATAGCAAATTCTAGCTTCTGGTATTAATCTTTTATATTTTGAAACTAATGTTTCCATATTGGTAATGTTATTATAAAGAATAAATGATTGGCCTTTTCTAGACATTTCTTTTAATATTGCTTCTCTAATAAGCATTTCATTGTATTCAATAACGTATGTTTGAACTGGATATCTATTTTTAGGTGCACTTTCTATTAAACTTAAGTCTCTTATACCTACTAATGACATTTGAAGTGATCTTGGAATTGGTGTTGCTGATACTGATAGTACATGTACGTTTGATTTTAATTTTTTGATTTTTTCTTTTTGTTCAACACCAAATCTATGTTCTTCGTCTATAACTAAAAGACCTAAATCTTTGTACTCAACATCAGAACTAAGAAGTCTATGGGTACCAAATATTATATCTGTTTTACCTTCTTTTAATCTTTTTAATTTTTCTTGGACTTGTTTATTAGTAAAATGTCTATTAATTAAGTCAATATTTATTCCATGATTTTTAAATCTTTCAATAGCAGAATCATATTGTTGATGTGAAAGTAATGTTGTTGGACATAAATATGCTACTTGTTTACCATTTTCTACTGTTTTAAACATTGCTCTAAAAATTACTTCTGTTTTACCATAACCAACATCCCCGCAAAGAAGTCTTTCCATTGGTCGTGGTTTTTCTAAATCTCTCTTAATATCATTTGCCGCTTTTAATTGATCTACAGTTTCTTCATATTCAAACTCTGATTCAAATATTTCTTGTTCTTCATCATCCTTTTTGAATGGTTCAATTGTTGCTTTATTTCTCTCTTGATATATTTTTAAAAGTTCTCCTGTAATACTTTTAATTCTTTCTTTAATCCTAAGTTTTGTTTTTGTCCATTCAACACTATTAAGTTTGTTTATAATTG
The DNA here is from genome assembly GCA_004552445.1 of Mollicutes bacterium. GTDB lineage: Bacteria > Bacillota_I > Bacilli_A > RF39 > UBA660 > CAG-1000. The sequence goes on from SFOJ01000005.1 coordinate 45,726, forward strand.
GTTTTGCACCTTCTTTAGCTGAATATTTATATAGTTTAGAAATGTCTTCTACTGGCATATAAAGTTTATCATTACCCTTATACTGAATTAAAAGGTAATCTTTTTTTAATCCTTTTTTTTCAATTGTTGTTATACCCATATAGATACCAATTCCTGATTTTCTATGTACTACATAATCTCCTGGCTTTATAGCGTCAATTGACATTATTTTTGTTCCAAACGATTTATCATGTGTCAATTCTTGTTTATTTTTACGTCCATATAGGTCAAATTCTGAAAAATAATAATTATTTTTATACACAAAACCATGATTTAATGTGTTATTCACTATTTTTATATTTTTATCTATTTTTTTGATTTCTTTTGTTAATAATTTGTTAGTAGTATACAAAATACCATTATATTTTTCTATTGCTTCTATGAATGCTTCTTTATTATTTTCATAGTTAGCTATAGATTTTGCCTCTATGTATATATCACTATTCTTATTATTGATTGTATCTAAGAAAATATCTTCTTTTTTTGTTAAATCTTTTACTTTATAGACAGAATTTTCTATTTCTAAATATTTTAATTGTGGCTGAATCATCTTTTCTTGATTTAAAAGTTGATTATAATTACTAAAGATGACTATCCCATCTCCAATATACTCTCTTATTGACGAAGTATTATCCCCAAAGTCATCTTTTATAGATTGAATTTCTACATTATCTAATTCATCAATAGATTTTTGAGTTACTACTTCGAAATGTTTAATTTTTTCTATCTCATTATCAAAAAATTCTATTCTAATTGGATTTTCTTCATTTATTGGGTAAATATCTACTACAAATCCTCTAACTGAGTAGTCTGATGTATCATATACCATACTTTCTCTTTTGTAACCTATTTCATTTAATTTTTTTATTAAATCATCCCTATTAATCTTTGTGCCTTTTGATAATTTTATTTTATTTTTTATAAATATCTCTTTATTAGGTAATTTTTTTATTAAACTATTTAGATGTACTATTACTATTTTTGCTTTATCATAATTAAACTTATTTAAAATATTTACACGCATAAATAGTAGTTCTGGTGAACTTGCGATTGCTGTTTTAGTCATTATATCGTCTTCTGGGAATAGATATACTTCGTCTAGATAATTTTTGAGTTCATTATATACTTCAGTTGCTTCATTTAAAGTAGGAAGTACTAATAATAAATTTTTATTATACGTTAAAAAGATATATAACAATAATTGGTTATATATTTCATTTTTAGTAATTGATATCTTTTTAGTTTTATCAATATTAAAATCAAATAGTTCTTTATGTAGATTATTACTCATTTTTATTACCATTATATTTTTTCATTAGTTCATCAATATTATTATTTGAAAAGTCATTTATTACGTTAGAAATTTGTGGAAAAATAGACTCTATCTTCTTTTCTTCTTCAGGAGTAAATTTACCTAAAACATAGTCTATTAGTGGTATTTCATTTTTAGATATTCCTATTCTAATTCTTTGAATATTCTCAGTTTTTAGATTATCTATTATATTTCGAATACCATTGTGCCCACCTGCACTTCCACCTCTTCTAATTTTAAATGTTCCAACTTCGAAGTCTATATCATCATAAATAATTAATATATCTTCAATGTCAATATTGTAAAAATTTACTATTTCACGTACTGACTCTCCCGATAAGTTCATATATGTTTGTGGTTTTAATAGAATCATTTTTTCATTGTTAACAACTTGTTCACAATATAAACCTTTAAATTTAGATTTAAAAGAAAGATTATTTTTTTTAGCATAATAATCTATAGCTCTAAATCCACAATTATGTCTTGTTTTTTCATACTTTTTTTCTGGGTTCCCGAGTCCTACGATTAGTTTCATTTAATCCTCCTTATATTCATTATAAAGTTTATTTTTACTAACATTATATCTATCTGATACTTCTTTAATAGCATCCCTTTTGGAATAACCTTTTTCAAGAAGATTGTTAATTATTTCTTGATAGTTTATTTGTTTATCTTCTTCTTTATAACCTTCCACTACAATTACTATTTCTCCTTTTATTTTATCACAAATTTTTAAAATATTACTAATGTTATCTCTTATAACTTCTTCATATAATTTAGATATTTCTCTTACAATTGCGATTTTTCTATCACCTAGAACATCTTTTATTAATTCTAAAGAATTCTTTATTCTATGTGGTGCTTCATAAAATATTAATGTTTGTTTTATTTCTTTTAAATCTATTAGTTCTTTTCTAGCAAGTGTTTGCTTACTATTTAAAAATCCATAGAAAAGAAATCTTTCATTACTTATTCCAGACATATTAATAGCTGGTAAAAGTGCATTTGGCCCTGGAAGTGCTATAACTGTTATACCTTGTTTTATAGCTTCATCAACGATTACATTTCCTGGATCGCTTATAAGAGGTGTCCCCCTATCTGTTACGTATCCAATATTTTTTCCTTCTTTTAATATATTTACTATTTTTTCTTTATGCATCATTTCAGTATATTTATGGCATGATTCAACTTTTTTTTGTATATTTAAGTGTTTTAAAAGATTTAAAGTTTCTCTTGTATCCTCTGCATAAACTATATCAACTTCTTTAAGTGTATTTATTGCTCTAAATGTTATATCTTCTAAGTTACCGATTGGTGTTGGTATTAAATATAACTTTCCATATGGACTTTTGTCGTAACTTTTTTGTATCATTTTTTTATCACTTCCCAAACATTTCTAATACCTCTTTAGTATAGCTATTATCATCATTATGAATATATAATGGAGGTAATATTTTTAAACCCTTCTTACCATTTTTTCTTCCATCTATTAATACTAAATTAGATTCAGTATTAATCTTTGGATAAATTAACCTCATACGTTTTGGTTCTATATTATGTTTTCTCATTAATTCTATAATTTCAATTAACCTATCAGTTCTATGCACTAGTACAAGTGATCCTTCATTTTTTAGCAGTGATTTACTTATCAGCATTACATCTTCTAGTTCCATTTCTATTTCATGTCTTGCGATAGATTTTACTATATTTTCATTAATAATACTATCTTCTTTTTTCTTAAAGTATGGTGGATTACATGTTATTATATCAAATGTTTCGGTATTAAATATTTTTTTTAAATTTTTTATATTATTATTTATAAGTACTATTTGATTATCAAGTTTATTTATTTTTATTGTTTCTTTTGCCAAATTGTATACTTCTTTTTGAAGTTCAACTGCATAAATTTTAGCATCAGTTTTTGTTGATAAGATAAGAGGTATTGGTGCATTTCCTGTACACATATCTAGTATCATTTTTGTTTTTTTTGTTATATCCACAAAATTAGGAAGTAAAACTGAATCCAAACTAAAATTAAAATAGTCTTTATCTTGAACTATTTTAATATTTTTAAAATATACTAAATCATTAATTTCTATTTTTCCCACATTTACCACTACATTTCAATGGAACAAATATTTCTTCTTTTGTTCCTGATTCGGTTAATATTGTATACTTTCTATTTGGAATGTCAACACTTATAACAGTTACATCTTCATTGTTATGTTTTATTATTTCTCCAACTTCTGGCAAATCTTCTCTAAACTCAGTATATAAATCATCTTCATATTTCAAGCAACATAAAAGTCTTCCACATAATCCATTAATTTTATTTGGATTTAAAGATAAATTTTGATTTTTTACTTGTGCTATTCCTACTGAATCAAGGTCTTTTAAAAAACTTGAACAGCATAATTTTCTTCCACATTGTCCAATTCCTGAGATTTCTTTTGCTTTGTCTCTTACACCTACCTGTCTTAGTTCTATACGAGTTTTATATATTGATGCTAACGATTTTGCAAGTTCTCTAAAATCAACTCTATTATCTGCTAAAAATTGAAATATTAATTGTTTTCTATCAAATGTGAAATATGCATCTAGAAACTTCATTTCTAGTGATAATTTTTCTGCTAATTCTTGAGCTTTCTCAAGTGCTTTTTTTGCATCTTTTATATTTGTTTCGTTCTGTTTTATTTCCTTATTCTTTGCAATTTGTACAACTTTTGTATGCTCTTTTCCATCGTTTAATTCTCCAAGAAGTACACAGACTTTTCCAAATTGAAGTCCTCTTTCTGTTTCAACTATTACATAGTCTTCACAATTTACTTCAATATCGTTATCAAAAAAAGTATATTGTTTTCCACCTGATTTAAATTCTACTCCTACACATTTCATATATTACATCTCCACATTTCTATAATGAATCTATCAATACTAAGATTTTTATTTAAATAATTTTGCATTAAATTAATTGTATTGTCAATTATTAACATTTTATTTAAAATACTAGTTAAATTATTATTTTCTAATATTTTTTTATTTAAAAAATCATCGTTTTTTTCTTCTATTATTGATTTTAATACTTTATGGTATTCATTCATCATTGTTTTTAAAATTTGAACGAATTTGTCTCTATCGGTTATTATATTATACATTTTATAATTTTTTGCAATAGTTTTTGGTCCGTTTTCTTCAATAGAATCAATTAAATTATTTGCTATTTCTTCAATTTCATCTGATAATTCAAGTTTATCGGTAGATGATGTTAAAAATATTTTTTGACATCTGCTTACTATTGTTGGTTTAACTGCATCAATATTATTTGAAATTAAAATTGCATAAATTCCCTCTTTAGGTTCTTCCAATGTCTTTAATATTGCATTAAATACAGTATCAGATAAATATTCTGTTTTATCTATAATATATACCTTTTTGTTATTAAATTGAGAAGTTGTTGATAACTTATTTAATAAATCTTTTATCACATCTTTAGTTATATTTACTTCATCTTGCTTTAATATATATACATCTGGATTATCCTTTAAATTATCAATATTATTGTTAAATATATATTTTTGTAAGACCTCGTTTATTTCATTTTGAACATCATCAAAAAGAACATTTCCTATTAGAAATGCTTGTGTTAATTTATCTACTTCATTAAGTTTTTCAAAATACTCTACTATGTTCAATTATTACTCCTTAACAATAATACTTTAAATATATTAATGATAAAATTGCTAAAAAACCAAAAAATGTCACAAGTATTATTGTATACATATTTATTGGTATTATTTTTCCTACTTTACTTATGAAAATATTTATTGTGTATAAAAGACACAATGCATATACAATTTTTTTTATTATAAATATAATCATATTATCCATAAATTTTATGATTTATTTTTATTTGATATTACTTTTCTATCATCCCATGCTTTGGATATCATTATTGGATCTAAATATTCAATATCAGATCCCATTGGTATTCCATATGATAATCTTGATACTTTTACATCATATTTTTCTAATACTTTTTGAATATATAAAGAAGTCACTTCACCTTCTATCGATGGATTTAGGGCAATTATTATTTCTTTTATACCATTTGTTATTCTATTATTTAATAAACTGTATAAGTTTAAATCTTCAGGATTTTTACCTTCAATTGGTGATATTACTCCATTTAATACATGATATAATCCATTATATTTTTTTGTTTTTTCAATGAAAAATACATTTTTAGAATCTTCAACAATGCAAATTGTACTTCTATCACGATTACTATTTGAACATATATCGCATTCATCAGTGTCAGTTAGACAACCACAAATTTCACAATATCTTATGTTTTTTTTAAAATCTATAAGAGCGTTTGCTAAATTTTCAACTTCTTCTGGTTCTTTATCACACAATGAATAAACATACCTTTCAGCTGTTTTTTCACCAACTCCTGGTAATAGTGTTAAATGATTTACTAAATCAGTGAAGATTCTTGGAAGTGCCATTATTAAAGTATTCCTCCAAGTCCATTAGTATATTTTCCTAATTTTTTTTCTTTTTCTTTTTTTATTTGATTTATAACATCGTTTACTGCAACATAAACAATATCTTCTAACATTTCTTTATCTTCTAATATGTTATCATTTTTTATTTGAATTTTAGTAATTGCATATGTACCAAGTCCTTCTACTAAAATATTCTCATTTTCATAAGTAAAAACTGTCTTTTCTATTTCTTTTGAAGTTCTTTCTATATCTCCTTGTAATTTTCTGGCTTGAGCCATAATACTTTGCATATTCATATTTTATCTTTCCTTTCTAATCCTCATTATTTATAATACTATCACCAAATAAATTTTCAATAGTATTTTCTAATATTGTTGTTTTTTTTGATTTCTCATTTTGCTCATTTTCTTCGATGTATTCATATTTTATTCCATTTTTTATGTTATAAATATACTCTTTTTTTATATCATTCCATTCATCAATATTCACGGCTACAATTGAGTATTTTTTTTCAAATATTTGTTTTAAAAGTTTTTGAATTTCTATAATATTTTTATCAAATAAGACAACTTCAAAATCATTTTTAAAACTGAATAATACATTTTTTTCTGATACAACTTCTGGTATTGCTTTTTGCATTAAATTTGCAACTGAATTATATTCTTTATTTGACAAAAATTCTTTAATATTTTCATACTCTTTTATGAATGAATTTTTAAGTGACTTATCAGCACCACAAAGTGAATTATTTATTTTTATTTCTTTTTCATTATCTTTTTTTGTTTCTTTATTTATTTCAATATTTTGGCTTATTTTCGCCGTTTTATTAACTTTTTCTATGTTTTTTTTGTCAAAAATCAAAGAAGCTTTTAATAAATATATTTCTACTAATACTTTTTGATTAGTAGTTTTTTTTAATTCATTTGAAAGTTTAAATAAAATGCTTGATAAATCTAAGAATTTTTCTAAATCAATTTTTGCAAAATTATTTAATTTTTGTTCATATTCTTTTGAAAAGTAATTATCAGAATTATTATATATAATTATATTTCTTATTATCGTTTGAAGTCTATTAGTTATGTTAATAAAATTTTTTCCTTCAGAAAATAATAAATCAACACTTTCTAAAATATTTTTAACATCATGTTCTGTTATTTCCTTTAATAATTCAAATATTTTATTTTCACTGACATCGCCTATTAAATTATATACATCGTCAGTATCAATATCAGTTTTATCCAGTGATATTAATTGATCAAGCATATTAATGGCATCTCTCATTCCGCCATCACTAAGTTGAGATATTAATTCAACCACTTCAGGTTTAATTGTTTTATTTTCCTTATCTAATATGTAATTTAATCTATTTTCTATTTGATTTATAGTTAACTTTTTAAAGTCGAATTTTTGGCATCTAGAGATAACTGTCGCAGGTATTTTATTAAATTCTGTTGTTGCGAGAATAAATATTACATTTGATGGCGGTTCTTCTAGTGTTTTTAATAATGCATTAAATGCACTTGTTGATAACATATGAACCTCATCAATTATATATACTTTATATTTTAAATGGTTTGGAACAAGTTTAACATTAGTTCTTATTTCTCTTATTTCATCTACTCCATTGTTACTTGCAGCATCTATTTCAACTATATCAATTTCATCATCAAAATTCGATAAACAAACGCTACATTTTCCACACAAGTCTCCAGAATCATTTTCAAGGCAATTTACGGCTTTTGAGAAGATTTTTGCAATACTAGTTTTTCCTGTACCTCTAGGGCCACTAAAGATGTATGCATGACCTATTTTGCCCGTTAAAATTGAATTTTTTAATATTTTAATAACAACTTCTTGTCCAACTACATCTGAAAATGTTTTTGGCCTATATTTTCTATACAATGATATGTAAGGCATAATAAACCTCCTCTAAATATTATATCAAAATATTTATATATTATCTATCTTTTATTTTTGAAGAAAGTACTTAATTTTTCACTAAAAGTATTTTCATATTCACAGTCTTTTATTTTTGTTATTAACATATTGTTATTAACATTTTTATTATTGTCAACAACATAATATATTTTTTTTATTCTTGCCTCATTTATAACAGCAATACACATGTTACATGGTTTAAGTGTTACATATAATTCACAATCATTCAAGTTCCAAGATCCGACTTTCCTGCAGGCTTTTTTTATTGCAATTATTTCTGCATGGGCTGTTGGATCCTTTCTTGATATTTTTTGATTATGTGCTTTAGAAATAATTTCCGAATTTCTTGTTATCACGCATCCGATAGGAACTTCATTTTTACTCATTGCTTTGTTAGTTTCTTGAATTAATATTTTTAAAATTTGTTGATTCATTTTCACCTCATAAAAAAAGTGCACACAGAATAATCACTTAAGGCTGCTATCTTCCGATTCTGACCTGATTCGCATTTTTTCTGTTGCACAAGTACATTATATATTATTATTTCTTTTAAATCAAGTATTTTTTATGTTCCACGTGGAACATTGTCAATAGTTTTTCTAACATATACATTAAAATTACGAAATATTTAATTTTTGAATTTTAAATAATAATTTTACCTAATAATATTAATTTAATTTATTTTCTATTTATAAATTTTAAAGAATAACTAATTTTTCTAGATTTATTTTTGTTAATGTTTCACGTGGAACATTGTTAATAACTTCTACTATCATTAATTATTAGATTTAATAAAATTATAATTAAAAATCTTAATATTATAATCAAATTGTATTTATTTATTATTGCAACCTATTTAATATTTAATTTTTTATTAAAATTTACCATGTCAGGTAACTTTATAATAAGTTATTATTTAAAAAATTCTTATGTTCCACGTGGAACATTGTTGATAACTTAGCCTATTTTAATTTTTCTATAATAGATGTATTGTTAATATTAAAACTCTAAAATTAGTTTATTTGTTAATTAATTAAAGTTTATTGTTAATAATTTATGAAAATATATTTTTAAATTTTTCTTATCTCATTTATAGAAATTATTACCTAAGAATATTATTTTTAATTATTCATGTTCCACGTGGAACATGTGAATAACGATTATTTTCTAATTCTTTTTTGTTTGAACTTTTTATAATCACTAATAAATAATGTTTAAATATAATTTTTTATTTTTTCACTGCATTGTTGGATAAAAAATCTGTTTATGTTCCACGTGGAACATTGTTAATAACTTTGCTTTTTTATTTCCCGGGAAATATTTTTTTCTGTGTTCCACGTGGAACATATAAAAAGAAGAGTAATAAATTACTCTTCTTCTATAGAAGTTTCTTCTTTTTCAATTACAGATATTGATGCAACCTTATTTTTGTCTTTTAAATTAATTAATCTTACGCCTTTTGTTACTCTTCCCATTTGTGAAATACTATTTATATCCATTCTTATAATTATTCCATCTGATGTGATGATCATTAAATCTTTGTCATTATCTGTAGATTTAAATCCTATAACATTTCCATTCTTTTCTGTGATGTTAATTGTTTTAACACCTTTGCTTCCTCTTTTTGTTTCTCTATATTCTTCTATAGCTGTTTTCTTACCATATCCATTTTCTGTTACAACAAGTAATAATTTACCTGGTTCTGATATTTCCATACCTACACATTTATCGTTTGTTAGATTTATTCCTCTTACACCTGAAGCAGTTCTTCCCATGATTCTTATTTCTTCTTCACTAAATCTTGCCATTCTTCCATTTGATGAGCACATTAATACTTGATCATTTCCAGTTGTTTTCTTTACTGATATTAATTCATCATCTTCTTTTAATGTTATTGCAATTTTTCCACTTTGTCTAATATTATCAAATTCTGATATTAAAGTTCGTTTAACTAATCCCTCTTTTGTACTAAAAAGCAAACATTTGTACGTTTCATTTTCATTTATTCTTATTATCGTATTTATTTTTTCATCTTTCTCTAATGACAATAGATTAACTATTGGTAATCCTTTCGCAGTTCTTGAATATTCTGGAATTTTATATCCTTTTAATCTATATACTTTTCCTTTATTTGAGAAGAATAATATATAATCATGAGTATTCATTGATAATAATTGTTCTACATAATCTTCTTCAGTTGTTGTCATTCCTTTTACTCCAACTCCACCTCTATTTTGTACTTTATAAGTATCTTTTGCTGTTCTCTTAATATAATTTTTATTAGTAATTGTAACAATTATTTCTTCTTGTGGAATTAATGATTCATCTTCGATATATTCTATTGCACTATTATCAATTTTTGTTCTTCTTTCATCACCATACTTAGATTTAATTTCAAGCATTTCTTGCTTAATAATTGCTAAAACCTTTTCTTCGCTTTCTAATATTGACTTGTATTCTTCTATTAACTTTAAAATATTTGCTAGTTCTTCTTCTATTTTTTCTCTTTCCAAGCCAGTTAATCTTCTTAATTTTAATTCTAATATTGCATCTGCTTGAATTTCACTAAATTTATATTTTTCTATTAATCTTTCTTTAGCTATTGAATCACTTTGACTTTCTTTTATTATTTTAATAATATCATCAATATGATCAAGCGCTATTTTATATCCCTCTAATATATGTGCTCTTGCTTCTGCTTTAGATAAATCGAATTTTGTTCTTCTTATTATTATTTCTTTTTGATAATCTATGTATTTTGAAATAATATCTTTAATACCTAATGTTCTTGGTTGTCCTTGATCAAGCATTAAAAATATAATTCCGAATGTTGATTGTAATTGTGTATGTTTATATAAATTATTTAGTACTACATTTGCATTTGCTTCTTTTTTTAGAGTAACAACAATTTTTATACCATTTTCAATATTTGTTTCTTCATGATAATCTGCTATTCCTTCTAGTACTTTATCTCTAACTAATTCTGCTATTCTATTTTTTAAATCAAGTGTGTTAACATTATAAGGTATTTCTGTTATTACTATTCTATTTCTATTATTTGTTTCTTCTATTTCAGCTTTACATCTTATAGTAATTGTTCCACGACCTGTTTCATATGCTTTCTTTATACCGCTACTTCCTAGTATAATACCACCAGTTGGAAAATCTGGACCTTTAATATAGTTCATCATTTCCATTGTATCAATTTCAGGATTATCTATGTATGCAATACATCCATCTATTACTTCTCCAAGATTATGTGGAGGAATATTTGTAGCCATACCTACTGCGATTCCCATTGTTCCATTTACTAGAATATTTGGAAATCTACTTGGTAAAACTATTGGTTCCTTTTCTGTTTCATCAAAGTTTGGAGTGAAATCAACCGTATCTTTATTAATATCTCTTAATAATTCTAAACTTATTTTTGCTAATCTCGCTTCTGTGTAACGCATTGCAGCGGCTCCATCACCATCCATATTACCGAAGTTTCCGTGTCCATCGACTAACATATATCTATAGCTGAAATCTTGTGCCATTCTTACCATTGCTTCGTATATTGATGAGTCTCCATGGGGATGATATTTTCCCATAACATCTCCGACAATTCTAGCACATTTTCTGTGTTGTTTATCTGGTGTATAACCTGATTCATACATTGAATAAAGAATTCTTCTATGAACTGGTTTTAAACCATCTCTTAAGTCTGGAATAGCTCTTGAAACAATAACACTCATTGAATAATCTAAAAAGGAATCTTTTACTTCTTTTATTATATTATTTTGTTCTATCTTATCCATTTTAACCTCCTATATATCTAAATTGCTAACATATATAGCATTCTCTTCTATGAATTTTCTTCTTGGTTCTACATCTTCACCCATAAGTGTAGTGAATATTTCGTCTGCTCCCATAGCATCATCAACAGTAATTTTTCTTAGAATTCTAAATTCTTTTGACATTGTAGTATCTCTTAATTCATCAGCATCCATTTCACCTAAACCTTTCATACGAGTAATTGTATATTTTGCATTTTCAGGTAAGGTTTTTAGATATTCATCTCTTTCATTTTCATCTAAAACGTATTTGATATTTTTTCCGTATACAATTTTAAATAATGGAGGTTGTGCTGCATAAACATGTCCATTTTCAACTACTGGTTTAAAGAATCTATAGAATAATGTTAATAGGAGAATTCTTATGTGTGAACCATCAACATCGGCATCAGTCATTATTATTATTTTATCGTATCTAAGCTTTGATAAGTCAAATTCTTCTCCGATTCCTGTACCGAAGGCTGTTACTATAGTTCTAATTTCTTCATTGCTTAATGCTCTATCAAGTCTTGCTTTTTCAACATTTAGTATTTTTCCTCTTAATGGTAGTATAGCTTGTGTCATATAATCTCTACCTTTTTTTGCAGAGCCACCAGCAGAATCTCCCTCGACTAGGAATATTTCTGACTCACTTGGATCTTTACTTTTACAGTCAGTTAATTTTCCATAGAAATTTGTTATTTCTAAGTCGCCTTTTCTTCTTGTTAATTCTCTTGCTTTTTTAGCTGCAACTCTTGCTCTAGATGCGAGTAGTACTTTTTCCATTATTACTTTTGCCTGATCTGGATTTTCTAGTAAAAATTTTTCAAATCCGGCTCCGAAAATATTACTTGCTATTTTTCTTACTTCTACATTTCCTAACTTTGTTTTTGTTTGTCCTTCAAATTGTGGATTTGGATGCTTACAAGATATTACCATTGTGATTCCTTCTTTAACATCTTCTTGTGTTAATGAGTCATCTTTATCTTTAAGAAATCCATTATTTCTAGCATAATTATTAATTACTCTTGATAATGCAAGTCTTACTCCGTCTTCATGTGTTCCACCTTCAACAGTATTAATATTATTAGTAAATGAGTATACATTGCTATTATATCCATCATTGTATTGCATAGCTACTTCAATACTAATATCATCTTCTGAACCTGATACATCAACGATATCATCGTGAATTACTTTTTTATTTGCGTTTAGTAATTTTACGTATTCAACAAGTCCACCGTTATATAAAAATTCGTCTTTTTCTCCGCTTCTTAAATCACTTAAAATTATTCTAAGACCCTTATTTAAGAAAGCTAATTCTCTTGACCTTGTTTTTAGTGTTTCATAATCAAATGTGGTTGTTTCTTCAAATATTGTTGGATCTGGTTTAAATGTTACTGTCGTTCCTGTTCTATTTTCATCACAATCACCTATTACTTCTAAACTTTTAACAGGATGACCACCATTTTCAAATCTTTGATGATAAATTTTTCCATCTCTATATACTTTAACTTCTAACCAACTAGATAATGCATTTACTACAGATGCACCTACACCATGTAAACCACCAGATACTTTGTATCCTTTACCACCAAATTTACCACCTGCATGAAGTACGGTAAATATAGTTTCAACTGTTGAAATACCTGTTTTTGGATGTATTCCTGTAGGCATTCCTCTACCATCATCTTTAACTGTTACACTATTATCTTCATTTACTATGATTTCAATATCATCGCAGTATCCAGCTAATGATTCATCTACTGAGTTATCAACAATTTCCCAAACTAGATGATGTAGTCCTCTTACACCAGTTGTACCAATATACATACCAGGTCTTTTTCTTACTGCTTCTAAGCCTTCTAATACTTGAATATCATTTACTCCATACTCTTCTTTCATTTACTCACTCCCTCATCTAAATCAAATATTTTTGCTTTTTCTACTATTCTTTTATTAATATTTTTTAAATCTGTTGTTGTAATAAATACTTGTATATTTTTATCTAATGATTTAAAAATATTATTTCTGTTTTTCTCATCTAGTTCACTAAACAAATCATCTAGTAATAATATAGGTTTTATATCATATTTTTCTATGAAAATTTTAACTTCTGCAAGCTTCATTGCCAATATTATTAATTTTTGTATTCCTTGTGAACTATATTCTTTTGCATCGTTTCCATTTTGACAAAATTTATAATCATCTCTGTGTATTCCAAACGAAGTCATTCCTATATTTATCTCTTTATTTCTATTTTTTTTCAGTTCTTTTAATAATTTTTCCTTATTATTTATTTTGTAATCTGATTCATACTCAATATTAACTTTTTGACCTTTTATATAGTTTTTAAATATTTCATTTATGTATGAATTAATTAATTCAATATAGTTTTTTCTATAATTATATATTTTCAATCCTTCTTCTACTATTTTTTCATCTAATATATCTAAATATCTGGAATCTAAATTATTATTTAGCATTAATTTTTTTAAAAAATCATTTTTATTTTTAATTAAATTATTATAATTATTTAAATAATAAATGTATTCTTTGTGTAGTTGAGATATTTGTATATTTAGATAATTTCTTCTAGTATTTGGTGATGATTTAATTAATTTTAGTTCATCTGGTGAAAGCATAATTATCCTATATTGAGAGATAAAATCACTAAGTTTTCTTTGAACTTTTGTGTTGATTTTTGTCTTTTTTCCATTCTTATCAAGATATAGCTCAAGATTCTTTTTAGGACCGTAATCAAAATAGAAAACTTTTATTTTAAAAAAATCTTCTCCTTCTTTAATAATTGACATTTCATTATTTGTTTTAAAAGATTTTGCTAAACTACCTAAATAGATAGATTCAATAATTGTTGTTTTGCCAATTCCATTTTTACCAATTATGATGTTTAAATTTGAAAAATTATCAAAGTTCTTTTTCTTGTAATTTCTAAAATTTAGTAATTCTATTCTTGTAATATTCATTTTTAAACCTCATTAACCCCTTTTTTTTGATTTTTCTATCATTTAGGTACACCTACACAACAATTAAATTATACCATAAAATGATATATAAAAAAAGATAATTTTAATTTTAATTACCTTTTTTTGATGTTCTTTCATCTAAAATAAATTTTAATCTAGTCGCTCTTAAAATTTGATTTGATAATGATCCATATGATACATCAAATTCTAGCTTATCGCCATTTTTGAATACAATTGCAGATTTTCTATTATCAATTTTATAATATTTTTCTATTTTTTCTAAATTTATCCATATACAATCTGATCTTTCCGGTGATGTAGTTGGAAAAAATATCATTTTTTGACTTTCTTCTATGATAATAGGAGATTTATGAGTTATTCCAAGCATTTTTTTAGTTCCTTCTTTTCTGCCTTCGTATGAACTACCAAAATATTCACAACTGTGTTCCAATACTTCTTGTACGGAATGATTAATAATATATTCATTATCATACTCTATTATTTTGGATTTAGTACTTTCTATTGGTAAAATTATTTGTGTATCATAATTTACTTCATAATCCATATCATTATTTCCCCCTTTCTTTAATAATGCTCAATATAATAGCACAATAGATTTGTCGAATTTTGTCGAATTTTGTCGAAAAATAGAAAAAATTTAAAAATGTACAAAAAAAAAACGAAATTCTTCGTTTTCTTAATAAGTTTTCATTGGTAAAATTAATTCAATTAACTCATCATTTTCTCCTTCTTTTAGAATTATTGGACTTATTTCACCATTTAGTAATATATATATATCTTCTTTATTAAATACTTTTAATGCTTCCATCATGTATTTTACACTAAATGATATTTTAATATCGTTTTCTGTTTCATTTTCAACGATTATTTTATCTTTACCTTTTCCTTCAGTACTTGCAGCCCTTATAATAAGTTCATTACCAACAACTTCCATATCTACTATATTTTTATCTTTTGATTGTGTTAATGATGATGCTGTATCTAGTAAACTATATAAATCTTTCAAATTTGCTTTTATTTTATGTTTAAATTCTTTTGGAATTGAATTATCTGTATTTGGATACGTTCCATTTAGTAATGATGTTTGAAATATAATATTATCAAATTTAAATAATGCTTTGTTTGGAAAAACATGTATTTCTAATTCAGATTCTTTATCTATTGTTTTAACAAGTTCATTGATATTTCTTGCTGGAATAACCATATTTATGTTTTCACTGTACATACTATCTAATTTTATAGTTACTTTTGATAGTCTATATGAGTCAGTTGCTACACATTCAAATATATCTCCTATTAATTTAATGTTAACACCTGTTAATAATGGTCTACTTTCTTGAAGAGAACATGCAAATGATGTTTTATTAATGATCTCTTTAAATTTTTGACTGTCTAATTTTATAGGTTTTTTTACTTCTTCTAGTTTTATATTTGGAAAATCTTCTTGATTAAAACATGGGAAATCATAAATTCCTCCACTTTCTGTTTTAAAAGATACTTCATTGTTTTCAAAGTTTTCTACAAATATGTTAGTATT
This sequence comes from Mollicutes bacterium, assembly GCA_004552445.1. Lineage (GTDB taxonomy): Bacteria > Bacillota_I > Bacilli_A > RF39 > UBA660 > CAG-1000. The sequence continues at coordinate 61,883 of SFOJ01000005.1, forward strand.
TTGTAATTTACTAATAGTGCTTAATAATGTTTTTCCATATATAATAGTGCAACCTACTTCATCTATACTTTTAATTTCTTTTTTATCAATAAATGTTTGAATTGTAATGTCATTATCTGTAGCTGTCAAATATAATCCATCTTTTGTTAGTTCAAATTTAATACCATTAAGTACCGGAATTATATTTCTTGTAGATAGTGCTTTACTTACGCAATTTAATCCTTCCATTAATATATTTTTTTCTATTAACATTTTCATAATAATTTTTCCTCCTTTATCTTATTATTATATATTTATTACTATTATAGAGTGTTAATAATGTTGATAACTCATTTATTTCAAGGTTTTATCTACATATTATGTAAACTTACCATTGTTAAGATGTTTATAACTTGTGTGTTTATTCACAAATTTTCTCTTTTAGTATTTTTATTTCTTCTTGTAATTTTGTATTTGTTTTTAATTCATTCGATATTTTTTCATGTGAGTATATAACTGTTGAATGATCTCTACCTCCAAATTCTAAACCGATTCTTTGTAGGCTTTCTTCAGTCATTATTCTACTTAGATACATTGCGATTGCTCTCGCATCTGTTACATTTTTCTTTTTCATTTTTCCTTTAAGCATAGATGCTTCTAAGTTGAAGTACTTAGCTACTATATCGATTATTTTTGCTACTGAATTTGTTCTATATACTGTTTTAGGAACAAATTCTTGTAGTGCCTCTTGTGCTATTTCTAGTGTTACTTCAGGAATGTTAAATGCTGCCTTATAAGCCACTATTCTAATTACTGCTCCCTCTAGATTTCTTATGTCACTTCCACAATTGCTTGCTATATAGTTTATTACATCTTCATTTATATCTAAATCATAATCATTAATCATAATTTTATTTTTTATAATGTTCTTTTTAAGTTCTAGTTCTGGTGGATTGATTGATTCCGTTAAACCCCACCTAAATCTTGTTTTAAGTCTATCTTCTAGATATTTATAATCATTTATTGATGTATCTGAAGCTATTATAATTTGTTTTTCATTATCGTATAATGTATTAAATGTATTTGTGAATTCTATTTGTGATTTAGTAGCATTTTCTAAAAATTGAATGTCATCAATCATTAATACATCAACATTTCTATATTTTTCTCTAAATGCTTCAAGATAACTAACATTATTGTCGTATTTATTCTTAGCATTTATTATTGCTCTATAATCATTAGTAAATTGTTCAGCTGTTATATATAGTACTCTTTTATCTGAATGATTTACTATATAATTGCCTATTGCGTGCATTAGATGTGTTTTACCTAGTCCACTTTTTGCATATATGAAGTAAGGATTATATAGTTTTCCAGGGTTTTGTGCTACTGCTAATGCTGTTCCATATGCTAATTTATTTGAATCACCAACAACGAAGGTATCAAATGTATATTTTGGATTGAAATTACTTATATATTTATAGTTTGTTAAGTCATTTGCTGAATTTTCTTCTATTTCTACTTCATTATCTTTTTTGTTTTGTTTTTTATTTTTTTCATTAGATTTTTCAAATTTCTTTATATCTTTTTCAAATATATATTGTATTTCACAAGTATCATTTGTTATATCATTTAATATATCTTCTATAATAGAACTATAGTTTTTTGTTATATTTTGTAGTAAAAGTTCGTTTGTAGGCACTATAATTATTATTTTGCTGTCATCATATGAATAAAGTTTAAGGTCTCTGAATATGTAGTTATATGACATTAACGATACTTTTGTTTTTATTTTATCTAAGAATTTTGACCAAATATCTTCAATATCCATAACTATCTATCCTTTCTAAATGCTCTTTCTAACTAAAATTATAGAGCATCTTTTTTTAAAGTCAAATTAAAAAATTTATTTAACATTTATATTAACAACATATTCACGATTTGTAAACAACTTTTTTCTTATATTTATTACTTTCTTTTAAGTTATCAACATTATCAACAAATTTACATTTTTATAATTTTAACATTTGTGGATAACTTGTTAATAAGTTAACATAATATTGTTAATATAATGTTGATAAGTTAACATAATAATTATTAAAAATAAGTTTACATAATATTAAAAATATTATAAAATATATATGGAGATTTGGAAAAATGAATAAAAAAGAATTACTAGAAAATTATTTAAAAAAATTATATAAAATATATGAAGAAAAAAACTTTGATTTTTTTGTTAACACGATACTAAGCTATAATATTAGAATTGGAGATTATAATAAGAATATTTTTAATATTTCTAAAAAAATTTTTGATGAAATTTTGCTTCAATTGCCTGAAAGTAAGGCAAAATTCTCATATAAAGAATTTAACAATTATTATAAGATAAATATAATATATAATGTTTATAATGATCCAACACCAAAAGTAATTATTGATGTTCCATTATTTATTGAAAATTATGAAAAAATAACTATAAATTTAACAAATTTTTTAATAAAAAATAAAATAAATTCTTATATTAAACTCCAAAAAATATCAAAAAATCCTTTATTAGAGATTCGTGTTGATAATGAAAATGAAGCTAAGAAGGTTGTTAATCACTTTAAAACAGATGAAGTTATTAGTAAAGAAATTAAGTCTAGAGTAATTCCGTTCTTACCTGAAGATAATCTTCTTGGATTTTCTTATGAATATAAACCATATAATTTTAAAAATTTTTATTATATTTGTTTATATAAATTTTTTGATACTATAAAAAATGAAGATGATGTTAATTTAGACAATTTTGAAAATTATGTTGATAATTTGTATAGAATTGAAAAAAATTTAAATAAAAAAAGAATGACATTGTCTATATATGAGAGTATTAGAACAATAAATCGTAGTGAAGATATATATAATATGTTTAAGTATAATTCTGATATGAATATTGGTAGTATGAATCCAAATGAATATGATTTAAAACTTGATAAGGAAAAAATGATATATTTTATAAATAAGATAGATGAGAGAATTATTTCTTACGGCTCTGAGGAATATTTAAATTTAGTATATTCAAAATTTTATGATAACTTTATAAAAAGAGAAGAAAGTTCTACGTATTATGCTTACTTTTATAATATTTTCAGCAAATTATTATCAGAAAATTTTAAAGATATTGATAAATTATTGGATTTTTCAATTATTCAAAAAGATTATATATATACATTAATGATGTTAATATCAAGTTTATTTTTCGCATATAAGAAGATGGGGTTTGCTTTAAATGATGTTTATTTAATACTTAAACATATATTATTTAAAAAATATAAATTAGATATTGAAGTTAAATCTTTAGATGATTTTGATAAACCAAATATTGGATATGTTTTTCCTTTAAATATTGAATATGGTAATAAAGTTATAGATTTAAAAAATAAATCTAAAATTACTATAAAAGAATATTTTAGAATTAATAAAGTTTTAGATACAATTCCTATGAATTCTTTAGTATATATGAAGGATGGAAAAATACTAAAGGGTGAAGATTTTTTAAAAGATATTTATAAATATATAAGTTTGTATGATAATTTTGAAGAATTGAGAAATTCTTTAGTATCTTTAATAGAATTTAAATAAATAATTGACAATTTTATGTTGTTAGTATATAATCTAACTCAGTCGAGAGAAGAAATGGAGGTATAAACAATGAAAAGAACATTTCAACCTAATAATAGAAAAAAAGCAAAAACTTCAGGATTTTTAGCGAGAAAAGGTACTAATGTATTAAAATCTAGAAGAGCAAAAGGAAGAAAAGAATTATCAAAATAAATAAATTACTTTAAAATAAGTAATTTTTTTTATATAATATTTTCTAGAGGCATATATGAATAAAAAATTTATAGTACGTAAGAATGAAGAAATACAAGAAATAATAAAAAGATCTAACAAAAAATATAATAAATTTTTTGTGATTTATTGTGCCAAAAATTCCTTGGGATATAATAGATTTTGTATAAGTGTTGGAAAAAAGATAGGTAAGGCTCACACTAGAAACTTATATAAGAGAAGAATTAAAGATATATTAATGAAAAATAATATAGATTCTTCTAATGATTATGTTATAATATTAAGGACTGACATTTTAGGTAATTCATATCAAAAAATAAGTGATGAATTATTTAAATTATTGAGAGGAGAAAAATAATGAAGAAAAAAATAGCTATTGTTTTTCTATTAATGTTAACACTTTGTGGATGTACTAAGAGGTTTAATACTGAAGTTGATGTTGATGGAAAAAAAGTAGAAAAGAGTTATGTTTCAAACATAATATGTAAACCAGAAAGTGAAGAGTTAAAGGAAATATATTCCAATAATAAAGATAATTTGATCATTGATTATGATGAATTACCTGCATGTAAAGATTTAAAAATTAATTCTGGTGGTTATGAAGGATTATGGACTTCAATATTTGTTAAGCCATTAGCTTGGGTTATTGTTAAAGTAGGTTTACTTGTTAAGAACTATGGTGTAGCAATTATGCTAGTTGGATTAGTATTAAGAGCTATTATGTTCCCTTTATCTAAGAAATCTATGAATATGAGTGAAAATATGCAAAAAGCTCAAAAGGATTTAAATAAGTTAGAAAAAAAATATAGAGGAAGAGAATCTGATAGAGATGCAATGATGGCAAAAAGTCAAGAAATGTTACTTATATATAAAAAATATGATATAAGTCCATTATCAGGATGTTTATTCTCATTCTTACAGTTACCATTGTTTTTTGCTTTTTTAGAAGCAGTTTATAGAGTACCTGCATTTTTTGAAAAGGATTTCTTGGTATTTAATTTAGGTACTACGCCACTTGAAGGATTTAAAGCTGGTAATTATTGGTATATAATTCTTGTGTTATTAATCATAGGTGCAACATATTTTTCATTCAAGAATATGAATGTAAGTGGTGATGCTGAACAGGCTAAACAAATGAAAATGATGAGTACATTTATGATTGTATTTATTTCAATGGTATCATTTAGTTTACCAACATCAATCGCGTTATATTGGATTGTATCAAACGGATTTACTGTTGTTCAAAACTTGATATTAAAGAAAGGTAAGTTGTAGTATTATGGAGAAGTACAAATTTCAGGCTAAGAGTGAGGAAGGACTTTTAGATAAAGCATTAAATGAATTAGGATTAAAAGAAGAAGATGTAATTACTAAATCATATGAAGAAAAAGGTGGATTATTTTCTGGAAAAAAATATACACTAGAAGTTATTAAAATTAGTGATGTTGCCGAAGTTGGAAAAGAAATAATTAAAGAATTATTATCATCTTTGGGAATTAATGCTAATATTGAAACTAAATTAAGAGATGGTCAAATTAAATATCAATTGCATTCTCAAAATAATTCTGTATTGATTGGTAAAAATGGACATATACTTGATTCTATTCAAACATATGTAAGACAAGCTTTATTAAATACTTTAGATTTATATGTTAATATTACTATTGATGTAGAGGGATATAAAGAAAAACAAAATTATTTTTTAGAAAAAAAAGTAAAAAAAATTGCTAGAGATGTAACTTTGTCAAAGGTGGATGTTAAATTAGATCCAATGAACTCTTATGAAAGAAAGGTTGTTCATTCAGCATTGCAAGGTTTTAAATATGTTAAGACTGAAAGTGAAGGAGAAGAACCTAACAGATGTGTAGTAATTAAGTATATTGAGAATAAAGAAGATTAAAAGTATGCTAAATGCATACTTTTTGTTTTACATATTACTTATATTGTGTTATAATCTAGCGTGAAGAAAAAGGAGATTTAATATGGAAGATACTATAGCTGCAGTAGCTACAACTATTGGAGAAAGTTCTATTAATGTAATTAGAATTAGTGGAAAAGATTCAATAAATGTAGCAAATAAAATATTTTCAAAGGATATTAGTAATGTACCAAGTCATACAGTTCATTATGGTTTTATAGTGGAAAATAATGAAAAAATTGATGAAGTATTTTTATCTGTGTTTAGAACTCCTAAAAGTTTTACAACTGAAGATGTAGTTGAAATTAGTGTACATGGTGGTAGTGCTTCTGTTAATAAAGTTATGGAACTAGTATTATCAAATGGTGCTAGACTAGCCGAACCTGGAGAATTTTTAAAAAGAGCTTTCTTAAATGGAAGAATAGATTTAACACAAGCAGAAGCAGTAGGTGATCTTATAAATGCTCAAACTGAAAGTTCAAGAAAAATGGCACTTAAAGGTGTAGATAAAACCATATTTTGTGAAATTAATGAGCTAAAAGAAAAGGTTCTTGCTTTGATAGCAAATATAGAAGTAAATATAGATTATCCTGAATATGAAGATGCAGTAGTAGTAACTAAAGAAATGATAAATGATACAAATGAGTTTATTAGAGATAAAGTAAATAAACTTCTTAAAAATAGTAAAAAAGGATTATTAATAAAAAATGGTTTAAAAATTGTTATTGTTGGTAAACCAAATGTAGGTAAAAGTAGTATTTTAAATTCATTATTAAAAGAGAATAAAGCAATTGTTACTGATATAAAAGGTACTACTCGTGATATAGTAGAAGGCACTTTAATGATTGATGGAGTAAAACTTGATATATTAGATACAGCTGGTATAAGAGAAACATCTGATGTTGTTGAAGCAATTGGTGTTAAAAGAAGTGTGGATGCAATTGAAGAAGCTGATTTAGTACTTTTTGTAATCGATAGTGAAGAGGGATTTAATTATGAAGATAAAGAGGTACTTGATAAAATAAAAGATAAGGAAATATTAGTTGTTTATAATAAAAATGATAAAAAAGATAATTATAAAGTTGATGAATTAAGTAGTTATAATTCTATTAATATTTCAACATTTGATAATGATATGATAGAAAAATTAAAAGATAAAATTTCAAGTATATTTGATTTAAAATCCATTGCTGAATCAAATTATACATATATATCTAATGCTAGACAAATAGCTTTATTAAACAAATCTTTAAGTATTATTGATGAAATTGAAAATGCTGTTAATAATGATTTAGAAGTAGATATGATTGAAATAGATGTTAAAAGATTATGGGAAACTTTAGGTGAAATAACTGGTGAAGTTGGCAGTGATGACTTATTAAATGAAATATTTAGTAAGTTCTGTCTTGGAAAGTAGATGATAAATAATGAAATATGATGTTATAGTTGTTGGTGGTGGTCATGCTGGATGTGAAGCCTCTTTGGCTTGTGCTAGAATGGGTGAAAAAACTTTACTTATTACGATTAATATAAATAATATAGCAGATATGCCATGTAATCCATCAATAGGTGGTTCTGCGAAAGGAATTGTTGTACGTGAAATTGATGCATTAGGTGGAGAAATGGGGTATTGTGCAGATAAAACTCATCTTCAGATTAAAATGCTTAATGTTAAAAAGGGTCCTGGTGTAAGATCTCTTAGATGTCAAGGGTGTAAGGTAAATTACCCTAAGGAAATGTTAAAGACACTTAGAGAAACAAAGAATTTAGATATTAAAGAAGCTATTGTTAAAGAATTAATAGTTTATGATAGAAAAGTACATGGAATAATTACTGAAGATGGTGAAAAAATCGAAAGTAAAGTTGTTATACTTACTACTGGAACATATTTGAATTCTGACATTATGTGTGGTCATGAAAAGCATAAAGGAGGTCCTCATGGTGAAAAAAATTCTTTATATTTGAGTGATTCTCTTCAAAAAAATGGTATAAATATAATAAGGTTAAAGACTGGTACACCTCCTAGAATACTTAAGAGTAGTATTAATTTTGATGAAGTTCAAATTGAAGAGGGAGATAATGAACCACTTACATTTAGTAATTTTTATGATGCGAGTTATGATGTTAGTAAACAAACTCCTTGTTATCTAACTTATACTAATAAAGAAACTCATAAAATAATTATCGATAACTTAGATAAATGTGCTTTATATAGTGGAATGATTAAAGGAGTTGGACCTCGTTATTGTCCCTCAATTGAAGATAAAGTGGTTAAATTTAACGATAAAGATAGACATCAAATATTTTTAGAACCAGAGCGTAGTGATGATATTGAATATTATGTTGGTGGTTTTTCTACTACTATGCCTCATGAATTACAAGAAAAACTTTTAAAAACTATGGCTGGACTTCATGATGTAGTAATAACTAAATATGGTTATGCAATTGAATATGATGCTATTGATCCTTTACAACTAAATATGTCTTTAGAAAATAAAGTTCTTGAAAACTTATTTACTGCTGGCCAAATAAATGGTACTAGTGGTTATGAAGAAGCAGCAGCTCAAGGACTTATGGCAGGAATCAATGCATCACTTAAAATACAGGGAAAAGAGTCTTTTATATTAAAAAGAAATGAAGCATATATAGGTGTACTTATTGACGATCTAATTAATAAAGGAATAACTGAACCATATAGATTATTAACATCTCGTGCTGAATTTAGATTACTTTTAAGACATGATAATGCATCACTTAGATTAACTCCTTATGGTAGAAAATTAGGCCTTATAAATGATGAAAAGTATAAAATATTTACTAAGATGGTTAATGATATGAAAGAATTAGAAGAATATTTAGAGAATACGTATTTGACATCTAATGATGAAGTAAATAATTTTTTAGAAAGCATTAATTCTTCTAAAATATATGGTAGAACATCACTAAAAGATTTAGTAAAAAGACCAGAAATAGATATATATGTTCTACTTGATTATATGGATATGTCTTATGATAAAAAAATAGCTGATATGGTTCAAATAGAAATTAAATATAAGGGATATATAGATAAAACTAAATCTGAAGTAGAAAAAATGTTAAAATTAGAAAAGAAACAAATACCAAAAGATATAGATTATGATAAAGTACCTAATATTGCAACTGAAGCAAGACAAAAATTTAGTAAAATAAGACCTCTTACTATTGGTCAAGCATCAAGAATAAGTGGTGTTAATCCATCAGATATTACCATGTTATTAGTTTATTTAAAAAAGGAATACAATAATGAATAAAGAAGAATTTATATTATGTTGTGATAAATTAAATATTAAAATTAATGAAGAATTATACAGTAAATTTTTTACTTATTTTGAGATGCTTGTAGAATGGAACAATAAGTTTAATATGACTGCAATTCTTGAAGAAAAAGATGTATTTTTGTTACACTTTTATGATTCATTATGTTTATCTAAAACGGTAAATTTATTTGAGAAAAAGAGTTTATGTGATTTTGGTACAGGTGCTGGATTTCCTGGACTTCCTATAGCTATAGTTTTTCCAAAAATAAATGTTACCTTAGTTGAATCAAATCAAAAAAAATGTATGTTCTTGAATGCTGTAAAAAATAAATTAAATTTAAAAAATGTAGAAATAATAAATGATAGAATTGAAAATTACAGTTTGAGTGAACGTGAGAAATTTGATATAGTTACTTGTAGGGCAGTTACTTCAATACCAATGATAATTGAAATGGCTACACCTTTGGTAAAAGTAAATGGATTACTTGCTCCATTAAAGTCTAATTGTGACGAAGAACTAGTTAAATATAGTTATTTAGAAAAAGAAATTGGTATTAGACTTATAAAAAAGGAAGTATATATTTTACCTATAAATGCTGCATATAGAGTTATACCAATATATAAAAAAGATAAAATAACTGATAAAAAATATCCTAGAAGTTATAATTCTTTATTAAAAATGTATAAAAATAAATAGTAAATATCTAGTTATTAACTTGATAAAAACTTTAAAATGCTTTAAAATGAATATATAGTAGGAAAAAAGGATAGATATTATGGATGAAACTAAAGAAAAAATTTATTACATACCAGTTGAAGATATTATACCTAATAGATTTCAACCAAGACTTGCTTTTGATGAAAAAGAATTAAATGAACTTGCTAATTCTATTATTAAGTATGGTGTTATTCAACCTATAGTACTTAGAAGTATTGGGGAAAAATATGAGATAATTGCGGGTGAAAGAAGATATAAAGCTTCTTGTATTGCTGGTCTTAAGAAAATTCCTGCTATTATAAACAATACTGATGATAACACTAGTGCTGAGATAGCTTTACTTGAAAATCTTCAAAGAAAAAATTTATCTGTTATAGAAGAAGCACAATCATATAAAAAACTTATGGATAAAGGTTTTACTCAAGATGATATTGCAACTAAACTTGGTATTAGTCAATCTGCAGTTGCAAATAAAATGAGACTTCTAAATTTACCAAAAGAAGTACAAGATGCTCTTTTATATAATAGAATATCTGAAAGACATGCTAGGAGTTTATTATCATTAAATAATGAAGATTTACAAAAAAGTTTATTACATAGAATTACTAGTGAAAAATTAACAGTAAAACAAACTGAAGAAGCAGTAAGTGAATTATTAAATAGAGATAAAATTCAAGAAGAATTACCAACAGATATACAAAAGTTTTTAAAGCCTGAACCTATCCGAGAAACAAAAGAACAAATAATCGGAAACAATGCTGTTGAAGAATATTTGGATATTAAGGTTCCAGAAGTTGTTGATATAGAACCTGAAAAATCTGTATTAACAGAATATACTGATGATACTAAAATAATTAATCCATTTCAGTCCGCGCCAAATATTTCTGCTACAAATATGAATATTGATAATGAAAATGTTCAAAATTCAATTACACCTTTTAGTGAGTCTGTACCTAGTATATCTAATTTATCAGAAAATTCTAATATTGTTAATGAAACTAATGTTGAAGCTAGTCAACCTAATGAAAAATATTTTAATCCATATAAATTTTCTGAAGAAAGTGTTGATGAAGTTAAAGAAGAAGAAAATGATAAAGATTCATTATTAAATGAATTTGGTGAAGTTAACTTACCTAAAGTAATAAATAAAGTTAGGGATTTTGTTAATAGTTTATCTGAAGTGAGTAATTTAATAGAGACTTCAGAAGTTGATTTAACTGATAAATATCAAATAGTTATTGAAATTGATAAGAACACACCTATGTAGTGTGTTTTTTTACTTTACATTTATTTTTTAAAAAATATTTACTAAAATTATATAAATGTTATAATTAATTTAGAACTATAAGAAAAGAGGTAATCATATGGGATTAATTAAAGCACTATCAGGAGCTACTGCATCAGCTTTTGGAGATCAATTTAAGGAGTTTGTTACTTGTCCTTCAGTTTCAAAAAATGTATTAATTCAAAGAGGAATAATTAATCATGGTGATGGAAATAAGAATCCTTCTGAAGGAATAATTTCAAATGGAAGTACTATCGTTGTACCTCAAGGTATGGCAATGATGATTATTGAAAATGGTGAAATTAAAGAATTTACTGCAGATGCTGGTACGTTCTATTTTGATACAAGTAGTGAACCTAGTATTTTTACAGGTAGTTTAGGAAAAGGAATTATAGATACTTTTAAAACTATTGGAAAACGTTTTACTTATGGTGGTCAAACTGCTAAAGATCAAAGAGTTTATTACGTAAATTTATTAACTATTACAGGTAATAAATTTGGTTCTCCACAACCAAGAAAAATTACTGATGAAAAGTATGGTATGTTAGAAGTTACTTTCTTTGGTGAATATGCTTTTAGAGTAGTAGATCCAATTATGCTTGTTAATAGTGTTATTGGTGCACATCCAGCTGATACTGTATATTATGAAGATGTTATTGGTACTCAATTACAATCTAAATTCGTTGAAAAATTAACTCAAGCAATAACTGTTGTTATGAGAAAACATAAAGTATCTTTTGGTGACATAGGACTTTATAATGGTGATATTTCGGAAGAAATGAATGTATGTTTAGATGATTCATGGAAGAAGAATTATGGTTTGGAAGTAGTAGATGTTGCTTTAGGTGATATTAATCTTACTGAAGAATCTATGTCTAAAGTTAATAAAATTGATGAAGCTACTATTTTTTCAAATAAGAATTTACAATCTGGTTTAATGGCTAGTGCTTCAGCAGATGCTTTAAGAAATGCTTCATCTAATGATAATGGTGCAATGATGGGATTTATGGGTATGAATATGGCTAGTGGCGCTATAAATAACATGATGGGTGCTGTTAATACAGGAACTGATGTAAATGGTTATAAACCTGAAACTAATCAACCAGAAATGGGTACTATATTTAATGATGAAGTTAAGGTAGAGGATGTTCCAGAGCCTAAGAAATGTTCAAATTGTGGAGAAGTTGCAATAGGAAAATATTGTAGTAATTGTGGAACTAAAATAGAAGAATAAAAATAAGACTCTTTATTAAGAGTCTTTTATATTATATAAATCTATATAATTTGGCTCTGATCCTTTTTCATAATAACAAACAAAACCATTACTATTTATTTCACCTGAAATTGGATCAATTGCGGTGGCAGTTATTCCTTTTGGAATATCATACCATTCATTTTTATTGTCTTTTATTGTACTTATAGTTTTAGCCCAAATTTTTTTTGTGATTTTTGAATCTTTTGATTTAACTTCACTATTATCATCATTTCCTGCCCATACCAACATTAAGTAATTTTTATTATATCCAACTGTCCAGTAGTCTGTTTTAGTACTACCACTTTTAGCTGCATATTTTCCTTTTAAGTCATTTGAAATACTAACTAATGTAGGTGAAGTGTAATTAATTAAACTATAATTATAAGTTGATGTTAATAAATTATTAAGAATATATACGTATTTTTTATTTAATATATAGTCATTATTATATTTATATTCATATAATATTTTACCATTATTATCAGTAATTTTCTCAATTAGATGAGGGGTTTCATGTTTTCCTTCGTTTGCTAATGTTATAAATCCATTACTATAATCAATCATATTTATTTCGGTTGTTCCAAGTGCGGAGGATGCATTTTCTTTTACTTCCGTTTTAATTCCTACTTTTTTAGTTATTTTACTTAATGAATCTGTACCTAAAAATAGATGTGTTTTCATTGCATATATATTATCTGAATATGCTATTGCACTTAGCATAGATATGTTTTTATTTGCATATACATTTCCTGCATTTTTAGGAGAATACATAGTATCTCCAAGATTAAATGTTGTTCTTTCACTTAAAAATGTACTAGAAGGTGTAAAACCATTTTCAAGTGCACTATAATATAGAAAGGGTTTTATAGTTGAACCAACTTGTCTTCTTGAAGAATAAGCTCTATTATATTGTGATTTTGAATAATCTTTTCCACCAATTAAAGCTACTATTTTACCATTACTTGGCGTAATTACGATAGATGCAACTTGTAAACTAGAGTTCTTCATTTCTTTATCTATGTTATTTTCTATGTTTTTTTGTACATCTTTATCCAAATTTGTATATATTTTAAGACTTTCCATGTCTAAAAGTGATGATGGTATTTCTTTTATATTAGATAATTCTTTTAATACTGCATCTCTATAATAATATATACTTGATAATTCTACTTTATCATTTTTAGCATAAAAATTAAGTGGTTCATTAAATGCTTTATTCATTTCATCTTTTGAAATATATTTATTTTTAACCATACTTATAAGTACATTTTTTTGTCTTTCTTTTGCATTTTTATAGTTTGTTACGGGATTATAGTAACTTGGATTTTTTGGTATTCCTACAATAATAGAGGCTTCAGCTAAAGATAGGTCTTTTGGTTCTTTGTTAAAATAATATTTACTAGCTTCTTTTATTCCATAGTTACCTGCACCAAAATCTATTGTATTTAAGTATCCTTCTAAAATTTCATTTTTTGAATAATGAGTTTCTAATTCTAAAGTAAGAAGTGCTTCTTGTATTTTTCTTTCCCAAGTTTTATTAAATGTTAAGTATAAATTTTTAACATATTGTTGCGATATTGTTGAAGCTCCTTCTTTAAGTTTTTTACTTTTTAAATTTACTAACATAGCTTTTGCTATTCTTAGATAATCAAATCCTTTATGATTATAAAAGTTTTTATCTTCAATAGAAACTATAGAATTTTTTACATAGTCACTTATATTATTTAATTCTACATAATCATTTTTGTCTCTCTCTTTGAATAAATCATTACCATATTTATCATAATAAGTTATGCTTTTACTTGTATTAATATTGAACTTAGGTGTGATAAAAGCATAAACGTAAAAACTTAAAATTATTATAATAATAGAGAAAAAACTGAATATAAATATTTTAGTTAATAATAGTATTTTTTTCATATCATTTACTCCATTAATTATTATGTATTGTAAATAAAAAAAAATACTTGATTTATATAAAAAAATATGTATAATTTTAAGGGAAAGAAAAATTAGTCTTAAGGAGGCTTTTATTAATGAAATTTAAAACTATAAATAAAGAAGATTTAGAGACGATGCCATTTGATGACATTGCTTATATAATATTAAAAGAAAAAGGAAAAAAGATGAAGATTAATGACATATTTAAGATAATATGTGATGAACTTAATCTTGGTGAAGATGCATTTGAAAATCAGATAGCTGATTTCTTTGCATTACTTGCAACTGAAAAAAGATTTATTCAACTTGAAAAGGGATATTGGGATTTAAGAGAGAATCATACGTCTGAAATTAATATTAAAGATATAGAAGAAGAACTTGAAGATGATGAACTAACTGAAGAGAAAGAAGATGAAGATATAGAAGATCATGAGAGTGACTTTTATGATGATATTGATGAAACTGATGATGATGATACTGATGATGACTTAAGAGATTTAGTTATTGTTGATGAAGGATATGAAGATGAATCAGACTTGTAGCGAAGCTTTCTTAAATATTTAATAAAGGAGTGGAAATATGAAAGAAAGATTAGAAATAATACAAGAAAGATATGATAATTTAAATCTAGAATTATTAAAACCTGAAGTATATAATGATTATAAGAAGATGCAAGCTATCTCTAAAGAAAAGAATTCTATTGAACCTATTGTCCAGACATATAAAAAATATAATACTATTCTAGATGATATAGAAGCTGCTAAGGAAATGTCTAAAGATCCTGATATGAAAGAGTTTGCTTTAGCAGAAATAGATAATTTACATAATGAAAAAGAAAATTTAGAAAGTAAATTAAAAATAATGCTTTTACCTAAAGATCCAAATGATGAAAAAAATGTTATTATTGAGATTCGTGGTGCAGCTGGAGGAGATGAAGCTAATATCTTTGCAGGAGATTTATTTAGAATGTATACTAAATATGCTGAAAAGCAAGGATGGAAACTTGAAGTAACTCATGAAGTACCTGGTGAAAGTGGTGGTTATTCTCAAATAGAATTTATGCTTAGTGGAGAAAGTGTTTATTCTAAATTAAAGTATGAAAGTGGTGCTCATAGAGTTCAAAGAGTTCCTGAAACTGAATCAGCAGGTAGAGTACATACCAGTACTGCAACTGTACTTGTAATGCCTGAAGCTGAAGAAATTGACGTTGAAATTAAAGATAGTGATATTAGAATAGATATAACTCGAAGTAGTGGAGCTGGAGGACAATGTGTTAATACTACAGATTCAGCTGTTAGAGTTACACATATACCAACTAATATAGTGGTTTATTGTCAAGTAGAAAGAAGTCAAATAAAGAATAAAGAAAGAGCACTTCAAATATTGAAAACAAGACTTTATGATTTAAAACAAAGAGAACAAGACGAAAAACTTGGTAATGAAAGAAGAAGTAAAATAGGTACTGGGGATAGAGCAGAAAAAATTAGAACATATAATTATCCACAAAATAGATTAACTGATCATAGAATTAACTATACAGTAATGCATTTGGATAAAATTATGGAAGGTGACTTAGAAGATTTAATTAATGCGTTAATTGCTGAAGATGAAAGAATGAGACTTGAAGAACATAATGATTAATAAAATAATGTCTTTAGGATTTAGTCGTCCTGAAAGTGAAGAATTAGTTAAAGTAAGTAAAAATATTGAAGAAGATTATAAAAAATTATTAGAAGGATACCCTATACAATATCTTATTGGATATGTTGACTTTTATGGATATAAAATATATGTTAATGAGAATGTTTTAATACCTAGATATGAAACAGAATACTTAGTTCAAAAAACTATTAATTATTCTAAAAAAATTTTTAATGATAAATTAGATATACTTGATTTAGGTACTGGTAGTGGAGCTATAAGTATTGTTTTGGGAAGAGAATTAAATTCAATTGTTACCGGTGTGGATATATCAGAGGATGCTTTAAATGTTGCAAAAAAGAATGCTATTGAAAATAAAGTTAGTATTAATTTTATTAAAAGTAATATGTTAGATAGTGTTGAAGGTAAATATGATATAGTAGTAAGTAATCCACCATATATAGATATTGATGAAAAAATAATGGATTCTGTTAAAAAATATGAACCACATTTGGCATTGTATGCTAAAGATAATGGATTATATTTTTATAAGAATATATTATCTAATATTAAACCATATTTAAAAGAAAGATTTATAATTGCTTTTGAAATAGGATGGTGGCAAGGATCTCTAATTGAGAAGATCGCACAAGAATATTTTGAAAATTCAAATATTTTAATTGAAAAGGATTTAACTAATAGAGATAGATATATATTTATAATAAATGAATAAAAAAATAAAAAACCAACCAATATTAAATTGAAAGGTTGGTTTTTAAATGAAGAGAATAATATGTTTTTTATTAATTGTTGTAATGATTTTGATTATTTCTAAACCTAGATATGATTTAAGTGGAGATATGGTAAGATTTAGAGTAATACCTAATAGTAATTCTTCTATAGATATTTTAGTTAAAGAAAAAGTTATTAACGAATTATCAACATTATTATTTAAAGATTCTAATGATATAAATGAAACACGTAATAATGTAGTTAGCAATCTAGATAAAATAAACTCAAGTATTGATAAAATATTTGATGAAAATAATTATAATTTAAAGTATAAAGTTAGGTATGGTATGAACTATTTTCCTAGTAAAGAATATAATGATATTAGGTTTGAGGCAGGTAATTATGAAAGTTTAGTTGTAGAAATTGGTGAAGCTAAAGGTAATAATTATTGGTGTATTTTATATCCTCCGCTTTGTATGGTTGATTATGAAAATAATAATAAAATAGAATATAAATCTAAAATAATAGAAATAATTTCAAATTTATTTTAATGTAAACAATGCCTAAAAACTGTTTAATTAATTGATAAAATCTTTATTTAATAGTATATTATAATTAGAAAGGCATGGTGTTTATGTCAAAGATAACTATAGAAGGTAACCATAGGTTATCTGGAGAAATTAAAATTAGTGGAGCTAAGAATAGTGCAGTTGCATTAATACCTACTGCATTACTTGCTAAAACTAAAAGTGTTATATATAATGTACCTACTATAAGTGATATCGAATATTTGATAAAAATATTAGAATTACTTAATTGTAAAGTTGAACATAGGGAAGATGCATTATATATAGATTCTTCTAATCTTGAAAATAAACCAATACCTGAAGAATTAAGTGTTCAAATGAGAGCATCTTATTATTTTATGGGAGTTTTACTTGCTAAGTTTGGAAGAGTTGAAATGTCTTTTCCAGGTGGATGTAATATAGGTGCAAGACCAATTGATATTCACATTAAAGGTTTTGAACAATTAGGTGCAAAGGTAGAAATAATAAAAAATAGATATATTATTACAGCTGATAAGTTAGTTGGTAAGAGAATATATTTTGACTTTCCTAGTGTTGGAGCTACTATAAATGTTATGCTTGCTGCTGTTGGTGCTGAAGGTACAACAATTATAGATAATGCTGCTATGGAACCAGAAATTGTTAATGTAGCGTCATTCTTAATTAATATGGGTGTTAAGATTACTGGAGCTGGAACAAAACGTATTGAAATAGAAGGCACTAAAAATTTAGATAATGGTGTTATTGAAGTTTTCCCAGATAGAATTGAAAGTGGAACATATATAATTATTGGTGCTTTGCTTGGAGATAATTTAAGAATTAAAGGAATTATAAAAGAGCATATTGAAGCTTTATTAATGAAACTTAAAGAAATTGGTGTTGAATATAAAATAGAATCTGATGTGCTTACAATATCCAAATGCGAACATTTGAAATCAACGTATATTAAAACTTTGGTTTTTCCTGGATTTCCAACTGATTTACAACAGCCAATGACAACATTATTAACACAAGCTGAAGGAAAATCTATTGTTGAAGAAACTTTATATGAAAATAGATTTAAAAATACTTGAAGTAAAGGGTCCTCGTAAATTAAAAGGAACTAAAGTTATTGCAACTGATTTAAGAGGTGGAGCATCATTATTGATTGCTGGTCTTATTGCAGATGGTGTAACTGAAATAGAAAGTAGTGAATATATTTTAAGAGGATATGGGGATGTTGATAAGAAACTTGCAAATGTGGGTGCTAAAATAAAAGTAACTGAGTAATATTTATTAGGTGATATAAATCATGAAAAAAAATAAATTACTAGTTATTTTTTTCTTGTCTTGTTTATTCTCATATATAATTTATAATTATACTATTAGTAATAGAATTAATGTATTAATATTAGGAGATAATTATTTAATTAATAATAAATATAAAACATATGATAAATATTTATTGGACAAATATTATAATATTAATGATTTGAATAAGTTATTCACAAATGATAATGAAACTTATAAAGATATTATAAATAATATAAAGAATAATTATTATATTTATGAAAAGGGTAAAAAAGTATATTTAAATCAAAAAATTACAGAATCAGATATAATAATTTTAAATGCTAATAATGAAAATTATTTTGAAAAATGTTTTAAGGGTAAGTCTATTATTAAAAAATATGATGAAAATGTTACAAATGATATAATAAAATTGAAAGAAATTATTTCTAAAATAAGTCCTGCTAAAGTAATTGTAATATCAAATTATTGTTATAATGATAAGTATCAATTATATAATGGAGATATTAATTTAAATAATTTATATTTTAAATATCAAAATACAAAAAGTAAAAGATTAAATGATAAAGTTAATTATCAAATATATAGTGAAATTGTTAAGTATATAGAATAACAGATATGGTAAATTACTATTTTATACTTGATTTTAAATAAAAAAACGTGTATAATACTCTCTGAAGTTATTTCTATAACTGTTAATTAGTTATGGCGAGGAGGATAAAATATGAAAAAGGGAATACATCCAGTACAAAAAGTATGTAAAGTTAAATGTGCTTGTGGTAATGAATTTGAAGTTAAATCAACTAAAGATGAGATTCAATTAGAATCTTGTAATAAATGTCATTCATTCTATACAGGTAAATTTAAAACTGTTAAGACTGGTAACGTACAAAAGTTCAAAGATAAATATGGAATCACTGATTAATAGTGATTTTTTATTAGGTGAAAACTATGAATATTAATGGTCAAGAAGTAGATATAAAAGATTTATATGATAATAAATATATGCATAAAGAAATTAAAAATGGTATTTATTTATCTGAATATCAATGTGAAGTTTTGAATAGATATGGAATTAATCCTAAAGAATGTGCCTCAATAAATGATATTATGTTTCTTATAGATGAAATTCTAGAAGATGATCCTGATGCTGATGATTTAGATAATATATCAAGAGAAATATCTGAATTTAACTATTATGCTAATACAAACAAGTAATTGAAAAATTACTTGTTTTTTGTTATCATATATTTATGAAAAATAAGAATATAATATATATAATAGGTGTATTTGTTATTGGTATAATATTAACCATATTATATATTTTTAAATATGATAAATTAGATAGTACTATATTAAATAAAAATTGGTATAGATATAATTATACTAATGGATATTATGATGTTTTTAATATAGATGAATATAAAATATCATATTATAGACCTAGTAATGATAATTTTACTAATGAGTACGATTCTTGTAGTAAGTATAGATTTAATAAAAAAAGTAAATCTTTAATATTAGATTGTAATAAAGAGATAATTATTAAAAAAATTGAAAAAAATACAATTACTTTGCTTATTGATAATGAAGAAAATACATTTTTTTCTAATATAGATGATTCATTAAATTATGAATTTAATAAATTTTATGGTATGAGTAAGTCTGAGTATAAGAAGAGTAAAAGTCAAGTGTTGGATTTAATTAAAATATCAAATAGTAATTTATTAAATATAGTTAAAGAAAAAGAATATTCTAAAATAATTTTTATTGGAAATAAATGTACTAGTGTTGATTGCTTTATTGCATACGATACTTTTGAAAAATGGGTTACTGTGTCAACTAATACTTATTACGTTAATAGTGATGAACTTGATGATAGCACAATTAATTCTCTAAATAATATTAACAAATCTTTTTTAAATGATTTTAATTTTTATAATGATAATTATCCTAAAGTAATAATAACTAATGGTGGTAAAATAATTGATTCTTATTTAGTTAATTGTAGAGGTTTCGATTGTACGTCTTTTTATAATAAATAATTCTAATAAAATACATTAACTTTTCACAAATATTTCATATTATGATATTATATTATTTACGAGAGGTGAAGAAATGAAAGTACTAATCGTCGATGATGAAAAATTAATTAGAGATGTTATTAAAGAATACTGTATTGGAAATAAGTATGATGTTATAGAGGCTGAAAATGGTGTGGAAGCTGTTGATAAGGCTAAAGATGCAGATATCATTATTCTTGATATAATGATGCCAAAAATGGATGGTTTTACAGCATATAAAATAATTAAAGAAAGGTATAATACTCCAACTATTATGTTATCTGCTAGAGACGAAGAATATGATATTTTAGCAGGTTTTGATTTAGGAATAGATGATTATATGACAAAACCATTTAGTCCAAAAGAATTAATGGCTAGAATAAATGCTGTTATAAAAAGATATAAAGGTGAAGATGACTTTTATATCTATAAAAAACTAAAAGTTGATTTTTTAGGACATTCGGCATATATCGATGGTAAAGAATTATTATTAACACCTAAAGAGTATGATTTACTTGTTTATTTTATAAATAATAAAGGAATTGCATTATCAAGGGAACAGTTACTTAATAATATATGGAATTATGATTACTTAGGTAATGATAGAACTATCGATACTCATATAAAGATGCTTAGAAATAATTTAGGAGAATATAGAGATTTAATTACCACTGTAAGAGGAATGGGGTATAAATTTGATGATAAAGAATAGTAAGATTAAACATATAGTATTAGCTTGCTTGATAGCATTTGCTAGTTTTATATTACTATTTCTTTTTTTAATGCAGATAGTATTTCTTAATAGGTATTATGAAATATATAAAAAAAATCAATTAAATGATATAGTTTCTTCTATTAAAAATAATAAATCTATGGATATACATACTTTGGAAGATTATGCATATAATTATGGTATATGTATTTCAATTTATTCAAATGGAATTATTCAAACTATATCTAATACATATAATAAAGGATGTTTATTTAGTGATAAAACTAGTAGTGATAATTATATTACTTCTTTTGTTGAAAGCGGGGCTACTGAAGATACTAGGCTTTTATATAATAAAAGATTTGGCAATAAAACAATAATTAAATCATTAAAATATAATAATGAAGTATATATATTTTTAAATAGTTCAATACAACCATTAGATTCGTCAATTATTCTATTAAAAAGTCAATATGGATACATAGCGTTAATTTTTTTTGGAATATCTTTAATAATCAGTTATATTATTTCTAGTATGATTTCTAAACCTATAGTCAAGATAAGTGATTCTGCTAAAAAACTTGCTAATGGAGATTTTAATGTTTCATTTTCAACAGATAGTAGAGTACAAGAAATAAAAGAATTATCTAACACATTAGATTTAGCAAAAAATGAATTATCAAAAACTGATGAATTAAGAAGAGATCTAATGGCTAATGTTGGGCATGATCTTCGAACGCCACTTACTATGATTAAAGCTTATGCTGAAATGACTAGAGATTTAGAAAATCAAACATCAGAAAAAAGAGCAGAGAATATGAACATAATTATTGAAGAAACTGATAGATTAAATGTTCTTGTAAGTGATATTCTTGATTTATCTAAGCTACAATCTAGTACTTATGAACTTAAAATAGAAGAGTTTGATTTAGATGATTTAATTAGAAATATAATTAAGAGATTTTATATTCTTATAGATAGTGATGGTTATGAATTTATTTATAATAATGATAAAAAAATAATGGTTAAAGCTGATAAGAAAAGACTAGAGCAAGTAATTTATAATTTACTTAATAATGCTGTTAATTATACTGGTGAAGATAAAAAAATATATATTAATGTAACTGAAGATAAGAAAAAAGTCTTGGTTGAAATAAGAGATACTGGTAAAGGCATTGATAAGGATGAAATTAAATATATATGGAATAAATATTATCATAACGAAAAGAAACATAAGAGAAATGCTTTTGGAACTGGTTTAGGACTTTCTATCGTTAAAACTATACTTGAAAGTCATAATTATAAATATGGTGTTAAAAGTGTTAAAAATCATGGCACTACATTCTATTTTGAAATTGATAAGAAAAATATGTTATAATAGTTCTGAAAAAGATGTAAAGGAGATTTTATGACAAAATATATATGTGCTAAATGTGGGTATGTAATTGAGACAGAAAAAATGTCTGATGATTATAAATGCCCAATGTGTGGTACTGATAAAGAAGACATAAAGCTTGTGACAAATGATGTTTTCCAAGAAGATTTAGATTCTATTATTGAGTCTGTTGTGGAAGAAGCTTTAGATATAAAAACTAATAAAATTGTTAATGATATAACTGAGGATAAAAAGGTTAGGATTAGTCAGTATAATCCAGCAATAGTTAGAATATCTGAAAAATGTATAAATTGTGGTCAATGTAAAAAGACATGTGAAAAAGTAGTTAATTTATCTTATGATTTAAATATATGCAAAGATCCTATATGTTTAGGATGTGGACAATGTATTTTAAATTGTCCGACTGGTGCTATAATACCAAAATATTGTTATAAGGAAGTAAAAGAGATAATTAATACCAATGAAAAAGTAGTTGTTGCTTTAATTTCTCCTGCGGTTAGGGTTTCTCTTGGTGAAAATTTTGGCTTTGATCCTGGAGTTAACATCGAAAATAAAATTGTTACTGGTTTAAAGAAAGTAGGATTTGATTATGTATTTGATACTGCGTTTGGTGCAGATTTAACTATATTGGAAGAAGTTGCTGAGTTTGCTGCTAGACTTTCTAATAAAGGACCTATTCCTCAATTTACTAGTTGTTGTCCTGCTTGGGTTAAATATGCTGAAGTATATCACCCAGAATTACTTGATAATTTATCTACTTGCAAGAGTCCTATTGGAATGCAATGTGCTATTATTAAAGAATATTTTTCAAAGGAAAAAAATATAGATTCATCTAAGATAGTGACTGTTGCTATTACTCCATGTACTAGTAAAAAAATGGAAGCACGAGAATATACTAATAATATAGATTATGTAATGACTGCTAGTGAACTTTCAATATTATTTAAAGAAGAAGATATAAAATTGTCGAATTTAAGTGATAGTGATTATGATAAATTACTTGGTGAAAGTAGTGGTGCTGGTGTTTTATTTGGTAATTCTGGTGGTGTCACTGAATCTGTAATTCGTACATTGCATAGAATTATGACTAAGACTAATCTAAAGAAAGATGACCTTAATTTTACTGAATTAAGAGGCTTTGATGGTATAAAAGAAGCTACTATTACGATTGATAAGTATAAACTTAGAGTTGCTGTTGTTCAACAACTTGAAAACTTAGAAGAATTACTTAAAGATGATAGATATAAAAAATATCATTTCATAGAAGTAATGAATTGTAAGGGTGGTTGTATTGGTGGAGGTGGGCAGCCTCTGTGTCAAATTACTCAACTAGAAAAAGTTAGAGAGCAAAGATCAAAAGGTCTTTATGCTATTGATAATAATAGACCTGTAAGATGTGCCCATGATAATAAAGAATTAAAAATACTATATAAAAATTATTTAAAGAAACCATTAAGTGAGGATAGTTTTAAATTATTACATACATCTTATAGTGATAAAAGTTATTTATTAAAAGGTACTGAAAAATAAAATTGCAAGAAATTGCAATTTTTTTAAAAAAACTGTTGACATAATATTGTTCTTTTGCTACAATATAATTGTCCAATAGATAATTAAATGTTATATTGGTTATATTGAAATTTATAGAAATTTAATTATTTTTATAAAACTTTATAATGATATAAATTATTTAATTATTTTAGTGAAAAACATCTATATTATTTTTCATTATTTATATTGGATATATTAAATATTATTTTTTAATTATATGTTCTTAATTAATATTAATTTATTAGTTAATTATGTATCTATCTTACTAATAATATCGTATATCAAAATAATATAAATAATAAAAATATCTTATTAAATTAAGAAATAGATATCTTATCTACTAAGGACAAATGTTATAACGTTGAGAAAGTAAAACTCAAAATGATAAGAAATTATGCTAAATACTGATAATATTTAGAAGTATTTATATAAAATTAATATTTTATATAAATGATTCATAGTTTATTTTCGGAAACTCGAAACAATCTTGTTTTATCAGAACGGATTGTTTTTTGTTTGCTTAAAGATGTGAAAAGTGTTACTATTAAAATGGTGAGAGTAATGAGTTATATAAAAAAGATTTTAAAACATATTAATAAATATTTAAGATTTTATATCATGTTTGGATTAACTGCTATAATTTGCTTATATATTTTGTTTTTTAGTCCTTTAACCAAGTATTTATCGATATACAATGATTCAATGACTATTGAATATGATATGGAACCAAAAGAAGGATATAGTTGGATTTTTGAATTAGAAAATGAAAATATTAAGCTAAAAGAATATGATGATAATAAATGGATATTTGTACCAAATAAGAATGGTAAAACAGTTTTAACTTTTTATTATAAAAATGAAGATGATGTTTTATATGAAATTACTTATGGTTTAAAAATTAGAGGCAATAAAATTATTTGGATAAATGGTGAAGGTAAGGGACTTACTAGTTATCCTAATCCATACTAAAATACACATATGTTTTTATAAATATGTATATTTTTTGTTGTTTTTATGATAATATATATTTAAGGAGTGTAAAGTATGGAACCATATAAAGCTAAAAAATTACCATTTAATTATGAACTAGATAGTTCAATAATAAAATTATTATGTGATGCGAAAGAAGCATATGGAGAATATAAGGGTTTTTTAAAGAGTATGTCATATGATTATAAGTCTTTTTTAGAGTCTGCTTTTATTATAGATACCTTTTATTCATTTAAAATTGATAATGCTAAAATTACTAAAGAAGATATGTTTCTTATGAAATATAAAAATAAAAGTAATACAGTAGTACAGTTTAATAATATTAAACTTGCTTTATTATCTGGCATATCTTTTGCTAATAAAAGTGGATTTACATTAGATGTTTATAATAAAATAAATAAAGTATTATTAAATAATTGCAAAAAAGATAATACTACTAAAGGTAGTGGACATTTAAGAAAAACTCAAACATATATTTTAAAACCTGGTTTAGCAGGGTCAAGTGTATCTTTTGTTCCACCTGTTCATACTGAATTAAATTCATATATGAAAAATTTAACTGAATATATGAATAATACTACTGATATGGATTTTATTTCTCTTGCTATAACTCATTATCAATATGAAAAACTTCATCCATACTTAACAGGAAATGGAAAAATAGGTAGATTAATGTTGCCAATACAATTGTCTTTTTATAAAAAAGAACCACCTATATTATTTATATCAGAAAGCATATATAACTTAAAAAATACATATTTTACACTATTAAGTGATGATGGTGATGAAAAATTATCTAAGTTTATTAAATTTTTCTTGGAATGCATCATCAATCAATGTTCAATAAATATTAAAAGAATTAAAAAATTAAATAAAATATATACTAAAGATTTGGAGGATTTTAAAATTACTATTGGTGGAAGTACTATTTATAAGGTTTATCCTATTATTGCTAAAAGAATTGTATTTACAACAAATGATATAGTTGAAGAATGTAAATTACACATAAATTCTGTTAATAAAGTTTTAAATAAATTAGTTGAACAAGGTTATTTAATTAAAGAAAAGAAAAAAGGTACTACTAGAGTAACCTTTACTTATAAAAATATGTATGATATTTTAGTTAATACTTCTAATTAAATTTATATAGTATTGCATATTATTTTCTTCTATGTGTTCGAAAAAAATATATGCTTTTTTATTTTTATTTATGAAATTACAGAGTTCTAAAAATGTAAGTTCTGTAATATTTATATATTTTTTTAATAATTTAATATTTTTAATATAGTTATTCATAAATAATTTTATAAATTTCTTATTGTAGTATTCTATATTTTCATAATAATATTTATCATTTAAAAAAATATCTAAGTTATTGTTATAGAGTGTAAGAGACATTATATATCTAATTTCTAATTGATTGATTTTTAAATATGACTTTATAAATGAAATATAATTATCTAAATTAAAAATAATTTGTTCATATATGTTGATATGATCTGATTTATGAATTAAATGAGATTTTATTTCAATTTCTTTATAATTTGTTATGTTAAATAAGTGTTCTAATGAATGTTCTTGTAAAAATGTATTTATATCTGATGCATTATTAATATATGGTTTTAATAAATATTCATTGTAATTCATTGTCGTCCTCCATGAATTTACTTATAGGTATGTTTAATACTACTGAAATTTTATATAGATTGGTAATACTTATTCCTTTTTTTGACTTGTTACTTTCTACATTACTTATTAATGATACAGAAACATTTATTAATTCTGCTAGTTTTTCTTGCGTTAATTTTTTTCCTTCTATAATAGTAATTTTTCTATATTTTTTAATATTTTTACCTATAATTTTATTTAGTCTATCTTGTTCCATATAACACCTAATAATATTATATTCTAATTTTAATGTAATGTATAGTACTACATTACATAATTAATTATTAAAACAATGTAAAATATTAATCAGGTGAAAAGATGACGAAATTTAAAAGAGAATTTAATTTTGATGAAAATATAATAAAAACAATAGCTTATAATGTTATTAAATATAGAAAACTTAATAATATAACTCAAGAACAACTTGCGATAGATATTGGTGTTTCTCCTGAATTTATTAGAAAGTTTGAAAGTACTAAGGGTAGTGAAGGGTTATCTTTAATGTCTTTATATAAGATATCAGTAGTACTTAATACTTCTATTGATAAATTTTTTGAATCTGTTGAGATTAACGATTAATAAAAAAATTTTCGATTGGTACATTTAATATTAAACTTATCTTGTATAAATTATAAATACTTATACCTTGATAAGTTTTTTTACTTTCAAGATTTCCTATTAATGACGTAGATACATTCGCTAATTCTGCAAGATGTTCTTGTGTTAATTCTTCAACATTTAGACTATATAGTTTTCTATAATATTTTATATTCTTGCCTATAATACTATATATCTCTTTTTCATCTTTAAAATCGAATGTGTCTTTCATATTAACTCCTAATTATATTTTCCCATTATTTGAAAATTTTAACCATTTACTAAGAATGATAAAATATCATTCTTAGTGATAATTTATAAAAAAATACAATTTTTCTTGAAAAAATAGATAAAATAGTGTATTATTAAGTGCGTATCTAAGAGGGGATGATATTATGGAAAAAATTATTAACTTTGCAGTTGTTGCTCATGTAGATGCTGGTAAAAGTACTTTAGTTGATGCTTTATTAAAGCAAAATGGGGTATTTAGAGAAAATGAGCAAGTAGTTGATTGTGTAATGGATAGTGGTGATTTAGAACGTGAACGTGGCATTACTATTACAGCTAAAAACTGTTCAATTAAATATAAAGGTGTTAAAATGAATATAGTAGATACTCCAGGACATGCTGACTTTTCTAGTGAAATAGAAAGAATTATTAAAACAGTAGACACTGTAGTATTATTAGTTGATTCAGCTGAAGGACCAATGCCTCAAACTAGATTTGTATTAAAAGAAGCATTAAAAAATGGTTTAAGACCAATATTATTTATTAACAAAATAGATAAGAAAGATGCTCGTGCTGAAGAAGTAGTTAATATGACATTTGATTTGTTTTGTGAATTAGGTGCTACTAATGAACAATTAGATTTTAAGATTATATATGGTATAGCTAAAGAAGGAATTGCTAAGTATGAAGAAAGTGATGATAATAAAGATATTACGCCACTTCTTGATACTATTATTGAGACTACTAAACCATTTGATGGAAATGAAAATGATCCTTTACAATTACAAATATCTTCATTAGATTATGATGATTATATTGGTAGACTTGGTATTGGTAGAATTAATAAAGGCAAAATTAAAGTTGGTGAAACTGTTACTATTTCTAAAAATAATGGAGAATTAACTAAAGAAAGAATTACTAAGATATTTGTTAATGAAGGAATTAAGAGAAGAGAAGTTAATGAGGCATATTATGGAGATATAGTTATTGTTGCTGGTTGTCCAGAAATATCTATTGGAGATACAATTTGTGATGTTAATCATGTAGATCCTCTACCAAAAATTGAAATAGAAAAACCAACATTATCAATGAATTTTATGGTTAATAATAGTCCATTTGCTGGTAAAGTTGGTAAGTTTGTAACTTCTAGACATTTAAGAGATAGACTAATGGCTGAACTTGAACGTAATGTTGGACTTGAAGTAGAAGAATTACCAAGTAGTGATGGATTTAAAGTATCTGGACGTGGAGAATTACATTTATCAATATTAATAGAAAATATGAGAAGAGAAGGATATGAACTAGGAGTTTCTAAACCTGAAGTTATCTTCCATGAAATAGATGGTGTTAAATGTGAACCATTTGAAAGAGTTGTAATAACTGTACCAAATGATTATTCTGGAAATGTAATAAGTGATCTAAGTGAGAGAAAAGGTACTATGGAAATAATGGAACCTGCTGAAGATAATTATGTTAGACTTGAGTTTGTTGTTCCTACAAGAGGATTAATTGGATATAGAAGTAATTTTATCACTAATACTAAAGGTGAAGGAATTATGGTTCGTAGCTTTGAAGATTATAGACCATATGCTGGAGAAATTTCTGGACGTAAAAATGGTGTGCTTGTATCTATGGAAAGTGGTAAATCATTTGGATATGCACTTTATAACTTATTAGATAGAGGAACTATGATTATTGAACCATCTACTGAAGTATATTCTGGTATGATTGTAGGAATCAATAATAGAGAAAATGATTTAAATGTTAATCCATGTAAAAATAAAGAATTTTCAAATACTCGTTCATCTGGTAGTGATGAAGCAATTGTACTTCCAAGACCAAGAACATTTACATTAGAAGAAGCATTAGAATTTATAGAGAAAGATGAACTTGTTGAAGTTACACCCGATGCGATTAGACTACGTAAGAAAATACTTGATGAAAAAGAAAGATTTAGAAATAATAGATAAAATAAAAGACTTAAGAATTTTTTCTTAAATCTTTTTTTTATTGGAAACTATTTATTTTTAAATTTACTTAATATTTTTGCGGCTATAAATATAATTGCATCGCTATTTTTAATGGCTTGTTTTTTTCCTATAGCTTTACCACCTACTGTAAGTGATGAGATAATTGAACTGACAAGTAGTGTAATGATAACAGTAGATAAATTAAATTTTGTTGAGATATTGATTGCTAGCATTGCTCCTAGAGAACCACTTACTATACCACATATATCTCCTATGACATCATTACATATACTTGCAATTGTGCTTGAGTTTTTTATTAAATAAACTCCTTCTTTTGAACCTTTAATTTTTTTAGCACTTTTTGCGTGAAATGATGCTTCGTTTGCTGTTAGTACTGCGGTACCTACAATATCAAATAGAATACCTATACCAATAAATATTACACATACCACTATAAGAAGTATTGTATTATTAAATTTTGATATTAGAAAGTTAGATGCACTACTAAAAATTATAGCTATAAAAAAAGTCATTAAAAATGATTTTAGAATCCAATTATCTTTTTTCATTTTCAATAAACTCCCTTAAAATATATAAAATAGTATGGAATATTATAAATTAATTTTACGGCTTTGGTCGAGTAGAATTTCTCTAATTCCTACCATTAGTTACCTGCAGGCGATTTCTCTTTGAAAGAATTAATCAATTGTTACCATTAATGATCACTCGATCACCACTTAGTCCGCACTTCAATCTTTATAATATAGGCATACTAGAGGTTTTCCCAAGCAAACATGTATCACTTTTATTCGCTTTTGCAACTTATTTTTCAATTACTATCCCAATAAGTCACGCACGACATGTGCTTTCATAATTACCGATGTGAATTAAGGATTCGGATATATGCCATTATATCTTTTCCTTAAAACTAAAATTATATATCCACCCCAAACTGGGCGTAAGAAGCGTAATATATAAAGTATCATTTTACACAATTGATGGATTTTTAGCCCCATCTTCTAGTGGTATGTTTGACTAGTATAATGCTCCATACGTGCATCATTATAGCATATTTTATTAAAAATGTCAAAAGACACACTATATTATATGAAGTGTGTCTTTAAATTATTAGTTTCTTTTACTTCTTTTTTTCTTTTTCTTACTTCTTTTTGCTTCTCTTACTAGCGCTATAATTGTTGATGTTATTTCCATTATATTTCCAATAACACATACATATGCTTGAAACTTTAAATTATAGAATAACCACGCAATAGCACAACTTCCAAAAACATATTTGTAAACTTTAGGATCTTTAAATGATGCTCCTATAGTATATAGTATTGCAATTATTACTGGTACGAGTGATAAAAGATTAGTATAGTTTAAATATCCCACTATACAGGTTATTGTTATTACTATTATTGGTAAGATAATTGGTATTTTCTTTTTGTTTTTGTCATATTTATAAAATAAAAGGTTTCGTAATACTGAGATTAAATCCATAAATGCAGCAGAAAAAGCTCCCAATAATGCGTATTGGAAGGAGTATAACATATGTGCTGCTGATTGTACCATCATCATGTGTTTTTTCTTTCTGCATTGTACAGAAAGAGTTATTGTTAACATAGCAGCTGCTCCAATTAGTTGTGCATATAATATATTCATATAATCCCCTAGTATATATATTATAATATTTTTTTTATTAAAAATAAATATTATTCTTCTCAAATATTAGTTAATATGCTATAATCTATGTCAAGAAGGAGAGGATATTATGAGTTTTATTAAGGAAACTGAAAACTATATTACAAATGTAATAAAAAAAAGTGGTTATGAAGTCGACAACGTTATTTTGGAGTCCTCTTCAAGACGAGATTTAGGGGAGTTTCAGATTAATGTATGTATGGGACTTGCAAAAAAATATGGTAAGAACCCAAGAGAAATTGCCGAATCTATTATATCAGAGTTTGATGATAGATTTTACAATGTAAATATTGCTGGCCCTGGATTTATAAATGTTAGTATTAGTGATAAATATTTACTTGAATATATTAATAGTAATATTAAAGATACTACTGGATTTGTAGATAAGGGTGATGAAAAAACTATAATAGTAGATTATGGTGGAGCTAATGCTGCTAAGGTTCTACATGTTGGTCATATGAGACCTGCAAATATTGGAGAATCTTTAAAAAGATTAGCAGAATTACTTGGTAATAAAACTATTGGAGATGTTCATTTAGGTGATATTGGAAGACAATCTGGTATGATAATTTCTGAAATAAAAAAGAGAAAACCAGATTTATGTTATTTTGATTCTGAATATAAAGGTGAATATCCAAAACTTGAAATTTCAACTGAAGAGTTAGGAGAATATTATCCAGCTGCAAGTGTAGACGCTAAAGAGAATCCTGAAAGAATGGAAGAAGTAAGGAAAATTACTGCTTTAGTAGATGAAGGTAAAGAACCATACTTTAGTATGTGGAAAGATATAGTTGAAGTATCTAAAGAATCTATTAAGAAAAGTTATGATTATTTAAATTGTAACTTTGATTTATGGGAAGGTGAACTAAGTTCATTAGAATATGTCCCAGATACATTAAAAGTATTAGAACCTTACATGTATATTTCTGATGGTGCTAAAGTTATAGATGTCAAGAAAGATGATGATAAAATAGATATTCCACCATTAATTGTTATTAAGAATGATGGAGCAACTATTTATGCTACTCGTGATTTAGCCACAATTTATTCAAGGGTAAAAAAATATAATCCTGATGAAATATGGTATATAGTTGATGCAAGACAATCAATGTATTTTGAACAAGTATTTAGAGCATCTTATAAATCACACTTGGTACGTGATGATGTTAAACTTGCACATTATTGGTTTGGAACCATGAATGGTAGTGATGGTAAACCATTTAAGACTCGTGATGGTGGTGTAATGTCTTTAGATATGCTTGTTGATCAAGTTAAAGAAAAATTACTTGCTAAATTAGATAAATATACTGATGCGGAAAAAAAGAATATTGCTGATGTGTTAACTGTTGCTACAATTAAGTATGCTGATTTATTACCATATCGTACAACAGATTTTATATTCGATATTGATAAAATAACATCATTTGAAGGTAAAACAGGACCATATATTTTATATACTATGGTAAGAATAAAATCAATACTTGACAAAGTGAATATTGATAATGCGTCAATTAAATCAATTTATAGTGAAACAGAAAGAAATATTTATATAAAACTATTAGAACTTGCTAAAACTTTAACTAAAGCTTATAATGAAAAAACATTAAGTTACATATGTGAATATTTATTTGATTTATGTAGTTTATTTAATAAATTTTATGGTGAATGCAATATTATTAATGAAAAAGATATGTCTAAAAAAGAATCATATGTTGCTTTACTAAATTTATTATATAATACTGGTAATATGTTATTAAATATTTTAGCAATTGAGATTCCTGATAAGATGTAATTGTACTAAAAGCACTTTTTAGTGCTTTTTTGGTGCATAAATACAAGTAAAACTAATAAATTTATGTTGTAAGTTAAAAATAAGTATGCTATAATACTTTCGAACGAAAAGTTCCTTGCTTCATTTAGTGAAGCCGTTAAGACCAAAAGGAGGTGTAAGTAATGAATAAATATGAAATAATGTTTATTGTTAAAACTGACATTGATGAAAAAGCTCAAAAAGATACAGTAAAGACTTTCGAAAAAGTATTAACAGATATGAAATCTAAAATCGTTAATACTAAAGATATGGGTCAAAAGAAGCTTGCTTATCCTATTAAGAATCAAGTTAGAGGAAACTATTATATATTCAATGTAGAAGCTACTGCTGCTGCTGTTAAAGAATTTGATAGAAAAGCTAAGATTGATGAAAATATCTTAAGACATATTGTCATAAGAGAAGAGGAGTAGTTAATGAACAAAATTATGTTAGTCGGAAGACTAGTTAGAGATCCTGAAGTTAGAAGTACAAGTACTGGTAGTTCAACTGCTAACTTTACTGTGGCTGTGAGTAGAAATTTTAAAAATAAAGATGGAAACTATGATGCTGATTTTTTACCATGTGTAGCATTTAGAAATTCTGCTGATTTTGTTTCAAAATACTTTAAAAAAGGTAGTTTAATTGGAATAGAAGGTAGAGTTCAAACTAGAAATTATGATGCTCAGGATGGTACTAAGAGATATGTAACAGAAGTTGTAGTTGAAAATATTGAATTTGTTGGTGGTAGAAATGAAGGAAGTTCAAGTCCAATGAGTAATAATGCTTATATGGATGCTCCAAGTGAAGCACCAATGGATGTAATGCCAGAATATGATATTCCTAAATCAGATCCATATGAAAATTATGATAAAGAAGTATCACTAAGTGATAATGATTTACCATTTTAAGGAGGATAAATAATGGCAGAATTTTATAGAAGAAAAAAAATATGTCAAATGTGTGCTGGTAAGAGCGTAGATTATAAAGATGTTATGATTGTTTCCAAATACATTAATGAAAAAGGAAAAATATTACCTAGAAGAATGACTGGAGCATGTGCTAAACATCAAAGACATATTGCTAATCAAATTAAGATTGCTAGATATATGGCTTTATTACCATATACTAAGTAGTTATGTTATTAAGTAGTAGAAATACTACTTTTTAATTTCATTAAAAAAGAGATAATTATTTATTATCTCTACTTATTAATATTAATCTAAATATTTGAAGTGCTTGCGCTAAGAATCCTGCAACATATGTAAGTGCTGCTGCATTTAGTACACTGTTTGTACCGCTTGTATTTTCGTCACTAAGTAGTCCACATTCTTTTAATTGAACTTTAGCTCTAGAAGATGCATTAAACTCGACTGGAAGAGTAATTAATTGGAATAATAAACCAACTAATAACAAATATATACCTATATTAACTATATCCAATGCTTCAATAGCAAAACCTATGAATATAAATATTGTTGATATGTGAGATGCAATGTTTACAATTGGAACTAAAAAACTTCTAAGTCTTAGATAAAAATATCCTTTTTTATCTTGAATTGCATGACCTACTTCATGTGCTGCTACTGCTGCCGCAGAAACGCTTGTTCCATTATAGATATTTGTTGATAATGAAACTCTTTTTTTACGTGGATCATAATGATCTGTAAGTTCACCATTTATGCAAACTATATCTATATTTTGAAGTCCATTTTTATCTAGTATTTTTCTTGCAACATCTTTTCCTGTAATTTTTAAATCATTTTCTATTCTTGAATTAGTTGAGTAAGCACTTTTTATTCCTATTTGAGCTACTATTGGAATAAAAATAATTAATAATATTAATATTATATCCATTTATATCACCTAAGATAATATTAACATATTTATGTGAAAATATTAAGAAATTATATCTTAAATCCTAATATTTTCTCATTTCTGTTTATACCAAGAGTTTCTAATATCTGCTTTTTAGTAATTGTAATTTTTTCATTTTTAAAATTCTTAATTATTTTATCTATATTTTTTGCTTCCTTATAATTTTTTTCTTTAATAAATGTATTTTTTGCTTTTAATAATTCATTAATCTTAATATTTATATTAGGTTTATTAATTTTAGCCTTGGTGCATACTAAATCAAGCATTTCTAAACTTCTATCAGGTTCTTTTTTGCTTTTATCTTTGGAAGCTAGTTTAATTATTGTATTTAATTCTTTTGAACTAATTTTCACGTTATGAAAGGTTTCGTAATATTTTTTTGTATTTTTTAGTATATTTAATGTTTCTAATTGGGTAGGTTCTTCAATATTAATTATTTGAAATCTTCTATTAAGTGCTTTATCTTTTAGAAAACTTTTTTTATATTCTGAAGTTGTTGTTGCTCCTATACATTTTATTTCATTTCTAGCTAGTGATGGTTTTAAGATATTTGATGCATCTATCGCTCCATCAGAGCCACCTGTACCAACCATTGTATGAATTTCATCAATAAATAAAATATATTCTTCATTTTCTTTAAATTCATCAATTATTTTTTCCATTTTTTCTTCGAATTCTCCTCTGTATCGTGTTCCACTTATAACTGATGACATGCATATTTCTATTATCTTTTTATTTTGTAATTCTTTTGGAACTTCACCTTTGTTTATTTTGTATGCTAAGGCTTCTATGATTGCCGTTTTACCTACACCTGCTTCTCCAATTAATATTGCGTTATTTTTGTCTTTTTTACAAAGTGCTTCTATTAGTTCATTTATTTCTTTTGTTCTTCCGACTATTGGAATATAGTTTTTATTTTTAACTTTTTCATTTAAATTAATTCCATATTTTAATGTTTTATTTATAGATAATTTGTTAATTAGTTTATTTATATTTGTTTTTTGATTATTAAGTATAGTTATTGCTATTCCATCATTATTTTTAAGTATATTTAATATTACATTTCTTAGAGTTATTTCATTTTTGCTTGTCGATTGAAGTATTATTTTTTTTAATAAAGGTGTGTATATGGGAAAGGATACGTTTTTTTCTTTTTTTATATATTTATTTGTTTCATTGATAAAAAAATCTTTGTTTATTTCTTTTTTTAGTATATTTGATAGTTCATTGTTTTGTGATAGTGTTCCTATTAGGAAGTGTTCCGTTCCTATAAAACCATGTTTTAAATTTATTGCTTCTTTTTCACTTTGCTTTAATACTTTTATTAAATTTTCTTCATATTTTATCATATTAATAGTATGAATTTATTGTAAAAAAAAATACAGATTTAACTGTATTTCTTTAATTATATTAGCATTGCAGCTACTGTAGTAAGAATTACAATACCAAATAGTATTAATGCTAATTTCCAAGTTTTTTTAATCCACTCAGTATATGGAATATTTAAATATGTAAGTCCAAGTACTAAAGCAGCACTTGTTGGAGCTACAAACATTGTAACGCCATATAGACCTTGAATTAATGTTCCTGTTACTGTTGCACTTGCGCCTTGTGCAGCTATTTGTGGAATTACGTAGTTTGCTACATATAGCATATCTACATGTAATGCAGAGCCAAGGATTGTAGCTATTGAAGCAAAGAATATATTAAATTTACTTGTTGCTCCTAAAATCCATCCTGCAATTGTTGGATAGAACATTGTATTTCCTGCGAAGTAGATAACACAGTATGCTAATACTACTATTAATGCAGATGGTAACATTTTTTTAGCTCCTTCAGCCATATAAGATAATACATCTCTATGTTTCATTCTGAAGAATCTACCAATTAATAGTGCTGCTAATAAGTTAATAACAGCCATTTCGGCATAGTACCAATTACCAAATTCTTCAATTGTTCCAAATATATTTTTAAATATTTCGAAGTCTTTAATTTTTACTGCCATAATTTTTGTATTGATGTCAGTAAAGAATTTAATGTTGAATGTTCCACTCCAATTAGTACATGCTAATATTAGTAATACAAATAATATTGCTAGAATAATTATGATTGGTAATACAGAATATTTATTAGAATTTTTTTCACCAATAAACATATCGTTTTCTATAGCATTTTCAATTTTATTTTCAGCTTTTTTAACCACTGTATGTT
Organism: Mollicutes bacterium; assembly: GCA_004552445.1. Classification (GTDB taxonomy): domain Bacteria; phylum Bacillota_I; class Bacilli_A; order RF39; family UBA660; genus CAG-1000. The sequence goes on from SFOJ01000005.1 coordinate 99,110, forward strand.
TAGCTTTAACTAAATATACAATTAATACAGCTAAAGATAATACTAAAATTGCTATTCTATACCAAATTCCAACACTTAGTTTTGTAATTGATAATTGTTCATTTATTACACCTGTTATATTGTAACTAATTGTACTACCAATTGTTCCGATTAACATTGCACCGAATGTTGTTAGGAATGCAGTTATTTTATCATAACCCATAGCTAGTACGATGCTTATTATTAATGGGAAGAACATAAATAGTAATAGTCCATAGTTAAATGCAGAAGTTAATCCTACTATAATAACAGCAGCAATAATTAAAAACACGTATTCCTTTCCTCTAAATTTACTTGCTATTTTTTCAATCCATGCTCTATATTTACCAGTTTTAGCAAGTACTCCATAAAGAGCACCTACTGAAAGTAAGAATATAAAGATTTGAATGAAGTATTTAAATTCAAATGCTCCAAAGATTAATTGGAAGAAATCAAAAAATCCGATTCTATATTTTCCAAGTTCTGCTAATTCTCCAGAATTGAAGTAACTAGCTGGAACAATCCAAGTTATTACTACAATAGCAAGTAGTGTAAACATGATTATCTTAAATAATCCAGTCTTTTTCATTTCCTAATCCTCCTCAATTGTTATTATATAACAAAAAAACCGATAAGTTCAATAATTTACCAGTTTTTTTCCTATTTTTCACAAGAAATGTATTTTATATGTTCATAAATTTTATTAATACAGTTTTTAAAATCTTCTTCAGTTTTACAAGTTACAATTTCATTTTTTAATTCTTTTGACTTTGGAATGTATTTTAAATATGCTAATGCATGCGTTTTGATATCAAGTAGTGCTTTTCTTTCACTTGTTTTTTCTTTTAATAAATTATAGTGTTTTTCTAGCATTTGAATTCTTTCTTCATATGTAGGTTCTTTTATAATATTATTATTTTCAATATATTCTACGCACTCTTTAATAATCCATGGGTTTCCGATTGATGCTCTTCCAATCATAACTGCATCACATCCTGTTTCTTCTAGCATTTTTTTAGCATCTTCTTTAGTATGTATATCTCCATTACCAATTACTGGTATATTTACTGCATCTTTTACTTTTTTTATAAGGGACCAGTCTGATAATCCTGTATATCCTTGTTCTCTTGTTCTTGGATGTATAGCTATTGCTGATGCTCCTGCTTTTTCTATTAATTTAGCTACTTCAACACAATTAATACTATTATTATTCCAGCCTGATCTTATTTTAACAGTAACTGGTGTATTAACGTTTTTAACTACTTCAGAAACAATTTCATAAATTTTTTCTGGATTTTTAAGTAATCCTGAACCTGCTTGAGATTTAAGTGCAACTTTAGGTACAGGGCATCCCATATTTATATCTATAATATCAGGATGTGCATTTTCTTCTACATATTTGGCTGCTTTAATAAAAGAGTCTACATCACTTCCAAATATTTGAAGTGATATTGGTCTTTCATCATTATTTATTTTTAACATCTCTAATGTGTTTTTACTATTATAGATAATTCCCATATTACTTACCATTTCTGAATATATAAGTCCTGGATTCATACTTTTTAAAATTGTTCTATATGATTCATTAGATATTCCTGCCATTGGCGCACAAACAATTCTATTTTTAATTTTAACATTTCCAATATTCCACATAATATTTCCTCATTGATAATTTAACATTTAATTAAATTTTTTTCAATAAAAAAGCGATTACTCGCTTATTTTGGCTGATGCTTTACAGCTAATATTACTTTTTACACCTTTAAATATATATTTTTTCGTTGTACTATCGACATCTTCAGTACTTGATGGAAGAATGTCTCCACAATCTAAAGACATTGTATATCCGTCTTGAACTTTCATTGTTATTTCGGCATCTTTTCCTTCTTCAACATCAGTTGATGTTGAACCATTTAATATAGTTATTAAACTTGGTATTTCTATTTTGAATGTATATTTTTTTGGTGGTGTTTTTTTGAATGTTATAGTACAATCTGAATTATTTGTAACTTTATCTATACTAAATGTATTTTCTTTAAATATACCTTTTTGATTATTAGAACAACTTATTTCAGGATTTTCATATCCGTCTTTTGGTGTTACAACTTCTGCTAGTGAATCACTATAAATTATTGTTTTTGTTGTTGAACCATCACCATTATTAACTTTTATATTTACTGTTAGTTCTTTTAATTTAAAATCTACTTTGCATGATACATCTTTTGTTATTGAATTAATTACTAATGCGTTATTTTCTTCGTCCCATACTGCTTGTTTATTATCTGAACATATTGATTTAGAATATTCATATCCTTCGTTAGGTATTATAATAAATCTACCAGTTTCTTCTCTATTTATATATTTAGGATTGTTTTCATCTAATCTTGCATTTATTGGTTCAGTAATTGTAACTTCATATTTTGCTTTTACAAAATGTAATTCACAAGTACCTTCCATTTCTTTTTTTGGAATGAATTTCCATTCTTCTAAATTGAATTCACCTTCAATTCCGTTGGAACAATTTAATCTTGAAAATGAATATATTTCATTTGTTATTTCTACTCCATTTTCATCAATTATTTTTTCATTAACTGGCATTTCTTCTACTTCTTCTTCTTCTAAAAAATATTTATATGTAATAGTACCAGTTTTATTATTATCTGGAGTGTTTGGCTTATTCTTTTTACTTTCTAAAAAACCTATTATTCCTCCAGTTACTGCTATTATAAACATAATAATTAGTATTACTAACATTCCTTTATTTTTCATTTTTCCTCCACTATTATATAGTAATTTTATAATATATAATGATATATTGTCAAGTTTATACTATTTATAATATGCCTATATATTTGTAAAATTGTCAAAAAACATTTGACAATTAAATATTCTTTTTATATAATATTCCCGGTACATTTTAATGGAGATGCAGTTTCTGTGGGAAAGAAATTGCTATAGTTGCAAATATAGTATGCATCGAAGTTGAAGGAAGGAAATAATATATTATGAAAACATTTATGTTAAAAAAAGAAGACGTTAAACATAATTGGTATGTTATTGATGCTGAAGGACAAAACTTAGGTAAAGTTGCTGCTTTAGCTGCTTCTGTATTAAGAGGTAAACATAAGCCAACTTATACTCCACATATTGCTTGTGGTGATAACGTTATTATTATCAATGCTGAAAAAGTAAATTTAACTGGAAACAAATTAGATGATAAAATGTACTATAATCATAGTGGTTATCCAGGTGGTCTAAGAGAAAGAAATGCTAGAACAATGAAAGAAAAATATCCAGTTGAAATGGTAGAAAGAGCTGTTAAGGGTATGCTTCCTAAAAATAGACTTGGAAGACAAATCTTTAGACAATTATTTGTTTATGCTGGAAGCGAACATAAACATGAAGCTCAAAAACCAGAAAGATTAGAGGTAAAGTAAGATGGCAGAAAAAAATAAGTATACTGCAATAGGCAGAAGAAAAAGAAGTGTTGCTAAAGTAACTTTAGTTCCAGGAAAAGGTAATATTACTGTTAATGGTAAAGATGTAAAAGATTACATGCCTTATGAAACATTAGTTATGGATTTAGTACAACCATTAGAACTTGCTGATTCTAAAGAAAAATATGATATTAATATCGTAGTTAAAGGTGGAGGTTTTTCTGGACAAACTGGAGCTATTAGATTAGGTATTGCTAGAGCTTTAATGCTTGCAAATGCTGAAAATAGACCAGTATTAAAATCAAATGGCATGATTACTCGTGATGCTAGAATTAAGGAAAGAAAGAAATACGGACTTAAGAAAGCACGTAGAGCACCACAATTCAGTAAGAGATAGTAAGAAAGTTAAACTCAAATTTATATTTGAGTTTTTCTTTTACATAAAAAATTAAAACTATCAAAAATTGATTTAAAATTCATATTATTAATGTTATAATTATTACATAATAGGAGAGTGAAATAAGTGGCAGCAAAAGTATTTAAAACTATAGAAGAACAAATCCAAATATTGATAAGTAAGGGTCTTACTGTTGAAGATTATGATAAAGCAAAAGAAATATTGCTTAGAGAAAATTATTTCTTTTTGAATGGATATAGATCACCATTTTTAATAACTGGTAGTAAAAGATTTGTAGAAGGTTCTACGTTTGAAGAACTATATTCATTATTTACTTTTGATAGATATTTTAGAAATATAATATTTAAAAATGTATTAATAGTTGAAAATAATTATAAGTCTATATTTAGTTATGTTTTAAGTAAAAAATATGGTTATAAAGAAAAAGATTATTTAAATGTTAATAACTTTAATAGAAATAAGGAAACTAGTAGACAAATTAATGATTTACTTAGAAAATTAAAAAGGCAAATTAGAATTAATGGATATCAACATCAAGCTACAAGTCATTATATAAATAATTATGGTTATATACCAATGTGGGTTAGTGTTAAGGTGTTAAGTTTTGGACTTATGAGTGAACTTTTTTCTATATTAAAAGATGAAGATAAAGAAGAAATTGCTTCTTATTATTGCATAGATGCAGATGCTCTTCAAGACTATTTATCAATACTTTCAAATTATAGAAATTTATGTGCTCATGAAGATATATTATATAATCATGAAACTCAAAAAGGCATTGCTGATACAAGATATCATGAATTACTCGAAATACCACAAGTAGAGGATGAATATATATATGGAAAACATGATATATTTGCTTTAATAATTATATTAAAACAGATGTTAACTCGTGATGATTTCAAAATGATGATGAATGAAATTGATTATGAAATTGAATGGTTATCTTCTAAATTACATTCTATAGATGTTCAAAAAGTTTTATATAGAATGGGATTTCCAGATAATTATAAACAAATATCATATATGGATTAGGAGGCACTATGAAAAATAATAATTCTTATTTATTAAGTGTAGTTGCATTATTTGTTGGAGCCTTTTGTATGTATGCTTATATTCAAAAAAATCCTATTGTTCAAGAGAAAGTCTCTGCAGGAGAATCTATTGTAAAAAATGTTAATGTTACTGAAAATGGAATATCTTCTGGCATAGAAAATGTGTATGATTCTGTTGTAGTAGTTGAAAATTATCAAAAGTTAAAATTAGCTGGTATAGGGTCTGGCTTTATATATGATTCTAAAGGCTATATATTAACTAATCATCATGTTATTGATGGTGCAAGTGAAATTAAAGTTAAGTTAATGGATGGTGAAACTTTAATTGCAACAGTTATTGGAAGTGATGAATATGCTGATATAGCTGTTATTAAGATTGATTCTTCATATGTGAAAAGGGTTGCTAAGATTGGCGATAGTAGTAAAATGAAAGTTGGAGATACTGTATTTACAATTGGTTCTCCACTAAGTGTGGATTATGCTGGTACAGTAACAAGAGGAATATTGAGTGGAAAAGATAGAATGGTTGCCGTTTCTGTAGGTAACTCAAGTACTAATGATTGGATTATGAATGTTATGCAAACTGATGCAGCAATTAATCCTGGAAATAGTGGTGGTCCACTTTGTAATGTTAGTGGTGAAGTTATAGGTGTTAATTCTATGAAAATTGTTAAATCAGAAATAGAAGGAATTGGTTTTGCAATACCAATAGAGGATGCAATTGAATACGCTAATTTAATATTAAAAGGTGAAAAGATTCAAAGAGCATATTTAGGTGTCAGTATGACTGATTTTACAACATCATCACAATATTTAAGACAAGAAGGTATAACAATTGATAACACTATAACAAGTGGTGTTATAGTTGTAGAGGCAGTAAAAGGAGGCCCTTGTGCAGATGCAGGAATTAAAAAGGGTGATGTAATAATTAAAATAGGAAAATATGATATTACTAGTGTAGCTGAACTACGATATTATCTATATAAATATAAACCAAAAGAAAAGATTGAAATTAGAGTTATGAGAGGTAAAACTGAAAAATTATTTAATGTTACTTTAGGAGCAAATTAATTGCTCCTTTTTCTTGATAAAAAAAATATAATTTTATATAATATATTTATATAATAAAGGGTTGGTATTATGAAAAAAGATTTTGAATATTTAGATTCTAAAAAAGTATTAAAAGAACTTAAATCTTCTCTTAATGGGTTAAGTGAAAAGGAAGCAAAGAGTAGAATAAAAACATATGGTTTGAATGAACTTCCAAAGGAAAAAGAAAAAAGTGTTTTCCAAATATTTTTAAGTGCAATAAATGATCCTATTATATATGTGTTAGTTGTAGCTGCTATTCTATCATTTATAGTTGGAGAGTACTTAGATGGATTTGCTATAATTTTTATTATTATGGTTGATGCTGTGGTTTCTACTGTGCAAGAAATTAAAGCAGAAAAGAATTCTGAAGCTCTTAAAGATTTAATTAAAGTAAAAGTTAAAGTTGTTCGTGAAAATAAACATTATGAAATTGATTCTTCATACCTAGTTCCTGGAGATATTATTATAGTTGAGCCAGGTACTAAGGTATCGAGTGATGCTAGAATTATTAATTCAAATAATCTTACGGTTGATGAGTCGGTTCTTACTGGTGAAAGTATTGGGGTAGCTAAAAGTAGTGATTCTTCGTCTCTTGGAGATGATTCTAAGAAGTGTATGATATATGCTGGTACTTCAGTTTTAACCGGTAGAGCTATTGCTGTGGTTACTGCAACTGGTATCGATACAGAAGTTGGAAAGATTGCTGAAAAAGTTACATCTACTGAAGAAAGTAAGTCTCCATTAACAATTAGAATGGAGAAATTTTCTAAACAAATTACTTTGATGATTATCGGTATTTCAATTTTAATTGGTTGTGTATTGATTTATAAACAATATCATTTTATGGATATATTCTTGGCAGTAGTTGCTCTTGCTGTTTCTGCGATGCCTGAGGGATTACCACTTTCTTTAACATTAGCATTAACAATTGGATCAAATAAAATGGCTAAAAGAAATGTAATTGTTAAAAAGTTAAATTCTGTAGAAAGTTTAGGAAGTTGTACAGTAATTGCAAGTGATAAAACTGGAACTCTTACTGTTAATGAACAAACTGCTAAAAAGATAGTTATGTCCAATGGTGAAGCGTTTGAAATAGATGGAAATGGTTATAATGATGTTGGAAAAGTAATTCCAGTGGGTGATTCAAATATAGCAAATGCTAAATATATTGCTACATTAGGTGTAGTTAATAATGAATCTATGCTTGAAAAGGTAAAGGGAAAATGGGATAAATTTGGAGATTCAATAGATATTGCTTTTCTTGCGTTAGGAAGAAAACTTGGTATAAAAAGTTCTGAATTTAAAAAAGTATCTGATATTCCTTATGAATCAGAAAATAAATATAGTGCAGTATTCTATAAGATTGATAATGATGTTTTATGTACTGCGAAGGGTTCAGTAGAAGTTATATTAGATTTTTGTAAATATTCATATGAAGATGGAGAAAGAGTAAAATTAGATAGAGAAAGAATATTAAAGCAAAATGAAGAATTAGCATCTAATGGATATAGAGTTATTGCTATATGTGATGGAGATGTTCCGTTAAAAGAAAAATATTCTGAAAAAGACGTTAAGAATTTAACATTTATAGGTTTAGTTGGATTTATAGATCCTGTAAGAAAAGAAGCAGTAGGTGCTATTAAAAAATGTAAAACAGCTGGTATTAAAGTTTTAATGATTACAGGTGATCATGCTTTAACTGCTTATGCTATTGCTAAAGATTTAAATATAGTTAGCAGTAAAGAAGAAGTTGTAACAGGTAGTGATTTGGATTTTTATTCAGATAGTGATGAAAAATTTGATAGATTTGTTGAGGGTAAAAAAGTATTCGCAAGGGTAACACCATTACAAAAATTAAAAATTGTTGAATCGTTACAACGTCAAGGGGAGTTTGTAGCAGTTACTGGTGATGGTGTGAATGACGCTCCTGCAATAAAAGTGGCTAATATTGGTGTTGCTATGGGAAGTGGTACTGACGTTGCTAAAGAAACAGCTAAAATGATTATAATAGATGATAACTTTTCATCAATAGTTGCTGGTATTGAAGAAGGACGTAATGCATACTCAAATATTAGAAAGATTTCTTTAATGTTACTTTCTTGTGGGCTTGCTGAAGTATTATTCTTTGTATTATCAATTGCATTTGATTTACCTATGCCTTTAGTTGCAATACAATTATTATGGTTAAACTTGGTAACTGATGGTCTTCAAGATATGGCACTTTCATTTGAAAGAGAAACAGATACAATAATGAAAGAAAAACCAAGAAGTACAAAAGAAAGTTTATTTGAAAAAGAACTTGTGAAACAAATATTCTTAAGTGGTACATTTATTGGAGTACTTGTATTTGTTGTTTGGTATATACTTATTAACAATCTTCATATGGAGGTTGCTCATGCTCGTGGTTATGTTCTTGCACTTATGGTATTTATTCAAAATATGCATGTATTAAATTGTAGAAGTGAAAGTAAAAGTGTATTTGAAAATGGATTTAAACAAAATAAATTCGTATTATTTACAATAGTAGGAACGATAATATTACAAATGATAGTTATGGAAGTTCCGTTATTATCAAGATTCTTACAAACATACGATGTACCAAATTTACATTTAGTAATTTTATTTGTTGTTTCACTTCCAATTATATTAATAATGGAAATGTATAAGTATGTAAAAAAACATAAAAATAATTAAACATGTGTTATAATTATTATAGGAGAAAAAAATATGAAGAAGAATATATTATTATTAATTAATGGCTTTGGTATAGAACAAAAAGATTCATATGATATATATTCAGCTGAATTAATGCCAAATATGGATAGATTAACAAAAGAAGGATTGTTTTCTTCTTTATCTAGTACTGATTTGGATTATAAAAGTGGTTATAGAAGTTTTAGTATTGGAATTAAAGAACCATTATCTTATAGTATAGTTGAAAATAGTATATCAACTGGTGATTACAAAAATACTCAAATAATGAGATATTTGTATACTCAATTAAATGAAGATAATGAAAAGAAATTACATATATTTTGTTATTGGGATAATAATAGAACTATTGAACAATTATTGTATTTTATAAAAGAAATGAAATTATATATAAAATCAAAAATATTTATTCATTTAATTATGACGCAACAATCATTAAATGATTATAAAGATATGGATAGAAGTTTTACAATATTGAATTATGAACTTGGTGATAATATTAAACTTGGTGTTGTTACTGGTGATCAACATTTAGAAAATTTGTTGGCATTTAAAGATTTTGTAAAAACTTTAGCTACTGAAGCTGGTGAGAAGTGGAAGGATTTAAATAAAAAAGTAGAAGTTCTATTTCAAACTAAAACTATACCTGCTAAAGCAAGAACATTTGCTGTAAACCCTGGCTTTGGTGTTAATGATAATGATTTCTTCTTATTCTTTAATTATTCTAATGTGGATATTACAAGATATTTTAAAGAGTTTGAAGTTCAACGTTATAGGAAAATTGATACATCTACTATTAAAACTTATTCATTATTTCCTGTTAAATGCGATACTAGACAAATTCCATTTATGTATAATTTTGCAGTATCATCAACGTATGCTTTACAAAGTATAGAGTCTATTGGAGCTAAAGCAATAATAATGGCTGAAAAAGATAAATGCCCATATATAAATTATTATATGACGGGTCTTAGAAATACTATAAGTGAAAACTTGAAATATTTATCTGTTGATGATGGTTTTATATATGATGCTGATAAGGTTATACAAACATTAAAAGCTTATCCTCAGGAGCTAGTTATTATTAATTATGAAATAGATTCATGTGTTAAAATAGATGATATAGAAGAAAGGTTAAGAAAAATAGATGTTATTATTGGAAAGGTGGCAGAGTTCACATTAGCCAATAACTATGGTTTATTTATATCTTCTCTTTACGGAATAGAAAGAGAGATGTATAATAATAAACATGAACTGCATAAAGTTAATTTCTCTATTAGAGTTCCGGTTATAGCTTATGATAAGGGGCTTCCAGGTGGGAGTTATTCCTTATCGGAAGGAACAACAAATGACTTACTTAATGCCTTAGTTCATAATATAAATGGAAGTTATGGTAATTCAGGAATTATTAAGAAAAAATCAAGTTTCTTTTCATTCCTATATAAAAAACCAAAAGGAGATAAGTAATGAAAAAGCCTACATTAAGAAGAATAGGAGCTTATATTGTTGATATGATGGTAATAACAATAATAAGCTCTATGTTTATTAGAATTGAATTTTTAAATCCAAAATATGATGAATATCAAAAAGCGTATAATGAATATGTTGATTTTACTACTGAAGTAATGAATAATCCCGATAAATTAAATGATAATAATTTAAATGACATATCTTATAATTTATCTAAAACTGGATTAGCGACTAATGTTATAACACTAGTAGTTACTGCACTATATTTTATAGGTTTTCAATATATAAATAGAGGACAAACTTTAGGAAAAAAATTATTTAAAATAAAAGTTGTTGATTCTGAAAATAGAAGACCTAGATTCTGTCAAATATTAATTAGATCTTTATTAATTAATAGTATAGTTACTAATACAATATTTGTTGTAATGATTAGTTCTCTTTCAAAAAATGCTTACTTTGCTGGCTCACAATATGTTCAATTGGTTGATATGGCTATAATGGCATCTTCATTTATTTTAATTATGTTTAGAGAAGATGGTAAAGGTCTTCATGATATGATTGCTGGTACAAAGGTAGTATTTGAGTCTGAAGAAAATGAAGAAAATAATAAAGTTAAAGAGGCTAAAGTTGTTAAAACTACTAAAAAGCTAAATAATAAAAAAGAGGATAAATAATGAAAATAGGTATATCAAATGATCATCATGGTGTAGAATTAAAAAATAAAATAATAAAATATCTACATGAAAGAGGCATTGAATGTATAAATTTTGGCACTAATGATAATGAGAACGTTGATTATGTTGAATATGCTGTAAAGTTGTGTACAGCTATAAATGAAAAACAAGTTGATTTAGGTATATTAATTTGTGGTACTGGTATTGGAATGAGTATTGCTGCTAATAAAATAAAAGGAATTAGATGTGGTAAAGTTTCAACAGTTCGTGAGGCAGCACTTACTAAAGAACATAATATGGCTAATGTTATTGCGCTATCTGAATATACTGAAAATGTGGAAGAAATAGTAGATGCTTTTATAAATACAAAATATTCTACTGAAGAAAGACACATTAGAAGGATCGAAGAAATAGCTCAATTGGAAAAATAGTATAAGCATTGTTAATCGCAATGCTTTTTATGTATAATATTTCAAAAAGTGTTCACTCTATTATTAGGAGAGTGAAATATGAATAAATATTCTAAAATTTTATTACCAACATTTTATATTGGAATTATTGCAGTTATGGTTTTATGTTCTACACTTGTAGTGTCTGGGGTAAAAACATATTTATTAAATAGACAAGAAATGAAATTTACTATTGATAATGTTTTTGATGAAGATACTACGCCGGTTGTAAAAACTGAAACAAATATTATAGTTAAACCATATATATCAGATTCAGTAAAAGTAGGTAGATATTTTTATGATTTTGAATCAGATGAGAAGAAGCAAGAAAATTCATTAATATTATATGAAGATACCTACATGCAAAATAATGGTGTAGATTATGTTGATAATAAGAATTTTGATGTTGTAGCTATTTTAGATGGTGAAATTATTTCAATAGAAGATAGTGAAGTTTATGGAAAAGTTGTTACTATAAAACATAATGATAACTTAAAATCTGTTTATAGTAATGTTGATGGTGTTTTAGTGACTGTTGGTTATAAGATTCATCAAGGGGAGATATTTGCAATGAGCGCTAAACCTAAGTTACAATCAGATTATGAGTCAATGCTGCATTTTGAAGTATTTTATAAAGAAAGTGCAATTGATCCTGAAAACATGTATACTATGTCTGTAAGTGATTTTCAGTAAAATAGATAGAAATATCTATTTTTTATTGGCTTTTTTCGTTGAAAATGTAAGGTAGGAGTGGTATTATAAATATGTATATGTAATAAGGAGACTATCATGATTAACTTTGTGGTTGTAGATGATAATACTTCTCATAGAAAGAGAATAGTTAGTACTATTGTTAGTAAAATGATGAGTAATCAAATTGATTTTAATATTAATGAATTTAATGATTATTCTAATCAACTTTTAAAAACTATTAAAGATGAAAGAAGAAATACTGTCTATATTTTAGATTTGGAACTTCCTAGTGGTGATGGTATTGATTTAGCTAGATATATTAGAAATGAATGTAATAATTGGATTAGTCCAATTATTATTGTTACTGCTCATACTTCACTTTATTATGAGGTTTATAAACAAAGATTACAATTATTAGATTTCATTGGAAAGTGTAACTCTGTTGAAGAAAATGTTTCAGAAAATATAGATATATGTTTAAGAATGCTTAATATTGAAAAGGTTTATAGATATACATATAAAAGTATTGATTATTCTTTACCTATAGATTCAATAGATTATGTCATAAGAGAAGGAAGGCAAACTAAGATAGTAACATGTAATAATAATTATTATCAAAATATATCGATTAAAGATATTAAACTTTTACTCCCTGAGTATTTTATTTGTTCAAATAAGGGGGTGCTTATAAATTTTAAGAATATTGATAAAATAGATTGGAATAAAGAAATAGTTTATTTTAAAGATGGTAAATCTGAATATTTAGTATCTCGTAGCCATAAAAAGGAGATAGATGAATATGTTTTGGTTTAAATATCTTTTATTGTCACTTATTTCTTCTATAACATTAATGATTACTTTGTTTTCTTATGCTAAATTAAGTGATAATTATAAGTTTAAGTTAAGTATTAAAAATATAATTGTGTTATTTGTTAGTGGAATATTAATTACTATAAATATAAATGCAAATACGGGTTATTCAAGAGCTTTAATTGGATATTTAATTACTATAATTAATTGTTATATTGTCTTTAAAGATAATATAAATTTAACTTTTATTAAAGGAACTTTTTGTTATCTGTTATCAATGGTATTTGAGATAGTTTTATATGTATTTCTTATTGCAACAAAAATGTTTAATCTTAAAATAATTGACAATAATTTAATTGTTAAATTTTTATTTTCTATAGCTACGGTTGCTATACCTTATGGTATTTTGTCAATTAAAAGTTTAAATAAAATGTTTAAAAAATTAATAAAAATTTTAAATAGACCAATTATTACTTGTATTGTATTTATCTTTTGTTTATTGTCTTTTGCAATTATTTCTTATAAGGTAATTAACAATTTATCAATAAAAATATATATTGGTGGTATATTTTTATTAATATTCTTTATGTTTTTAATTTATTTAATTCTATATAATAAATATAAAGTTCTAAATGAAGTAAAGAAAACAGAAGATTTATTGGATATAATGACTGTATATGAAAAAAGAATTGATGAGGATAGAATTATAAGACATGAAATGTTAAATAATTTACTTGCGTTAAAGAGTTTTAAAGATAAAAACAGTACAGATTTTAATAAAACATTAGATGAGTTTATTATGAGCTGTAGTAATAAGTCAGTTGGTATTAAAAACATTTATAAATTGCCATCTGGTTTAAAGGGTATTGTTTATTATAAAATGAATATTGCTGATGAGAAAAAGATCAATTACAATATTAATATATCTAAACAAGTAAATATTGTTTTAGAGAAGGAAAGTTATAAAGAGTATGTTTCATTGTGTAAGATACTTGGAATAATTATAGATAATGCTATTGAAGCTTGTGAGAAAACTAAAAATAAATTATTAACAATTGATGCTTATAATATTAAAAAAAGTGTTGTTATTGAAATTACAAACTCTTGTAAAGAAAAAAATATGGATATTTCTTCTTTGCATAGAAAAGGTTATTCTAGTAAAGGTAAGAATAGAGGTTTTGGATTACATATAGCTCATATGTTATTAAAAAATAGTAAGTATTTAAGGATGGAACAAGAGTGTGCTAATAACTTATTTATTACTAAAATTATAATAAAATAAAAAATCTAGAATAATCTAGATTTTTTTTAATTTTCTTATAGCATAGATTCTGGTATTTCAGGTTCATCTACGTATATAATTACGCATCCTGCAGTAGCTATTGTAGCTAGAAATGCACCTAATGTAGCAGTGATAGTGGCAAATAATTTCATTTTTTACCTCCTTTCTTATAATTCTTGTAATTATTATATCTAACTCCATAGAGTTTATATGTGATTGGTAATATTTGTATTGTTTCAAGTATTATAGACATATATAGAGTATTTATTATAATTTGGTTTTTTAATATAAGAGATAGTATGAGATATATAAATGTTATTAAAAGTGTTAATATTTTATATAAAGTTCTTTTATTTTTATTAATTAATGGTCTTTTTTCTGTATCAGCCGGTGCATATTTTAGCATTAATATCATACATATTAAATAAGTTATAAAAATAATATTATTATTAACACTTATTATTGATATTAAGATAGGTATTCCTATAAACATTAATAGAGAAGTTACCCAACAATGCCATGATTTTTTTGCATGAACTCCAAATCCTGTTAATCTTATAATTCCATAAAATATAAATAATAATAGTAGTGGTTTTACAATTTTTAATATTATACACCCTATTAAAATTATTATTGTTTTTGATATTGTAAGATATAAGGATTCTATTCCATATTTAATTTCATCTAATTTTGTATCATCGTAGTTATAATATTTTGTAATATTATTCATGATACTGTTTACTACTAAATTCTTCATTTATCTCCTTTTTCATTTACATTATAACTCTATAAATTTAAAATAATTAATTTTGTCATTAAATGTCATTTTTATTGTTTTAACTAGATATTTTTCTTTAAAATTCTTATATTTTGTGAGTTTATGACAAAAAATAATACTTTTACGACAAAAATGATATTAAAATACTAATTTTGATATCATTGTAAATGTGAATACAAACTACTTGTTAGAAAAAGTATCATAGTTAGGAGGCAGAGTTAAATGAGTAGAGGTCGTGTTAAATGGTTTAACAATGATAAAGGATATGGATTTATCGAGTATGAAGGATTGGTAAATGAAGATATCTTTGTTCATTATTCGGCTATTGAACAAGAAGGTTACAAGACGCTTAAAGAAGGTGAAATAGTTGAATTTACTTTAATTGAAACTGCTAAAGGTAGTCAAGCAATTAATGTTAGAGAAGTTAAATTATCATCAGTAGTTTAAATACACGTAAAAGTGTATTTTTAATTGTATTACAAAAGTAAATATTTAGTTATAAAAAGTAAGGAAATAATTCTAATAAAATAATAATAATTAGTTAAGTTAATTTTTAAATGTAAAACTTTTGTGTAATTTTAAGAGATTTATAGATAAAATATTGTAATTATGCTATGCTTTAGATAGGAGGAATAATATGAAATATAATATCCGTGGTAATAAAATAGATGTTACCGAAGCAATTGATAATTACATTAAGGAGAAGTTATCTAGATTAGATAAATATCTAGATGATAATGATGAGGTAGAAGCTAAAGCGGTAATTTCTGCAAGAGGAAAAGATCAAAAAGTAGAGGTTACAATATGGAGTGGTAAATATAATATAAGAGCAGAAGAAACAAATCCAGATTTATATTCTGCTATAGATTTAGTTATAGATAAACTTGAAAGACAATTTAAAAAATATAAAGGGAAAATAGCTAGTAAAAAAGTTAAAATAGCTGTTATGCCTGAAATAGAAGATTTATTTGAAGAAGATGAACAACATATAGTAAGAAGAAAAGAAGTATTCTTAAAACCAATTGATGAAGAAGAAGCAATAACACAAATGGAATTATTAGGACATACATTCTTTGTATTTAAAAATGTTGATACTGATAAAATAAATGTTGTTTACAAAAGAAATGATGGAGATTACGGTATAATCGAGGCTAATTAGAAAAGTAATATTCACTTTTCTTTTTTTCTTTGTTATAATAATTTTTAATGGAGATGATTACATGAATTTATTTAAAAATTTATTTGATTATGAAACTAAAGAACTTAAAAAAATAAATAAATTAGCTGATCAAGTTGATGCTTTAGATGAAGAAATGCAAAAAATTAAAGATGTAGAATTTAAAGCTAAAACAGAAGAATTTAAAAAAAGAATTCAAAATGGAGAAACTCTTGATGACATATTAGTAGAAGCAGTAGCGCTTGCTCGTGAAGCATGTTTCAGAGCTATAGGTGAAAAGCCATTTAGAGTACAAGTTATAGGTGGTATTGCTATTCATAGAGGCAATATTGCTGAAATGAAAACAGGTGAGGGAAAAACTTTAACTACAGTACTTCCCGCTTATTTAAATGCATTAGAAGGAAAGGGTGTTCATGTTATTACTACTAATGAATACTTATCAACTCGTAATGCTGAATGGATGAAGCCAATATATGATTTACTTGGTGTAACAGTAGGAATTAATACTAGAGATAAAAATCCTCAAGAAAAGAGAGAAGCTTATAATGCTGATATAACTTATACAACTAACAATGAACTTGGATTTGATTATTTAAGAGATAATATGGTTGTACATAAAGAGAATAGAACGCAAAGAGGACTTAACTTTGCTATTATAGATGAAGTTGACTCAATTTTAATTGATGAAGCTCGTACACCATTAATTATTAGTGGTGGTGTAGCCAAGAGTGCTAATGTATATAAAGAAGCAGATAGAGTTGCTAAAAATTTGTCTATAGATGATTATGTTGTAGATGAAAAAACAAAAAAAGTTACTCTAACTGAGGAAGGTGTTCATCATGCTGAGGAAATGCTTCATTTAGATAATTTATACGATATTAAAAATAGTGTAATGGTACATAATTTAGATAAAGCACTAGCTGCTAATTATGCATTTAAGAGAGATGTAGATTATGTTGTTGAAAATGATCAAGTAATTATAGTTGATACATTTACAGGAAGACTTATGCATGGTCGTCAATTTAGCGAAGGATTACATCAAGCATTAGAAGCTAAAGAAGGAGTAAAGATTAATGAAGAGACTAAGACTTTAGCTACTATTACATTCCAAAATTTATTTAGAATGTATAATAAACTTGCTGGTATGACTGGTACTGCAAAAACAGAAGAAGAAGAATTTCAAAATATATATAATACTTATGTTGTATGTATTCCAACAAATAAACCTGTAATTCGTGATGATCAAGTAGATTTAATTTATTCATCACTTAAAGGTAAATATGCAGCAATAGTAAGAACTGTTAAAGAAATACATTCAAGTGGAAGACCAGTATTAGTTGGTGTTGCTTCAGTTGAAACAAGTGAAGTAATTAGTCAATTATTAACTAAAGCAGGAATTAAACATGAACTTTTGAATGCCAAAAATCATGAACGTGAAGCACATATTATAGAAAATGCTGGTAAAAAAGGTGCTGTAACAATTGCAACAAATATGGCTGGACGTGGTACTGATATTAAATTAGGTGAAGGTGTTCGTGAACTTGGTGGGTTATTTGTAATTGGTACTGAAAGACATGATTCAAGACGTATTGATAATCAGTTACGTGGAAGAAGCGGTCGTCAAGGAGATCCAGGTACAACAAGATTCTTTGTATCTATGGAAGATGATTTAATGCTTAAGTTCGGTTCCGAAAAAATGAAAACAGTTATGGAGAGTTTAGGTATTAAAGATGATCAAGCAATATCAAATAAGATGATTTCAAAGAATATAGAATCAGCTCAAAAGAAGGTTGAAGGATTTAATTTTGATAGACGTAAGGGATTATTGGATTTTGATAATGTTATTTCTAAACAAAGAGAAATTATTTATAATAGACGTAATGAAATATTAGATCAAGATAGTATTCGTGATAGAGTTCTTGAAACTTTTAAAGAGTTTGTTTCTAATCAAGTTAATTCACATATTGAACCTGAAGGATATTTAACTGATAATGATATAGATAATATTTTAGAACAATTTAATGCTCATTTACTTAAGAGAAAGAAATTAACTAAAAAGGATTTCGAAGGAAAATCAACTGAAGATGTAATTAATCATATTTATGACATAGTAGTTACTGATTATAATAAGAAATTGGAAGATATTCCAGAAGATATTCAAAATGATTTTGAGAAATCTATATCACTTAGAATAATTGATAAATATTGGATGGACCAATTAGATGCTATGGAAGAGTTAAAGGAAGGAGTAGGACTTCGTGGTTATGCTCAAAGTAATCCTCTTCAAGTTTATGCTTTAGAGGGATTCCAAATGTTTGATAATATGATGGCTAGCATTAATGCAGAAATATCTACTTTCTTACTTAATGCTGAGGTAAGACAAAATCTTGAAAGAGAAGAAGTTAAGAATATTCAAACTAATGATGGAGATAAAACCTCTAAGAAACAACCAAAAAAATCAGAAAAGAAAATAGGAAGAAATGATCCATGTCCATGTGGCTCAGGGAAAAAATATAAACAATGTTGTGGTAAGTAACGATAAATAAAGGGTTTGCGAGGATTTCGTCCACGTAAAAAACTCTCAAAAATGGCTATTTGTCCACATTTTGTCCACGTAAATTTAAGATTGTGGACAAAAATGCAAAATTTATATAAAAATTTAGTATATTATTCGTGGACAACACGTTGATAAAAGTCATCTAATTTTGATGGCTTTTTGTTTACCATAAATTAGGAAAGAGGTACAAAGAATGGTAAGCGTAAGAAAACGTGGTAAGGTATATGAATACCGAATTGAAATAGCATCTATTGATGGAACAAGAAAATGGCTAACAAAGTCAGGATTTAAAACTAAACAAGAAGCATTACATGAAGGAGCATTAGCTTATAATGAATATTACTATTATGGCAAGAAGAATAAGAATAGAGATATGTCATTTGCAGATTACCTAGATTATTGGATTGATAACTATTGTAATTTTAATTTAAAGTATGCAACTATAGTAACTTATTTAAACATTATTAAAGTTCATTTAAAACCTAAACTAGGAATGTATAAGTTATCTCAACTAGATTCTGAATTAATACAAAACTTTATTAATCAATTATATGTAGATCATAAGTTTTCCAAATGTTATTTAAAAGGAATATTAAAAACAATAAAAGGTGCATTAAAGTATGCTTGTTATGATGTTAATTATATTAATCATAATCCAGCAGAGCATGTTCATATTCCAAGATATGAAGTAGTTACTGGTGATCCAGTACATATTTATACTCAAGAAGAAATAGAAAGAATACTAGACAGATTTAAAGATACACCATATATTTATTATTCATTTCTAACAGCATATTATACAGGTCTTAGAGTATCGGAAGTATATGGATTAACATGGAATAATATAGATTTTGAAAATAAAACACTAACTGTCGATAAAAATATAATAAGAAAGAATAAAGATGGACTACCTAAAAGATATAATATAGCCAATCAAGAAGAACTATAGCAATTGGAGATACTTTAATTAAAGCATTAAAAGAATATAAGAAATTAACTGAAGAACATAAGAAATTTTATGGAGATAAATATCTAAAACATTATGAAAAGAAAGTAATAAACGAATATCCAAAAAGAGAAGAAATTAAAATAGTAGATGCAGAAGCTGAATTAGATGTTAATCTACCAGAAGCTAAATTAATATTTGTTAAACCTAACGGACAATTTAGGGGAACTGAAACACCAAGACATGCTTATAAAGTTATTAATTATGAATTAAAGATACCTAGTAGATTTCATGACTTTAGAGATACTCATGCAACAAGATTAATAGAGCAAGGTGCAGATATTAAAGCTGTATCTAAAAGATTAGGACATTCAACTATAATGACTACTTATAACATTTATGTAAGAGTAACTGAAAAGATGGAAACAGATACAGTAGATAGATTTGAAAGTTATACTAATTCATTAGATATACCAGATAATAAAGAGATAAAATATTATGATTAGTTTTAATTTTTAATAATATATGTTATAATGTTAATAGATAATAGAGTATATTTCTTCTTTATGATGGAATATGCTCTTTTTTGTGAGGTGAAAGTAGTGGAAAAGAAATTAGAGTTAAAAAATCAATCATCAGTAATTTGTTACATAGAGATGTTACAAAATAATATTTCTAGAATGAGCAGTCAAAGTGGTATAATTAAAGCTTCAATGTGTGTAGTATATACAATTTTAATTACAATTATATTAACTATTGATAAGTTAAAAGAATATTGGTGGATTATAATAGTATTGACTATATTAGGTATGTTGTTAGATGCTTATTATTTAGGGATGGAAAAAATTTATGTTACAAAATATAATAATTTTGTAAAAGAACTTAACAATGGTAAAGTGAGTGAAGACGAAATATATGATATGAAACCAAGGAATACCCAATTAAAAAGTGAATTACTTGCAGAGATGTTGTTAGCATTAAAATCTTTTTCGATAATTGGATTTTATTTAATTTTTATAATAATTGGCTTAATTATAAAATTTGTATAAAGTGAGGTAGTAATATGGCAAGAAAAGTTTTTATATCTTTTAGATATTCTGATGGACATTTATATAAAGAAGAATTAGTAAAAAAGTTTAACAATTATGATGATATTATAAATTGTTCTGAAGAAGTAAATAGATCAAATATGTCTGAAGAAACAATAAAAAAATATTTATATGATAAATTAAGAAATACTAGTGTAACAATAGTTTTATTAACTCCAAAAGCAATTAATTATCAAAAAGATTATTTTGGTAATATTAATGACTGGATATATGATGAAGTAAGATATTCATTAGAAGATAGGGAAAACAATAGATGTAATGGTCTTATTGCAATTTATACCCCCGAAGTAGAAAAAATAGTTATAGATAGACAAACAGATACAATAGTTATTAATGATTTTGATAATTTAGTAAGAAAGAATATGTTTAATATAAAAAGTAACTATAAACATTGTTCTACTCCAAATAGATATGATTCTGATTTGGACCATTATTGTTCTCTAGTTTCATGGAATAATTTTGTTTCTAATCCAAATTACTATATAGATAAAGCAATTTATAAGAGAGAAAATAAAGAACAATATGATTTAAAAGTAAGAATTCAAAACAATTACAGATATTGGTAAAAATATTGACATTTATTAAAAAAATGATATTATATAAACCAATAAATTTATATGTGAGGCGATTCTATGAAATGGAAATCAAATAACTTATATTTAAATTTACTTTTAAGAGAGTGTTAAACCCTTAGTGGTTTTCACTCTCTTTTTTGTTGTAAGGAGGGTTTTGATGGTTAAATATGATGAAAACGGAGATATAGTAGTTGGATTGTTAGACGATACCAGAGTATTATCTAAAACAATAATTGAAAGGTATAATTATAAAGATATAAAAGAAAATTTTGATTATTTAGTTGAAATATTAGAAATGAATAAAATGTATCATTCAATGTATCGAGATTTACTAGATTATGAAGTAACAGATGATTTAGAATTTAAAACATATGTTAATCCATCGGTAGTGAATTTTACATATGATACAAGGGAAAATCATTTATCAACTACTGATACAGCAGTATTTTCATTAGATAAAACACATTATGAACAATATGTTGAATTATGCAAGCAATTATTATTAAAAGTAAAACAATCGTGGAAACAACTTAATGAAGTAGAAAGATTTATTATAAAATCATTAGAATTTGATAATCCATCATCTACAGATGAACAACTTCAAGATCAACTTATGTATTGTAATAAAAAATATTATCAGTATAAGAAAAGCGGATTTATTAAATTAGGTACTCAATTACAAATTGATAGGGCACCCAAAAAAATGGATTCACCAAAATTTGAATGTGACAAATTAACTGTTGAATAATATTATATTTTATATAGACTTTTTGGAGAGAAAAAAGAGAGTTTTTGGACATATAAAAAGATAAAATTTCCTACTAAAATAGGAAATTTTTTTGACATGGTTTGAAGAACCGATTTCAGAGATAATGGTATTGAACAAAGGCCTTAGTTCAAATTCAAAATAAGAAAGAGGATGAGAACTATGAAAGAAGAATATGTAACAATATTCGCAGTAATTCCAAAGGAGTTATATCAAACAAAAGCATTATCTCCTGAGGATAAACTAATCGCTGAAAGATTAGTGTATTTATGTAAAAAGGAGGGATATAGTTGGATAACAAATAAAGCACTAGCAGATATGTATGGAATTAAAGAAGATTCAGTATCACAACATATTACTAATTTAAAAAACTATGGTTTCATTAAATGTGTATATAGTAATGAAACGCATAGTAAGTCAAATAGAACCATTTATCTAACCGAAGACCTATGGGCTAAATATAGGGAAAATAATAGGTTTAATAACCAAGAAATTATTGGTTCAATAACAGGACATAATAATAACTATAATTATAAAAATAATATTAAATCTAATATTAACAACTCCACAATAACCTACGATACAGATGGTGTAATGCTATGGCATGGTAAAAGATGTGAATCTGAGAAAGCAAGTCCAGAAGAAATTGCTGAACTAGAAGCAATGATAAATGAAATTGTAGGTGATTCTAATGAATGATAAATTAGTATATACAGTTCAAGAAGTAGCTAAAATATTACATTCTAGTCCTAATTATATTTATCAATTAATATATAAAGGTTATTTACCAGCAATTAAATTAGGAAGTATGAAAGTTCTAAAAAGTTCATTAGAAAAATTCTTAATAATAAACGAGGGTAATGATTTATCAGATTTAGATAATATCAAAAAGTTAGAAGGTGTTATCATTGAGTAAGATAAATATAAGAAAGAGGGGGAACTATTATGAATATAGAGTTGAAATAGCACCAGTAGATGGAAAAAGACAATGGTTAAGTAAATCAGGTTATAGAACTAAACCAGAAGCTCAGGAAGCTGGAGTACAAGCCTATAATGAATATCTAAATGCTGGAATACCATTTAAAACATGTGATTTATCATATAGTGATTATTTAGATTATTGGTTAGAAAATTATTGTAAGAATAATCTTAGATATAATACAATTCAAACTTATACATTATTAATTAATAAATATATAAAACCTAAAATAGGAAAATATAAATTATCTACTATAACAAGTGTATCTTTAAATAGTTATATAACTGATATAGTAAATGAATTTAATCATTCTAAATCATATTGTAAGAATATTTTAAAAGTAGTTAAAGGATCATTTAGAGATGCATGTAACCTATATGGATTTATAAAATATAACCCTGCATTATCACTAAGACTACCAAAGATTAATAAGTATTCTGAAGATATTAAACATTTATATACAAAAGAAGAAATAGATATAATTCTAGAAAGATTTAAAGATAATGCAACATTTATATGTTCGTTCTTAACATCTTGCTATACAGGAATGAGAACTGGAGAAGTATTTGCTCTAACTTGGGAAGATATAGATTTAGATAAAGGAACAATAAATATTAAACACAGTGTTTATGATAAGCCAAAAGATAATAAAGGAAGATGGTTCCTAGGACAAACTAAAACTTATTCTGGAACAAGAACAATATATATTGGAAATACATTAAAGGAAGCTTTAATAAACTATAAGAAAAGACAAGACTATCTAAAAGAAGTATTTGGACATCAATATAAGTATTATCACTTAGAAGAAGATATAGATACTAATAATAGTGTTGATAAAAGAATAGTTATTAACACAAACAATGAAGAAATAATAAACTTTGTATTTACTCAAGATGATGGAACTTATGTAGGAACAGATATAACAAAATATCCATATAAAATAATAAAAAATGAATTGAATATTAATGCTAGATTCTATGATTTAAGAGGAACATATGCTACAAGATTAACCAATAGTGGAACTATGATGAATGAGGTATCAGAACTAATGGGACACTCAGATCCATCTATAACTAGAAAATACTATATATCTACAACAGAAGATAATAAGAGAGAAGCTATTAATAACTTAGATATAGTTAATAATTCAGATGTTATTAACAATATTATTAAATTTGAGGTATAAATATGAATTATGCAATATTTAGAAGTGAACCTATTTACACCTTAAATGATTTAGCACAAATAGGTTCTCATAATAAAAGGGAAAAGAAAGCATATAATTCCAATCCAGACATAAAACTAGAATTAACTAAAAATAATATAGAACTTGTTCCGCTAAATACAAAATATGTTAAAGGCTTTCATGAACTTACAAAAGAATATAAATTAGAACATGATGAAAGAATGAAAACTGAAAGAGAGGATAGAAAAAGAACATATTCTCAAATGTTAGATAAAAGTAAGAATGTAGTAGCAGATGAATTACTATTTACTGCATCTCCAGAATTCTTTAAAAATATGAGTAATAGAGATATACAAAAGTGGGCTAATACCTGTATGGAATTTGTATATAAAGATTTAGGCTATAAGAAAGAACAAGTATTACATGCGACAGTACATATGGATGAAAAAACACCACATATACATTGTGTAGTAATTCCTTTAGTTAGAAAGTTAGATAAAAGAACAAATACAGAAAGATATACTATTTCAAAGAAACAATATATAAGAGATAATAAACATCTATCAGAACTACAAGATAAATACTGGGAAAGATTAACTAATAAAGGTTTTAAATTAGAAAGAGGTATCAAAGGTAGTGATGTAGAACATCAAGATATAAAAGAATATAAAAAACAATCTAGAATATTAGGTAAACAATTAGATTCAACAAATAATATGTTAGAAAATGCTATTTCAGATTTAGAAAAAAATATGGAATCAAATAAAAGTATATTGTTTGATAAAGATCATGTAAGAGTTAGTAAAGAAACTTTTGAAAGCATGAATAATGTAATTAAGATTTCAAAAAAAGTAAATGAACTACAACCTAAATTAGAAACAACCATAAAGAAAGCAGAAGTTTATGTTAATAATTATGAATCATTACAAAATAAAAATTACTCATTAAATAATGAGATAAGTAACTTAAAAACGAAAAATAATGAGTTAAAAGAAGAAAATATGAATCTAAAACATTATATAGAATTTATATTAGATATAGTAAGAGAATTCTTTAAGAAGATGCTTCATATAGGTAATGATAAAACAAAAGATGATACAGCTAATGAAGTTAAAGAATATTATGATAATGATTATTTTGATAAATCAGATGTTAAATATATAGCAAAGAATACAACTAAAGAAGATGAACTATATAATCATATTGGTTATGATAAGAATAAAGATGATTATGAGTTATAAGAAAACTATAATTACATTATAGTAACACACTACGATATTGGCAGAGCCAATAACTATGTGTGCCAAGGATAAACCCTTTGGAATCCCAATAAAGCACCAATACTACAAATTTCTGTAAGTAGTAAAGGTGCTCTTTTTTTATTTCAGCATTTAGCTTCATAAAAAAATAATAAGACTTTTCTCACTTTCATTGAAATACTATTTCAACAAAACGTGTTCGTCTTTTTGATTAGCTATTGCAATAACTTCACATTTCGGCATTAATTCACCTCCTTTCTTTCAAATAAAAAAAGAAGACTTTTTTCTTAAGTCTTCTTCTACGATAACATTATATAACGAAATGTACTCCCATTTACTCCCAACTTTAATTATTATTTGTTTTTACCAATAAACAAATAATAATATAATGCAAACAAGGGAACAGCACAACCAAAAGTCAATAATAATGCAGGTGTTCCATCAACCGAATCACCTAAAATCATCATTAATATCATTTCTGATGAAACAATGCTTAGAACAATAATTCCTATTATTTTCCAAAAGTACTTGTGTTTTTTATGATTTTCAATCGCTATTTTTCTTTCAGCTACTTTTTCTTCTACACTTTTAAATACTGCTTTAAATTCCTCAGGCTCTTTATTATTAGTTTTGGTTTCATCTTCATCCCAATCTAGCTTACAAGCACAATTTTTACAAAACTTATCACCATATTCTATTGATTCAGAGCATTCAGGGCATTTATATTCATAATTACTTTGATTTGATGTGTTATTAGAATCACTTGGTAGTTCTACTTTATTATTTTTAATATGATCCCATTCATCTTTATGATATCCTAGTTCAGCATTATTACATTTTGCTCCTAAAAGTGTTAATAATTCATTACATAACTCTTCATCTCTTGCACCATATCTATATGATGTTTCTTGCCCATATTTATCAGTTATTATTATTTTATAATAATCTATTACATAATTTGTTTTGTGTACTAATTTGTGAACACCTAACACATCTGAACACTTAACTATTTTTTCAATATCTTTTTTGTCAGATATATAATTTTTTGAAATCACAAGATTCTTATCTTCATATTCTTTTGTTTTCTCTATTTCATCTAATATTTTTGATATTTTATTAACATCTCCATATTTTTTTAATAAATCACTCTTCTCTGGATGAATAATTAACATGAACGTTTTATATAAACTATAATCGATAAATACTGATAAAAATCCAAACAATAAACCTATAAAAATCATTGATCCATTAAAACCTTCATCAATTCCGAAATAAATCACCATTACAAACGGAATATTAAATAATAATGCTGGAATTAAACTACCTAAAAAATTCTTTAAATTTGTTTTTCTAATTTTATCTAAAACTTGATTATTCATTATTCGTTCCTCCTACCACCATGCTGTTAATGTGCCATCGTTGTTATATCTTACATCATATCCTAATAAATCTAAAATAGCTCCAAAATCATTTGTTCCGTATTTTTCATCAAAATAATTGAATATATCTTGCTTATTATCTTTGTGAATATTATTCCAACTACGATCTCCAATTAAATATAAAATCAATGATTTTTGTGCCGCAAGAAGTGGATATTTTTCAACTCTATTAAATTTTGCATCATCTGATTTATAATTTTTTAAATCCGCAACAACAAAAGCATATTCTTCTTTAGATAATATTTTTAGATTAATAAAAAATTCATCAGTCTTCCAATTATCTATTGAAGAAGAAATCTTACAATTATATGAACAATAATCATTTTCTAAAAGAGTTAAATAATATTCACTAGCAAGTTTAATATCTGATGACGAAAGATTATTAAACACATTACTCCATGAACCATTCGACATTTTATATTTATATAATGAATTATAATTTGTTATCTCATAAAATGTTTCTAAGGTATCGGTACTATAATAATCACTGTCAGCACCAACACAATAATCGAATCCTCCATCATCACTATTTAAATTCATACATCTTTCAGTATAAGAATTAGTAATATTATCATATTTTTTATCTATATACTTTTCATACATTTCTTTAAGAATATTTACGTTTATTGCAAAATTCAAATTTTGTGCGCTATCATATCCAGCACTTGTAATTCCAATTACTTTATTACGTGAATTTAATAATACACCTCCCGAACTACCATGAGATATAGGTGCACTTATTCGTATCATATCACTATCATCAGCATTACTAATTATTCCTTCAGATATAGTATTTTTTTCTCCCATTGGACTACCAATTGCAGTTATTTTATCTTTTGATTTTATATTATTTCCATTTCCTAATTTTAATGGCGTTAGTTCTCCATTTATTTCAAGTATGGCTAAATCATCTTTTTTATTAAATATTATAATTTTATTTACATTATATTTTTTTTCATCGTCAGTAATTATTTTAATATTCGAAGCACCTTCTATAACATGATAGTTCGTTACTATCCAATTATCTTTGTATGCTGCGAATCCACTTCCAGTTGCAATTAATTCATCATCATAAACTTCTACTTTTACAACTGAATCCTTAATTGATTCTATATTTGGTATAGTAATATAATTAACAAAATAAATTCCACTGATAATAAAAAAAATAATTAAAAATATAATTAAATATTTTTTTATGTTGATTTTTTTATTCTCTTTTACACTGATTTTAATTGGCTTTTTTGCCTCGACACTAAAATTTTCTTTTACTACAGTTTCATCAGATTTTTTTTCAATCCTTATTGGTTTTTTCCCTTTATTCTCACTCATACTACCACCTGATAATATTATATCACATAAATTAATCATTTAACCTTTGATTTTATCATTTATTTATTCAACTGATAGTGATGCTTTCTAAATACTGTTGACTCGCTTATATGCAATAAAAAGCATATATTAGGCCAGGTTTTATTTTCTATATATCTATAATTAAATATCATTCTTGTTTCAATATCTTCAATTTCTTGAATATATTCCTCTATTTTTATTAATTCTTCTAAAGCTTTATTTTTAGCTTCTACTAATTATTTTTCATATTTTTCAATTAATATCATTCTTTTTTCTTGAGGATTACTTAAATTTTTTTCAAATTTACCGCAATTTATTAATGAAGCTCTCATATATAATGAGAAACATTTGATTCATGAGGAAAATAAAAACAGCTAAATATATGTTCTTTGTATTTTTAGATATCAAATTATGGAATATACCAGTAATTGATATTGAAACAATTGTAATGGAAAGGTGTAAGAAAACGTATGAAACTATCAAATCTGGTATTATTGTTAGATATATTAAGGATGGTAAAAAAACCTAACTATGTTGTAATGAGTGATAATAAAGTTTGGCATGTTAGACCTCATGGAAGAGATTTTAGAGAAACATTTGAATTACTAGTAGCTGATAAATTAAAGGGTGTTACAGAATACACAAAACAATATCTAAGTATTAATAATAGTTATACAATTAAAATATTAAAAAATTTTAAAAAATAGACTTTGTTTAAATAATCAATATGTTATATAATGAAGACGGAAACAAAATGCTGAGAAAAGATGATTCTTGTCCACATTTTGTCCACGTAACATATAAAATTAGTAATATTTATAATATAGATAATACTAATAATATAATGTACTAAATGCCCATAAAATAAGGGTAAAACACATAATAATATTTGTACCATATATAAAGAAAATATGGTCAAAACTGGAGCATGTGGCAGTGGTAAGAAATATAAGCAATGTTGCGGTAAATAACTTGTAAATTCCTGAAAACAAAGGAATTACAAGTTTTTCTTTGCATAGTCAAAAGTCAACATTTTATAAAAAACACGATTTAGATACAATTTTTTTACGGGTAAATAGTATTTAATTCGTATCTAAATAGCTAATTTATATAATAAACCCTTATTTTACAGTGGTTATAAAAAATATTCCCAGATTATGGATTATTTTATGATAAAATATTCTATTATAAGGAGAAAAGTAATGAAACAAGAACTTGAAAATTTTATTATTGAAAGTGATATTAGACTTAATTATTTTAATGATATTATTAATTGTATTATTGATAATGAAAAAAGAATACTAGATTTTTTTAAATTAGAAAAATTACCCAAAAAAGTTAATGTATTAATATTGAGCTATGAACCTTTTAAGAATTTTATTATTTCTAAATATGGTGAAATCTTAAGTTATGTTTCTGGAGATTCAGACTCTTTAACAAGTACAATTAGAATATTAAATATTAGTGATCAAATAAAGTACACTACTCATACAGATGCAAATATTGATAAAATTAAAGGGACAATCTTACATGAAATTGTTCATCAATGCCATCATGTATATCATAATGATTATAATCAGATAACATGGTTTGCTGAAGGACTTGCCACAAATATTTCTAATCAAAAATATGAACTCCAGAAGTTAGACGAATGTGATTTTTTAAAATTAAAAAATGACTTTAGACACTATAAAGATGGTTATAAATTTTCTTATACAATTGTGAACTATATTTTAAAAAATTATACTAATAAAGAAATAACAAAGTTATATAGCAATCCGAATTATTTAAGAGGAAAATCGGATACTATTTTTGAGGAAGCAAAATCTTGGATAAAAGATAAATTTAATGGTATAGATTATAAATAAATGGAGGTAATCAGAACTCAAAATACTTTAATATCATAATTACATATTGAGGAAAAATTGAAAAAATCATAAATTTAAAAAAGTTTATGAAATTGGTGAAATTATGATAATAATTTATTAAAATTTCTGTACAATAAAGTTTTAATAAAAATATTTTTATGATATTATTAGAATGGGAGTTGATAATGTGAAATTTAGAGTTCAAAAAGTTTATGACTTAGACATAGCTTGAAATATATTTTAAATTATTTTAATAATAAATATTTAGTGTAATGTCTGAAAGTATTATTAGAAATTAATAATACTTTTTTGATGTTTTAAGATGCTTTTAATATAGGAGATAATATAGTATAATTATGTAAGGTGATTTTATGAATAAGTATGTGAGAGTAATGGATGGACTTAAATCAAATGCAGGGGGCTTTGAATATAAATTGAATGAAATTAATGTTTCTGATTCTTGGAATCCAGAAGCTCATAGCGGAAAAGAATTTGGAGGGTTCAATTTTACTACTGAAAGTTGTATATTAAGGTGGTTGCATAGAGGAAGTACTATATATGATGTAGAAATACCTAAGGATGCTGAGACAGTAAAAATAGAAGGCGCTACAATACTATTTAGAACGAATAAAATAATTGTTAAAAACCCTAGAAAAGTTAATGATGATTTAGCTCTTCACTATTATGAAATCTCTAATATACCAGAAAAATCTTATTATAAAGCTTTAGGAGCTGTCGCAGTAATGAATTATAAAAAAACTGCACTTAAAATATTAAAAGATAAAGTAAATAAAAATAATATAAATGAAGTTTTAGAGGAATGGAATGAATTTATTGATCATGACGGTAAAAATGATAGAAAAGATTCTAATGAAACAGTAAAACTTATAGAAAGAATTTTATTAGAAATTAAGGCTGATAATTAATTTAAAATTTTAATGAAAGTATAAAGATATCAACAAATGGTATCTTTTTCTATTATGAATGTTATAATTAGTTAGAGGTATATTATGGAAAAATTTTATTTAGAAGAGCTTTCAATATTAAGAAAAAATGAATTTATAGATTATTTAAATGAATTTGTAGATTCTTATAATAAAGAATATATTATTAATAATATAGTAAATAAATATCTAAATAATAATAATGGAATTACATATATTGATGGATGTCCTAGTAGGACATTTTTATTGATTAGAAAGAATGATAATAGAATAATAGGTACTCTTAATATAAGATTAAGTCTTAATGAAAACCTATTAAAATTTGGTGGGCATATTGGCTATGGTATAAGACCATCTGAAAGAGGAAAAGGTTATAGTAAAATTAATTTATATTTGGGGTTGATTAAAACTAAAGAATTTAATTTAAATAAAATAATGATAAATACTGAAGTTAATAATATACAATCAAATAAGACTCTTGTTTCACTAGGAGGAAATCTTGTTAGAACTGAAATTGATACTTCAAATAATATGCTTAATAATATTTATTGGTTTGATGTTAATGAATGTTTAGAAAAGTATAATAAAGTTTATAAAATATATATATAATATTAAGTATACTATAAGAAAATCTATTAAATATGATTCATTAAAATAGTTCATATTGTTACTGTTGCATAGAATGAAACATATAAAGAGATTGTTTCTGATGAATTATTAAGTAATATGTATAAAAATGAGATAGAAATAAGTATAAAAGTATATGATAACTATGATGAAGAAAAAAATAATCAATATGTTTTAGAACTCAATGGTGAAATAATTGAATATATTAACATTGAAAAATCATCTATAAATGGAATTGAAAAATTCGGTGAATTATTTGCTTTATATATTAAGCAAATATAAAGGCTTTAGTTTTGGAAAAATGTTAGTAAATAAATCAAAAGAAGAACTTAAGAAAATGGGATATAATAAAATGTTAATAGGATGTTTAGATAAAATAAGCATATTGGTGGAAAATATGTTAGGACTCATATTTTTGAAAAACTTAATTTAGATGAGGTATTTATTTGATATTATACTACATATAAAAAACCTAGATTTTCTAGGTTTTAACTATTTAATAATCTATTTTGTAATCCATGATACTTGTTTCATATATTTTTATAGTATTATTATTTGAATCAATAATGGAGTATATTGTTATGTTGTTTGATTTTTCTTTTTTATAGTATTTTATTGTAGTATTTAGTTTGTTATATATTTCAATACGTTTATTTAAGAAATCTGAATAATTTTTATAATTATTTTTTGTCGATGTATTAAGCATTTGATATGCTTTTGGACTATCTATTGATAGTAATTCTAAAAATTCTGAAATATAAGAAATAAGTTTATTTTTTTCTGTATAAGATATGTCGTTGAATACATTTCCATTTTTAAATTTATAACTATTTTTATTTAGTGTATCTAAGTATTTTTCATTTTGATTCTGCTTTAAATCAAATATAGTATAACTGTTTCCTTTAACCATGACTAAATAATTAACATTTTTTTCATAGTTGTAATTTTCCATTATAATATCTAATATGTATCCATTTGCATAATAATATGTTACTAAGCCATCTTTTTTATAATAGACATTTTTTAGAATAAATTCTGGATTTGTATAGTCTTTATTGTTTATATGATTACTAATTGCATCTTGTATTTGATAAAATCTTTTTTCATCTAAAAGTTTTGTTGTGTTATTTATTTCTTTTTTTTCAGGAATTAGCTTTAGTAAAAATAGTATTAATGATAGTCCTATAATGATTGAGATGAATGTTATTATTTTTTTATTATTCATTTTGATTCCTTTCTATGGTCTTGGATTACTTCCAGATACATATTTTTCTGGATCTACATTTTTTCCATTTACGGATATTGCAAAATGTAAATGGGGTCCGGTTGAACATCCTGAGCTACCAACTTGACCAATTATTTGTCCTTGTGTTACATGGTCTCCGGCTCTAACAGTTATTGTATTTGCTGTGAAGTGTGCATATGACGTTTTAGTTCCATCTCCATGGTCAATTGTTACGCTATTTGCGACTAATCCTCTACAATTATATTTTCCGTTTGCATCAGGCTTTATTGAACTATCTGGGTAATCTATTCTATCATTTGCTCCTGGTGATATAACAGTTCCTGATTTAGCTGCAATTACATATGACCATTTTCCTGCTCCAATATCAATTGCTCCATGGCCACCACCTAAACCTTTGTGTACTGAATCGTTTCCTCCAAAATGAGCAGTAAGTGCTGTTGCAACTGGTGGTCCAGGTGCAAATTTAACACCGTTAATTTCTTTAACTTCACTGCCACCAACCGGAAACCAAAAATCTGTATTTAGATTTCCAAATTGTGTTAATTTATTTGCTTCTTCTTTT
The DNA here is from genome assembly GCA_004552445.1 of Mollicutes bacterium. GTDB lineage: Bacteria > Bacillota_I > Bacilli_A > RF39 > UBA660 > CAG-1000. Next base: position 132,588 of record SFOJ01000005.1, read on the forward strand.
TTCTTTTCTTCTTCTTCTTTTGCTTCTATTTCTTTTAATATAGCATCAAGTTCTTTGTTAAGTCTTTCTTTTTCGTCTTTATCTTTTAATGTTGAAACATATGATTTAGCTATACTGTAGTTTCCCCTGGTTTTATTATTTTTTGCGTAATCAACAGTATTTTGTGCCTGATTTACATATGCTTCGGATATCTTTTCTTCGGTTGCATTAGTTAAACAGTTTGAATATCCATTTTCACTAGATCCTAGTTTTACAAGTACATTAACAAATGTTGGTATGAAGAATATTAATATAGCAGCTATCATTTTGTTAACAGCTTGTTTATTTGCTTTTACAAGAGCATCATTATCTGAAGTATATACTGCTTTGAGATAATTAATTGATAGAGATAAAATTAAAATAATTGGAATTGCTATTTTTATAATTAAAACTGTTATATTAACAATTCTCATTACACTTAGAACATCTCCGTTATCGCAAATGTTTAATATCATAACTTCCTCCATTATCAAATCTAAGAATATATTATCATTTTTTAATGTATTTTAAAATATAAAATGATAAATTCTTTTATAACTGCTTTTATGTTATAATTAAGTTAATTTGAGTGGATTATTATGTTAGAAGAATTGAATAAGAAGTATGATAAGTTACAATTAAAGTATGGATCTAAAGAATTAGATTCTATTTATAATGGAGGATGTACTGAATCCCCGGATATATGTTTTGTATTTATGAATCCTACCGGTAGAAATATAGCATCATTAAAAACTTGGAAAGGTAGAAAGAGTCCTTGGATAGGAACTAAAAATATATGGACATTATTCTATAATATAGGTCTACTTGATGAAGATATATATAAACAAATAATAGAGATTAAAGGAAAAGATTGGACTTATGAATTTGCTGACAAAGTATATGATAATGTTACTAAATATAAATATTTTATAACTAATTTAGGAAAGTGTACTCAAGTTGATGCTAGGCCTTTAAAAGACGAGGTATATCTTCAATATTTGAAGTTATTATATAAGGAATTTGAAATAATAAATCCTAAAGTAATAGTATTATTTGGTAATCAAGTTAGTTCTTTAGTACTTGGTACTAAGATATCTGTATCAGAATGTAGATGTAAAGAATTTAATAAAATAATTAATGGAAAAGTATATAATTTTTATTCAGTTTATTATCCGGTTGGTAATGGTAGTTTTAATGCACCTAAAGCAATAGAAGATTTAAAATATATTTTAAATAATATCAGAATCTTATAGTGCAAAACTTGTTATTTTTATTTGCATAGTATATAATAGTGAGCAAGGTGGGTGAAATTATGATGGATGAAGTAATTCAATATGGTTATAAATATGAAAAAGATTATGATTTATATTTAGTAAGACGTGTAGATGGTGAACATCTTCGTTATGTGGTTCCATCTGGATTATTTAAGAATATAGTTATGGAAGAAGAAAAAAGACTTGGTAAAAAGTTATTTGTAGTTAATGAAGATAGATTTATACATTTTGATTCAAATGGAACAAATGCTATAGTTGATTTAAAGGGTTTAAATTATACTACTGATCAAGTTGATGAAATTGTAAGAGGAATAGAAAGTCAATATGTAGGAAATATGGAATCTAAGAGTGTTGGAAGAAGTAGATTCTTAAGTATTTTTAAAAATATTGGTAGAAAGTAACATAGTTACTTTTTATTTTGTTTGAAAAAATATACTTAAATGATATAATTTATGTATGGAAACAAAAGATATTGAAAAAAAATTAAGATATTATTTAGACGTACTTAACGATATTGGTGTAAAACTAGAAATAGATTTTAAAAATAAAAGAGTTAGTGAATTAGAAAAAATTACATCTGATTCTTCTTTTTGGAATGATATGGAAAGTGCTAAGAACATACTTGGCGAATTAAAAGGTCTTAAAGATATTTGTACCAAATATAATAATCTTTATTCCTCTATAAATACATTGATAGAAATGTTTGAACTTGAATTAAGTGAAGAAGATTTGAATAGTATTATTTTTGAAGTAAGTAAAATAGATGAGGAATTAGAAAAACTTAAATTATTTGTTTTGTTAAGTGGTGAATTTGATTCTAATAATGCATATGTTGAAATACATAGTGGTGCAGGTGGAACTGAAAGTAATGATTGGGCTAATATGTTACTTAGAATGTATACTAGATACTTTGATAAAAATGATTATAAATATGAAATAATAAGTAGGCAAGATGGTGAAGAGGTTGGTATTAAAGGATGTACATTACTTGTTAAAGGATATTATGCTTATGGATATTTAAAAGGTGAAACTGGTGTTCATCGATTAGTAAGAATAAGTCCTTTTGATAGTAATAGTAGACGTCATACTTCTTTTGCGTCAGTACTTGTAACGCCTGAAATAAATAAGAAATTAGAAGTAGAAATAAAAGATAGTGATTTAAGAATAGATGTATATCGTTCAAGTGGTTGTGGTGGTCAAGGAGTAAATACTACTGACTCTGCTGTTAGAATTACACATATTCCGACTGGAATTGTTACATCATCTCAAATGGAGAGAAGTCAATTAAGAAATAAAGAAATAGCTCTTGAAATGTTAAAAAATAAATTATATATTTTAAATCAAAAAGAATTCAATGATAAAATAAAGGATTTAAAAGGAGATGTTATGGATGTTAACTTTGGAAGTGCAGTAAGAAGTTATGTAATGTGTCCATACACTTTAGTTAAAGATACTAGAACAAACTATGAAACATCAAATGTAGATAAAGTTCTAGATGGTGATATACAAGTTTTTTTAGAGGAATATTTAAAAAAATAGTAACAAAATGATATGAACCACGTTTATTGGAAAAAATATAACGAGGTTTTTTATCATAAAATTACTATTTTTTTATTTACACTTTTTTTTAATGTTCTTTATAATATGGAAAAAATGTTTTAATTTTGTTATAATTATATTGGATTATGCTATAAATTAGTATTTTATGAAAGTATAATTATATTTTTAAAACAATATATAGAATAAAAGGAAAAAATTGTATTTTGACAATTATTATCTAAACATTATAATAAGTTATTGGAGGTAAGAATGCAATTAATAGAATTAAAGAATGTATATAAAAGATATCCTAATGGTGTTACGGCATTGTGTGATGTTAATTTAGAGATATCTAAGGGTGAATTTGTTTTTGTAATTGGTAGTTCTGGTAGTGGTAAAAGTACATTAATTAAATTATTATATAGACAAGAAAAACCTACTCGTGGTGAAGTTTATGTTGGTGGTGTTAATGTTTCTAAACTTAGAAATGGAAAAGTATATAAACTTAGACGTAAACTTGGAATTGTATTTCAAGATTATAAATTATTGCCTAAATTGACAGTATATGAAAATGTTGCATTTGCTTTAGAAGTTTACGGTCTTAAAGAAAGTGAAGTTAGAAAGAGAACTATAAAAGCAATAGAACAAGTTGGCCTTAAAGATAAGCTTAGAAGTTATCCTGATGAACTTTCTGGTGGGGAACAACAAAGAGTATCAATAGCAAGAGCAATTGTAAATGAGCCAAAAGTATTAATTTGTGATGAACCAACTGGTAATTTAGATCCTGATACTTCTATGGAAGTAATGAAAGTTATAGATGGAATTAATAAAGATTTGGGAACAACTATTATTATGGCTACTCATGATAAAGAAATAGTTAATGCGATGAAAAAGAGAGTAATAGTTATAGAAAAAGGACTAGTGGCAAAAGATAGTCAGAAAGGAAAATATAAGAGTGAAGGCATTTAGAATATTAAAAAGTAATATACAAGAATCATTTAAAGGTGTATTTCGTAACTTTTCATTATCACTTGCTAGTATCTCTTGTATTACAATAACATTAATTCTTGTAGGATTTAGTATATTATTATCGTGCAATGTTAATAATTTTACTAAACAAATAGAAAAAGATATGACTATAGTAGTTTTTTTAGACAGAAAGACTACTTCAACAGAGGCAGAAGCTATTAAGACAAAAATACAAAATACTGAAAATGTTACTGAAGTAAAATTTAATTCTAAAGAAGCTGTTAAAAAAGAAATGCAAGCGGAGTCAGATGTATTTAATAGTATAATGTCTCAATATACTGTTGAAACAAATCCTTTACAAGATACATTTTTAGTAAAAGTAAATGATTTAACAACGATTGGTGATACAGCTGATGAAATAAAAAAAATAGATAAAGTTGAAATAGTTAAATATGGTGAAGGTTCTGTTGAAGAACTTGTAAAAATATTTGCCATTGTTAAGAAAATTACATATGTTGTAGTTATTGCTTTGATAATTGTAACTGCGTTATTGATTAGTAATACTATTAAGATAACGATACAATCTAGAAGAAGAGAAATAGAAATAAGAAGATTAGTAGGAGCAAGTAATTCTTTTATTAGACAACCATTTTTCTTTGAAGGAATTATACTTGGTTGTTTAGGCTCAATATTACCAATTGTGGTATGCTGTTATGGATATTACTATGTATACGATAAACTTGGTGGTCAATTATTTACAGCTATTATAAAACTTGTTAAACCAGTTCAAGTTATATATCTTGTGTTAGTAGTTTTACTTGCTGTTGGAGTACTTGTTGGGGCATTCGGAAGCTATAGGGCAGTAAGGAAATATTTAAAAATATGATGAAGAAAATAACTAAAACGTTTCTAATTGTTTTAAGTATATTTTTACTTATTGATAATGTAGATGCTAAATCATTAAAGTCTCTTAAAAACCAGCTTGCTAAAGATGAGGCAAATATGGCGTCTTTAATAAAAAAAGAAAAAGAAACGCAAAAGAAAATAGATGCTGCTAATAAAGAAACATCTGCTTTAAATGATGATATAGTAAAATTTCAAAAACAAATAGAAGAATCAGAAGCAAAAATTGATGAACTAAACGAAAGTATTGCGTCTAAAAAACAAGAAATAGATTCATTATTATCGTTTTTACAAATATCTAATGGAGAAAATGTATATTTAGAATATGTATTTCAAGCTACATCATTTACTGATTTTATATATAGAAGTTCAGTAGTAGAACAATTAAGTAAATATAATGATGATTTAATTGATGAAATGCATAATATGATTGAAGAAAATAAAAAGCTTCAAGAACAATTAACTAAACAAATAAAAGAATCTGAAAATTCTATTGATAAATTAGAAGCTACTTTAAAGAAGTATGACTTAGATATGAATGATATAGATGATGAACAACAAACTGTTCAAGATAAAATTAAGGCTAGAAAAATAGAAATTCAAGGATTTGAAGCTACATATAAAAAGAATAAATGTAAAGAAGATATGGATATTGAAGACTGTTTAGGTGTTCCATACGCTGATGGTTTTACAAGACCTTTGAATAAAGGAAGGATAACTAGTGAGTTTGGAAGACGTTATCATCCAACTAGACATTATTGGTCAAGTCATAATGCGATTGATATAGGTGGTAATCCAACTGGTACTAAAGTTTATGCATCAGCTGCAGGACGTGTGACTAGTATTGTTCGTAAATCTTCATGTGGTGGAAATATGGTTTATATTCAACATACAATTAAAGGTGTTAAATATAGAACGGTATATATGCATTTGCATTCAATCAATGTTAAAGTTGGCGATATAGTTACAATAACAAGTGTTATAGGAACAGTTGGTGGTGGTGAAAGCTATGATAGATGTTCTACAGGTGCACACCTTCATTTTGGAATATTGAAAGGATGGAGTGGCTATACTTATTATAATCCTCGTAACTATGTAAAATTTCCAAGGTTAGGTTCTAGATTTACTACAAGATTTTATTAAAAAGATTTCAATAATGAAATCTTTTTTTGTTAAGATGCAATTTTTTCTTATATTTGTTATAATTTAATGGGTGAATATTATGTCATTTACAAGTAATATTAAAAATGAAATATCAAGTATACAATATGGTGAGTCGGAAAACTTCGCTGAACTTTCAGCAATACTTAATATTGGTGCTAAGATATTTGATGATAGATTTGAAATATATACAGAAAATATAAGTGTAGCTCGTAGAATATATTCATTAATCAAAGAGACTTATCATATAGATATAGAAATGGATAATAGTGGTATTAATTCGCTTAGAAAAAATAAATTAGTCTTATTAATTATTCGTGAAAAGGTTGATTTAATACTTAGTGATTTATCTATTATTTTAGATGGTGAAAGATTGTATGCTCCACATAATTATTTAGTAGATGAACTTAAAGATAAACAAGCATATCTACGTGGAGTATTTATGATATGTGGAAGTATAAATGATCCTAAGACAAGTAGATATCATGCTGAATTTGTTATATCAAATGAAGATACCGCTAACTTTGTTAATTCTTTATTAAATGAAATGCATTTTAATAGTAAAGTTATTAAGCGTGATAAAAATTATATGGTATATATAAAAGAAAGTGAGAAAATAAGTGATTTTATTAAAATGCTTAATGCTATAAATTCATTATTTTATTATGAAGATATTAGAATATATAGAGACCACAAAAATATGACAAATAGACTCAATAATTGTGAACAAGCAAATGTTGATAAAGTAATTGCTTCATCAAATGAGCAATTAGAATTAATAAAAAAACTTAGAGAAACAAGAGATTTTGATTTATTAGATGAAAGGATTAAAGATATCTGTATATATAAAGAAAAATATCCTGAAAGTTCTATGGCTGAACTTGCAGAAATAATTAGTAGTGAAACAGAAAGGCCTATAACTAAAAGTTGTATAAATCATAGGTTTAGAAAAATTAAAGAAATGCTTAAATAATTTTGTCTATAAGACCATAATCTAATGCTTCATTAGACGACATATAATAATCTCTTTCAATGTCTTTTTTGATTTTTGAAAGAGGTTTTTTCGTGTTTTTTGATAGAATAATATTAATTTTTTCTTTTAATTTTATTATTCTTTCAGCAACTATTTGAATTTCAGTTGCTTGACCTTGAGCTCCACCTAATGGTTGATGAATCATTATTTCAGTGTTCTTTAATGCGCATCTTTTGTTTCCACTTGAAAGTAAGAATGCAGCCATTGAGGCACACATCCCTATACCAATTGTTATAACATTACTTTTAATATAATTCATAGTATCATATATAGCAAAACCAGCAGTTATTGAACCACCTGGAGAATTAATATATAAATAAATATCATCGTTATTAATTGAATCTAAATATAATAATTCACTTACTATAGTGTTTGCTGTTAAATCAGTAATTTCACCTTCTAAAAAAATAATTCTATCTATTAATAATTTAGAGTAAATATCATAAACTCTTTCATATCCTTCGTTTCTTTCTATTATATATGGTGTGTGCATTATTCCTCCTAGTAATATTTTAGTAAAGTAAAGTCATATTTATTCACAAATTGTTAAATTTTTGATATTATATTATTATCAATAATAGTAAAGGTGTTGATAATGTGAAAAATGATATTAAATTAATATTTGAAGATGGACAAGAAATGCTTCTTAGTAGAGGAGTTACTGTAAGAGAAGTATTAAAACTTTTAGGAAATGATCAAATAATAGCATTAAGAGTAAATGGTAATGCTCAAAATGCTGATTATGAGATTATGGAAGATGCATATATTAATTTTATTACTATTACAGATAGGATTGGTAGAAAAATATACACAAAAGGATTACAATATGTGTATATAATGGCTATTAAAGAATTATATGAAGATAAAGCTATTGTAAACATGAAGCATTCAATTGATAAATCTATATATACTGAAATATATATGAAAAGACAAGTTGATAGAACTGTAGTAAATGAAATAAAGAAAAAGATGAAACAAATTATTAATCAAGATATACCATTTAAAAGTGTTAGTGTTTCACGTAAAGATGCGTATGATTACTCAGATAGTTTAGGCGAGAAAGAAAAATGTTTAAATTATACTTATATGACTAATGATTCAGTTACTTTATATGAACTTGGGGACTTATATAATTATTTTTATTATATTATGCCTGCATCTACGGGTGTACTTAAAAGATTTGATTTGACTTATGTATCGCCTTATGGTGTTGTACTTAGTTTTCCAATTAATAACGTAGTTCCTAAATATAATCATTTGCCTCTAGTTTTAGATGCATTTAAGAGTTATGAGAAGAAATTATCTGATTTAGGTGTTAGATATTCTGGTGAATTAAATAAAATAGTTTGCAATGGAGATATAGCTGATTTTATTCAGACAAATGAAATTCTTTATGATGAAAATATGCAAAATATTGCTCAAAGGGTAGTTGATAATAAGGTAATTAAAGCAATATTTATATCTGGTCCTTCATCAAGTGGTAAAACAACCACTTCTAAAAAACTTGCTTTGTATTTAAAATCTAAAGGAATAGATAGTTTAGTACTTTCTACAGATGATTATTTCGTAGAAAGAATTGATAGTCCTAAGAAAGCTGATGGAAGTTACGAATATGAATGTTTAGAAGCTATTGATACTAAATTATTTAATATGCAAATTAAGAGTTTACTTGCTGGTAAAGATGTTGTAATACCTACGTATAATTTTATTACTGGTGAGAAAGAATATAAAAGGAAGCCAACATCTTTAAAAGAAAATCAAATATTAATAGTTGAAGGGTTGCATGCTATAAATGAAAAAATGAGTTCTTCAATAGAAAAGAAAAATAAATTAAAAATATATATTAGTCCTTTTACTCCTGTTGGTTTAGATAGACATAATCATATATCCACAACTGATTTAAGACTTTTAAGACGTATGGTTAGAGATTATAAGACTCGAGGTTATTCTGCTCAACATACACTTGATAGTTGGATGGGGATGAGAGATAGTGAGGAAACTTATGTTTATCCATATCAAAAAGAGGCAGATATTATATTAAATACTTCACTCGCATATGAAATTGGAGTACTTAGAACTTATGCTGAGCCATTACTATATTCTATTAGTAAGACTTCACCTAATTATGAAGAAGCAATAAGAATATTAAATTTCTTAAAATGTTTTATTAGTATACCTAGTGAATATGTACCATATACTAGTGTACTTAGAGAATTTATTGGTAATAGTTATTTTGAATAGGAGATGATATAAATGTTAAAAGTAGCAATTAATGGTTTTGGTAGAATAGGAAGAACTGCACTTAGATTACTTGAGGACGATAAAGATATAGAAGTGGTGGCAATTAATGATTTGACTGATCCGGTTCAACTTTCATATTTATATAAATATGATTCAGTTCATAGAACTAATAAAAGCAAAATAAGTTTTGATGAAGACGAGTTATTTGTAAAAAATAGACGCATTAAAGTATATGCTGAAAGTGATCCATCTAAACTTCCATGGAAAAAGCTTGGAGTAGATGTTGTTCTTGAATGTACTGGTGTATTTACTTCAGTAGAGAAATGTCAAGCTCATATAGATGCTGGTGCGAAACATGTAATTATTAGTGCGCCTGCTAAAGATGAAGCTAAAACAATTGTATATGGAGTTAATCATGAAGAACTTACTCATGATGATATTGTAATTAGTGCTGCTAGTTGTACTACTAATTGTCTTGCTCCAGTACTTAAACTTATTGATGATAAGTTTGGTATTAAGAAAGGATTTATGACAACAGTACATGCTATGACTAATGATCAAGAAACATTAGATATTCCACATAAAAAAGGAATAAAAGCTAGACGTGGAAGAGCAGCGTCATTAAATATTATTCCAACAAGTACAGGTGCAGCATCACAAATAGGAAAAGTAATACCACATTTAAATGGAAAACTTGATGGTTTAGCATTTAGAGTACCTACTGGAGATGGCTCAGTAATAGATGTGACACTTGAACTAGAAAAAAATACTACTATAGAAAAAGTTAATAACTTATTTAAGTCTAATCAAAGTGATACATTAAAATATACTGAAGATCCAATAGTAAGTAGTGATATTATTGGGGAAGAAGTTGGAGCTACTGTTGATGGGCTTCTTACTAATATAGTTGAAGAAAATGGTAAACAATTACTTAAAGTAGTAGCTTGGTATGATAATGAAGTTGGATATACTGCTCAAATGATTAGAACTATGAAATTATTTATGTGAGAATATTAATATAGGCAAATAGAAATATTTGTCTTTTAATTTAATTTAATATAATAATGGAAAGTTGCTAAAATAAGCTAAATAAATAATTAAGTTTTGGTTTAACTATTTTAGTGTAAAGTAATAGTGAAATTGATATTAATTTTTAAAAATATAATATATAATTTATATAAGGAGAATTATATATGTGTGGAATTGTAGGCTATAAGGGAAAAAGAAATGTAAAAGAAGTTTTATTAAATGCTCTTGAAACTTTAGAATATAGGGGATATGATTCATCAGGTATAGCGGTTCTTGATAATTACAAAATAAGAATTTTAAAGTCTGTTGGTAAAATAGAAAATTTAAGGGATAAAATTAAACGTTATGATTTTGATAATGCAACTTGTGGTATAGCTCATACAAGGTGGGCTACTCATGGAAAAGTATGTGAAGAAAATAGTCATCCTCATAAAGTCGGGAGAGTTGTTTTAGTTCATAATGGAATTATAGAAAATTATAAAGAAATAGAAGAACAAGTAAATAAATATGAATTCAAGAGTGAAACTGATACTGAGAGAGTATGTGCTTTAATAGATTCATATTATAATGGTGAAAATGAACTTGAAGCAATTGAGAAAGCTATAGATCTTGTAAAAGGCAGTTATGCTTTAGGAATTATGTTTGAAGGTAAAGATAAGTTATATGGGGTTAAGAAAGATGCTCCGCTTGTTCTCGGTGTTGGAAATAATGAGTATTTTCTTTCAAGTGACATATCTGCATTTTTAGCATATACTAAGGAACATATTTTTTTAGAAGACAATGAAATTGTAGAGATTGGTGATAGCTTTAATGTTTATTACAATGGAATTATTATTCCTAAGAAAACTGAAACAGCTACATATGATATTGAAAGTGCTCAAAAGGGTGGATATGAACATTTTATGCTTAAAGAAATAGAAGAACAAGAGGAAGTAGCTAAAAAGTTATATGCTAAATATATTGTTAATGATTCTGAATTTAGTGATTCAGTGGTTGACTTAAGTAAATATAAACGTATTGATTTTGTTGGTTGTGGTAGTGCTTATCATGCTGCATTAATTGGTAAATATTTTATAGATAAATATGCTACCTCTAGGGATTTCTATTCGAATGTGTATAATGCTAGTGAGTATAGATATTCAAATCATTATTTTGACAAGGATGTTCTTGTGGTGGTGTTATCACAAAGTGGAGAAACTGCAGATACTCTTGCTAGTCTTCGTATGTGTAAAAATGAAGGAGTAGATACACTTGCAATAGTAAATGTTATATCATCAACAATAGCTCGCGAAGCAGATATGGTTATGCCTATGCTTGCTGGACCGGAAATATGTGTTGCGACAACTAAAGGATATTTTAGCCAAAGCTATATATGTAGTTTACTTGTTCTTAAACTAATGTATAGAAATAGAATTATAGATAAAAAAGAATTGGTTAGAATATTTGAAGAATTTAAGAAATTACCTAAATTTATCAAAGAAGTAATCGAAAAAGTAGATTATCTTAAAGTAGCAAAATCAATATATAAAGAAAAAGATATGTATTATATTGGGCGCGGTATAGATATTTATAGCTGTTATGAAGCAAGTTTAAAATTAAAAGAAATATCATATATACATAGTGAATGTTTTGCTGCTGGTGAACTTAAACATGGTCCTATAGCATTAATATCTAAAAATACTCCAGTTATATCGTTATTAACCGAATTTTCAGTTAGTGAAAAAACTATAAGTAATATTATAGAAGCTAAATCAAGAGGAGCTAAGATAATTACTATTAGAAAAGAGTCTATAAATATAGATAAAAATGTTAGTGATTATGATATAGTTGTACCTTTAACAAGCGAATATTGTCAAAATTTAGTAGTTATGGTTGCATGTCAACTACTTGCATATAACGTAGCTAAATTAAATAAGTGTGATATAGATAAACCTAGAAATTTAGCTAAAAGTGTTACTGTTGAATAAAAAATCTAAGAATTGGTCTTAGATTTTTTTGTGTAAAATCATTAAAAATAATTTTATATTAATGGAAATATAGTACTTATTATAGTATAATTATAATAGGAGTTTTTGATATGGGATTTAATTTTAAGAAACTTAAAAGTAATTTAGGATTTTTTGTTATTGCTATTATGTTGATAGTAGTTTTAACTTTGGTAAATTATTTGTCAGATAAAAAAGCTAATTATTTGGATAAAGTAGAACTTACTGATGGAGAAGTTAATATATCAAAACTTGTTATTAATGAAATAATGACTTCTAATAAGGGTGCTTATGCTGATCAAAATGGTAAAATATATGATTATATAGAAATATATAATGGAAATGAAAAAGATATTAATCTTAAAGATTATGGTCTTAGTGATGATAAAGGTGAAGTAAAATGGGTATTTCCTGAAACTATAATTGGTCCTAAAGAATATGTAGTTGTTTTCTTAAGTGGTATTAGAAGTGAAGGATTGTATACTAATTTTAAACTTAAATCTTCTGGTGGAGAAGTAATGACATTATTTAAACCTAATGGTAAAGTTGTTGATGCTGTTGAAACAGTTGCTCTTGATGGTAATACAGTTATGGCTCGTGATTTAAATGGTAAATGGGTTGTTCAAACTGAAGCTACTCCAGGATATTCAAATACTAAAGAAGGAAGAAGCGAATTTTTGGCATCATTAATAAGTGATGATGAAAAAGTTATTGAAATAAATGAAATACTTGCAAATAATAAAGGAAATTTTAAAAATAAAAGTGGTATATATAGTGGATATATAGAAGTTAAAAACATTAGCAAAAATAGTATTAATCTTGCTAATTATGGACTTTCTAATAGTGAAGTATCAAGTTTTAAGTGGCAATTTCCTAGCAAGGTTTTAGAACCAGGTGAAGTAGTGGTTGTATTTACTTCTGGAAATAGTTGTAAAACTTGTGATGAATTAAGTACTGGATTTAAACTTGATAGTAAAAATGGATTTGCAGTTCTTACTAATAATAAAGGTAAGATAGTAGATAAAGTTGAATATAAGAATTTACCTAATGGAATTGCATATATTAAGCAAGATGGTAAATTTTTACAAAATAATGCAATAAGTCCTGGATTTAATAATACTGTTGATGGTATTAAGTCATTTCAAAAGAAATATTTAAGTACACCTAAAGATTTAATAATTAGTGAAGTTATGAATAATAATTATTCTTATTTAGCTCAAAATGGTGGTAATTATTATGATTGGATAGAACTTTATAATAATAGTGGTAAAACAATTAATTTAAGTAACTATTGTTTAACTACTAATGATAATACTATATGTTCTTATAAATTACCTAAAGTTGAACTTAAAAGTGGTGGATATTATATAGTAATGACTTCTGGGGATACGAAATTATCTAATAGTAAATATCAACATGCATCATTTAAACTTGGTGATACTGATGCTGTATATTTGACTAAAAGTGATGAAATAATAGATTCTATTATGGTTGCCAATGTACCTCTTGGATATTCTATGGGTAGAAGTGGTTCTTCGATAGTTTATTTTAGTAAACCAACGCCTGGAAGTAAAAATGGTAGTGGAACAGAAGCAATAAGTTATCTTCCATATGCAGATATAAAATCTGGAATATATGATAGAAATAAAGAATTTAAAGTAACTCTTACAGGTAGTGGAAAAATTTATTATACACTAGATGGCTCAGAACCGACGACATCTTCTAAAGTTTACAGTAGTCCTCTTACTATTAAGAAGACTACTGTTTTAAGAATAATGAGTAAAGAAGCTGGTAAGTTATCAAGTGATGTTAATAATTATTCATATATTCTTGATACTAGTCATAAAACTTCTGTTATGTCCTTAATAATTGATTCTAAAAAGTTAAATAAAGTTAATAATAATACTAGTTTAAATAGTAATGTTCAAGAAAAAGGATATGTAGAATATTTTGATAAAGAAGGAGAAGGGTTTAGCATAGATGTTGGTCTTAAATTATTTGGTGGTTCAACTAGAAGTTATAAAAAGAAAAGTTATGAAATTAAATTTAAGAAAAAGTATGGGGATGCTAAATTAAATTATAAAGTATTTAAGAATGTAGATAGTTCTGTTTTTGACTCCTTAGTGCTTAGAACAGGAAGTCAAGATGAGTTTCAATATAACGATCAAAGAACTGTTATAAAAGATGTAGTAGCAACGTCATTGATGGGTAAATATACGGATGTTGATGTTCAAGATTATGTACCAATTGTTTTATATATAAATGGTAAATATTGGGGAATATATTTTATACGTGAAAAAGTAGATGAAACATTTGTCTCTAATCATTATAATGTTAAAGCAACTAAAGCTGATACTAATATTTTAAGAATAGATGGTGAAGTTAAATCTGGTAGTAATAAAAAATATAATTCAATGATTAGTTTTATAAATAATAATAGTCTTAGTAATAGTAAAAATTATGAAAAAATTAAAGAGCAAATAGATATTCAAAGTTTTAGTGATTTTTGGATTGGAGAAATATATACAGCTAATTATGATATATTAAATACTCGTTATTTTAGTAATCCTTTAATTGACAATGGTAAATGGAAATATATATTCTATGATATAGATTCTGGATTTTTTAGAACTTCTCAGAATACATTTGTTGAATATACTAATCCTAGTGGTATGGGTTCTTGGAATTTTCCAACAGTATTACTTAGAAATATGATGAAAAGTAGTGAATTTAAAAGTACATTTTTAGAACGACTTTCATATAACTTAAATAATACTTGGGCTTATAAAAATGTAGAAAAAAGAATTGATGAAGTAATAGATGAGATTGGTAAAGAAGAGTTTAAAAAGAATGCTGAAAGATGGGGTAATTCTTATTCACATTGGGAAAAATCTATTAAGTCTATGAAAACGTTTGCTAAAAATAGAAATTCATATCTAATAAAATATGCTAAATCATATTTTAATTTATCTAGTAATGATGTTAAAAAATATTTTGGTGATGTAAAATGAAAGAATATAAGTATAGACATGAATTAAAATTTAAAATATCTAATAGTGCTGCTGAAGTATTAAAACAAAAATTATCTTTAATACTTGGTAAAGATAAAAATGCATATTATGAAGATGGATCATATTTAATTAAGAGTTTATATTTTGATGATAGAGATTCGAGTTCGTATTATGAAAAAATGGATGGGGTCTTATACAGAAAAAAATATAGAATTAGAATGTATAATGATGTTGATACATTTATAAGACTTGAAAAAAAGATGAAACATAATAATTTTACTGCTAAAGAACAAATGTTGATTTCAAAAGATATATATAGTAAAATATTAAATGGTAAAATAGATGAGATAGAGAATCCTGATGGATTATTATTAGAGTTTATTACTAACTATAAAAATAAAGGGCTTGTACCTAGTGTTATAGTTGAATACCATAGAACTGCTTTTACTTATCCAATAAGTGATGTTAGGATTACATTTGATTCTAATATACAAAGTAGTTTATATAATTATGATTTATTTAATACTAGTTATCCAAGATATATAGTAGATGAACCTGGTAAGCAAGTATTAGAAGTAAAATTTAATGAAATATTACCTTTACATATAGCAAATATCTTAAATGATATACCTGCTTGTAGAGAAGCAGTAAGTAAGTTTGCGATATGTAGAAGTATTAAGTAGGAGATGGAAGTATGATATTAAGTATATTTAAAAATTCATTTTTAGAACAATTTACTGGTAGTGTATCTAGTGTAGATATGTTAATTTCGCTAGTTGTTTCATTTTTGATAGGATTATTTATTGTATATGTATATAGAAAGACGTATACTGGAGTTGTTTATTCAAAAGCATTCTCATTATGTATTATTATGCTTGCGATGGTTACTGCGATGATTATTAGAACAATTAATTCTAATATTAGCTTATCTTTAGGTATGGTTGGTGCTTTATCTATCGTTCGTTTTAGAACTGCTGTTAAAGAACCTGTAGATACTGGATTTATGTTCTGGGGAATTTCTGCTGGAATTATGGCAGGTGCTGGATTATATATACCAGCGATAGTTGCTACACTAGGTATTGGAGTTTTATATTTTGTTAGTTATTTAATGGGATTTAAAACATCTAATAGATACCTTTTAGTAATTAAATATAAAGCTAATGCTCATGAAAATGTTTTAAAGAAATTAAAAAATATTAAAAAATTTAAAATTAGAAGTAAAGCTATATTTGGAAATGAAGTTGAACTTTCATTAGAAGTTGATGTTAAAGAGAATAGTAAAAATGGTATAGATACTAATCTTGTTGATCAATTTAATGGAATAGATGGAGTTATAAATGCTAGTTTAATAGCATATCAAAATGATTTTGGTAGTTAGGAGTTCTTATGACTAGAAGAAGACTTAAAATTACACCTGTATTAGTAACACTAAATGTATTAGTGTTACTTCTTATTGTAGCTTTTTATGGAACTAGAATGATTAAGTATTACTTAAAAGAAAATGGTAAAAGTAATGATAAAGATAATACAGTTCTTCTAGTAGATACAGTTTTAAAAAAGCAAAGTTATGTTGATTTAACAAAAGGATTAATATTTGATGAAGAAAAAAATGAATATAGATATTTAGGTGAAGTTGATGATAATTATCTAGAATATTCAGGAATATTATATAGGATCATTGGTATAGATAAAGATAAGAATATAAAAGTTATTTCTGATAAAAGTGTTACGATGATGTATTCAGGACTTGAAAAAGGTTATGATAAATCATATGTTAATAAATGGTTAAACTATGATAAAGATGTACCAGGTAGTGGTGTATACGAAAATAATATTAAAGAAAGTGTTAATTATTTATCTAGTACATACTATTGTGAAGATATTATTGATGATATTAAAAATATAAATTGTGATAAAAATAGTACAAATTATAAGATTAGTTTATTATCATTATATGATTATTATAAAGCTGGAGGAAAAAGTAGTTTTTTAAATAATGGAGAAACTTTCTATTTAGGCACTCTTAATAAAGATAATCATAACTATTATATAACATCTGATGGAGAGGTAAGTATTAATGAAATAAGTACTAAAACTTATGCAGTCAGACCTGTTATAACTATTATTTCTAGTTCAGTTTTATTGGGTGGAAAAGGCACTAAAGATGATCCATATAGAATATTAGAAATAAAGCCATCAACATTAGAAGATACTACAATTAATACATATGTTAGTTTTTCTAATCAAGTATTTAAGGTTATAGATAATAGCACAGATGCTACTAAAGTTGCATTAAATGGTGTTATAAAAGAAAATGATATTGATGTTGTTAAATCATTTGGTGGAAAAAATAATAAGTATTCTAATAGTAAGAATACAGTTGGTTATTATTTAAATAATACATATCTTAAAACTTTAGATAGTAAAAATATTATTAAATCTAATTGGTATATTGGAGCGTTGAGTTTAGATAATTTAGATTACAGTAATGAAAAAAATACTAAAGTAAATCTTAGTGTTGGTATGTTATCACTGGGTGATATGTTTGTTGGTGATATTAATAATGTACTTACATTATCAAGAGGAATAGAATCTGATCAAATAATTAATGTTATAAACAAAGAAGGTAATTTTTATGGTGACTTTATAACAAGTAAATATAACCTAAGACCAGCATTATATTTAAATAATGAACTTAAAATTACTGGCGGAAATGGTACTTTTGATGCACCATATGAGTTAGGAGTAAGTGATGAAAAAGGACAAGAATAAAAAAACAGGTAAGTTTAGTGTATTTTTAATAGTTATAGATGTTATAGCTGTTGTTTGTTTTTTTGTAGTTTATGGACCTTTTTCATTCTTTAGAGATTGGTTTATAACTACTGCGATGACTACTATGACACATAAATATTTTGCTTATACTTTATATAGTGAAGATATGATTAAAGAAACACTAGATAATAATAAAATCATTGAATCTGAAGATCCTACTGATACTTCTAAAATAAATTTTAATCCTGATTTTAGTAAAGATGCTTATGAATCTATTTATGAAGAACAAGTTCTTAAAAAGGATGAAGGAAATGATGTATATAAAGTTGTTGATATAAGTGGTGATAATTGGAATGGTAAGATGGTTGTTATATATGATCCATCTAGATTAAAATTAGTATTTTCTAAACAATATGGTAAACGTGGTGAATATTTATCAAAAATGGCTAAAAATAATAATGCATTAGTTGCGATGAATGCATCTGGTGTATATCACCCTAATGGTCAGAATAGAGTTACTGGTACGACAATTTTAGATGGTAAAATTTATGCGACTGGTAAAAAAATTAATAAGGGTGGTGGTCTTATTGGATTTACAAAAGATAATGTATTAATGCTTACTAAAAAGACTGCTAAAGAAGCAATAAAAGATGGAATGGATAGAGCAGTAGAATTTGGACCATTTCTTGTGGTTAATGGAAAGTCTGCTGAATTTAAAGGTAATGGTGGTTGGGGTATAGCTAATAGAAGTGCTATTGGTCAAAGACAAGATGGTATTGTTTTATTGCTTGCTATAGATGGTCGTACATCTAAGTCAGTAGGTATAACAATGCCACAACTTGCTGATGTATTTCAAAAATATAAAGCTTATAATGCTGCTAACTTAGATGGTGGTGGAAGTAGTGCTTTATATGCCATTGTAAATGGTAAAGGTGGACTTATAAATAATCCAGTAGGATATGGATATTCTGGTGAAAGATATTTACCAAATGCATGGATGGTTTTACCAGAAGAAAGTAATAATTCAAATTAGGAGGGTATATGGAAATAGAATTTAAAAATCCAACAATATATATTATTGGTGGTAAAGCAAAACATGGGAAGGATACATTTTCAGCTTATTTAAAAAAAGTATATGAAAACCATGGAAAGAAAGTTATTATTACTCAACTTGCTAAATATATTAAGTATTATGCTCGTGAGATGACTGGATGGGATTTAAGCGAAGAAACTAAACCTCGTGAGTTTTTACAACAACTTGGTACTGGAGTGATTAGACAAAAGCTTAAAAAAGATGATTTATTTATAAAACGTATGGTAGATGATATAGAAATATTTAGTTATTTTTATGATGCTATTATTATAAGTGATGTAAGACTTAAAAAAGAAATATATGATTTAAAGAAAGTTTATCCAAATATCAAAGTTATTCATATAGTTAGACCTAACTTTGATAATGGTCTCACTCCTGAACAAAAGATGCATCCAACTGAAATAGATTTAGATGACTTTAATGATTTTGACATAGATGTTGTAAATACAACATTAGAAGAATTAGAAAAAAGCGCTGAAAAAATATACATAGAAAACGAAAGGTAGGTATATAAAATGGAAAGTATAAAAAGGGTTAATGTTGAAGGAAAGAAAGTTATTGTTAGAGTTGATTTTAATGTTCCAATTAAAGATGGAAAAATTACTGATGATACTAGAATAGTTTCAAGTTTAAAAACTATTAAATATTTAGTTACTCATAATGCTAAAGTTATTTTATTATCTCATTTGGGAAGAGTTGCTTCACAAGAAGATAAAGAAAAGAAAAGTTTAGAAATAGTTGCTAAACATTTATCTACATTAATAAATGTTCCAATATATTTTGTACCTGTTACTAGAGGTGATTTATTAACTAAAACAGTTGAAAGTATGGAAAATGGTGAAATAGTTGTAGTAGAAAATACTAGATTTGAAGATTATCCTCGTATGCTTGAAAGTTCTTGTGATGAATCATTATCTAAGTATTGGGCAAGTCTTGGTGATATATTTGTATTTGACGCTTTTGGTACTGCTCATAGATGTCATGCATCTACTTATGGTATTAGTAAATATTTGCCATCATATTCAGGTTTTTTAGTAGATGCTGAAATAGATATGTTAGATAGAGCTCTTCATCAAAGAAAAACTTTAATTCTTGGTGGAGCTAAAGTTGATGATAAAATTGGTGTTATTGATAATTTGATTAATACAAGTGATGCTATATTACTTGGAGGTGCTATGTGCTTTACATTCCTTAAAGCAAAAGGTATTGATGTTGGTTCTAGTGTAGTTAGTATTGATAGACTTGAATATGCTAAGAATTTATTAGAAACTCATGGTAATAAAATTTTTTTACCAGTTGATGTAGTTACTCAAAATGGTGTAAAAAACATTGATGAAATGGAAAGAGAAGATATAGGTTATGATATAGGACCAAAAACAATTACTAAATATAATGAAATATTAATAGATAGTAAACTTGTTCTTTGGAATGGACCTCTTGGTATGTTTGAAGAAAAAGATTATGAAAATGGTACAAAAAAAATATTAAAATTTTTATATAATCAGTCAATACCATCTATACTTGCTGGTGGAGATATAATAGGTGCTTCTCATAAATTTGGATTTGATTTCCATTATGTATCTACTGGTGGTGGGTCAACTCTTGAATATTTAGAAGGTAGAAGATTTAAAACATTAGAAAGATTAACAGGAGAAAATAATAAATAAATAGGAGGCTTTATGAAAAAAGTTATTCTTAATCAGAAAAGTTATTTCTTTTATGATGATATGGTTAAATTTAAGAATTCTTTTGATAAATTAAAAACTAATGATTATGAGTTTATAATATTTCCTCCAATACTATACTTATCAATGTTTAAAGATAGTAAGTATAAAGTAGGTACTCAGAATTTCTTTGGATATAAAATGGGTTCTTTTACAGGAGAACTTAATCTTGAATCTCTTAAAAAAATTGGTATTAACTATACTTTAATTGGTCACTTTGAAAGAAGAAAAATAGTATTTGAAAGTTATGAAATGGCTAAAGAGAAGTTATTTAAATCTTTAGGTTCTAAATGTAATACTATTCTTTGTGTTGGTGAAGTAAAGAAAACTAGAAAACCTTTTAACTATATTAAGAAAGAATTGAATTATTATTTACGTAGTATTGATTCATCTACACTTAAATATTTAAGTATAGCGTATGAACCTAACTGGGCTATTGGAACAGGTGAAATACAATGTATAGATAAAATTCAAAGCGTTATTGAAGATATTAAATTATATGTATATAAGAGATATAAAATAAATATCGAAGTATATTATGGTGGTAGTGTTGATGAAAATAATATTAAAGATATTTTTAATATATCTGATGGTATAGTTCTAGGAAAAGCTAGTATTGATATAGATGAACTTAATAAAATTCTTGACGGGCTTAAAAATGACTAATGGTAGTGAATTAATTACAGGGCTTACTAATTTAGTGATTATGTTTACTACTTTAGTTGTTTTTTTTAAAATATATAAATTAAATATTAAAAATAAGAATTCATGGATTTTATTTTATATTTCTATTTTAATTGATAGTTTTCTTGGGTTTATTATTCATTCATTTTTATGGCCAAAATTCATTATAGATATATTATGGATTATATTATCATTTATATTTTGTATTACTCTTAATAGCTTGTTATTTACTATAATTGATAAAAGGAATAATGAGATGTTTTACATTATTATATCTTCTATATTAATATATTTAATTTTAATTATAGAAACTATATTTAGAATTGACTTTTTATTAACATTTATAATTATTGCTTCTTTGTATTTGATTGCTATTTTGCTATTTTATATACATAATTTTATAAAATCATGTGATAAAAATTATCTATTTTATATTTTAGGACTGTTTTTACAAATGATAGGTGGACTTTTTTTAATTATTAAACCTAAATTTTGTTATTTAATATGTTTTGATAAAAATGGTATATATCATTTATTTATGGTTATGACAATTATATTCTTTTATTTAGGAAACAAATGTTTTTGTAAAAAATAATATTTGTTTTTTTATGACAAAAAGTTTGCTTTTTAGACAAATTAATACTTTTTACTCCGTAGATATATGTATAATAATGGCGTACAATAAAGAAAAGGAGAAAAGATGAAAATTAAAGTCTTAGTAGTAGATGATAATGAAGGGTTAGTAAATTTAGTTTGTAAGTATTTTAGTAGTAGTGATAACATAGAAGTAATTGGTACTTGTAAAAATGGAGAAGAAGCTATTAAAGTATTAAATAATCCAGATATAAAGTTTGATTTAATGCTACTTGACCTTGTTATGCCAAATAAAGATGGGGTTGCGGTTCTTGAATATATGAAGTTTCATAGTATAAAGAAAAAGGTAATTGTTATGACTTCTTATAGTGAAGAACAAACTATTAGAGATATTAGTGAGTATGGTGTTAGATATTATTGTTTAAAACCATTTAATTTTGATGATTTAAGAGATAAAATTGTACAGACATTTGAAATAAAGAAAAAGAATGAAAGTATACTTGAACTTGATAATAGAGATATACAGATACAAGTAACTAAATTATTACATGCGCTTGGTATTCCTTCTCATATAAAGGGCTATCAATTCATAAGAAGTGCTATTTTAATGGTATATGAAAATCCTGGATTTATTGGGGGTATTACGAAAGAGTTATATCCTGATTTATCTATTAAATTTAATACTTCTATTCCTAGAGTAGAAAGGGCAATAAGACATGCCATTGAAGTTTCTTGGTTAAGAGGTGATATTGATTTAATGGAAGAGATATTTGGCCATAGTGTTGATATAGATAGGGCAAAACCTACAAATTCTGAATTTATAGTTACAATTGCTGATAAATTGAGACTTGAAATGATTGATGTGAATTAGTCATTCAAGTTTTTTTCTTTTATAATCTTATAATATGTGTTAAAATGTTTACAGGAGAAATTTATGAAAAAAATTATTTTATTAATTTTAGATGGTTTTGGAATTAGAGAAGGTGAAAATGGTAATGCTATTAAAATGGCAAATTTACCTAACTTAGCTAAAATAATGTCTGATTATCCTGTTTGTGAGTTAGAAGCAAGTGGTGAAGTTGTTGGGCTTCCTAAAGGACAAAGTGGAAATTCTGAGGCTTGTCATATGACAATTGGCTGTGGTAGAACAGTAGAGCAACCTTTAACACTAATAAATAATAAGATTAAAGATAAAAGTTTTTTTGAAAATGATGTTTTATTAGATTTAATAGATTTTGTAAATGATAATAATTCAACACTTCATATGATTGGTTTAATATCTAGTGGTAATGTTCATTCTAGTATGGAGCATTTTTATGCTGCGCTTGCACTTGCTAAAATTAAAAAAGTTAAAAGTGTCGTTTTTCATTTTATAACTGATGGTAGGGATTCTCTTCCAAAGAGTGGTAATAAATTAATAAGTGATTTTATGGCTAAAGCAAATAAATTAGGACTTGGAACTATTGGAACTATATGTGGTAGATATTATGCAATGGATAGAGATAATAATTATGATAGAGTTAAAAAAGCTTATGATGCAATAGTATATAATGTTGGAAACAATTTTAGTGATTATAATAGATGTATGGAGCTTCATTATAAAAATGATATAACAGATGAATTTATTAATCCTAGTATAATTACTAAAGGAAGTAATATTAAAGAAAATGATGGTGTATTATTTTTGAATTACAGACCTGAGAGAATTAGAGAATTAATATCTGCATTTACAGATGAATCGTTTAATATGTTTAATGTTAAGAAATTTAAGAATGTTAGATTTGCTTCTTTATATAGTGTTGATAATAATATAGATGGAGCATATACTAATGAAATTATTTCAGGTACATTTGGTAGATATTTAGCTGATCTTGGATTTAAACAAGCTAGAATAGCTGAAAGTGAGAAGTATCCTCATGTTACGTATTTCTTTGATGGAACTGAAGAATTAAGTGATAAAAACTTATTTAAAATTTTAGTTCCTTCACCAAGAGTAGCAAGATATGATATGAAACCCGAAATGAATGCTTCTGGAGTAACTGAGGCTGTTCTTGATGCGATGGATGATGATTTTGATTTTATTTTAGTAAATTATGCTAACCCTGACATGGTTGCCCATACTGGTAATATTCCTGCATGCGTTAGAGCACTTGAAGCTTGTGATGTTTGTATAGGACATATTTTTGAAAAAGCACAAGAAAATTTTTATGAATTAGTTATAACATCTGATCATGGAAATATTGAATATATGAAAGATGCAGATGGAAGTGTAATTACTACGCATACATGTAATAAAGTACCATTTATAATATGTAATAAAGAATACAAACTTAAAAAGAATGGTACAATTAAGGATATTATTCCTACGATAGTAGATGTTTATGAAATAAGTAAACCAAAAGAAATGACTGGCGAAAGTTTAATAATTAAGTAGATATCTCCGGATGCTATTATTTACAATAATTTATTAAAATGTTATACTATGTTAATGTAAGGAAGTGTTAAAATGAGTGAAGAAGTAAAAACTAATAATTTAAATAAAAAAGAAATAAAAGAAAAAGAAGAAATTGTTACTCATTCTAACGATAATATAAGTTTTATAGAAAAAGATAGAAAAAAATGGCCTATAGTACTTTTACTAGTTTTACTAGTTTTAGGTGGAGCATTTTATTACTACTATTATGTTCTAACTAAGCCATCTACTTTATTTAATAAAGTTATTGAAAGTGGATATAATTATTTATCTAATTCTATAAATGGTTTTAATGATAAAACTAATGAGAATAAAAAGTTTGAAATAACTGGTAAAGCAATCTTAACATCGTCAAACTTAAAACTAATAGCTTTTAATACTCTTACTACTGATTTATATATTGGTGTTGATGGAGAAAAAGGAACATTTTTTTCTGATTTGAAAAGTTCATTATTTAATGTTAATATTCTTAATTTAAAGCTTGGTAATGATAAAGAAAATATATATTTTGGTTATAATGATATGAGTGGGGATGCTCAAGATAAATTATATAAAACTAAAAATGTAGAGTTAGATGATCAATCATTAAAAGTTAATGATATCGACTATGCTGAAATATTAAACTCTATTAAGTATTTACTTGATTCTAATAAAGAAATAATACTTTCTAGTGTGGAAGATACTAAAGTAAGTAAGAAACCTAAAATGATAAAAATAGGTGATAAAAATATTCCAATTTATGAAGTCAAATATATTTCAACAAAAGATAATACTAAAAAAACAGTCAAAGCTATTTTAAATAATATAATTAGTGATCAAAAATCTTTAGAGGCATTAGTTACTTTAGGATATGGTAATGATGTTGAAAAAGTAAAAACATTATTGGAAGAAAAAAATAAAAATATAATTATAACTGAAGATTTAGAAATAATTCTATATTTAGATATATTAAATAATAAATTATTAGAATTTGATGTTAATTATGGTAATAAAAAATTAAATATTAAACTAATTGATGATGATATTGTAATTCTTTATGAAGACAAAAATTCTGATGAAAGTAAATTAAATATTACTATGACATATAATAAAATTGAAAATAGAATCGCTTTAGAATATTTTTCAAAAATGTATAATAAAGAAACTAATGATTTTGATGATAGTAAAAGTTCAATAACTCTTAAAGTTGATTCTTCTAGTAAAGATAAAGAATCATATATATTAAGTTTTAAGTATTATGATCCAGATAATACTGATAAAGAATTGTTTTGTATAGATGCTAATATTGAATTAAAAACAGTGAATGAAATTAAAGAATTTGATACTTCTAATGCTATAGATTATGATAAATTAAATGATAAAGAAAAATCTGAAATATTTGGAATTTTTGAAGGATTTACAGAAGAGGCTTAGCCTCTTTTTATTTTACATAGTAATGTGCTATAATGCTTTTAGGTGAAACATGAAAAAATATGATTATACTAATCTTAAAGGTGATGAACAAGTAACTCATAACTGGGCACCATTAAGTTTTGAAATTAATAATAATTATGATTATGTACTTAATAATCCTATGTTTAAATTAATATCTAATATTTTATCGTTACCTATATTTATTATTTTGTATATAATTGATAAAATATTTTTAGGATTTTATGTTATAAATAAAAATAAGATTGTTAAAGATAAAGGTTTTGTTTCTATATCTAATCATATTCATTATTTGGATTGTACATTGATAGGACTTATTTATTATCCAAATAGGGTACATTATCCAACTATTGAGGAAAATTTTAAAATACCTTTTGTTAGAAAATTAATTAGGTTATTGTATGCGATGCCTATACCTAAAGATAGAATTAAAAAAGATAGGTTTTACTTACAAATAAATAAAGCTTTTAAGGGTAAATTTATATTACATATGTATCCTGAAGCGGCTATGTGGCCATATTATGAGAAGATAAGGGAATTTAAGTATGGAGCATTTAAAATAGCTGTAGATGCTAATGTATGTGTTCAACCAATAAAGTTTGTATTTACTAAACCTAAAGGTTTATATAAAGTATATAAAAAAAAGAAAAGAATATGTGCTGTTGTATTGGATCCTTTATACCCTAATATGAAACTAGAATATAGAGATAGAATAAAAGATTTAAGAGATAGAACATATGAAAGTATGAAAAAGGAGATATAATTATGAAAGTTTTGCTATTGTCTTGTAGTACTGGTGGCGGACATAATTCTTGTGCTAAATATATAGAAGAGGAACTTAAGCTTAATAATATAAAATGTGAATTTAAAAATTTTTATGATATTGTAAATACTTCTGGTAATAGAATGACTGAGAAAATATATTTAAATTCTTTAAAAGGAAATGGTAAAGCATTTAAAAATATATATAAATTGGGTGAATTATATAGTAAAAGTGGTATTACTAGTCCAGTTTATCTGGTTAATAAAATTCATGCTCGAAGGTTATATAATTATATTAAAAATGGTTCTTTTGATTTAGTTGTTGCTACTCATCTATTTCCTTCATTGACACTTACAGCTATTAAGAAACATTTAGATAAAAATATTAAGTTTATATCTATTTCAACTGATTATGAACCATGCCCTTTCTTAGAAGAAACTATGCCTGATTATTTAATTATGCAGAAAGGCCAAGAAAATAGATATATAGAAAAAGGATGTAATAAAGATATTCTTGTTAATAGTGGAATACCTGTTTCAAGTAGATTTATATTTAATGCAAAGAATATTAGAAATATGTATGGTATTAAAGAAAATGAAAATGTAATTTTAGTAATGCTTGGAAGTATGGGGTTTGGTAAAATTTATGAAATTATAGATGATATATTATATCAAAACAAATGTAAAGTTATGGTTGTTTGCGGTAATAATAAAAAAATGTATGAAGAATTAATATCTATGAATAGAGAAAATTTAATAGTATTTGGATTTGTTAATAATATTAATGATTTAATATATTCATCAAATATAGTTATGTCTAAACCTGGTGGACTTAGTTCAACAGAAATAACATCAATAAGAAAACCTTTAATACATATTTATCCAATACCAGGTATTGAAACATACAATACAAATTTCTTTGAAAGTCATGGTATGAGCTTAAAATGTAATTCTAAAGAAGAGATTCTTGATACAGTTCATAATCTTTTAAATAATAAACATATGCAAGAAAAGATGATAAAATATCAAGAAAAATATATTAATAAATATTCTGCTCGTGATTTAATAAATTTAATAAAAAATATAAAATAAGTATATTAATTAAAAAAAATTTAATTAAATAGTAAAAATATCGGAAAATCAAGAAAAAATGCTTGATTTTTTTATACTTTTAGAATATAATCTATATCGAACGACTGGCGATGATATGCGAGGTTGCTGATACACCAGGTTAAGTTGAATTAACTTAATTTTCAAAATCAGGTAATTTGCATTTAGCAAGTCTATAAAAAATATTATAGGCGAAGGAGGAAAAATTAATATGTCTAAAGACAAAGTTAGAATCAGACTTAAATCTTTTGATCACAGAAGCGTTGATCAAGCTGCTGCAAAAATTGTTGAGACTGTTAAAAGAACTGGTGGAGTTGTTAGCGGACCTGTTCCACTACCAACAGAGATTGAAAAAATCACTATTCTAAGATCTGTTCACATATACAAAGATTCTCGTGAACAATTCGAAATTAGAACTCACAAAAGATTAATTGATATCGAAAATCCTAGTAAAGAAACTATTGATGCTCTTGCTCATTTAGATTTACCTAGCGGTGTAGATATTCAAATTAAAAAATAATTAGGAAAGGAAAAGAAAAATGAAAGGAATCTTAGGACGTAAAGTTGGGATGACTGAAGTATTCTCAACTGACGGAAAATTAATACCTGTTACAGTTATTGAAGTTGAACCTAATGTTGTAACACAAGTTAAAACTGTTGAAAAAGATGGGTATGATGCAATTCAATTAGGTGCATTTGATAAAAAAACAAAATCATCTAATAAACCAGAAATGGGACATGTAAAAAAAGCAAATACACAACCTAAGCGCTTCTTAAAAGAAATTAGAGGAATTGATACTTCTTCTTATACTCTTGGACAAGTTATTAGTGCTGATGTATTTAAAAGTGGAGACACTGTTGATGTAACTGGTACATCAAAAGGTAAAGGTTTCCAAGGTGTAATTAAGAGATGGAATCAATCTCGTGGACCTGAAACTCACGGATCTACATATCATAGAAGAGTAGGTTCAATGGGTACTATGAGACCTATGCGTGTTTTAAAGGGTAAGAAGTTACCAGGACATATGGGTAATGAACAAGTTACTATTCAAAATTTAATGATAGTAGATGTTGATACTGAAAATAAATACATTTTAGTAAGTGGCAATGTTCCAGGAGCTAAAAATACATTTGTATTTATTAGAGAAGCTATTAAAGGTAGTAAAAATACTCCTGCTGTTGAACTAGTTTCATATGAGGAAGTTGTAAGCGAACCAGAAGTTGAAGAAAGTGTTGTAACTGAAGAAGTCGTTAATAGTGAAGTTACAAGTTCTGATGCTAATGAAGCTGAAACTACTGAAAGTAAGGAGGTTTCTGAATAATGGCAAAGACTCAAGTTTTAAACCAAAAAGGTGAAAAAGTTAAAGATATAACACTTAAAGATAGCGTTTGGAATATTGAAGTAAATGAACCAGTTATGCATGATGCAATCGTTCTTGCTCAAGCATCTTTAAGACAAGGAACTGCTTCAACTAAAACTAGAAGTGAAGTTTCTGGTGGTGGACGTAAACCATATAAACAAAAAGGTACAGGAAACGCAAGACAAGGATCTACTAGAAGCCCTCAATGGCCAGGTGGTGGAATTGTATTTGGACCAAAACCAAGAAAATATGATAAAAAACAAAACAGAAAAGAAAGAAGATTAGCGTTAAAGAGTGCTTTAACATCTAAATTCCAAGACAAAGAATTAGTAATTGTTGAAAACTTAAATTTAGTTGATAACAAAACTAAGACATTTAATGAAATGTTAAAAAATCTTAAAGTTGATGGTAAAGCTTTAGTTGTATATGCTGATGAAAACGAAAATTTATTCTTAGCTTCTCGTAACAACAATAAAGTTGCTGTAGTTGCTTTTAATGAAATTAACGTTTTAGATTTAGTTGCAGCTAATTACTTATTAATTGATGAATCTTCAGTTAAGAAAATTGAGGAGGTGCTTAACTAATGAATATTATCTTAGCACCAGTTATTACTGAGAAAAGCGAATCATTAAAATCAAATAATGTATATGTATTTAAAGTAAGCCCTAAGGCTAATAAAACTCAAATTAAAAATGAGATTGAAAAACACTTTAATGTTAAAGTTGTAAATGTTAATACTGTAAATGCTGTACAAAAGAAAAGAAGAGTAGGAAGATATACAGGTACAACAACTGCTTACAAGAAAGCGTATGTTAAACTTGCAGAAGGCTCTTCTATAGAATACTAGGAGGGATAATATGCCAATTAAGAATTATAAGCCTAATACTCCTGGAACAAGAGGTATGAGTACATTAATTAATGATGAAATTACTAAGAGTACTCCTGAAAAAAGTCTTCTTGTTAAAAAAAGTAAAACGGGCGGAAGAAATAATCAAGGTAAGATAACTGTTCGTCATATTGGTGGTGGAGTTAGACGTAAATATCGTGTTATAGATTTCAAAAGAACTAAAGATGGTATTGATGGAAAAGTTGCTTCAATCGAATATGATCCAAACAGAAGTGCAAACATCGCATTAATTAATTATGCTGATGGTGAAAAGAGATATATAATTGCTCCACTTAATTTAAAAGTTGGAGATAAGGTTGAAAGTGGAGCTAATGCTGACATTAAAGTTGGTAATGCATTACCACTTGAAAACATTCCAGTTGGAACTATGGTTCACAATGTTGAATTAAATCCAGGTGCTGGAGCTAAACTTGCAAGAAGTGCAGGTAGTAGTGTTCAAATCTTAGGTAGAGAAGGTAAATATGTTATCGTAAGACTTAAGAGTGGAGAAACAAGAAAAATTCTTGCTAATTGTCGTGCTACTATTGGTGAAGTTGGAAATACTGATTATGAATTAGTAAGCTTAGGAAAAGCAGGAAGAAAAAGACATATGGGAATTAGACCTACTGTTCGTGGATCTGTTATGAACCCTAATGATCACCCACATGGTGGTGGTGAAGGTAGAGCTCCAGTTGGACGTGCTCAACCAATGACTCCTTGGGGTAAACCAGCTCTAGGATTAAAGACTAGAAAAACTAAAAAAGCATCTGAGAAATTAATAATGACTCGTCGTAAGAAATAATTAGAAAGGAACCGTTAAAATGTCAAGAAGTTTGAAAAAAGGACCTTATACATTCCCTAGACTTTTAAAGAAAGTTAGAGAATTAAATGAAAAAGGTAGAAAAGAAGTTATAAAAACTTGGTCAAGACGTTCTACAATTTATCCAGAATTTGTAGGTCATACATTTGCTGTACATAATGGACGTGAATTCATTCCTGTATATGTAACTGAAGATATGGTAGGACATAAACTTGGAGAATTTTCATTAACTCGTAAGTTTACTGGCCACGCTGGCAGCGGTAAGAAGTAGGAGGTAAATTGAATGGAAACTTATAGTATACATAAAGGTGCACAAATTGCGCCAAGAAAAGCTAGAATGACTCTTGATCTTATCAGAGGTAAAAACGTATCTCAAGCTGAAGCAATTCTACTTACTACAAATACTAAAGCAAGTAGATTAATTATTAAAGTGTTAAATTCTGCTGTAGCTAATGCTGTTAATAATTTTGGTGCTAATAAAGAAGATTTAGTTATCAAAGAAACATACATTAACGAAGGAAGAACTTTAAAGAGAAGAAAAGCAGCATCTCATTCTAGAGTTGCTAAGAATTATCATAGAACAAGTCATATTTATGTATGTGTTACAGATAATATGCAAAAGAAGGAGGACTAAACATGGGACAAAAGGTAAGTCCAGTTGGACTTAGAATTGGTGTTAATAGAGACTGGGAAAGTAAATGGTATGCACCAACTAAAGATTTCGCTAAATATTTAAATACTGATTTAAAGATTAGAAAATATTTAGACAAAGAATTAAAAGGATGTTCAGTTGCTTCTATCATAATCGAAAGAAATAATAAAAGAACAAATGTTACAATCAATACATCTAAACCTGGTATCATTATTGGTAAGGGTGGAGCTGATATTGAAAGACATAAAAAAGCTTTACAAAAACTAACTGGTGAAGAAATCTATTTATCAATAGTTGAAGTTAAGAATCCTGATTTAAATGCTGCATTAGTAGCTGAATCAATTGCACTTCAAATTCAAAATAGAGCTTCATTTAGAGCAGTTCAAAAGAGAGCTATTAGAAATACAATGAAAGCAGGAGCTGTAGGTATTAAGGTTGCTGTTTCTGGACGTTTAGCTGGTGCTGAAATGGCTAGAACAGAATTTTATACTGAAGGAACTGTACCTCTACATACTTTAAGAGCAGATATAGATTATGCTCATAAAGAGGCTGATACTATTTATGGTAAAATTGGTGTTAAAGTATGGATTTATAAGGGTGAAATACTTCCTGCAAAAAAAATAAAGGGAGGTAATGAAAATGTTAATTCCAAAAAGAACTAAATATAGAAAACCTCACAGAATTAGTTACGAAGGAAAAGCTAAAGGTAATACAGTACTTACTAAAGGTGAATACGGACTAATGGCTAAAGAAGGAGCATACATCACTGCTAGACAAATTGAAGCAGCAAGAATTGCTATGACTCGTCATATGAAGAATTTTAAAAGAGGAAAAGTATATATTAACATTTTCCCACACTTAGCAAGAACTAAGAAACCTGCTGAGGTTCGTATGGGTAGTGGAAAAGGTAATGTTGAAGAATGGGCAGCTGTAGTTAAAGAAGGTAAAATCATGTTTGAAATGACTGATGTTACTGAAGAAATAGCTCGTGAAGCTTTCCGTTTAGCATCACATAAACTACCAATTAAAACAAAATTTGTAGCAAAGGAAGTGGCTAAATAATGATAAAGATGACTGAAATTAGAAAATTAACCACTGAAGAATTAAATAAGAAACTTGAAGAGAATAAAAAGGAATTATTTAATTTGAAGTTTTCTCTATCAACTGGTAATTTAGAAAAACCTCATAGAATTAAAGAATTAAGACATGAAGTTGCTAAGATTAAAACAGTTATTAGAGAAAGAGAATTAAATGAAGGTAAGGAGGATAGCAAGTAATGGAAAACAAAAAACAAGAATTAGTTGGTAAAGTTGTTAGTGCAGCTAATAATAAAACAATTACAATTGCTGTTGTAACTTATAAAAAGCATCCACTTTACAATAAAAATGTAAAAACTACTAAAAAGTATGCAGTACATGATGAAGAGAATAAAGCTAAAGTAGGAGATATAGTTAAAGTTGTATCTTCTCGTCCTCTATCAAAAACTAAAAGATATGTTTTAGATAGTATCGTTGAGGAAGCTGTTATTCTTTAATTAAGAAAGGAGAGAGTTATGATACAACCAGAAAGCCGTTTAAAGGTAGCTGACAATTCAGGCGCTCGTGAAATCTTAGTAATCAGAGTACTTGGTGGAAGTAAAGTTAAAAGCGGTAATATAGGAGATGTTGTAGTTGGTACAGTAAAGAAAGCTATCCCAAATTCCAGCACTCCAAAAGGAAAAGTAGTAAAAGCTGTTATTGTTAGAACAGTACAAGGCGTTAGTAGAGCAGACGGAAGTCATATTAAATTTGATGACAATGCTTGCGTACTAATTAAAGATGATAATAGTCCTGTAGGAACTCGTGTTCTAGGACCTGTAGCTCGTGAACTTCGTGATAAGAACTATATGAAAATTGTTTCACTAGCTCCAGAAGTTGGAGATAACGTACGTGTTATTACAGGAAGTAATAAAGGTAAGGAAGGCAAAGTACTTAACGTACTTAGAAAAGATAATAGAGTAGTTGTTGACGGTGTTAATATTGTTAAAAAGCATGTTAAACCAAATCGTACTAACGAATCTGGTGGAATATTAGAAGTTGAAGCTCCTATTCATATTTCTAACGTTAAAGTATTAACTAAAGAAACTAAAAAAGAAGTAAAAAAGGAAGTTAAGGAAAAAAAGGCTTCTAAGAAAAAAGATGAAAAAGAAAGTAAGTAGGTGAATTATGGAAACATTAAAAAAATTATATGAAGAAGAAATAGTTCCAAATTTAACTAAAAAGTTTAACTACACTACTAAAATGCAAGTTCCACGTTTAGAAAAAATTGTTCTAAATATGGGTGTTGGAGATGCTATTAATGATCAAAAGTTTTTAGATGCTGCTGTTCGTGACTTAGAAGCTATATCTGGTCAAAAACCAGTAGTAACTACTGCTAAAAAATCTATAGCTGGTTTCAAACTTAGAGAAGGAAATAAAATCGGTTGTAAAGTTACTTTAAGAGGAGATAATATGTATAACTTCTTAAATAAACTAATTACAATTGCTCTTCCAAGAGTTAGGGATTTCAGAGGTATTTCTAAAAATAGTTTTGATGGAAGAGGTAATTATACTCTTGGTATCAAAGAACAATTAGTATTTCCTGAAGTAGAATATGATCAAGTTATTAAAGTTAGAGGTTTA
>SFOJ01000044.1 GCA_004552445.1 Mollicutes bacterium
TCACGTGATAATTCATTTTCACTTTATGTTTCAATTCCCTTTTGTCCCACAAGATGCTCCTACTGCTCCTTTGTTTCACATTCTATTGAAAGAACCAAAAAGCTTGTTGAACCCTATACCGACCTGCTTTGCAGAGAGCTTAAGGCTATTGCGGAGATTTCCGAAAATTTCGGTCTTAGGCTTGAAACAATTTATTTCGGCGGAGGAACACCAACAACCCTTTCCGCAGAGCAGTTGACAAGGCTTTTTGATACAATAGAAAATAAATATGGATATGAATATAATGTTGAAAGGACAACATACTACGATGAAAAGGGAGAGATTATATCTATAAATGAATAGACAAATTACAAGGTGTATTTTTAATTTTATTCGAACATCAAAAAAAATATTGACTTTAATTCAATAATGTGATATTTTTCATAGATAAAAAGTATTAGGAGGTAGTAATTATGGAATTAAAAGGATCAAAAACAGAGCAAAATTTAATGACGGCTTTTGCCGGAGAATCTCAGGCAAGAAATAAATATACATATTTTGCTAGTAAAGCA
This sequence comes from Mollicutes bacterium, assembly GCA_004552445.1. Classification (GTDB taxonomy): domain Bacteria; phylum Bacillota_I; class Bacilli_A; order RF39; family UBA660; genus CAG-1000. Next base: position 552 of record SFOJ01000044.1, read on the forward strand.
AAAAAAGAAGGATATGAACAAATAGCTGCAATTTTCCAAGAAACAGCTGATAATGAAAAAGAACATGCAAAAATGTGGTTTAAATTATTAAATGGTGGAGAAATTGGAACAACAGCTGAGAACTTAAAAGCTGCTGCTGATGGAGAAAATTATGAATGGACAGATATGTATGCTGAATTTGCTAAAATAGCTAAAGAAGAAGGTTTTGACCATATTGCATACTTATTTGAAGAAGTTGGCAAAATTGAAAAAGAACATGAAGAAAGATATTTAAAATTATTAGAAAATGTAAAAGATGGAAAAGTGTTTGAAGCAGGAGAAGTTAAAATATGGAAATGTAGAAATTGTGGACATATTGTTGTTGGAACAAAAGCTCCAGAAGTTTGCCCTGTATGTAGCCATCCAAAAGCATATTTCGAAATTAAAGCTGAAAATTATTAAAATATAGGAAAACTATTCTTATGAGAAATATAAATTAATATGGAGGGAATTTATGAAAAAAGAATTAGTAATAAAAAGATGTTCTAAATGTCAAGCTTTAGTTGAAGTCATAAAAGATTGTACTAGTGATAATTGTAGTATTAAATGTTGCGGTGAAGAAATGATAGAATTAGCTCCAAATAGTGTAGACGCATCTTTTGAAAAACATGTACCAAACTATGAAGCAATAGATAATCATATAATCGTAAAGGTTAACCATGTTATGGAGGAAGATCATTTTATAGAATGGATTGCAATGTTAGCAAATAATAAAATTATAAAGAAATTTTTATTGCCAGGTGAAGAAGCCTGTGTAATATTTCCATATGTTAAAGGAAGTAAAATTTATTCTTTTTGTAATAAACATGGACTTTGGTCAAAAGAAGTTGAATAAATATAGATAAATTAAACTTTTGGTGTGAGATTTATTACATAGAAAGGACTGTGATAAAAGTGAAAGATATTATCATTTCTGATGATATAATATATATCGGAGCAGATGATAAAGATATTGAATTATTTGAGAATCAATATAATGTGCCAAATGGAGTAGCATATAATTCATACATAATAATTGATAAAAAAATTGCAATAATGGATACAATTGATAAAAGAAGAACAAATCAATGGCTTGAAAATTTAGATAAAGCATTAAATGGCAGAAAACCTGATTATTTAGTTATTTCACATCTGGAACCAGACCATGCTTACAATATAAATACTTTAATGAAAAAATATCCAGATATAAAGTTAGTTGGAAATTCGAAAACTTTTACCTTTTTACCTCAATTTTTTGATATACAAAATTTAGACTCAAAAAAAATTGAAGTAAAAGAAGGAGAAATTTTAGACTTAGGAAACCATAAATTAAAATTCATTATGGCACCAATGGTACATTGGCCAGAGGTAATGATGACATATGAAGAAAAAGAAAAAATATTATTTTCAGCAGATGGATTTGGTAAATTTGGAACATTAGATACCAAAGAGGATTGGGATTGCGAAGCCAGAAGATATTATTTTAATATAGTTGGGAAATATGGTTTACAAGTACAAACATTATTAAAAAAAGTTATGAATTTAGATATAGAAAAAATTTGTCCTTTACATGGACCAATACTAAATGAAAACTTAGTACATTATATTGAAAAATATAATATTTGGAGCAGCTATAAGGCTGAAAGTGATGGTGTGTATATAGCTTGTGCATCAATTCATGGAAATACATATAGTGCTTGTGAAAAGTTAAAGGAAATCTTAGAAGAAAAAGGCATAAGCAAAGTAGTTTTATCGAATTTATCAAAAGAAGATTGGTCAGAAGCAATAGAAAATGCATTTAGATATGGGAAAATTGTATTTGCTTCTTCAACATATAATATGGAAATATTTACTCCAATGAGAAACCTATTATTGAATTTAAAAGAAAAAAATTATCAAAATAAGATTGTTGGATTGATCGAAAATGGAACTTGGGCACCAAATTCTGCAAAATGTATGAAAGAGATATTGAACACAATGAAAAATATAGATATAATAGAACCAGTAGTTACAATTAAATCCAAACTTTCAGAAGAAAATTGTTTGCAATTATATAAAATGGCAGAAGATTTAATAAAAAAATAAAAAGGAGGTGTGTACTATGAAATATAAATGCACAGCCTGTGGATATATTTATGATGATAATGTAGAAGCAGTAAAATTTGAAGATTTACCAGATGATTGGGTTTGTCCTTTATGTGGTCTTGGAAAAGAATTCTTTGAAAAAATAGAAGAATAAGAAATGATTTAAGAGTTTAATTTAATAATGAAATTAAACTCTTTTTACAATAAAATCAGGTAAAACTTATAAATACTTGGATTTTAGATACAAATTACAATAAGTAAATCAAAATACTTTAGCAAATATTACAAAAATTAAATAATAAAAATGTTATACTATGGTTGAACGATTGAACGATATTTTGAACGATTAGAAATGGAGGTAAGTAGCATGAATGAGAATGAATCAATAGAATTTAAAGAAAATTATACAGAAAAAATATATTATGTAGGAATAAAAAATGGCAGACAATAAAAATAGTAAGTTATCGCTCAAATTATCTTTCTAATTATAAAAAATTGAGTAATAATAATCATAAAGTTATTGACAAACTATATGAAATAATATAAAATAAAACAAAATTAGGAATAATTCCTAATTTAGAAAGAGGACACAT
>SFOJ01000006.1 GCA_004552445.1 Mollicutes bacterium
TTATATTAGGTACAATACCTTTTTTTATTTGTTTTCTATAATATAAATTAACAAAGAAATAGAATAAAACATTAATAGGTCTTTTAAAAAAGGCAATTGTAAAAATTGTTCTCTTTAAAATATTTTTAATAGAATATACTCTATTATATAAATCCAAATAAGCTCGTGTTAATTCTTCTGAAGTCATATTTTTAGGAATATGTACTGCTTCACAAGAATTATATGAATACATATCTGTATTATATATTCTATTTTGCTTTTTCATTTCTATTTGAATATTTATTTGATATTTTTTTAGAATATTTTTTATTATCTTATGATGATACATAAAAAATAAATAATTTAATATTCTCTATTAATTACAAAGAATTATAAATAATTATTTATTAAATTATAAAACCCCAGTTCAATATAAACTGAACTAGGGTTTTAATTAATTCTTTTAGTATCAACTTTATTAATTTAATAAAATTATTTTAAATTCCATGTCTAATTTTTCTAAGCTTAGCATTAAATGGAATAATTGTTATCACACTTACAACTATGACAATTAATATTTGAATCCCCCAATCTTTCATAAAGTCTACAAAATCATCTATTAAGGTTTTATTAGGATCATCTGGAGTTGGATCATCTGGTTTTATACCACCATAATTTTTAACTTGCATTTCGAATAATTCATTAGTTGGCTTATAAGTCAAAAATTGAGATGAACAAATATTTAATTTATCTTTGTATTCTTCACATCTATCTGTATCGTAAAAAGTATTATAATATGGTAAAACTATATTAATCGTTTTTAAAATAGAACCACAATTTGTTATCGTAGTATTAATAGCAAACGAAATATTAGAACCCTCATCTATGTTTGAAGCAATTGCTATATTATCATCATTTCTAGTATAACTATTGGAACCATTTGATAAATAAAGGCCTTCTACAACATTATAAAATGTTATTGTAAATTTGTTAGTTGATTTACTATAAGATTTTTCGTAATCAATATTTTCAGCTAATTTTTGGTATTGAACATGCTTTTTAGTATCACATGTTGCGGCCAATACTATATTTGGGAATATAATTACTAATAATAATATCATTATCTTTTTTTTCATTCTTGACCTCACTATTCTTTTATAAGCACAGCATGTACTACTAACCTTTTCTTACCATTACCAGCACATGTAGATAAAGTTAATATTTTATCACCATACACAACCTTATCATTAGTTTTAAATGTACTTCTTCCCCTAATCAATTTAACAAAAGAATCAAATTCTTTTTTACTCTCAAAATCAGTTTTTAAATAATCAGTAGTATATTCAACTCTATAACCTGAAAATATCTTAAATTTATATTGACCATTAGGAGTATCATAACTAATTATCATATTATCACTATTTTTTCTAAAATTAGAAGTTAGTACATTTTTCAAAGTACCAAACATAGTACCATTAAGCATACTATGACCATATATAATATTATTAGAATCAAATTCATTTTTAGAATTTCTATAATCTAAATATACCCATCCCATAGAACTCTTCTTTTTATATATATCTCTTTTTAAATAATAACTATTATCATTATGTTGAACTATTGGATAATTAATATTAGTTCCATTTACTGTCAAAAAACCTACTGTTTCATTATTTATCTTTTTTAATTTTGCAAATACTTTTTCAAATTGATATTTTGTACTTGTAGGTTTACTTGTATTATTAGTACTATCTTCTTCTTCATCATTTTCTTCTTCATCATCTAATCTATCAAGCTCAAAATCATTAGTATCTGCTCCATAAGTACCATTACTTATACTTGCATTTAATTCATCAATACTCATCTTTTCTACATATTCATAAGATTTAATGATTATTAAACTTACTAAACTTACATAAATACATAATAATGAAATAAGCTTTAAATTATTAAATGTTAATTGTTTAAATAAGTTATTAACAAGAAAAGAATTAGAATAAACTATTCTGAATTCACAGGTATATTCATCCTTACATTTTTTATTTACTTCTTTTAACCAAAGAAAATTCTTAGAAATAAAATTATATTCATCATATCCTTGATGTAAGAAAACTATAATTTCTCTAGATTCATCTTTATTTATTAAATCCATTATTGAAGATATTAAATCTTTAGAAAAAACATATAAATGAATAGATTTAAGATTATAATTAATTCTTAAAAACTCTTTTAGATCATTAATTAGATTATCATATTTTTCTCTTATTTCAATGTTCTTTTTATAATATAATGTTTCATAATCAAATGCATCCTGCATTAACATAAATCTATCAGATACTTTTTCTCTATTATATAATTTTACATCAACACCTTTATTATTAAATTTATCAACAATAAATTTAGGCATATAATAACAATCTATTTCTTCTAAACTATCAATTTCTAAAAACATCTCATAATCTTCTAAACTAATAGTTGATGCAAAATCTAATCTTAATTTTTTAATAGTTAATTCCTTTAATAAATAAATACTATATTTAAAAGTAATCAACCTTTTAATAGTTAAGATTTCTATATTTTTATTTTTTAATAATTCTATAATCTTACTATAATTTTTTTTATAATATTTAAGAGAAAAGAATAATGACGCATTATAAAACTCTAGTCTATTAACAAATTTATTTTCTTCTTCATTAATAGTTCTAAAGTTAAAAAATAATGTATTGTCACCAATTGTAAGAACAATATATTCTTTCATTATCTTCTCCTAATATACAAATATATAATATCATAATTTTAATAAAAAAAAAATATGAAACTATTCGATTCCATATTTTTCAATCATTTTATTTAGTACTTTATAATCTATAGTTTTAAGTTCACTACTCATTGCTTCTACTGCTTCTCCATCTTCAATATATATTAACAATGGAGCATTAGTTATTTCATCTTTAATATTAGGAAACTGTTTTTTTAATGTTGCTATATAATCTGTACTATCGCCATAATCAGATACATTCCAATATATAATATCATCTAATAATTCTTTTTTTTCTAAAATTTCATACATTTTCTTTTCACTATTATATATATCATTATTACCAGTATAACTTACATATAATAATACATCTCCAGTTTCAGTTAATGCAAAATTAATATCTTTAGTATTTATTTGTTTAATTTTTTGATTTGAAAATACACTAGTACTTAGTTTATTGTTTCTATACGTTAGGTAAAATGTTCTCAAATATAAACAAGCTATAATAACAAGTATAGACACAACTAATACAATAAAATAATTACGTGTTGGTATTTTTTTATCGAACAATTTCATTTTTTTCATCTACGTTCCTCCGTTTATCTTACATAACCATTTTATCATAAATAATAATATTTTTCAAACTATTTATTAATATATTATATATTATTAATTGTAGAAAAAAATATTATTTTATTATATAATTCTTTTTAGAGGTATTTTATTATGTATGAAGTTTTCAATAAAGAATTAGGTTATATAAAAGATGAAAGAATTAGAAATAGTTTAAAAACAATGTTAAATTTATTACCGGAATATTTTTATCAAATACCAGCAAGTTCTACTGGCAAATATCATCCTGAATTCACTTTAGGTGATGGTGGTCTAGTAAGACATGTAAAAGCCGCAGTAAGAATAGCATACGAACTATTACAAAATCCATCTATTAATAATTTTACTGATGAAGAAAAAGATTTAATTTTATTTGCTCTAACTGTTCATGATGGTCTTAAAAATGGTATAGTTAAAGGTAAATACACAGCATTTGACCATCCTATTCAAATAAGTAATTATATTAAAGAAAATAAAGATAAGTTAGAATTAAACGATAATCAAATTAATTTAGTTTGTAGATGTGTATCTACACACATGGGACCATGGACAACTGATTTTAATGGTAATGAAATATTAGAAGCACCAAAAGATAAATATCAAAGATTTGTACATATGTGTGATTATCTAGCAAGTAGGAAATTCTTAAATATAAAATTTGAAGACAATGAAATAAACTAAAACTGAAGAAATAAATTCTTCAGTTTTTTAATCATAAAATTCTTGATTTTTATTATCACGAATACAAGAATAGTCTTTAAGACTTTTAAATTTTTTATTATTTTTAAAAAGTTCATTTGCTCTATCTATATTACAAAAATTAGCTATATATTCTTTAAAAGAACTTTTATCTTTCTTTAATGATTCAATTTTAACTTTAATTTTATTATCCATTAGTCCTCCTAATTATTTTGAATATAAACAACTTTTAGATTATTCTTTTTAGCAATAGTAAGAAGATCATTAGTTAATTTTCCAATGACAACTATAAATGATGGATTTATAGTATATTTATCTATCCTATCTTTATTAACTTTAATTAGTGTATGATCATCATAAGTAGTAAATCTAAGGGAACCAGTCTTAATTAATTTATCATATCCATAACAGTTTTTTTCTAAATCGCTTATATTCATACATGCATAATGAGTACCATCATTAGTATAAGAACATAATATCTTAAAGTCCTGATTGTTTATTTCATATATAACAACATCGTCTTCTACTCTTTTCTCAACAATATCAGGACTATCTATATATAATAATTCTATATCATCAATAGTAACTATTTGATCATTTACTATTTCGCATCTATATTTTTTTAACTTATTAAAGAAATCTATAACACTAATTAAATTTCTATTAGTTTTATTATTAACTAAATTATCAATATATCCAAGATATAAATCAGCATCATTTATATTAAATAATAATTTTATCATACTAAATAAATTAATCTCTTCATTAGTAAATACTTTTCTACCATTATCTTCAATATTTTCTAAGTTTTCCGCATCAAAGACATCACATAATTCTTTAATAGTAGATACCTCTAACCACCCACTATTTCCATTTTTATCATAGCCTTTATTAAATAAATACTTACATAACAAATTCTTATAAACAGATACATCTTTTATAGCAGATAATTCACTTATTAATTTTTTAAGTAAAGATATATCATAAGAAGCAAGTTCACTAACTTTAGTAATATGTAAATAATTACCATAAGTAGCAATTAAATCTATTAAATTATCAATCTCAATATCATTTAATTCTTTACCTTCAATATCAGCAATAATTTCTTTATAATAAGTAAAGTTTTCAACTGCTTTATATAAAGATTCTTTGCTTTCACCATAGATAGATTTAAATATTTCATAATACTTAATAAATAATTCTCTATTTCTCTTACTTTTTACTATTAAAAGTAATGTTGACATATTAACAAAATTATACTTGCAATAATTATTAAGCAAATCACTAGATATAAATGATAATCTATCATCAAAAATTTCTAATGAATAAATATTATATATCTCTGTATCTAACTTTATTTCTTTATTATATGCTGTTGATAATAAATCACTTAATAACTTAATAGCTGATTCTTGTGTTTTACCTTCTTTACCTTTATATAGTAAGGAAATTCCCATAAATAAAGTAATCTTTTCAGCATTATTTTTTGTCATTATATTCTTATTAAATAAAACCTTAAATAAATCAAATACACAATTATAATCAATATTAAAATCATATTTATCTATATTTTCTAAATACTCATTATATATCTTATTTATAACTTTATAAAATTTACTATATAGTTCTTGATCATAATAGGATCTAAATAGATTTAAACATCTAGAATCACAATCTATAATTATACTTTCTTTAGTTTTTCTATCAGTATCATTATTATAAATAGGGACAACATAAGGAAGTACATAATTGACATCTATATTAATAAGTAACATCATTTGTTCAATGCTAAGACTTTGTATTATTTTAATTAATCTTTTAGTATATTGATAACTAATATTATTACTTTTTGAATCAAATCTAAATAATTTTCCCTTAGCATTCAATAATCCTTTATCTATTAATATATTAACAATATCATTTATATTTCTATTTCCAATTTCTTCTAAAAGCCCATAAACTACTTCATGATCTTTATTATCTTTACTTTTTAAAGCAGCAATATTTAAATATTTAATTAATTCTATATCATATTTTAATAGTTCTGTAAGTGTCTCTGTATCTAAATAATTTATCATAAAAGGATATTCTTTTATAAATTCCTTTTGAACATCTACAGGCATAGTATTAAGAATAGAAAAATCATTTCTAATTTTATCTATTTGTTTTTTAACAAAATTACTTCTAGCATCACCACTAATATACATATTATATTTTTCATCTTCTGCATATTTATTTTGTATTGTCTGACTAGCATACTTTATAAAACAAGGATTTACTTTTATAACAAATTCCCATTGTCTATCGGTTAACTTATCTTTAATTTTATTAAGTAAATCTTCGGTAGCTTTTAAATCACTATTTGATAAAACAGTTATTACTTCTTTCAAATCCTCCATATAAAGTTTTGCTACATCATCAGGTTGTGAAAAATAAAGTTTAATATATGAAACATATTCTTCAGAATCTAAATTTAGAACATTACTATTCATGAAAAATTTATTTCCCGCAAGCCAATCACTAACTAACGCTCTACGTGCCTCTACAGAACCTTGTCTAAACATAGAAAGATTACTATTAAGACGAGACTTTTGAAAGTCAATTGGTAATATTCTAATTAAAGATGGGTAATGAAAAAACAAATAACTTAAAACAATTTCATTATTTTCAAATTCTTTAGTATTTAAATATGCTTGTTCTACTTCTTTTTCACTTTTATTACTAAGACTTTTAATGAAATCATTTGCTTTTTTTTGAATTTGTCTACTTTTTATTTGTTTGAATAGTGACATATATACACCTCTATTATAATAATTATTATAACACAATTATTATCTTAAAAATAGATTTAAACAAACAAAAATAGATTATATTTATAATCTATTTTCTAATACTAATTAAAATTGTACTTTAACATTTTTACGTTCTTCATCACTATCTACTTCATACATTTTTTGTTCTTTATAACCTAATATATTAGCAACTATATTACTAGGAAACATCATTACTTTATTATTAAATATTTTAACAGCACCATTATAATATTTTCTAGAATTAGCTATATCTGCTTCAACATTAGATAAATCAGAACTTAAACTTAAGAAGTTTTGATTAGCTTTTAATTCAGGATAAGATTCAGCTAAAGCCATTATTTTAGTAATACCTGCTGATAACTTAGCATTATTTTCAATCTTTTCATCAGTACTCATTTTATCATAAGCACCACTTCTTAATTTAACAACTTCCTCTAAAGTTCCTTTTTCATGTTTTGCATAACCTTTAACAGTTTCAACTAAATTTGGAATTAAATCCCATCTTTTTTTTAGGTATACATCCATTGTAGAAAATGCTTCTTTAACATTATTATTTAGTTTAACTAGTGAGTTATAAACACAAATAAAATAAATAACCAATATTATTAAAACTGCTATGATTATATAACCAACTATACCCATATATATTCCTCCTAACTTATTAAGTTAATTATATCATTATTGTTGTTATTTGTAAATTAACAATATATTTACAATTTAAAAAGAAATAACTTTACATTATTTCTTTGTTAAATATTTATGATTAGCAGCAATACTTTTTATACCCACACCATGACTAAATGCAATAGTTGCAATTCCTCCGCTAATATTAACAACAACACCCTCACCAAACACTGTATGAATAACATTATCTCCAGTTTTGATTCCATCACTATTATTATTATACATATTTCCAATTATTCTCTTAGGCTTATCATCAGTTCTTACTGACATATTTGTTTTATTAATTAAATCATCATCTATCTCTTTAATAAATCTACTTTCAACTGTACCACTTGTTTTACCAAATAAAGTTCTTTGTCTAGCACTTAATAAATAAAGTTTGCTCTTAGCTCTAGTAATACCAACATAACAAAGTCTTCTTTCTTCTTCAAGCTCACTTGCACTTTCGAAACTTCTACTATGTGGGAATATTCCTTCTTCCATTCCTAAAATAAATACAACTTTAAATTCAAGTCCCTTAGCTGAATGAAGAGTCATTAAATTAACAGCATCTTTATTTTCTTTATATTGACCTGCATCACTAACAAGTAAAATATTTTCTAAAAATGTTGATAAGTCATAAACTCCACTTTCTTCGAATGCAACTGCAACTGATTTAAATTCATTTAAGTTTTCTATTTTAGCATCACTTTCAAGTGATTTATCAAGTTCATATTCACTTCTTATACCACTTTTAACAAGTACATCTTCAATTAATTCTGATAAACTAAGAGTTTTAGCATCTTCTTGTAATTCAAGTATTAATTTCTTAAATTCAAGTTCTTTTCCAGAATCAATAGAATCAAACATAGAAATACCGGCATTTTCAGCTTTATTACGAATATTCTCTATAGTTTTAGTACCTATTCCTCTTTTAGGAGTATTAATTACTCTTTCTAAACTAATTGAATCATTAGAATTATATACTAAATTCAAATAAGCAATTAGATCTTTAATTTCTTTTCTACTATAGAAGTAATAACTACCAATAATATTATATGGTATATTACTCCTTACAAAAGCTTCTTCAATTGTTCTACTTTGTGCATTAGTTCTATAAAGAACAGCAAAGTCACTATATTGATATCCATCATTCATCATTTCTTTGATTTTATTTATTACAAATGAACTCTCTTTAATTTCATCTTCAAGTCTAATATATTCAATCTTTTCACCATCACCACTAGATGTCCATAGATTCAATTTAGTACCTTCACTATTGTTTTTAATTACAGAGTTTGCTGCTTTAAGAATTGTATTAGTACTCCTATAATTTTCTTCTAAAAGAAATACTTTAGCATTTTTATAATCTTTTTCAAAATTAAGAATATTTCTATAATCAGCATTTCTCCATGAATATATAGATTGATTAGCATCACCTACTACAAAAATATTATGATATTTATCAGCAAGTAATTTACAAAGTTCATATTGAATACTATTAGTATCTTGATATTCATCAACAAGAATATATTTAAATCTTTCTTGATATTTTTCTAATATATCTTTACGTTTTTTAAATAATTCTACCGGTTTTAATAATAAATCATCGAAATCAACTGAATTGTTTTCTTTTAGTAATTTAATATATTTTTCATACACAAAAGAAATTATTTTATCTTCATCTCTTAAAAATAATTTAGAATATTCTAATGGACTTAATCCATCATTTTTAGCACTACTTATTCTAGATATAATATGTTTTATATCATAATTAGCAGGATCATAAGAATTTTCTTTTAATATTCTTTTAATAAGTGCTTTAGTGTCATCAGTATCAAGTATTGTTATATTAGAAGTATAACCAATATCACTATAATTTTCTCTAAGTATTCTTAGACCAAAAGAGTGAAAAGTTCCAATAAAGATTGAATCAGATATAGTATCTATTTTAGCTTCAATCCTCTCTCTCATTTCTTTAGCAGCTTTATTAGTAAATGTTATTGCAAGTATGTTGTACGGACTTACTCCATCATCTATTAATTTTATTATTCTTTCAGTTAATACTCTTGTTTTTCCACTACCAGCTCCCGCAAGAACTAAACAAGGTCCTTCTTTATGATTAACTGCTTCCATTTGTTTACTGTTTAACATCATATTTATTACCTCTTAATCATTATAACATTATCATCTATTTATGAAAAGCAAACAAATAAAAAAACAAAAGTAATTTTTTACTTTTGTTTTAATTAGCTACTAAATAATTACTATAAGCTTTAAAGTATGTATTTGTTCTATAATTATTTATATAACTAGTAGGAACATACATTTGTAATTGATATGAAGTACTAAATGTATCAAATCCAGTCAACTTAGGAACATCTGTATAAAAATAATATATAGATAAATTAGTACATCCATCAAAAGCATAAGCACCTATACTTTCAAGTATATTACTCATATATATAGTATTTATATTTTTTTGATTAGCAAACGCTCTATAACCTATTGTCTTAACAGTAGATGGAACAATAAAAGTAGTAGCAGTTTTTCCATTTGGATATCTAATTAGTGAACTTGAATCCTTATTATAAAGAACACCAGAAGTACTAGAGAATGTTGTATTATTAGCATCAACATTTATATTACTAATATCAGAGTTTCCATCTAAGAATCCACCTGGAATATCATTTAAATATCTTGGAAGTGTTAATGTTGTTACATATCTATTTCCATCAAATGCATCAGCAGAAATACTAGTAACATTATAACTATTTCCATTAACATCTAATGTATCTGGAATAGTTACTGATGCTGCATTACCTGTATATGATGTTATCTTAATTTCATTATTATTATCAAGTATATATAAGAAATCTGAAGAGTACTGAGCACTTGAATAATTATGATAGGTCCAAGGAGTTGTATTTCTAAAGTCATTAACAACACTAGATGGAACAGAATAAGTAAAATGTGAATTATACCATAAACCTAAGAATCCTCTCTCATATCCAGGAAGAGCAGTAGAAGCAGTATTTGGAACACTACTTACTTGCATACTTAATGTAGTAGTAGGTCCACCTTGATATGGATTATATAATGCATAATCATTAATATCAGTTGTACCTGTACCAAATTGAATATATGAAATAGATCCACAACTGTAAAGGCAATAATCATCAGCTACAACTACACTATTAAATATAGCATTTGTCAATTTTTCACAATCAGCAAATGAATACTTACCAAGTCTTGTTATTTGATTACCACTAATTCTTGTAACATCTGTATGATAAAATGCATAATCATCAATAAGAACAACACTATTTGGAAGGTTAACTATCCAATTTTGACCAGTAACAACCTCTACTCCATAATAAGCATAAGTACCAATTGACACAACATCATGTGTTATACCACCAGCTGTTATTTGATTTGGAATTTCGAATGAAGAAGTAACATCAGGTCCATGATATTCAATAATTTCCCAACCTGTTACATTAGCATTCATCATATTTTTAAGTGTAACTTCACGTACACTATATTCTCCAATATCATATGGAAGTGTACCAAATTTATAACTTCCAATTATATAACCAGTTGGATAAATATAATCTTTAACATTTGAAGGGAAAGTATTTTTATATGCTTCTTGATAAGTAACATTAGATGTACCAATCTTTCCATCTGGAACATATATTCTAAATCTCTTTCCAATTGTAGTACCCACATTATAAAATGCATTAGTCCCCACACCAATTTTCATACCACTAGCTTGTGTATCAGCATTAGTTGAAGTAAAGAACATTTGCTCCATACCAGTACATCCATAGAATGCTCCTTCACCTATACTAGTAACAGGACCGGCATTAACATAATTAAGAGTTATATTATTAGCATAAGCATAATTACCAAGTTCTACAAGTTTAGTAGTAGTAGCTTTATAAAGCTTATTATTAAATAAAGCATATTCGCCTATATAATCAACGTTTGAAACATTAAGTTCACGAACACCTTGTAAATTATAAAATGCATAATTACCAATATATCTTAAATTAGTATTAACTATATCAAACGTACTTCCTGAACTCATCGTTGCCCATCTAAACGCCCTATCTCCAACACCAATTACTTCATAGCTTTGTCCATCAATAGTTAATGTAGTTGGTAACATATAAGAATCACTTATGTCAGCACCATGATATTCAACAATTTCTAACCCATTAATGCTTTGATTATCTTTTGTTATATATTCACGACTTACAACACTATATTCTCCAATATTATATGGAATATTTGTAGAACTATAAGTTCCCATTATGGTTCCATAATCATAGAAATAATCTTTATATTCTTTTCTAAATGAGTTAGCATATACATCAGTTAAATAATCAGTTGAAGTTGTTGTCGTAGTTGTATAATAAGTACCAAATGAACTAGATAAGTGACTATATAAATTTGTCCAAGTACTATTATTTGTTGTTCTAAGTGTGTAACTAAATGTTGTAGAGCTTCCATTTGCAAGAGTACCATTACTAGAAGTATTATTAAATACAATTCTTGAACTAGAAGCTTCATATAATACATTTGAAGCAGTTTGAAGAGAAGTATTTCCAAGAGTGACAGATGTTGTCCACGCTTCAATATCATAACCAGAATTATTATTAACTGTAACAGTACATACATAAGTATATCTTCTACTAGTACCATTACCACTTTGACTTCTAGTACACCTATCAGTAACATTTATATTAACATTATTTGGTGTTTTAATTTCTGTAGAAGTATTAGAAGGACCTACATAAAATCTAATTCTATTATTAGTAAGTGTACCAACATCAGTAAATGCATATTGATCAAATACTCTAGCTTCACTTCCAGGACTAAAGAATATTTGTACTAAATTTGGAAGAGCATAAATAGCATTTGTATCCATTTGATAAACTGAACCTAAATTAATTTTATAAAGTGTATTCATATTAGCAAGAGCATAAGAACCAATACTTCTTAAATTAGGTGTTTCTAAATATACAAGACCACCATTGTTAAATGAATAACTTCCAATATCAAGTAAACTAGTAGATGTAAATGACTTAATAGCAGTAATTCCTTCAAAACTATGATCTCCTAATTTCAAAAGTTTATTGTTGACTATGTCACTACCACCACTTCCATTAACAGTAGTATGTTTAAATGCATGATCACCTACAGCTATAACATCCTTAGTAACATCATTTACTGTATATGTTAATGGAATATTAAATGTATTAGATATATCAGCTCCATGATACTCTATAATTTCCCAACCATTAACATCTTGATTATTTCTATTTTTTATTGTTGTTTCTCTTACACTATATTCACCAATATCATATGGAATTGGTGTATTTATAAATGAACCAACAATATATCCAGTAGGATAAATATAATCTTGATAATTACTAAATAAAGCTTTATAGAAATCTACCTTTCCTTCTGGAACATAAATTCTAAGTCTATTATTAGCATTAGTACCAATATTATTCATTGCTGTACTATGTACTGACATATTATCAGTATTACTTGTACCAATAAATATTTGTTCTAAATTAGGATTATTACTAATAGCATTCTCACCCATTACTTGAATATTTCCAAGATTAACACTATATAGAGTATCCATATCAGACATAGCAAATTTACCCATTGAATTTAAATTTGGAAGATCAACTGTTTGAAGACCAGTATTATATAAACTATAGTCTCCAATAGATATTAAACTCTCTGAAGTAAGTGATTTAACTTTAATATTTTCAAGACCATGATTATCTATATTAATTAAATTATTAGCAAGTAAGTCAATAGTTTGATTTGATGATGAAGCTGTATGTCTATAAGCATATTCACCAACTGAAATAATATTCATAAGTGGGCTAGTTGAAGAATATACACTTAAGATACCAATACTTAAACTTTGAGAAGACATATCATAATAAAATGACAATTGTAAACTTTCTCCAGCAGCAATAGTACCATTATAATCTTTATTTGTTAAAACTAGTAAGTTACCATTTACACTTTCGTTGGCATTAGTGTAAGTAGAACCCCACGTAACACCAGTTGGAAGATTTATTCTAACAGTCCAATCATTTATAGTAGCAGTTGTATTATTTTTAATTATTAAATTTCCACCAAATCTATATCCACTACCATTTTGCCATGAGTTACCAGTTATAGAAGCAGATAATCCTTCATCGGATACAATAACATCTGGTATTTGATAACTACTTGTTAAGTCAGCACCATGATATTCAATAATTTCATAAGCAGTTACATTTTCGCCTTGTGCATTCTTTTTAGTAACACCTCGTACGCTATATTCTCCCCAATCATAAGGAATAGCTACATGTTTATAACTACCAATTATTGTTCCTTTAGGATATACAAATGATTCGTTAGCTTCAAATATCTTTTTATATCCTTGTAAGTAATCAAAGCCTTCAGCATCAGTTCCAGATGGAACATATACTCTAAGTCTACCATCTAAGTACATACCCCAATTTGTAAATACAGCATCTTTACCAATAGTTAAATCTATACTTTTGCCATTATTTACTACCTTAGTAGAAACATTACTAAACCAAACTCTACCAAGTTGAGGACAATTATAAAATGCTTTATCACCTATTACTTTAACAGTTCCAAGATCCATCTCATAAAGAGTTGTACTATTCATAAATGCATATGACATTATCTCACTAACATTAGGAAGACTAATATAAGTTATTGGATTTTGATAGAAACCATAAGAACCAATATACTCAAGTTTATTAGAAACTAACGTAGTTAATTTAGTATCATAAAATGCATATGAATTTATTTTACTAACTTCACCTAAATTAATATCAATGATATTATCTTTATAAAAAGCATATGAATCAATTAATGATACAGTATCTGGAATAGTTATATTAGTACCAGTATCAGCAGTATTTAAATTTCTATATGAATTATATCCAAGAGCTGTAACTGGTTTAGTAACAGAAGCCTTAGTAATAGTATTTGGTATTGTAATATTAGAACCAACAGATACACTATTTATAAAGTATGAAATTCCATAACCTTCACCATAATCATATACAAAGTATTGATTATTATCAGATAATTCACCATGATAATATACATACGCTTCATTAATATTCTTAGTATTTCTATATGTCTCAATTGCTCCTTGACTTACAAAAAACTTAGTACCATTAGAACTATTGTCAAATGTATTACTTCCAATAGTTGGCGGAACTTGTCCTTCAAATTTAACATACCTTGCATTACCAAAAGCACCATCACCTATATTAGTTACTGTAGATGGAATTGATAAGAAAGTAAAAGCTTTAGAAGTAGATATTCGTCCTAAATTAAGATTAGCAAATGCATTAGTACCAACAATTGATAATGTTTTCGGAAGAATTAATGTTTTAATACTAGTTTTATCTTTTAAAGTATTATTAGCTATTTTATTAATAGTTGTTCCATCGCTAACAGTTGCATTCGCAAGACCTAAATATTCTATTGAATGTATTTCATCACTAGATATATAAGTAAAATCTTCATTCTCAAAATAAGCACTATTTAATGTATATATAATTAACTTCTTAATATTATAAATATTTTCAGTAGTTGTCTCAGGATTAATATCATCAAAATATGCTTTTAATAAATTTTCTAAAGATTCATTATTATCACGAATATAGACATAATATGAATCTTCTTCACCTTGAATTGGAATAACTGAATCTTCAGGAGCACCTTGATTAATATCATCTCCATTAAAGTTATCAGAACCATCTACTGTAATATTATTAGATGAAACACCCCTAATAATTAAAGTGTTACCTGTATTAGGTCCTGTATATGGAGTTGAATTAGATGGAAGCATAATAGAAGGTCCATTTAATACTCCAAGAATTGTATTCAAGTTATAAACATATATTTGATACTTTGAAAACGAATCAATAAGTTTCATATTTTGAAGTTGAATTTGAGTAATAGTACCATTATTCAATATTTCTATATTAGTTGAATTATCTGCTCCAATTACATAACCAACATCAACATTAGGCGCTATAGTTAAACGAGTATTTGATTCAACAATTACATCTACAGGTATATTACCTACTTTATTTTTAACAATTCTAACAGCTTCTAATAATACACCATCTTCTTCTTCATTTTGTATACCATTAACAGTAAACTCTTTACCAACAAATATATCATAGTCTTGGTTTAACCCAACAATATGTATTTGACTCTTTGGAGTATTTATATATAAGTTTCCATCTACATCTATTTTTCCACCAGAAGAAGTATCTATATTAAGTTTACCCATCTCGACGAAATCATAAACTAAATCTCCAGTAAAATGTAAATTATATCCAGCAGTATCTAAGTGTACTCTACGTTGAAAATCAACACTTCCATCAATTTTAATATCATCAGCAAGTTTAATTGTATCTCCACTAAGAGCATTTAATGCAGCATCTCTAAATTGACTTTCATTTTCTACTAACCAAATTTGACCTTCACTAGCAAGACTTGCATCAATTCCTCTTTGAGTACAATATACATTGGCATGAACACTAACAGAAGCACCACTATATAAAGATGAATTAACATTTTGATACATACCGTAATCTATTCTAAAATATCTATAATTATTTTCATCATCATCTTTATCTTTATCTATTTCACCTTTAATAATTATTTGAGGTATTGTTGTTAAATTTGATACAGGATTTAATGCATCAGTTTCAAGATTATCAGGTGTAGGATTTAAAGCAGCATATGCTTTTAGTTTAGTATCATTAGTAGAAGTTACAGTACTTGAAAGAACTTCATCAGTAATATCTATAACTCTATAATAAAGTACTCCAGCATTAGACATTGTACCATCCAAAGTAAATGATAAGTTATAATCTATATTTAATGAACCAGTATTTTTAATTTCAATATATCTTGTGTTCTTAAATGTATTACTTAAATCTACTTCACGTACTACAGTAACAGTATCTCCTTCAGTGCCAATTAAAGTACCAGTTTTATCATATTGATTCACTATATGCTCAACAGTACCTAGTTTAACCTCAGTACCTTTACTTACATATTCATTATAAAACCAACTGTAAGCATCATATATTAAGAAAACACTTAGTATAACTAACACAAATGATTTAGCCATTATTCTAGGAGTCATATATTTAGAATACTCAGTCTTATATTCCTCAATTCTTTCTTTATTTTTAGTTTTAGCTAAATTCAAATACTCTTTAAATTCATTATAATATTGCTTAGTATATCGTTTAAATTTTTTATAATATAACATTATATAAAGTCTCAATTTCTTGAATAGTTTTAAATTATATATTAAATCAATAAATCTATAAAAATAAACAGATACAACAATAATACCAAGTATTTCATAATAATAGAATTTTCTAAGTTTCTTTCTAATCTTTTTATAACGTTTTTTAATTCTTTTTTGAGCAATATGAAAGAAATCAATTAAATAATTGATTAATGCATTATAAATTTTAGTAATGCTTTCTTTCATATCTACTCCTTATTGATTTTTTATTTTTTTAACATCTTTTATTATATCTTTTATTTCAAAGAAATATATAAATCCTAAAGGTATAATTATTATAAGTATAAATCCCATTTTAGTATCCATTATTCTTTCAATGATACTAAATAAGAAAAACTTATAAATTACTTTACCAAGTATTTGTTCTTCATAAACAGCTGGATCATTTGATATATTTTTAATACCTTTTGTATAAAATATTCTTCTATTATTTTCTTTTGTTATTCCGACTATTTCATGTGTAACTATTTTACCTTTTAAGTCTCCATCCATCCCTTTAAAGGTAACTATATCTCCTACTTTATAATCAGATATTTTCTGTTCTTTTATAAGTATTACATCACCTTTTTTTAATTTAGGATACATACTATTAGTTATTATTGAATAAGTTCTAAATCCAAAAACACTTGGATTATTTGGTATAACTTTTTGATAAGCAGTAGCTATTACAAATAGTACAAGTAAAATAAGTAATATTATTTTAATAACATCTAATATTTTTAATAATACTTTTTTCATATATATCCTTTCTATGGTTTAATAAACATTATTTTATTAATTTTAAGTGATGATCCTTGTAAAGCATTAGGAGCGTCTATATCTATTTCTAAATTCCAATAATAATTTAATGATGAATTTGCAGGAATAGTAACACTTTTAGAAAAATCAAAGAAATATCTATCATCTTCTTCATTATGTTCAAGTCTATCATTAAGCATGAATGAGAACATTTCAGGGTTTGTAGCACTTATTTTTAAATAGTTTTTCATAAGATTTATATTACCAGTTATTTCAGTAAATATAATCTTTACTTTAGCTGCTACATCATTTTTATTTATTAATTCAAATCTATATCTTTGTATTTTTCCCGGATACATTTCTTCAAGATTAATAAGAGCATCATCACTTTGTTGTCCTTGAAGAACATAAGTGTTATTAACAAGTGCATAAAGTTTAACATCTATATCACTATCAGTTATATAAAAGTCACGATTATATTCAATATTTTCTCCCATAGAAGGTTCTGTTTGCATCCAACCATAAGCTATTCCTATTAACAAAACAACTAATAGTATATTTAATATTATTGATATATTTTTTTTCATATTAACCCCCAAATGTGACCAATGTTGCATAACTTTCTGGAGATACACCAACAACCTCAGCAATTCTTACATATACACTCTGATATCCAGTAAATTGTTGATTTGGATCTGTTACTTTAGTCCATACAGTATTTGCATCATTAGTAGTAGCCCATTCCATTGTAGTATCAAGTCCTGTAATTGTATAATTTGCATTACCAGTTAATGAAGGTGCAGCTAATAACTCATTAGCACTTCCAAACTTAAATAATACATTTATTATTGTAGAAGCAAGAGCATTAGTACAATCTATATCTCCACCTTCTAACCATATTTTAAGATTAATTTGCATTCTAGAATTCTTAGGAATAGTAAATAAAACTTTATTAAGATCAATATTATCACTATCACTAGAACCTCTTCCACCATCTTTAAAACTAAAATCACGAACTAATTGATTAGTAGAATATTCACTTGGAATATTACCAAAACTAAACTTTCCAGTTTTAATTATAGCTTTAGTTGTATATGGATCAGTTATACCATTTTCAGGTGTTTTACCAAATATTATTGTCGCAGTTGAACTACTAGAAGTTGGATAAGTAATTGCTATTCTAAGAGCATCCCATGCAGGACCAGTAATCTTAGTATCTCTATGTATATATACATGTTTTGGATAATCTTCAGTTTGCAAATAAAAGTTAAAATCAACAAAACCATTTTCTATCATTTGAGATACACTTCCATCAGATTGAGGAAGTAATATAAATTCCGGGTCAGTTAATGACAAACCTTCATTAAAGTCGATTGTATAAAAGTTAGCTGCATCAACACTAGATACTTGCTTTAATTCAAATTCATCAAAGTTATCTAAGATATTATTTAAGTTAACAACACTTCTAGCAGCAGAATCAGGTTGAAGTTTAATAACTAAACCCTCTGCAGCGCTTACTTGAATATTTGATAAATTTATTTGAGGATTTGATCTATCTTGAAACCATGCATATGAAGTCATAAATAATATAACAGTAAATCCAATAAGCAATATTATTTTTACTATTATTTTTTTATTCATTAATTTCCACCCCCAAACTTAACTATAGTGGTTTTAGATGCCAATAATTCATCAGTTTCCTTATATCTAACATATACAGTAGCATTATTATTAAATGTTACTATATTTTTATACTCAATATATGTAAGGCCATTATCAGTTGAATATTCCATTTGTTCATTAATGCCTACTATAGTTTTACTAATATCATCAGCACTAACACTCGGAACACTATTATTTTCTTCTTTAGTTATACCTACAAAAGATAAATTTATTTTAAATATTCCACCCTTAAGAGCAGAAACTGCGTCTCTATCATTTCCTTCTACCCATACTCTAACTTTAATACCAGCTTTTTTTTCTAATCCATCCTCAGTATCTATAGATGCAAGTATAGGATCACCATTAGCCATCTTAGTATCATAAGAAGCACTTATTACATCTTTTAAATTATCTAAATCTTCTTCATAAAAAGTATTCGAGTCATATACTTTGATATATTTATAGCTTTGACTATTAGTAGATTCCACATCAGCAGTAAACCATCCATCATCCTCAGTTATTTCATATGATTTATTTGGTGCCCAAACGAGAACAGGTTTATCTTCAAGTTCAAAACTATCAGTTTCTTCATTAAAATTGTATTTTATAAATGCAACCCTAACCGCGCCAGCAATTAAATCTCTACTAAAATCCCCATAAGCACTTGCTCTAACAATATCATCTATATTTTTATTACTATCAGGTGTCAATACTAAATCTTCTTTTTTAGTACCACATTCAGGCGTAACACTTGATTCACTCTCTAGAAATAATTTAACAGAAGAATCGTTTTTAAACCAAACATCAAATTCTAAATAATCTTCATTAAGAGTAGCATTTGTAAAACTTAAAGGATTTCCATACTCATCTTTTAAATTAGCTTTATAAAAATTAATACCATCACTAGTTACTTCATTATTAAATCTAAACCCTTCTCCAACATCTATATTAAATGAATTTCCCCAACCCTGATTTCCATCAGAAGAAATCATAATATTATTTGTTTTAGCAGTACCAATACTAACACCTTCTAAATTACTATCACTTTCATGAACAAACCAAGCATAAGAAAAAACAAATATAGATACAATTATAGCTATAAGTTTAAACATTGTAACATATATATTTTTACTTGCTTCCTTATTCATATACTTACCTCAAATATGCAAAAGCATCTTGTTTATTCTTTCTATATCCTTTAAGAAGTCCTTTAAACTTCTTAATAATCTCCTTATCTGTTTTTAATTCTTTTTCATGAGCTAATTTAAACTCTTCATTAAGAATTTTTTTAAATTCTTTTTCAGAATATTTTCTATTGTTAATTATAAAATCATCAATTAGTTTTCGAAGAGCATATCTATTAATTTTATCTTCTTTAAATGTTTTATTAGAATCGCTCTCATTAAGTATTACATAATCCAAGAAGAATGCCATGTCCATTCTATTCTTAGTTTTTTCTTCATCAACTTTCTCATGAGAATCATTAACTTCTTTTTTATCCTTAACATCATATTGTTCAATAAACTCCCACAATTCTAAAGCTTTTTGAAAGTTTGGATTTTTAAGAATAGTATTTGTTTTTCTAATTGGAGATTTCACAGGAGCTGCATTAACTAATTCTTTAACAAATGGCGTTTTTAAGAAATCAGCAACTACAAGTTCAATTTTAGCAAGTCTTTGTTCAACACTTTCTCCACTTGATGAAGTACCACTTAAATCTTCAAATGAATTAGTTTCCATATTCAAAGTAATATTTACTTCATCTTTTCCTAATCTAGTTTTACCATTATAAGTCATTATTCTTTTTTTCTTAGCATAACTTCCACTCGCAGTAGCTTCTTTTCTAAGTTTAAAGAAATAATTAAGATTATTTAATAATGATATTATAAATCTATTTTCATAAATATCAAAACTTTCTTCTTTATTAACATTTAGTACTTTACTAGGAGTAATTGTTCCATCTTCACTAACATCTTGAATTAAATCAGTATGTTGTGCTAAATGTTTTATAGTTTCTTGACTAATCTTTTTAGCTTTCTCAACTGGAACAATTTCTTCTTCTTGCATTATGAACTTTTTAGGATTCCTAATGATATTGTCAAGATAAATAATAGTTTCTTCTATTTTATCTATCCATGAGTAATCATACTCTACACTTTGAAAAGATGAATTAACTACAACTTTAGATTCATTAGAACCAATAAATTGTTGCATAGCCAAATTATCTGTATCATCTAATAAATTTAATAATTCATTTTTATTCATCTTTTATTCCTTTCTACATTGCTTTCTTAAGTCTAGCTAAATATTCTTTACATTCAGTCATATTTTCTTTTCCAAATGTTTTATCTAAAAATTTAACATATCCATCAATTTCATCACGAATGAATGATAAGTTTAATTGTTCAAATTTTCTAAGTACTTTCTTACAAAGTATATAATCAAATCCATCAAGTTCAGTACCACCACATGCTACATAAACTGGAATAAACTCCTTGATATGCTTTACAATACGATTTCCAAACGCTAATCGGAAATGTTCAATAACATAATTATCCATATCTTCTAATTTATTAAGTGTATCTTGACTAACAGCATGTTCTTGTTTAGCTTTATTAAATAAACTTTCTAAGTAACTACTGTTAATTCTAATTCCTTCGGTATCAGGAGCATCAAATGGTTGACCTTTATCGTTAATATCTATTGGCATAGCACGGTCATATACCTTATCTGTAACCATAAATGTAGAGTCATCATTGTTGATTGTTCCAATGTACCACATGTTATCTGGTATTTTAAGTTTACCATCAGGTAAATGTTTAGGATCATTTGGCCATACATTTGGTACTAAATCTATAACCCATTCATCACGAGAAGGCATTTCTAATATAGATAACATTTCTGCAAAATAGTATTCAACACGAGCTATATTCATTTCATCTAGTATTGTTAAATACATTTCATCGTTATAACTTGCTTCATACATAGCTTTTAAGACTTCAGTTTCGTTAAATTTTTTAGTAAATTCATTGAAGTAACCAAATAACTCAGTTCTATCTCTCCAAGAAGGTTGAACTGATGCAATAGTAGCATCTCTACTAATAAATTTTCCCCAAGCATATGGAAGTGATGTTTTACCAGTACCAGAGATACCTTGTAAAATAACAAGTCTTGTTGCTCCAAGAGCTGCAACAAATAAACGAATAATTTTAATTTTATAATATAGTTTCATACGACTAGCAGCAAAATTTCTAAATGTATCACATAACTCTTCAAGAGTGAATGTATTACCAAAATTTTCAGGTTCTTTATTTGCATATTCTTCATCAATTTGCGTTAATTTAAAGAAACGACTTCCATTAGCTGCTTCAGTCATCATTTCAGCTGATGATTCTTCACCTTCACTAACTTCACCTTCAGTATTACCACTCTCGCTAGAAGTTTTAACATCACTAGGCATATCTATATTCAAAGCACTTTCCTGAGGTTTAAGCCCAATTTGTGAAACTTTCAAAGCATATAACTCTTCTTTTTCTTGATTTAGTCTAATAACATCCCTATCAAGTTTAGCCACTTCCTCTAATAAACTTTCTTGCTCTACTAAAGTTTTTTTAAACTTAAATATTTTTCTAATTACTAAAAATACTAAATATATAATTCCTAGTAAAAATGCAAGTATAAGTAATACTGCTAAACCAACTAATATCCATTGACCAACTGAAAATTCTCCAGAATATTCTTTTAATATTTTCAAGTACGCTTTAAAGTTAAACATCTTAATAATGCCATTAAAAAAACCCATAAAAATATTTATTATTCCAGAAAAGAATTGTTCAAATAAATCATATAAAAATCTAATATATGTTGACAATTCTTTCACCTCTATTCTTAATTCTATATTCATTATAATTTTATCATATTTTAGTCTATAATTACAAGCAGTATAAACCATTTAAAAAGAAAAAAGCTATGTATTTCTACATAACCTAATCATTTAAACTAATTTGATAATTTTTTAACACTAAATTTTAATGTACTTGGAATACTAGTTACACTATTATCACAAGTATAGTAAGTATTGCAACTACAGCTGGTAACAAACCATTTTTATTCTTCATTACAATTCTCCTACTATATGAAATTCTAGCATTTTTTACATTTTATAGCAATAAAAAAGCTATTCATTGAATAGCAATTTTTATATTAAACAAATCATTTAACTTTTTTATAATCTAGTAACAACATTATAAATTTATATAATTGATATATAAAGAATGCTGCTAATGGTAAAATAATGCATATAAAGAATCCAACTTTAGTTTTTAAAAATGTTAATATTGTTCCTAAAACTGGTAATCTTGTTCCATTCCATACAGAAATAATATCTCCTGGAGCAACTTGTTGTGGATCTTCTCCAGTATTAGCATCACCTTTAGTAACATAAGATGTCATACCATTTACCGTAAGTACTGATTTAATTCTATGTGTTTTAATTATTTTAGTATTTTCTTCCATTGCAAAGAATGCAATAACATCGCCTTCTTTTAATTCACTTTTTCCATCATAAGATTTAGTAATAATTAAATCACCAGTCATGATAGTAGGTTCCATTGACCCTGTTTGAATATTCAAAGGAATATATCCAAATATTTTAGAAATTCCCTTTTCACGAGAAGTTAATGTGATCAAAGTAACACTAGCTGCTAAAATAATAACAACCCAAATTATTATATCTAAAATAACTTTTAAAATCTTTTTTCCCTTCATATTACGCCTCCAATTTTACTATGCTGATGCATTCTTAGATATTTGAATGTTGAAAGTAATATTAGAACCAGAAGCATTATTTTCGCAGTCATAATCTTGTCCTTCAACCCATCCATATATTCTAACTTTATTAATACCAGCAGCTAAGTTAAATAATGTCTTGTATTGTCCATTAACAGTATTTCCATTTGGAGTTTGAATATCAGGAGTTACTTGACCAAAATAATTAGTAACTTTTGATTGATAATCTACTGGAGGATTTGCAGATATAGCAGCTTTAATACCATAATAATTAGGTACAATTGTAGATGTATCATATACAGTTTCTCCATAGTTGTTTGCTTGTGCGACACCAGCAGCTGTATGTATATTTGAGTTTGGTTCCCAAATTATATTAGTAGTTCCTCCAACACTGTGATTAGCAGCACCCTTTAATGCAATAGCATCGGCACTAGCACCAGTAGCAGCACTTCCTTCATAAAGGAATGCTACTCTAGCAGCATTTTTAAGTCCAGTATCAGCAGCAGTAGCAACAACATCAGATGAAGTTGTTAAATATACTGTAGTAGGTTGTGTAGTTAATAAAAATAAATCAAATGCAATAAAGTCACCAGTAGTACCTGCTGTTTCAACAGATTGTTCAGCAACCAATCTATAACCATGAGCAGTTGTAGCATCAGCTTCAATACTACCTTTATACATTTTCATAAATCCTGTTGTAGCATCTACATCACCTATAGTAGATACAGGAACAATTTGATTTGGTAATTGATTTGTATTACCAGTATAAGCATTTGTAGTAATATCATTAGTTGAGATATTTGCTTTCCAGTTAACAGCATCTACTGAAACTTGAATACCATTAGCAGCACTAACATTTACATCAATACTGTCAACAGTAACAGTTGTATTTTCAGTGAACCATGCATAAGATGCAGTAGTTAAAGAAATAGCAGTAACTATTAACATAAGAAATGCAGTAAGAATCTTTTTTCTATTATTATTTGATTCTTCACGTTCTTCTTTTGCAACATTATTTTCAACAACATTAGTTGTTTGTGGTTGCACAGGAGCAGGACCATTAACAACTACTTGATCAACTGGTGTTGTTTGAATAGTGTTGTTTACATTGTTTTCATTTTCCATATTTTAATCCTTTCATTAATCAGTTTTTTCAGTAATTATCATAGACATCTTCATTTCCCCTCCAATAATATCATCGATACATTCAGGGTCTTTACCTTCAAGCCAAACAATTACAGTATACCTGTCTATTTCATCAGGCTTAATGTTATCTCGTTCTTGTTGCATTATTAAATGATTTGAAAAAAACGATATTGTATTTGGTTCAGCTTTACCATTTTTAGCCTTTTTAGCATAAACCTTTTTTTCACCATTAGTATAAAGAGCAACCCTAACAGCTTCATCAACATTCTTTATAACAGATTCTATAACAATTTTAGTTTTATAACTAACATTATCTTTTCCATCATTTTTTACAAAGAACGTATATGCGATATAGTTATCTTCACTATTATCACCTTCTTTTGATATCAAACTATCAAAAGGAATCCATCCTTCAGTAATGTTATCCATATACTCTAAACCTTTTACTTTAATTTCAACAGTTTCTGCAGAAAATTCTGAATCAGATGATAAAAGTATATGTCTTTCAGACTTCAAATTTTTATCTAGTTTAATTGTAAAATAACCATTACTATTCACAACATATAATATCAAATATAATATTGAAAAAAATAGTAATAATACTAATAATGCCATTTTTACAATTCTAGTAAATAATTTTCTCCTATAAACTTTTTCAGCAGTTACTTTAACAGTATTATCCATAACATCACCTACTTATATATTTTATAAGTTCCATTATCATATTCTTCTACAATCGTGGCATTAATACTTCTAGAAAAATTGATAATACTTTCATAATTAGTAACCTCACTAGGCTTTAAAAACAAATAGTTTACGAGACCTTTAAGTTTAATAGATTTTTGTTCTAGAGTATTTAAATGATAAACACCAATCATAACACCAGCATTTTTCAGCTCTTTTACTTTAATATCTCTAGAAATTAATTCACTATATGGTACAAGAAATACAAAATGATTAAGAGTTTTAGGCTCAATAATATTAAGCATTTTTGTAACATTAGTTCTAAGTCTAAAAAATCCATTCGGAAGTTTTATAAAATATAATGTATTTTTTTTATCAGAAAAAACATCTTTAACGACCTGAAAGCTTACATTTTCAGCTTCAATATACTTAAAATCTATTGCAAATTCATATTTGATAAACGCATCATAAACATGATTGGAATCAATACCACTAAATTCTTCACTATCAAAATGAATTCTAGACATATAGTAATTAATACCATTTAAATTACCTACAATATCATAATAAACTTTTAAAGGTGATTTTGATAACTCTCTTAAACACTTTTTATTTTCTTTGTTTTCTTTAGTAATATTTTTAATTATCTTAATGTAATTATCATTAAACAATTCTTTTACTTCTGAATCAAAAAGTGATTTGTTCTTAACCTCAAACATCTTTATGATTTCATCATAACTATATTTATCTTCAGTTAAAGAATTTGAATATTCTTCCAAAGCTATATTTAAAAGAATAAGTTTAGCAACTAAATAATACCAATCAAATAACTTCTTATTATTAATCAAATCTAAGTAATCAACTACATTTTCAAAAATAAGTAAAAGCATTCTTTTTGGTACAATACTAACTACACCATATTTTTCAAATATTTCTGTATATTCTTCTAGAGCTTTATCTATGTTTCTATTTCCAAAAAAGAAGTCTTGATAGAATTTATCTATACATATTTCAAAGTCTTCCATTTCTTTTGGATATGGAACAATCTCATCACGAATAAGTATATCTACGTTTTTAAGAATGCATTTAGCTTTTTGTTTTAGAAAAACATCTGCTATGCACCTCATTATTTCCTCCTTACCCTATACATTATACAAACTAATTATATAATAGTTTTATAAAAAACACAATATTTTAACATAAAAAAAGAAGAATAAATCTTCTAATATATTTATAAAACTATATGTCTACTTCTAGAAATTATATTTTTATAATTCTTTAAACTATTTTGATCATTATTTTGATTTAAAGTTTTTCCTAATGCAGTTATACATCCAATTTTTTGATTTGGTGTTAATTTAGCAAGTTTTACAACCTTACAAGACATTAAAAATCTCATAATATTATCTATATAACCAAGTGTATGACTTGTAGAATTATAAGCATAATACACTATATCTCCATTACTTATTTCTTTAGAGAAAAATAAAAATGAACCATCTTTTTTTAATTTACCATTTACCACTTTTAATGGAACATATACTTCTACATCTGAATGTTCATCTACCATATAAACACCTCTAGTATTATTTTACATTATATAAATACCTATTGTCAAACCTGTTAACAATAATTTAATTCATCTTAATATTGGTAACATCATAGTTTTATGCTATACTTATATAAGAATAAGGAGAACATCTATGATAGTAAATTCAAACTATGATACAAGACTTAAAGTAATTGAAGATGACATTATTAATTCTATTAAACCAGAATGGAATAAAGATGAAATAATAAGATACGTTTATTTATATATAGGCAAAATTATTTCAAAAAATGTTGATTTTTTCTATTCATTAGGTAGAAAACTAGAATATAAAAATTATTCATTTGATAAATTAAAAAGGACATATGAAAGCAAAAGAATTACTAATTTATCAGTTATATGCAAATCATCAGCAATTATACTAAAAAGAATATATGATAGACTCGGCATAGAAAGTGAATTAATGGAAACAGTTGACTACAATCAATTCACTGATGAAGAAACTAAAGAAACATTAGATGTTCATCACTGGTTCTTATGCGTCACTGGAGAAAATAATAAAAAATACTTTTTAACAATTATACCTGATTTATTTTTTATACAATTTAATATGAAAACCAAACACTTTGCTAATAGAATCGAATATTATAGAGAAGTTGATGGAAAAAAAATTCAAGTATATAAAGGACCAGAAATAAAAAACACAGTATTAACTGAAGAAGAAATAGAAAAAATAGATGAAAAAATTGGATATATTATTCCTTACTATATTGAAGAAAAAAATGGTAAAAGAAAAAGATACAATGGCTATGATGATATATTTATAGATAATCTCAAAATGTATTCAAGAAAAAACACTTATCTTATTGAACTAGGATATGATACTGATTTCTTTAAAGATATAACAAATTATAAAGTTAATAATTTAACTATAGAAGAATATTTAAACACACAAAAATTTGAGATGAATGAAATAGATAAATGGATAGAATATATAAAAGAAAGAGCTTCATTCTATGGACATGACCCAGAACAAGATAAAGATGTAAATGGAAAAATAAAAGCATTAAGAAAAACACTTGAAAATAAAGATGCTAAAAAATATAGAAAAGTTATAGGTCAACTTGGTATCAATTTTGTAGATGAAAAATATAAAATAGATGAAAATGGATACTGCTCATTAACATATATAGAAAAAAAGTTTGAATATTTATTTCCCAAATTCTTTTCATGTAATGAATCAGTAAAGCCTTTAACATCAAAATTTACCGGTTTAGCAGAAAAATTAGATTTCATTGATATGTTTATTGAAAATATGTTCCCCGAATTAAAAGAATATAAAGCTAGCGCTGGCATTAAAATTAACCCTAAATATTCTTTAGTAAGAAATAGAATTCAAAGATACGTTGTTTACTCAACAAAAAGAAAAAAATATGACATAATATTTTCAATAGATAATAGTAATACTTATTATTACTTCAACCCTATAAGTGGAAAGTTCGCTAAAATTGGCAACTTGCTAAACTTAATAAGTGATGAATTCATTATAGTAAGTGATGAACTTAAAAACAGAATGAGAGAAGTTGAAAATATAGAAAAGCCAACCAAAATTTTATAAAAGACTGTAAAGTCTTTTTAATTTAACAAAAATATTTATTTGGAATATATTACTATGAAAGTGAGGTTGTATGAAAAAAATAATTCTTATAATAGTAACTATATTTTTAATATTTATAATTGGTTTTTCTTTTAAGAAAGACGAAAGTAAAAAAATTGTTGTTTCAGAAGTTACACATTCAGTATTTTATAGTCCTTGGTACGTTGCACTTGAAAATAAATATTTTGAAAGTGAAGGACTAGATATCGAAGTTGTTTTAACTCCAGGTGCCGATAAAGTAGCTGCTTCTGTAATATCAGAAGATGCAACTATTGGTTTCTCTGGACCAGAAGCTACTGTTTATATTTATAATAATAGTAATGAAAAATTAGTAACATTCGCATCACTTACTAAAAGAGATGGACAATTCATAGTTGGAGACTGTAAATACAAAGATAATTTTAGTATATTAGATTTAAAAGGTAAAAAAGTTTTAGCTGGAAGAAGTGGAGGCATGCCATTACTTATGTTTAAGTATGCTTTAAAAGAATCAAATATTAATGAGAAAAATGTTGATATAGATACATCTATTGATTTCGCATCTCTAACAGGAGCATATATAAGTGGTCATGGAGATTTTGTTAATCTTTTTGAACCAAATGCATTAAAAGTAGAAAAAGAAAACAAAGGATGTGTATTATCATCTTTAGGTAATATATCAGGCACTGTTCCCTACACCACATTCTACGCAAAAGAAAGCTATATAAAAAAAAATAAAGATATAATAAAAAAATTCAATAAAGCGTTAAACAAAGGATTAGAATTCGTTCATAAAAATGATTCTAAAACAATAGCTAATGCTATTAAAAATCAATTTAGTGATACTAATATAGAAGATTTAATAACTATTGTTGATAGATATAAAAAAGCTGATTCTTGGTATAAAACTACATATATAAATAAAAAAGATTATAATAGACTATTAGATATTATGATATATGGTAAAACAATAGATAAGAAAATTAACATAGATGATTTAATAACAAATGAATACATCTAATATTTTAGAAGTAAAAAACATATCTAAAGTTTACCATACAATCGAAGGAGAAATAGAAGCATTAAACAATATAAGTTTTAATATAAATTCAGGAGACTTTATCGGTCTTATAGGTCCTTCTGGTTGTGGAAAAAGTTCTATACTAAATATAATATCTAATCTTGATAAAAATTATAAAGGAAATATAAATATTAAAAATGGTATAAAAGTTTCATATATGCTTCAAGAAGATGCATTATTTCCATGGCTAACTGTTCTTGATAATGCTTTGCTTGGTTTAAGAATTAAACATAAACTTACTAAAGATAATAAAGAGTATGTTGTATCTCTATTAAAAAAATATGGTTTATACAATTTTATTAATAAATATCCTAATTCTCTATCCGGAGGCATGAAACAAAGGCTAGCACTCATTAGAACATTAGCAATGAAACCTGATATATTACTTTTAGATGAACCATATAGTGCTCTTGATTATCAAACAAGATTAAAAGTTGGAGATGATGTATTTAAAATCATTAAAGAAGAAAATAAAACTGTTGTAATAGTAACTCATGATATTGCTGAAGCAATATCTATGTGTAATAAAATAATAGTATTCTCCAAAAGACCAGCTATTATTAAAAATATTCATGAAATAAATTTATCAAACAAAAGCACACCAATAAATAATAGAGAATCCAAAGAATTTAAAGATTATTATAAACTTATCTGGAAGGAAATAGATAATAGTGAGTAATGAACATAAAAAATATCTAAAAAAATTAAAACTTAATAAATTATCAATAACTATCACACAGTTTAGTATATTTATATTTTTTATAATTATTTGGCAATATCTAGCCGATCATAATTATATAAATTCTTTTATCACTAGTTCTCCATCTAGAATAATGAATACTATCTCCAAACTTTATATTGAAAATAATTTATTTATTCATATATGGATTACAATAAAAGAAACTATTATTTCTTTTATTATAACTACTCTAGTATCTATTATTATATCAATAATTTTATATGAAAGTAATTTTCTTTCCAAAGTTATTGATCCATATCTTACTATACTAAATAGTCTTCCAAAAGTTGCATTAGGTCCTATAATTATTATATGGATAGGTGCCAATCAAAATGGAATTATTGTTATGGCAATACTAATTTCCATTATTGTAAGTATTCAAACTATTTATAATGGATTCATTAACACTGATAAATTAAAGATTAAATTATTAAATACATTTAACGCTACTAAAAAAGATATATTGTTTTATGTAGTAATTCCATCAAATAAAAGCACTATTATTAATACATTAAAAATAAATATATCAATGTGTTTAATAGGAGTTATTATGGGAGAATTTTTAACTTCTAAAGCAGGAATTGGATATTTAATATTATATGGTTCTCAAGTATTTAATTTAGATTTAGTAATGACAGGTATATTTTTATTAACAATCATTTCAATAATTATGTACAAAATTATTTCAGAGATAAGTAAAAGAAGTTAATAATTGTTAACTTCTTTATTATTATTCAATACAAACTTATCTCTTATGTATCTACATTGTTTTAATTATTATTTTATCTATTAATACTTCTTTTTCTTTAATAACTATATAAGATTAACTAGAACTATTAAGACTATTCTTATTATCATTTTACACCTATAAATGTAAACAACACATTATTTACGTTAACAATGTAAATAATGATTTTACTGACTAATACTACTTCCTTATATTTAAAATATATTACTAGTTAATTTTCTTATATAGAAATAATGTTGCAACAAATAATATCAATATAATTACACCACCTGTAATATACCAACCATTTAATCCACTTACAACTTTATCTTTACTAATTGCAAAATAAATATTATTATCCTCTTGATTAATAGTCCAAGTAGCTATATCTCCATCAACATTTTTTGAATTAGTATTAAGTAATTTATCTTTAGCTTCAATTTTAAACTGCATACCTTCAACATACCTACATGTATAATAACCAGATAAATTATAATAATATGCTTCATCATCTTCTCTAATAAACTTTATACTAAAACAATTATTAAATATATTGTTATTTTTAAAATCATTATATTTATATTTATAAGTATATTCATATATAAAATTATCGTTATTTTGTGTTAATTTTCCACTATATTTGTAAGTATCAACATTAGCAAAACTATTTATTTTATTTTCATTAAACAATTTTTCAGAACCGGTTTTAACCTGATAATTAGTATATTTTCTATTAATCATCAAATCTTCATCAGTATCATTTACATATTTAGTATATTCATCAACATTATATTTAATTGTTATTTTTGATTCTATATCATTTTCGCCAAAATTATAATATATTTCACTAGTACAACCAGTACATAAAGCAATAATAAATAAGAATAAAAATAACTCTTTAAATTTAAGAAATTTTGTAACTTGCATATCCATCAACTCCAGAATAATCAAATAAATTTGTTATATTTGCACCAGGATCTATAATATAAACATTATCCCCTTCTACTCTATCAACAAAAACCCAGTGTCCTCCGCCTTTTACATAAGCAATAACATATTCTCCTCTATTTAATGCTTGCCTTAATTGTTCTGCTTTATGAGAATTTGAACCAGTTAAACTAGTTTGACCTTGATATTTAAAATTTGGTGCTAAATTAGTCACAACATTCCAACATAATAAATTTCCAGAATATCCTCCATTATTATTCATCCAATTGACAAAAGTTGCAGGATTTAGAATTGGAATATTTAATCTTACACCACTCTTAGCTAAAGCTATCGCTACAGAGGTAGAAGTACATCCTGCACCACAAATAGTCTGAGTACTACCCATTCTATTGCTTCCCCAATTTTTATCACATTGTTTCCAAGTTCTATAGTCCCCTGTAGATTCATAATTCGAACTACCACCATAAGTTGCTCCCTGAGCATTCTTTTTAACTCTTTCAGCTTCTGCTCTTGCAGCTTCTTCAGCAACTTTTTTATTATATTCAGCTAGTCTTTCATCATTTATTTTTTGCATTGCTTCTTCTTCACTTTTTCTTTGTGCAATATATTCAGGTGTTGCACTTGAAAAGCAAGTTCTATATTCACTATTACCAGGAGATAATTTAGTTAAAACATTAACAAATGTTGGAATCATAAATATAACAATAGTAGCAATCATTTTTTTAGTAGCACTAGCTTTGATTTTATTTAATAATTCAGGATCACCATTCATTAATTCTTTAACAATATTAATCATTAAAGATAACATTAAAATAATAGGAACAACTACACTAATTATCATAATTATGGTTTTAATGATAAGCATAACATTAAGAACAGCCGAATTATCACATATAGCTAATAAGTACATAAAAATCACCTCTTAAATATTTCCATGTTCATTTTCCATACTCAATAGTTTACTTTTAAGTAAAAATAACCTAAAAATCTTATATATATCATACGAAATAATAACAAGGGCAGGAATCATTATAGCAATAATCCATCCACCTTTAGACGCTAAGAAAAATTGTACTCTACCTAATTGTGGTATTTTAAACATAACTTTACCAACGACATTACTTGGAATAACTTTTTCTTCATCAGCTTTAGGATTAGCATCACCTTTAACTCTGAACATTTTTCCAGAATTTGGAACGTTAACAACTTCAATAATTCTATGTGTTATTGGAGTTCCTCCAAAAAAAGAATTAGTAGAATAAAAAGTAATTATATCTCCTTCTTTTAATTTGTCTGTATCAATCCTCATGGTAAAAGCAACATCATATACATTTAAAGTTCCAGTCATACTAGGACTAATTATTGTATATAAACCAAATAAAGGCTTTTTACCTTGTTTTTGAGCAATCTTTCCACTAATTACATAAAATATTAAAAATGCAGCAATAGCCATGAGAATGCAAATAATAGTATAACTTATAATTTTATAAATCATTTTAAATACTTTTTTTCTTTTAATTTTTTTATCCTCTTCCATAAATAAACTCCATTATTCATAAACATAAAAAACAGTTATTTTAGCAATAAACACTTTACCATTTAAATAATTTTGATCTTTACCATTATCTTTAAGCTTAAGCTTTAATTCATAATCATGCAATGAACCAACACTTATATTTCCTACTCCTAATTCTGTTGAAGAAATAGGAACAGGTTGTTCATTTTTAATAACCAATTTATCTTTATTGTTTTTAGAAGATTTACCAGTCAACTCAAAAACAAAATTATCTTCTATAGAATCTGTAAGTGGTTTTTCAATATCAAAAATTATTTTATATTTACCTGCAGTATCAGGACTATAGTTTTCTATTGAGAAATTATATGTAGATTCCCAATTAGGTTCAATATCATATGCATTTATTTGATTTCCATCATAAAATCTAAGTAGCATATTAGAACTTTTAATTACTACTTTGGTTTCATCACCATTTTTAATTGTTTTTATATAATAAGCATAAGAAGTACCAATTAACATAGTAAACAAAGTTACTAAAACTAACAAATAAATAACAATATTAAATTTTCTTGCTTTTTCATTTTCATTCTTCATAATCCAGCCACCATACTATATATATAATAACAAAAAACCTGCTAGTTTACAAGAAATTATACCAATATAAAATTTTATTTACAAATTAAAAAAAAAGCAGTAACTAAACTACTTATTTTTCCATAAATCAAATTATTGTGCATTTTCAACAATTAATTTACCAGCAAATACTTTACCTTGAGCAGCATTTTGATCAGCACCTGATTCCTTAAATTGAATTGAATATGTATATGTATGAGTTTCAGTACCATTTAAAGTTCCATTTCCTAATACATTTTTTCCAACACCAGGAACAACTTGTTCAGTAATAGTAGTAGCAACAGTACCACTATTGTTTGCTACACCACTTAATGAATGAACAAAATAACCATTTGCAGCATCACTTAATGTGTTAGCAGTAACATCTAAATAAATAACATAATTAATTTGTTCTGTTGCTCCAGATGTTGTATTTACTATAGTAAATGTTTTTGTTGTTTGTGGGCTTTCTTCTGGTCTAATATTAGTCATATTAATTTCATTACCATCAGTAAATACTACACTTCCTAATGTTGCAGTAGTTACAATAATACTAGAAGCATTATCATTTCCTTGAATAGTAACGCTAAACCATGCAAATGTTGCACCTATAATAGCGACTAATAATGTTGCAATACCTATAACAGATAAAAATATTGTCTGCCCTTTATTGTTATCCATAATACATCCTCCCTTTGCTATATTAATATTAGCATTTTTTAAAAAAACATGCAATAGAATTTTTTAAAAGTTTAACAATCGTGATATAATTTTTTTACAAGGTGATAACATGAAAGAAAAAATTAAAAAATATATTCCAGAAATAATTTCAATGATTATACCAATAATTATTATATGTATAGCATGTCTATTTACAAATACAAAACCATTTGGAGAATATTTACTTGCAAAATATGATGGACTTTCTCAATACGCAAGCTTTACAATAAACTTCAAAAATGCATTACTTGGAAAAAATAGTTTATTTTACTCTTTTGGTGGCTCACTTGGATATAACTTTTATGCAACAAGCATCTACTATATGTTTAATCCAACAAACATACTTTGTTTATTTGCAACAAAAAATGCAATAACTGAATATTATACATTTTTAATTTTTTTAAGAATAAGTCTTTCAGCCTTCACAATGTGTAAATATTTAAAATATAAATTTAAAAACCAAAATAATATATTTTACATTTCCCTTAGTGTATGTTATGCATTAATGGGTTATAATGTTTGCTACTTCTTTAATTATATGTACTTTGATAATGTAATGTTTTTCCCTATTCTTATGATAGGATTAGAAAAATTAATAAACGAAAGAAAAAATATTTTATATATAATAATGTTAACAATTTCAATATTATCAAACTTTTATATAGGATATATGGAATGCATATTTTGCCTAATTTACTTTATTTATAATTATATAAACTTAGAAAAAAAAGATAAAAAAATTATTAAAGACTTTGTAATTTCAAGTTTATTATCTGGTTTCATGTGTATGATTACATTAATACCAGAAATATTAGAATTAATGCAAGGAAAATTAGAACATTTTAATATTGATTTTCAAACAAATTATTTTGATTTTAACCATAATTATTTAA
Source organism: Mollicutes bacterium (assembly GCA_004552445.1). Taxonomy (GTDB): domain Bacteria; phylum Bacillota_I; class Bacilli_A; order RF39; family UBA660; genus CAG-1000. The sequence goes on from SFOJ01000006.1 coordinate 36,364, forward strand.
ACTTTTTCTATAAACTTACTCCTGGAAGTATGGTAGAATATGATATTAAATATGGAACACTCAACATATACGTTTCACTACTAGTAGGAATTCTAGTAATAAAATACTTCTTTTTAAAAAATGTATCAAAAAAAGAAAAAATAACTACATTAATATTTATATTATTCTTTTTACTAAGTACAAGTTTTAACCTAATAGACTACGGATGGCAAATGTTTCAAAAACCGATATGGTATCCAAACCGATACATTTTTACATTTTCATTCTTTTTAATAATGATAGCTGCAAAAACATATGCTAATAAAGAAAAGATTAATCAATCTATAAAATGCAAAATAATCATAAGTATTGTTTATATTTTATTAATAACATTAGCAGTAATTATAAATAAAACATTTACATACATGTATGGATCTATAAAAATTGCTGCTTTTATTCTTAGCATAATATTATTGATTGAATATATGTTCCTATTCGAAAGTAAAAATGCATTAATGCTAATAATATCAATGTTGTTTATAGAATTACTATTTAATACAATAGTTACATTTAAAGAGCAAGAAACAATTTATCCATATATAAGTTTTCAAAAATCAACACAAGAAAAAATAAATATTACAAATTATATAAAAAAAATAGATGAGAAAAATAATAATTTCTATAGAATAAACCTAGAAAAAACAAATATACATACAGAAGGATCATTCTATGAATACAACGGTGTTAATTCATTCAGTTCAATTAAAAATTCGAAATTACTTCATTTTTTCAAAGATCAAATGTGTTATGATGTTATAGATAATACAAGTTTAGTATTTAATTACTATAATCCATATATAACTTCAATTATTGGAGTTAAATATATAGACGGAACTAACGAAGAATATTATTATGAAAAAGTGTACGATAAATACCCTGCTATAACAATATATAAAAACAATGATGCTTTATCTTTGGGATTTATGATAAATAAAAATATATCAAATTACAAATATACAAATAATTCATATGAAAATACAAAAAACTTGACAAATAAATTGACCAATATGAACAATGAAGTATACGAATCATTAAATAAAAATATTAAATTATATAATTCAGAAATAAAAACAATAAATGATAAAGAATATGTAATAGTAAATAATAAAGATGATAATTATATTTCAATTGAAGGAACAATAACTAAAGATGGATTTGTAACATCAAATAAAAACAAAGATTTCTACGTTCTTACAGAGGTTTATATAAATAATAAAAAACTAGTAAGCTATGGAAGAAATAAAACACCACTAATACTTAAAAAAGGAGATAAATATAAAGTAATATTTAAAAGTACCAAAGATAAATATGAATATAAATATATTAAATGGTACTTAATGTATTTAAATGATTATAAAGATTTTATAAATGAATTAAAGAAAAATGAATTACAAATAACAGAATATAAAAAAGACGACTATATAAAAGGAACAATAAATGTAACAAATGACAAAACAACTTTATTTACTTCTATGCCATATAATAAAGGTTGGAAAGTAATAATAGATGGTAAAGAAAATAATTACAAAGATTGTGCAAATGCATTTATATGCATAGACGATTTGAGCGAAGGAACACACACAATAGAGTTTAAATTCATACCACAAGGTTTCATTGTCGGATGTATAATATCAATAACAACACTATTTTTTACAATTATTTATATAAATAAAGGACGTAATTATTAATACGTCCTTTATTGTTTAACAACTATTTTAATTTTAGCATCAAAAACTTTTCCTTTATCAATATCTTGATTTAAATTAGTATTTTTGAATTCAAAATTAAACTTAAATGTATAAGTTGTTTTAGCAGGTATAGTTACATTAGAAATTATAATTGAATCTTTATAAGGAGCTCTAGTGTTTTTTATAAGAGTTACATTATTTCTACTAACAGAATAATATAAATTATTAACAGTGGTAAAAGTATTGTGAACATTTATCCAATTCATATTAACAACTTGTGAAGAACTTGTATTGTTTGACAGTTTAAAACTTTTAGAACCAGTCCAACCAGGAATAATATTGTTTTTATTATATGTTGATGAATCAGTAAGAGTTAAAACATACTCTTCACCTTCTATAATATCTATTGATGGATCATCACATTTCTCATCACATACACCATCTCCATCAGTATCACAATTTATATCACATTTGCCATCATTATTAGTATCACAGTTTAAATCACATTTACCATCATTATTAGTATCACAATTTAATTCACATTTACCATCATTATTAGTATCACAGTTTAATTCACACTTACCATCATTATTAGTATCACAATTTAATTCACATTTACCATCATTATTAGTATCACAGTTTAATTCACACTTACCATCATTATTTGTATCACAGTTTAAATCACATTTATCATCATTATTAGTATCGCAATTTAAATCGCACTTATTATCATTATTGGTATCGCAATTTAAATCGCATTTATTATCATTATTAGTATCACAATTCAAGTCACATTTACCATCATTATTAATATCACAGTTTAAATCACACTTTCCATCGTTATCTAAATCAAGATTAATATCAGGCCAACCATCATTATTTGTATCACAATTTATATCACATTTGCCATCACCATCAGTATCTTGATTTATCAAATTTGAATCAGGATTACCATCTTCATTTGTATCAATATTAAACGTAGGTTTATTATTTTTATTATAATCAATATTTATTATTGGTTTCTTATTATCAGTACTACAATTAACAAGGCATTTGCCTGTACCTTTGTCAATATTAATTTCAGCAATACCATCACCATCAATATCAATATTTAAATTTCCATTACTTAAATTTCCGTTACCTTTATGTTCAACATAAAGTCCAGTCACACCAAGAACCAAAATTATAGAAAATAAAAGTAACAATAATAAAAGTAGCAATCTTCTTTTTCGCTTTTTCTCATCGTATTCTTGTTGATTAGGATTGTCATTATATTCATAATTATCATTTATTGTTACATTATCTTCCATATATTATCTCCCATTATCAAAACAATTTTAACATAAAGAATAAAATACTTCAATATTTTGAAATAGTAAAAACAGGTTTTACATCTAACTTAGTTGTGTATTCTTCTTTGATGTAAACATTATAATTAAACTGTACAGAAGAACCACGATTATCAACACCACTATTTATTAGCCAATAATTGCCAATTAATACAGTTTTATTTTTAATTTTTTCAAATATATTTACATATTCATTATAAGATAATATTCTTATTTTACTCTTACTATAATTATTACAAGACCAATTATTAAAGTTTATTTCATTTTTAGTAAATCCACCACAACCTTCATCATTTAAACAACCACTAGTAATAAAATCATCACATATTGGAATTTCTTTCAATTTACTTTGAATATTATCATTCAACGTTTTGATATAAATATTATTAAGATAGTAATTAATATATGATTTACTCCATTTATAATTAGAAACACCATCAGTTGTATAATAACAATAATCACTCACATTATCTAAGCAATGTGATAGTTTTACATCAAGAGAAATTTGTTTCATAATGGTTATATCTTTCATATTATCATCAAGTACAATATAATTGATATCATCTATTGAAACTATTGATCCATCGCAATAATACTTATTTTTATCATATTCTCCCTTATTAGCAAAAAAACACTCAACACTATAAGAATATGATTTACTTAAATTACCATCTTTATCCTTAAACCAAATATAATGTTTATCTTCATCAAATGATTTAATTATAATATTATCAGTATATTCTGGTTTAACCCACTTACCATTTAAATCATTAGAATTAGATATTAAATATTCTAAATTCTTTTCATTTACAATAAATGAAATAATATTATTATTTTTATTAACTTGTGCTTCTATTGTAACAAAATCATGGCATTCTTTTTTTTCTATTTTTATTTCACCAAGCTGAGTTTTACTCACACAATAATCACCAGATTGTATTATAAAACTAACATTTTTATAATCATCAACTTTAATATTGCCATTACCTTCAAAATAATAATCAGTACTTAGAATTTCAGTTTCAGTATAAATTGCACCACTTTTATATTTATATTCACCAATATCTAAAGTATATAAATATTCTAATAATTCTCTGGATTTATTAAGCAAATGAATATAATTATATCTAAATATAAAAAATAATAAAATTAGTAGCATAACAACTACAAATACAATAATTGTAATAATATATTTTTTTGTGTTTTTCATAATAAATATTATAAATTAAATAAAAAGAAAAGGAAATACTTTTATTTCCTAATCACACCATAAACATTTAGTAACGCCAATTTTATCTAATGTATTTTTATTACCCTCTATTGTTACTTCCAGTTTTCTTTCAACATCATAATTATAAAATTTACCATGTTTTACATCATCTAATATTCTATTTAATAATTTATTTGTTGAATTTCTATAATATATAGTTGCAGCTGTAGAACCAAGACTATAATTATGTTCATAATAGTATGGACTTGAATATTCAGGACCATATACTTTAACAATTATAGTTCCATCTTCCATATCTTTAACAACATTTTTATTTACAACTTTACAATAATCACATTCTATTTTATTAATTACATTAGTATCAAAAGTATATTCTTTTTTTAAGATATATTCCGGTTCTACATCAGTAAAATCAAGTCCCGCAACTTCCACTGCAAATAGCCCTATTCCTGATCCAAATAATACAACCGCAACAATAAAAGTAATTAATAGTCTTAATTTATTATATTCAAAATCAAATATAAATCTATATAGAATTTCACAAATCCAAATAGTTCCTAATAAAAGTCCAAATGAACCAATGATAGCACCCAAAAATAAGTAATATTTAAGTGAAAATTCTACTGAAACTGCAAACAATACAGAAACTGCAACTAAAACACAAGCGGCTATTATTAATATTAAAAAAGCATTAAACTTAAATATCCAAATGAATACTTTACCAATAAAATTCATAAAAGAATTATCATTCTTATGTAACCCCATTTTTTCATTCTTTTCAACTTTTTCTTCTTTAATTTTTTTGTTATTTATATTTTTCTTTTTAGTATTATCTATTTCAGTATTAAGTTCAAAATTATTTAATATCTTTTCACTCATAAGTTTAATAAAAACAACATAAGCGACAATTATGTAAATAATATTTATAACAACAGAAACAATACTACTAATTACATTATATATTCTATAAGGTAACGGAGAAATAATGCTTTCAAAACCATCCTCTATAAAATAGAATGGTATTTTTACGAATGCACAAATTATTAATGCAATTAATATATAAATTAACAACTGTAAAATATCTTTAAAAGTTCCAGATGATATAATTTTAATAGTTTTATTAAATACACTCTTAGTTGAATCAATTAAATCATTAACTATATTACTTTCTCCCTTATTATAATTTTTATTGATTTTATATGCTTCTAAAATGTTAGTAACTAATTCATTAAAATCTCCAAATTCTCTGATAGCTTCTTCTTCTGATACACCAGATTTAACTTTTTCATCTATGTGCTCACTATATTCATTTATAATATCTTCTACTTCATCATTATTTAATATTTTTATTTTTTCTCTTAGTTTGTTTAAAAAATCTTTTTTATTCATTACATTCACTCTCCTTTACAAAAGAATTAACACTTTTTTCAAATTTTTTCCATTCGTCAAGTAAAATATTTTTTCTTTTAATACCAAGTACTGTTAATTTATAATATTTTCTACTTGGACCTCCTGTTGACTCTTTAAGATATGTTTCAAAGTACCCTTCATTAGTTAATCTCTTAAGAATTGGATATATTGTACCTTCATTAACATTAACTACTTTGCTAATCTCTTCAACTAATTCATAACCATATCTATCTTTTTTTGATGCAAATAAAAGAACCAACAATTCTAAAACACCTTTTTTAAATTGAGTATCCATTTAGTCACCTCACAATAATAATAGCACCACTACTATGTATTGTCAAGTAGTGTTTATTACATAAGAGTAAAGTATTTAATTAATATAATTATAAATATATGCATTGGATAAAAGAAATAAAAGAAATATTTATTAATTTTAATGTTCATTTTAGTATTAATTAATATAAAAGGAAGAGCAAAAACAGCGCACGCAGTAGCACAAGCAGGTATATTAGTAATATATATATAATCACTAATTGCATAATTAAAATAAAATGTAATATAAGCTAAAAACATTATAAATTTATTGCTTCTAAAATAATAGAATATTGGTACTAAAAATAAATATGTGATTACATAATCAACTTTAAACAAAAACGATAATATTACAAAAAATGGTAAATAAAACCATTTCTTATTATCAAGAGTATAATAAAGAAGAACTTCAAGTAGTATTGTAAACATAATATTTGGATTATATGTATTAAATAAAATAGTGTAAAATGGTTGACTAATTAATCCCAAAATAAATAATCTTAAAATATATTTTTTTAAATCATTTGTTCTGAAATACCCTATCATAGCACAATATGTAAATATGGGAAAAGCAATTCTACCAATAGAACGCATTATTAAATTATCAGAAAAAAGTGCATATCCAATATGATCTATCGCCATAGATATAATTGCAATAAGTTTCAAAAAATTAGTATTCATATTAGTAACTATTTCATTATTCTTATTCATTTATATTCACCATCTAAATTCTAACATAATGATTGTTTTATGTAAATTAACGAATATTTTACACATAAAAAATAGATTGTGTGTCAACAATCTATTTAGTTTCTATTCTATTAAATAAGATTTCTGCATCATTTAATGTAATATTTGTTTCTAAATTACCAAATTCTAATGTGTCAAATTCTATATTTTTCGTATTTAACATTTTAAATATTCTATCACTAGTTCCTGGTATATATGATCTTAAAAGTATAGCAGATATTCTAATACATTCAAGTAAATTATAAAGTACTGTTTTTAATCTATCAGTTTTGGATTCATCTTTAGCAAGTACCCATGGAGTTGTATCATCAATATACTTATTACTTCTCTTTAATAATTCAAATATATCTTCAAGAGCTTCATTAACTTTTAATGAATTCATCTTTTCATCTACTAATTCAGGCAAAACTTTAGCATATCTAATTAATTCTTCATCAACTTCTTCATTAACTTTAGGATTTTCCACTTTAGATTCAAAATATTTTTTACTCATCGCTATAGTTCTATTAACTAAATTACCAAGAGTGTTTACAAGATCAGCATTAGTTCTAGTAATTAATGCATCTTCGCTAAAATTACCATCATTACCAAAAGGTACTTCACGAAGAGCAAAATATCTAACTGCATCAACACCATAAGTATTAATATATTCTCTTGGGTCTTTATAATTACCAAGTGATTTAGATATTTTACCACCATTTATAATTAACCATCCATGACCAAATACTTGTTTTGGTAAATCTATACCAAGACTCATACACATACAAGGCCAAATAATAGTATGAAATCTTACAATTTCTTTTCCAACTAAATGTAAATCAGCTGGCCAATATTTTTTAAACATTTCATTTTTTCTATCAGGATATCCAAGTGAAGTAATATAGTTAGAAAGAGCATCTACCCAAACATAAACAACATGTTTATCATCAAAGTTAACTGGAATACCCCAAGTAAATGATGTTCTTGAAACACATAAATCCGCAAGCCCAGGTTTAATAAAATTATTTAACATTTCATTTTTTCTGGTAAGTGGTTGTATGAAATTTGGATTGTCTTCATAAAACTTTTCTAAATCTTTTTGATATTTAGATAATTTAAAGAAATATGCTTCTTCACTTACTTCATGTACTTCTCTGTGACAATCTGGACACATTCCATCTTCATCTAATTGACTTTCAGTCCAAAATGATTCACATGGTGTACAATAAAGACCTTTATATTCGCCTTTATAAATATCTCCTTTATCATACATTTCTTTAAATATAGCTTGTACTGCTTTAACATGTGATTCATCTGTAGTTCTAATAAAATGATCATACGAAATACCAAGTTTATTCCATAGGTCTTTAGCATTTTCTACAATTGGATTAACATATTCAATTGGTGTAACACCAGCAGCTTCTGCTTTCTTTTCAATTTTTTGTCCATGTTCATCTGTTCCTGTTTGAAAAAAAACATCAAAACCTTTTAATCTTTTATAACGTGCAATTGCATCAGCAATGATAGTAGTATAACAATGTCCAATATGAAAATCAGCACTTGGATAATATATTGGTGTTGTTATATAAAATTTTTCTTTTTCCATTTTTCCCTCCAAAAATAAAAAAGTCATAAACTAAGGACGACTCATGCCGCGGTACCACCTTAATTCATGACTTATCATGCTTCTTAAATTCTTAACGCGAATAACGATTTAACTCCAGAACCATTTTCAAGTATCTTCATATTAGTTTCCACCAACCACTAATTCTCTATAAATCAGATATCTATCTCTTTCCTTCTTCATTAATTACAACTGATTTTAACACAAAATTATATGTTTGTCCAGTACTATATATCACTT
>SFOJ01000045.1 GCA_004552445.1 Mollicutes bacterium
GCTAACAATGGCATGAACTTTGAAACCATAGAAGTAAATTTTCTTGGTGGCCTTATAACCAATGTTGGCATAACCGCGAAAAATTTTAGCACGATAGTTGCGAATTGGTTGGCAAACAGGTACCGGAAAGCTGTCAATGATCAAGAACTGTCCATTCAGGTCAACCTTTTTATTCATTTCTTGCCGTATCTGATAAATCAATTGCAATAGCTGACGTGAACGCCGATTAAAACGTGAGTGTGATAAACAATTGAAAAATTCACAGAATCTTCTTTGTGATTCAATTCCTGTCTTAGCTTGCCAGATAAGCAAAGCCCAAATCAGACTGTCCGTAGTTTTAATTTGATCAATATTTCGCCGATGAGTAAACTCAGCCGGTGCATACAAACGATACCAGTGCCGACAAATTATCACTAAATCTTTAAAACTAACTTGTAAATGGTGGCTAAAATGCTTAAGCTTAAGGCAGTTCAATCAGATCAGACTCTTTTCTATTATTACTATTTACAAGTCGAGTCTAACAAGATTGGACTTTTTTATTAACTAAAACGATTTAACTAGCACCACGCGTACTATTATATATTATAGTATCTAATATTTAGTTAAATATAATTGATGATGATTTCAGTTTATTGATTAATTGTCCGAGAAAGCAAGAGATTTTAATATTATGATAAATCTGATTTTTTCTTTAGCTTTTATGCTTGTTTCCCCTTCCTTATTAAACATATGTTTGCTATAATCTTAGAAAGAACAAATATGCCGGAATGAATCAAATTAAGGTTATATCTTAATATAAAGTTCAACAAGATCAGCTTGTGCAGATGCTCAGAAATGAGCGCTATTAAAACCTTTCTTAGCTAAATTTAAGCTAAATTATTTTCTTAAGTCGCCTAGGAAAGAATATCTGTTTGAAGAATAGCGATTTCCCTAGCTTGCAGGTAGGTGTTCTGGTTAGCGTTAGCTAACAAACCACCCAAAATTAGAATTCTTAGTTGACTAAATTTTGATAACTGCCTTTGAGCAAGATTTAAAGAATTGAGATTATAAAAATGAATAGATTAAAAAAAGTAAGATTAGAACGTAACTACACACTTGAAGACATCGAAGAAAAAATAGGTATTGATCGAGCTCAATATGAAAAATATGAAAATGGTGATGAAAAGCCTACACTTGGAATGTGGCTCAAATTAGCTGTTTATTTTAATGTGCCTGTGGCATATCTTCAGGGTGTCTCAAAAATCAAAGATATTAATATCCTTATGGATTCTCAAAAATTTGCAAAAGCTGTAGGTGTACCTGATGTTGACCCACGTTTCATAAATATCCCTAAAAATGAGATGAAAGCAGCTGTCCTACAGGAAAATTTGCATGATTTTGAAGTCATAAAGAAAGCAATTTTAGATTCACAAACAATATCTTCTGATATTAAGCTGTATGATAAAAAAATTACTAATCTAGATGATCCAATCGAAATAGATGAAATTACAGGTTACACGATAGACTTCTTCAAGTTATTAGTTAATGCTAGAACTGGCGATAAGAAAGCTCAAGCTGTATGTGATCGTATTACTAAAAGGATAGATAAATATTTCGGTTATGATAAAGAAATTTAGTTTAGCTAGTTAAGTATATCCTAATAGTTCCGCTTATAAATCAAGCAGAAAATAGAAATCAGGATAAATTTATTAGATAAAGTAGTGTTTAAATAGCATCCCCTATAGCGATAGGTTTCTAGGGGATGCTGTTTTTGTTGATTAACAATATTAGTAGTAAACTCTTTTATTTCAGTCTTATTATAATCAGAGATATTTTTTATAGAGAACATTAAAGTGAGAAAAAATCTAAAAAGAAAAACGAGAATTGGAAAAAAAGGTTCAACAATATAAACTGGCCAGTTTTAGTACTTTCAACTTTTAGATATAAAAGAAATAATACTCACACATACTGGGGATGTAGCCTAATACTTAGAGCTACAAGGCTTCACGGTGTTTTGGTGGGAAAACTAGTAAAAAACAAAGCAATGTAGAAATAAAACTCCACACATACTTAGGATGTACCTGGAATGCTGCTATATCAACACTTTAAGAAGATTAAATGGGAAAACAAATAGATTAACATGAACTTTATTTAAAAAATAAAATAATATTCAATACATTTCAAAAACCTTGATATAAAGCCATTTATAAGACTTTTAAAGATAAAGGAAATAAACCCCACACACCTTGGGGAGGTTTTTATAAAAATCAAAAATAATGTTAAATACGACTTAAAAAGCAGTAAAAAGCCCCCAATCTTAAAACCTCACACATACTTAGGAGGCAGCTAAACGCTTAGAGTAACAAGAGGTTGCAACGTTTAAGTGGGAAAATTCAGTCAAGTCTTAATCTTACCAGGCCATCTAGTTTTCCACGTAGCAAATTTAAAAACGTTGTTTTGCCGCGCCCATTTCTTCCTACTAGCCCCAGTTTCCATATACTATCTAAGTTTAAATTTAAATTGTTAAAAATATTATCACTACTATCATCATATCTAAAAGATAAATTTGAAATTCTAATATTGCTTATTAAATCGTCTTGCAAAAAAGAGTCTACACTTTTGACAAATGTAGACTCTCTCTTATTATTTGCGCATATAAAGAGGTTCAGGTTTTCAATTACTTGTTGAACTTTTTCCAGGCTTTTTTGGAACCACGATCTAGATCTTTATTTAACTTATATTGCTGCCAGTCTTTGACAAACAATAAATCTAAATTATATCCCGCTGGATAAAGATCTTGAGCTTTACGGCGTAATTTTACTCTTTTGATAGGCACTTCCAAAAAGTCACGATCAACAAAAACAATAATTTTATTAGCTGTTTTTGCCTTTTGATAAAAGATCGCTTCTTTATTTAAATTACCTACAAAAACAATATCACCTTTATGCAACTTGAGCTTTTTTGTATCTTTTCTATCTATCTCTTTTTCGCCGATTGTAAAATTAAATTGAACACTTGATAGAAAATAAAAAGTCCATTTGGACCTGTTTGATAGAATGTTAATAACCACAAAAACATCTAT
>SFOJ01000046.1 GCA_004552445.1 Mollicutes bacterium
ATTAATGCATTTAAAGAAGGATTTGGTAGAAATTATAGACTAGCTAGTGAAAGATTTGCTAAAGCAATAGAAGAAATAGATAAAACTATAGATCACTTACAAAAAACAAAAGAACATTTATTAAAAACTGATGATAACCTTCGCCTTGCAAATAATAAAGCAGAAGACCTTTCAATAAAAAAACTTGCTCATAATAATCCAACTGTTACTAAAATGTTTGAAGAATTAAAATCTAAACAAGAAGAAAAAAAAGAAGAAGTAGAAGAGTAGTTAACTTGTTTAACTATTTTTCATTTGATATAATTTGAGTAGCTAATCACATGATTACTCTGAATACAAGCGGATAAAAAAGATATAATTGCAAAATAATATGGAAGTGATAATATGCATAAAGAAACACAAAATAAAATAGAATCAATAAATAAATATTTTAAAAAAGATAATAATATTATAGAATTATCTTTAATTAATTATGAAGGATATAATATTTATATAAGATTAGATGAATTAAAAAGTACTAAGACTTTTAAACTTAGTTGGTTTGATTTAGATTTGATATTAGATAAAAATATAGATAAATATGTAAGTTTTGAATATATTCCAAAAGATAAAATAGAAGCATTTATAAATAATATTAACGCTCTAGAAAATATAAATACAAACTATAAATCTGAAGTACAAGATAATTGTAAAGTAAAATTAGATGTTAAAATAAACACTAAAAATAAAGAACAAATAAGTGTTGAATTTTATAAATATCTTCCAGAAGAAATAACTTATGTATATAATATATTGAACTTTATATTTCAAAATTTACCAAAGAAATTAGAAGGTTTTCTCTATGAAATAATATCTAGTTTAACAGGACAAACAACTAAATATGAATATCAAAAAGAATTTGATTTTGATTTATTTAATGATGATATCAATTCTTTATTCGATGAAAGAATAATAGAACGTGGTAGTGAATACTATGATGATAAAAGAGTACTTTTTTTAGAAAAAATTGAAGATAAATATTTTGCTGTAGTAGAAGGTACAAGAGATTATTTAGTAGTTGTAAAATACAATGATGAAAGTAAAAGACTTCAACTATATTGTAGTTGTCCATGTGAATATTTCTGTAAACATACATACTCAGTACTTAAAGCAATAAGAAATAATGAAACATATAGATTTTATAAAATATCTAGAAAAAATAATACTAAAGATTTATTAGAAAAAATACTAACATTTGATTACTTTCTTTGCTTAGGCATAGTAGATAATTCATTAGAAATAGTAAATAACAATGGTAATGTAGAATTAGTACCAATATTAGATGATAATAATAATCCATTATGGGATGTAATAGAAGACACAGAAAATGAAGATTTAACACATGAAATAGAAAATATTATAAAAGAGTTAAAAAATAACTCTTAAACATTTAATAATTTACAATCATAATCATACAATAGTTCATTAACATTATTTATATTATATATTTTATTAATAAAACAAAATCTAATTATCAAATCAAAATAATTATTTTTAGGTAGTGAATAAGAAGCACTATCTAATAGTTCTACAATCTCTAATTCACTAAGTTCTAAAGAAAAACCAAGTAGTATAACAGTCTCTTTAGAAGGATGATAATTCTTATCACTTCTTATCTTAGAAAATAGTCTTCTATCAATATTAACTTTATTATATACATCACTATCTTTAAGATTTCTTTCATCAATTAATTTAAAGAGCATAGTTTGAAAATCACTATATTTGTCATTATCTTTTAAGTACTGACTAATGGAATTAGTTTTCTTTTCATAAGTAAATTCTTCTTCACCTTCATTAAAACATTCTGCAGAAAAAATATTTTTAAATGATCCAAACTTAAATCTATATGATTTAGATTTATCTTTTTCTAAATTTAATTTTATATATTTCTTTAATTCATCTTTCATAATTTAATTATAACATAAATGTCTCTTATTAAGAGACCATTTTTATTTTTAAAAATATTATTATTAATATGAAAGAAGGAGATAAAATGAAAAATAAAACAAGAGATAATGAAATGGATGTAGTATTTTTACTTGATAGAAGTGGTTCTATGAGTGGAATAGAAAAAGATACCATCGGAGGATATAATAGTTATATTGATTCTCAAAGAGGAAAGAACGTTAAAGTAACAACAGTACTATTTGATGATAAATATGAAATATTGCATAATAGAGAAGACATTAATAGTATTAAAAAATTAACAAATAAAGATTATTATGTAAGAGGCTGCACAGCACTACTTGATGCAATAGGTAAAACAATAAGAGAAATGGAAGATAAAAATCCAAATAAAGTAATATTTATTATTACTACTGATGGATATGAAAATGCATCTATGCATAAAGATTGGAAGTTCATGTATATTGGTGCTGATATTGACTCTTATAGTGAAGGAAGAAGTTTAGGAATAAAAGATGAATTTATAGCAAACTATAAAAAGACAGATAGAGGAATATCAAAATTATATAATGCTTTAACTACTGCTAGCAAACTATTCTATGAAGAAGAAATAATAGATGAAAGTTGGAAAAATGAGTTAGAATAAGTAGAAAGAAACTATCAATTATGTTAAAATATAAGCATAGAGAGGTAGTAATATGAAAATATTTAAAAAAGCTATTTTAGTAGTTCATGGTTTTGCTGGTGGAGTATACGATCAAGAATACTTAACGCATAGATTAGAACTTATAGATAATTATGATGTGTTTACTTTTACTTTGCCAGGTCATGATGGAAATTTTAAAAAGAAAATTACTTATAAAGATTGGATTAAAAAAGTAGATAGTGAAATGGAATTTTTAATTTCTCACGGATATGAAAAAATATATGTTATAGGTCACTCTATGGGTGGAGTATTAGCATCTTATATTACAGCAAAGTATCCACAAGTTAAAAAGTTAGTTTTAGTAGCACCTGCTTTTAGAATATCTGGTTTTGAAGAAGAGAAGTTTAATATGAGTACAGCTCTTACTTCAACTCCTAAAATATTTGAAGAATATGGAGTTCAACTAGTAACAAATAGATTATTAAAGTTACCACCTAACTGCTACGTAGATTTCTTTAAATTAGTAAAAGAGCTTCAAGAGAATGTTAAGAATGTTAAAGTACCAACACTTATATTTAGAGGAACAAAAGACTATGTAGTTCCACAAGAATCAGTTGATTACGTGTATGAAAGTGTACAAAATAGATATAAAAAGATTGTTATGTTAGAAAAGACTACACATGATGTATTTAGAGAAAACAAAAAAGGACAAGCAACTGACTTAATAATTAAATTCTTCAAAAATTATAAAAGTATTGAGAATTTTCCAAATGGTATAACAGCACCAGACTTGGAGGATAAATGAAAAGAATAGCAAAATATTTAGTATTAGTAATATTAGCTATATCATTTTCATTTATAAATATTAAAGCAGACTCAACATATGAAATTACTTCCTATGATGTAAATATAGTAGTAAATGAAAACAACAAATTAGAGATAGTAGAAACAATAGATACTAATTTCAAAAGTGAGAAACATGGTATCATAAGAATAATACCAACTAAAAATAATATTTATAGAGCAGATGGTACTTCGCAAGTTAGTAAGTCAAGAATAAAAATAAATAGTATTAGTGATGATTATACTATGCAAAGAGTAAATGGCAAATATTCTATTAAAATAGGAGATGCTAATAAAACTCTTATTGGTAAACAAAGATATGTAATTGACTATGATTACTTTTTAAGAAAAGATAATAGTGATACATATGATGAACTTTATTACAATATAATAGGTACAGAATGGGATACAAATATAAATAATGTAACATTTAAAATAACTATGCCAAAAGAATTTAATGCAAGTAAGATAGGATTCTCAGTAGGTAGATATGGAACATCTGGATATCCTGAAGGATATTTAACATATGATGTAGATGGAACAACAATAACAGGTTCATATAATTATATATTAAATAGTTATGAAGGTATAACTATAAGAATACAACTTCCAGAAGGATATTTTACTGTTGATAATAGTATTTCAACTGAAGTAATAGTAATAATTGCAGTAACATTAGTTTTATTAGTACTTGCTACATATATTTGGATTAAATATTGTAAAGAAAATGATCCAGTAGTAGAAACAGTAGAATTTTATCCACCAGAAGGAATGAATTCTTTAGATGTCGCTTATGTTTATAAAGGAAATGTTAATAGTAAAGATGTCATTTCATTACTAATTATATTAGCAAATAAAGGTTATGTAAAAATAGGTGAACATAAAGAAAGAGGACTATTTAAACAGGCAGGATTTAAAATAACAAAATTAAAAGAATATGACGGAAACGATGAAAACGAAGAAATATTCATGAGAGATTTATTTGACTGTAAAAAGAACAAATCAGGTTTAATTGATCAAGTCACTAATGAAGATTTAGAAGATGAATTTTATAAAACAATAGATAGAATAAAAGCAAAAGTAAATTCTAATACAAATAGAAATCAAATATTTGCTAAAAATAGTTATTGCAAATGGTTGTTTATAATAATGTTAGCTATATATTATGTAAATACTTTAATTCCTGCATATATTTATAGTGACGATCTTACACAATTTGTATTCTTTTTTGGAACACTTGTAATTTCATTAACATATCTATTTATCGTAGCAGATAATGTTTCTGGAAATAAAATGTATTTGTTTTTAGCATTATTCTTCTTTCTACCAGTAATGATAGGAATAATGATAGCAAGTATACAACAAGCAATGATAGATGACTATTTCTATGTGATATCTATAGGAATAGGAATAGTTTCAATACTTTCAATTCTATATTTTAGAAAATGTTCTGAACAAAGAACAAAACCCGGAAAAGAATTATATGGAAAAATATTAGGTTTCAGGAGATTCTTAGAAACAGCAGAAAAAGATAAATTAGAAGCTTTAGTAGCAGAAGATCCAGAATACTTCTACAATATTTTACCTTATACTTATGTATTTGGAATATCTGATAAATGGATTAAGAAATTTGAAAGTATAGCATTTAGAAATCCAGAATGGTATGATACAACTGATCCATTTGATTATTATAGATTTAATAGATTTATGAATTCAACAATAACATCTGCAAATAGAAGTATGACATCACGTCCACATGAATCATCAGGAGGTAGTGGTGGAGGATTCTCAGGAGGAGGTTTCTCTGGCGGTGGATTCTCAGGAGGCGGCTCCGGTGGTGGAGGCGGAAGTTCTTGGTAATA
>SFOJ01000047.1 GCA_004552445.1 Mollicutes bacterium
AAGTTGATAATAATAAAAAGAATAAAGCTGATTTTGTTCTTTGGTTTACTAAATCTAAATTTGATGATCAGGATTTGAAATGGGATTCTCCTTTTGGGGTTGGATATCCTGGATGGCATATTGAATGTTCTGGTATTAGTATTAAGTATTTAGGAGAGCATCTTGATATTCATGGTGGTGGTGTTGATAATATTTTTCCACATCATACTAATGAAATTGCTCAAAGTGAAGCTTATTTAGGTCATAAATGGTGTAATTATTGGTTTCATAATGAACATTTAATGGATGATAGTGGTAAAATGAGTAAAAGTAAAGGTGCTATTTTATCTGTTAGTAGGTTAATAGAGGAGGGATATAATCCTTTAGCTTTTAAACTTATGTGTTTAATGAGTAATTATAGAAAACAACTTGTATTTTCTTATGATATATTAAAACAAGTAGAAGGAGCATATAATAAACTTAAGAATAGAATATTAGCTATTAATGATATTGGTGAATTTGATACTACTAAGTTTGGTTATTATACGGATAAATTTAAAGAGGAATTATCGAATGATTTGAATACCGCTAATGGGATAACACTTATTTATGATTTACTTAAGGATGATAGTGTTAATGGTCATACTAAAATAGAAATTATTAATGATTTTGATAAGGTGTTTTCTCTTGATTTGACTAAGAAGACTCTTAATACTTCTATTGATATGGATAAGTATATTAAAGATAAAATAGAAGAGAGAAGAATTGCTAAAATGAATAAGAATTATGAACTTTCTGATAGTATTAGAGATGAACTATTAGATAAGGGTATTATTCTTACTGATACTAGAGAGGGTACTACTTATAGAATTGTTAAATAAATATGAATAGTTTATAATACTATTCTTTTTTTACAGATTTATATATTTTTGTATATTTGTAAATGATGTGAAACAAATTTTTTTAGAAAAATGACTCAGTATATATTGAGTTGTTTTTCTTTGCTATTGTAATAATAACACAGAAATGAATTTAGTCAATGATTAACTTTAGTTAAATTTATTTTGCATTGACTAAAGAAATGAATGTGTTATATTGAATAAGCAAAGAAATAATTAATTCTTTTCTTTTTTCTAGTGGTGTTAAATAATTTAAACATGCCATGGGTATTTTATTTGTTCTTTCTAAATAATTTTTACCCTTTTTTCTTAGTTCTTCTAAACTGTTAATTATTAGTGTATTATAGAATCTTTCATTATCGTTTCTATGACTTCTTTCTACTTTACCATTATGTCTTGGTGTTCTAGGTCTTATCTTATGATGATCTATATCTAATTGTAAACATAATTCATCTAGAGGATGCAATTTTTTCATTTTGCTTTGATTCCAAGTAAATTCGGTACCATTATCAGTTTGTATTTCGACAGGTTTATATTCAAAATATGTAATACATCTTTTTACAAAGTCAACAGTATTAGAGGGTGTATGTTCATCATACCAAAATAAAAATCTTTCTCTTGTCGCTTCATCAATGCAAGTATATTGATAATATTTTTTATCTGAAGGTACATCTTTTCCTAAACATTGTGTTGGAACAAATTTAACATCAATTTGCCATTTTTCACCAATCATTTTAGGCGTATTATATTCTTTAGGAATGTATTTGGAAGTGCTGTTAATATTAATTTGTTTATAATATCCTAATTTTCTCATAATTCTATATAAACTACCTATGTGTCTTTTATATCCTTTATTAATTCTTAATTTATACCATATTTCACCAAGAGTAAGATTATCATTTTTGTGTCTTCTTAATAAATCTTTTATCCATTTTATTTCTTCCTCAGTGTGTGCATTAGGATGAGGAGTATGTGGCTTATGAGATTTATCCATAAGAGATTCTAATGTGCCATCATAAGCTTTATTCCATCTATATAAAGATGTTCTTGAAATATGATATTTTCTTAGTACATAACTAATTGAATTTCCATTTCTATAAGTTTTTACTGCATTTTCACGAGTTTTAAGATCATGAGGTAAATATCTTTTGCTTTTTTCTTTATTTTCATTTATAATATTCATAGTGATTCAAGTCCTTTCAAATAATATTTTGGTTCAACTCAATATTATACAACTTGAATCACTTTTTTTGTACAGAAATGTTTCACATCAATTGTAACACAACAAAAAAATTATAGTTCTTTTTTTCTTTGTATTTCTTTTTTATTTATTTTATGATAGAATATTATTAGAGTATGGATAAGGAGTTAGTTATGAAAAATAAGTATGTTAAAATTTTCTTTACTTTTATTATTGGTATTGTTTGTTTATTTGGGATTGATTATGTTGATGCCAAAACAGTAGCAATGGGAATTAAAAGTAATAAGACTACAGTTGAACCAGGAGATACAATTAGATTTGATTTGCCTGTGTTATGTGTAGCTAAAGGAACTAATGTTAGTAAAATTGATACTGGTTTTGAATATGATTCAAATGCTTTAACCGCTACGGAAGTTAAGAACGTTAAATATTTTAATGGTTGGAAAAATGTTAAGGATAATTTAGATGATAAAAATGGTAGTTTTGTGATTAGTCTTAAAGCTGATTCTTCTAAAAATTATATTAACTCTGATAATGCTTCTGGTGATTGTGGTGATGATACTTATGTTACTTTGGTATCTGGGTATGAACTTAAAGTTAAAGATGTTGCTAATCAAAAAACTACTATTTGGGTTTTACAAGATGGGGAGAGAAGTACTTCTATTGATATTAATATTTATAAGACTAATGATAATAATAATTTAAAAGAGTTGAATATTGAAGGTGTAGAGATTGAACCTAAATTTTCTCCAAATGTAACTAGTTATGAAGCTGAAGTGGATTATGATAAAGAAAAGGTTGTTATTAGTGCTGTTTGTGATGGTGATAATTGTAGTGTGTCTAATGCTGGTGAAAAGGAATTACAAGTTGGAGAAAATAGATTTGAAATAGTTGTTACTGC
>SFOJ01000048.1 GCA_004552445.1 Mollicutes bacterium
TTTCTTGCTTTTTTTTGCAAGTTCATTGGTAATAATTCCTTTTCCAGGACCTATCTCAATTACAATATCGTCGTTACAAATATTACTCTTTGATAACAAAGTCGCTACAAGTTGTTTACTATGTAAATAATTTTGCGAATGTTCTATTCCCATAAATACCTCCTTTACAAATTACTATTTGTCTATGAGATAATTATACCACTAAAATCAATTAATTCATATCTTTTACAAATAATTTATCTTACTATTTCAATGATAAGTTATAAAAAGAATAATCTGGAATAGAGATTATTCTTAAAAAGAGGTTTAGGGTACTGCTAAATTTACTACTTTACTACTAATTTTTACTACTATTTTCTTCTATTTCTTTATTATGTTCATTATTCCAAGTATAACATCTTTCCAACCCTATATATCGAATAATAATCCAAATTAAAGCATCATATATTTCATTAGGCTTGATATTAGAAGTTAAACAATATTTTTTTATATAAGATATATCAATAGGAAGTTCAAGAGTTCTTCCGTTATGACCTAACACTTTATATAAAAGATCTGTTGCAATATCATCACCTTCTGTAATAATACCATCAAGTTCTTCTCCTTTACCCCAAACATAATAATCGGTAATATCATCCACTTGACGAGAAAGTTCACGATATTTCTCAACAGTAATAATATCTTTTAAATTTTGTAACTGATAATTGATAGTTATTTCTAATACCTTATCTTTTTCTTTATCAGTTAACTCTTTAAACAAATTTCTTAAATCATTTAAAGATAAATTTTCTACTTCCAATACTTTTGTTAAGTTTTTAACTATTATACCTGTAAATTGCAAACTGATTTCATTTAATTTATCAGTATCATTAGTTTTAATTAATTTCATATTCTAGCTCTCCTTTTTTTATAAAACCTAAACCTACTTTCTAGCACTTATTTAAAGGAAATCTACACAAAATATTATTATAACTTACTACTCTATGGTAATGGTTAAATTTTTGATAACTTATTACAATATTAGTAAGTTATTTGAAAGGATGTGTGAGTATTAGAACAACTTATAAAGCAAGAAAAATATTAGCTAATAATATTGTCTATTATAGATTAAAGTGTGGTTGGTCTCAAGAAGATCTTGCAGAAAAACTTGGAACAACTACGACTTATCTATCAACTCTTGAAAATGCTAAACGAAATACAAGCATTGATTATATAGAACATCTTTCTAATATACTAAATGTTCAGCTTTCTCAATTATTGGAAGTGCGTGATCCAATAGAGAATCGCCGAATACCCAGAAGACCAAAGAATATGTAGATATTCTTTTTTTGGTGCCAAGTTAATTATAGCACATTTTTTTAACATAAGATTAGTTAATTGCTCTCTACTAAGGAGCAGTATAAAATTGATATTTCCTATAAAATTATATATAGGAGGTATTCTTTGTGAAAAACACTTATGAACTATTTGCTTTAATTGGGCAAAATATGAAATCCATAAGAACAAATATTATTGGTAAATCTCAAGAAAAAATGGCAGAAGATACTGATATGAGTAGAAGTTTTATATCTCACATTGAAAGTCCTAATGTGGATACAGGAATTTCACTAGATACCCTATTCTTTTTAGCACAGAAATATAATTTTGATATTAGAAAATTTTTTGATGGTTACGAAAAACTTATGGATAAAGAAAATGAAGAAGATAGTTGAAATCTTCTTTTATTTTATGAATATAGGTATTCTCACTTACAAGTATGAAATCATTTTGAATAATCAGAATAAAAATCATTAAATAAATCTTCATCATAATCCCAAAGATTTTCTATTGGATTGTTTAATTTATGAATATTACTTTCTATTGAACTTTTGAAATATCCATATTTATTTTTTATAATGTTACCATCTTCATCTTCAAAATTTCTTTTTACTACTCTTGAAACTATATAATGAATAATACATATTAAATCCTTATAAGAATTACCATCCGTTAATAAATCTTCAAACAATTTGTCATAATAAAATATTTGTGTATCAGTTTCATTTATATATCCACTATCAATTAATTCTAAAGTTAATATGTTATGTTCTTCAGCAACAAAAAAAGATGAAATGGTTTTATCATCTTTATCTATTTGTTTTTTAGTATTTATTATATTAGTATTTATTTGTGTTGCCATTTCCACATTTGGATTATCCAGGTGTGGATTTTCCATATCTGGATTAGTTTGTTGATTTTCTAAATCAATAAAATGTGGTATTTCATATATTAAATAATTATATTCGAAATAACCTTTATCTCCTCTCACTTTCTCAATTTCTACATAATGATGTTCTTGTAGTTCTTTTAATATTGATCTGATTCCATCTCTACTCTCTTTGCTAATTGAACATAATCCTGCAAGAGAATAATCCCAATCTTCTGGTAATGATAGCATAAAGGATAATAATCCTTTTGCTTTATAACTTAAATCATGATCTCTCAAATGGTAGTTACTCATAACAGTATAATTATTATTTTTTTCTATTTTAAAAACTGACATTGTAACACCTCCCAAATAAAAAAGCCAATCATTTGGCTTACATATATAATTTATAATAATACTTTAAAACATAGGGCTTTAAAGTAGTTATATTGTTATTTCTTCGCCTATAACTTGCGACTGCTTTTTTGTCACTACCACATCATTCGCAGAAGCAATACCAATACCTTTAATTAAATCTTCCACTTTAACATTACTTCCAGCCTCAACATATATTTGAGTCCCACCCATTTTTTGAGCATTCTCTGATATCAACACATCTTCATCTAAACTAATCTTTCCACTTTCAAGAGCTTCCATAGTAAGCAACATAGTCATTATCTTAGTCATAGAAGCAGGAGCCATTTTTTTATCTTTATCCTTCTCAAATAATATTTTTCCAGTAGTAGCTTCAATCAAAATAGCTGTTTCACTATTTTTAGCAAG
>SFOJ01000049.1 GCA_004552445.1 Mollicutes bacterium
TTCTTCTAAATCAACTCTTTTCCCCTGATGTTTCATAGCTTCAAGTTTCATTTTATATGCAAATGCTTTTTCACTAGGCAATATTTCTTCTCTTTGAATATTACTATCTACCATAAGAATTGTTGCCTCATCATCAGTTAATTCTTTAACAATACATTTTATTTTATCTATTCCTGCAAGTTCACACGCTCTTTTTCTTCTATGTCCAGAAATCATTTGATAATTTCCTTCTCCTCGTTTTCTTACTATAACAGGTAATAAAACTCCATGTTCTTTTACACTTTTAACCATTTCTTCCATTTTATCATCATCTATAACTCTAAAAGGGTGGTCTGGAAATTCTCCTATTTTATATAGTTCTATTTCCTTTACCTCATCAACAACTGGATTATCTCTTTGTTCTTGACTTGTGAATAAATCATCTAACTTTGGAAGTACCATCTTTTTGTCTTGTTCTTTCATTCTCTAATACCTCCTTTGCTAAATTATTGTATGCGTTTGCAACAGGACTATTTTTATCAAACTCAAATATACTCTTTCCTGTTGATGTTGATTTTGCTGTATTTATTGCTTTTGGTATTTCAGCACCATATATTTTCACATATTGTCCATAATTGTCGATTAAAGTATCTCTTACATCTTTTGATAAATTTGTTCTTTTATCTACTAATGTAAGTAATACTCCACCTATTTTCAAATTTGGATTTATTTGTTTCTGCACTCTCGTAACTGTCTTTAATAAATGTCCCATTCCTTTTGCAGCCAGATATTCTCCCTGTACTGGAATTATTATCTTATCACTACAAGCCAGAGCATTTATTGTTATCATTCCAAGAGATGGCATACAATCTATCAATACATAATCATAGTTATCTTTAATACCTCTTATAGAATTTTTAAGCGTGAACTCTCTGCTCATTGCATTAACTAATGAAAACTCTATTGCTGATAAATCTAAATTTGCAGGAATTAAATCTACTCCTTCTTTATGATGAAGAATAGCATTTTCTGCATTTATTTCATTATCACATATAGTATCAGACATTAATGTTCCAATAGTATTCTGCAATTCATCTTGATTATAGTAACCCATACAAGTAGTTAAATCTCCGTTGTGGATCTGCATCAATTAGTAATACTCTTTTTCCTTGTTTACTAAGTGCAACTCCTAAACTAAATGTAGTTGTTGTTTTTCCAACTCCACCTTTTTGATTTGCTATTGCAATTATCTGACACTTTCCCATTCTTGCTCCTTTCCTCAAAAAAAGAGCTAACTCCTAAAAGCTAACTCTTGTCTTGAATATTTATTCCTCTGTTATTTCTTTATCATCTTGTAAATGAGTAGAAACATATATAAACTCCTCATCATCTGCTAATTTACCAAATAAATTGTTAAGTCCTGCAATAAAAGGTTTTATATCTTCTTGAACATTATAACTATATGAATAATTCAAATAGTATTCATTTAAATTATCATATAAAGGTACAATATTTACTAATCCTGGTCTTATCTTTTTTCTTAATATTACCCAATTAGGTATATCGTCTTTTATAATATTAACAATTTTATCTTCAGAAATTAACATTCTCATAATTCCATTCATTATATCTGAAAAGTCTTTTTCTTCATCACAAAATATTTTATTCATCATAGCACTCATTGACCTTACAAAATCTGATAAGTAATCATCTTTTATACAAGCAAAGCAATCAGTTTCTATTTCATCTAAATACCCTATTGCTGTTAAACACTCATAATAATTTGATGCCATAATATAATAAAATTGTTCAAATTCTTTCTTTAAGTTTCTTGAGTTCATCTTCTTTATATAAATACCTGTCTCCTTTCTTATAATCTCTTTAATCTTTTCTGTTTCTTTTTTAATTTTTTCATTATTTTTTGGTTTGTTGTTTTCATTTTTTTTCATTTTCTTTTTACTCCTTCCTTTTTGAAGGCAAAATAAAAAATCTAATATTTCTATTAGATTTCTTATATATGTTAGATATTATTTCAATAACTATAATATTTTATTTTTTCTTTAAATCTTTTGAATAATATATTAAATCAGTACAAGTTAATTCTCCATCTTTTATTTCTTCTTTATAATTATCTATAAAGAAATTTTTAATTGTTTTCTCATATTTATCAAATCCCTGCTTAACATAGAAAGGAATATTATTCTCTGTTGTTCCTACCAACATTCTGTCATATTTCTGTTTATAATTACCACATAATGATTTTAAAAGTGTTTTTGCATAACCTTTATTTCTGTAATTTTCTTTTGTAACTATGTTCTTTAACTCTAATGTTTTTCTATCAATGTGCAAAATAACTGCAATAGAAATTAGCTCATCTTCTTTTTTTAATGCATATACATCAGAATCGTTCAAATACTTATGTATCATGTCTTTTGAAGGATCTGCCTCTAAAAGTAAGTCTATATAATCTTCTTTATTTTCTATTTTTTTAACCTGCATTCTAGGTTCTTTTGGTATCTCGTAACCATTGGTATTAGTGGTTTGTATAGGATTGCGGTTATAATATCTCATCTCCTCTGAAAATATACAACCACAATATTTTTGCATATACAATCCTAGCTCTCTTGCTTTATTTTGTCCTTGCCTAAATCCAGGGCGAAAATCTCTATACAAAAATGTCAGATTATATTTCTTAGCCATTTCCTCTCCAATTTGTTTAAGAGCTTCATGATTTTGATATGGGCTAATAAGCAAAGTTGTAGAAAAAGTATCATAACTATGTTCGCTAGCATATTTAGCTGCCTGTTCAAGACGAACTCTATAACAATATTTAACACATCTATTTTCTAAATCATCAACAACATTTTTGCAAAATTCTCTTAATCCATAATCTTCATCAAAAATAGCATTTATTTCAATAGATTTTGTATATTCCTTTAG
>SFOJ01000050.1 GCA_004552445.1 Mollicutes bacterium
GATGGAGTCTTTATTTGCCAAAGTTGCGGAACAAAGTATTCTGTAGAAGAAGCAAAGAAAATGATGGTAGAAGGAACTGTTCAAGTAGAAGACTAGACTAATAGAATAATAGAAATAGATACGAAGCACGCTTCAGCATGGCTTATAAAAGGAAAAACAGTAGGATGGCAATCATCAACAACTAATGTAAGATTTTCTGAGAGTATAGAGTGTTGGTCTAATGCTTTAAAAATGCTAGTGAAGATAAATATGAAAAAATGAAAAAAAGTTGAAAAAGAAACATTAATGCTAGCAAAGGCTTTAATAAATATAAGAGCAGATAATTTTAGATCTAATCCTAGTAATGAAAATTGTAACGAATTATGTAATTTTAAGACTATTTTCAATCCTTTTATTATTAATAACAAAAGCAGACTTAGTAGTTTAAGAGGCTTTATTATTAATGTAACTTATTGTTGGTATTTTGCTGGATTGCTTAAAAATTTAAAAGTAAAAATCAGTAATAAATTATTTACTGGTATAATTATTGTGAATTTTATATATGTAGAATTCTTCTTATATGATTTTTCACTTATAAATTTATTATTAAACATTTTATCTTTATTATATATACCATATTTTTATAGATATTATGATATAAAAAATAAAAAGTAGAAAATATTTTATTAACATTAAAACATTGTATTGAAATGGAGAATATAATTTATGAAAAAAATAATTCTAATGGAATTTTAGACAATGGAATGGCAATCACTTAGTTAGTGTTAGAGGAAGAAATCCAATTACAAAAGAAGAAATAAAAGATGAAAATGTAGGTTATATAGATGCTAATGGATTTTATTATTTTCCAAATGAAAATCAAACTATAGAATTTCCAATAATTGTACATTCTATATCTGAAAGATTTGGAAGATGAAATTATTAGCAATTGATTTGGCCACTCTTTGAGCATTATAAACTCATATAATAAAAAATCGAACTAAAAAGTTCGACGAAATATCAATTTGGAGCGGGTGTCGTAGTTATCTACAACTCTTTTCCAATAACGAAAGAGTACATATAATCTTCCGTTGCTAGTAATAATATACCACGTTTTAAGTGTTTATGGAATAGATTTTTGTTAATTTTACAATCCTTCGCACAAATTGACTATCTAAGTTTTGTCAATACTAAATTTATATAAATATTATACCACGACAAAAATCACGAAAATAGGCATTTTTTAAATTTTTCGTGTATTATAGTAATATATGTGATAAAATGAATTTGTTAATTTATTTTGAATGTTGTATTATTTTTGCACATTGTATATAACATTCTTAATATTTTTGTTGAACATGCAGTTAGGCTTTCATAGTAATGTTTGCCTTCTGCTTTTTTTGTTAAATAATAATTATAAACTGGATGATTAGGACATTGATGACCTAATTTAACTACCATTTGGCTAATATTAAATAATATCCATCTTGCATATTTATTCCCTCGTTTAGAGATTGTTCCATGAACATTAATACTTTTTCCTGATTGTATAATTGTTGGATCTAAACCACAAAAAGCAATTAGTTGTTTATGATTATCAAATCTTGTAATATCTCCAAGTTCTCCAAGTAATTCAGTTGTTAATACTTCTCCAATACCATAAAATGAATTAATAATATCAAAGTAAGGTGACTTTTTTGCTGTTTCAATCATCTTGTTTTTTAACTCATTTATTGTCTTAGTGTTTTCTTGTAAAATACTTGCCATATCTGATAAATTTTTAACATCTGAATGTTCTTTATCTACTCCTGGATAAGAATTAAGAGAAATCTCTTTAATTTTATTTGCTAATCTTTTGTAATAATAATCATGTCTTGAATTAGTTTTATATAAGTTGTTATATAAAGCATCAATTCTTTTTTCTTTAACAATATAAGCATGAGGAAATGTTTTTATAAAATTTAAAGCTGTTTCTTCATAAATTCTACTGCCTTTGAATATTTCTTCAAACTCTGGAAAACAAATATTAATCAATCTCTTATATCTATTTTTACAACTAACATTTAACTGTGTTAGATAAAAATATTGTCTTGTCATTGCTTTTAAATTTGCATATAAATCTTTCTTTGATAAATCGTGATATTCTACTTCATTAACAAAAAATAACTTGGCTAATCTCATACAATCTTTAGTATCTGTTTTTGTTTTCCTTAAAGTATCATAATTATTTTTAGTAGTTAAACTATTTATTACTAAAGTATTAAACTCATTTTCTTTAAAATATCTTTCTACTGATAAATGATAGATTCCTGTTGATTCCATAAATATTGTTAAATCATCTAATTTAAAATTATTAATTTGATTTTTTAATTCATCAAAATCTTTTAAATTATGTTTAATTTCTTTTGGTTCAATTAATACTTCTCCATACTCTGTAGATAACATTACCATACTTTTTCCTTTAGCAACATCTACACTTAATACTGATTTCATTATTTACTCCTTTCTGAATTTAAGTCTTCTGTTTCCACCATTATTTCATCAAGCTTGTTATATAGATTCTTTGACCTCACTATCTTAAACTAAATTAATAATAGAAATAAAAGTTGAACTGTCAATTTGTTAGATTCTAAGACCTCTGTAATTTGCTGTTCTCACTTAAACTCTTGGTAAATAATTTAACACAAAAAAATAAGATATAAATATTAAATTATTTACATCTTAAAGTATACTTGTAATTTATGATTTACTTATTACTTTTTTCTGTCAACTTTTTTGTTTACACTATTGCTAATAATATAGAAATTTGAAATATAGCTACTGATAAAATT
>SFOJ01000007.1 GCA_004552445.1 Mollicutes bacterium
ATTCAAATGGTAGAACAGTTAACTTTAAAAATACTATTATAATTATGACTTCTAATGTAGGAAGTGAATATATTATAAATGATGAAGAAAATAAAGTTAGGGCGGAACTTAATAAATATTTTAGACCAGAATTTTTAAATAGACTTGATGAGATAGTAGTATTTAATAAACTTTCTAAAGATAATTTAAGAGAAATACTTGATAAGATAATTAATGAGATAGAACATAGACTTGTTGATATAAACGTTAAAATTAAATTAACAGATGCAGCAAAAAAATACTTTATTGATAATGGATATGATGAATACTATGGAGCTAGACCTTTGAAGAGACTTGTTAATAATAAACTTGAAACTATAATAGCTCGTAAGCTTATCAATAACGAAATAAAATCTAATAGTGAAATTAATGTAGATTATAAAGATAATGAAATACAAATATCGTAAGTAGTGGTACTTTAAATTACTACTACTTTTTATTTAGTAAAAATAATTAAAGTATGATATACTATTAATAGTGATGAATATGAAAAGTTTAATTTATAAAATAAAATGTTTTAAAAGTGGAACAATTAAAAGTATATTTAATATAGTTAAAAAAATACATAATAAAACTCATAAATGTAGATTATTTTTATTTATTGATATAGTGTATTGTTCTATAAAATATGGCGCTGGGCCATATGATTATCAAGAATTTGAATTTTATAATCTTAATTCTAAAGAGAGAAAGACTTATTTAACTAGAGTTAAAAATAATGCTATAGTAAGAATATTTAATGATAAAGAAATTGCTAAGAAGTTTGATGATAAAGTGGAGTTTAATAAAATATTTAATAAATATTTAAAACGTGATTGGTTATATTTAGATAATAATTATGAAGAATTTGTTAAATTTTGTGAAAGTAAAAAAGATTTTATTGCTAAGCCTGTTGGTGGTTCTGGTGGAGAAGGCATTGAATTAATTAAAGTTGATAAAAAGAATTATAAGAAAACATATGAATATTTAGTTTCTAATAATAAATTACTTATTGAAGAAAAGATTATTCAAAATAAAAAGATAGGTATGCTTAATAAGACCAGTGTTAATACATTTAGAATTGTTTCATTTTTTGATGGAAAAGAAACTCATATATTAAATGTTGTATTTAAAATAGGTAATGGTGGTGTTACTGATAATTTTACTAGTGGAAGTATGTATACTTTTGTTCGTGATGGAAAAATTATTGTTCCTGCGATTGATAGAGATGATAATATTTTCTATGAACATCCAATTAGTAAAATTAATATAGTTGGCTATAAAATTCCTAATTATGATAAAGCTATTGATTTAGTAAAAGAATGTGCTAAAAAGGTACCTGAAGTTAAATATGTTGGATGGGATGTAGCTATTACTGATAGTGATGCTGTTATTATAGAGGGAAATTGTTTTCCTGGTGTATATCAAATTAAACCAAGTTTTGTTAAAGAAAAGGTTGGTTTAATACCAATATTTGAAAAAGCTATGAAAATAAAAATAGATAAGTTGTAGGACAAATGAAATGAAAGAATTTGAAAATGAATTATATGAAAGTGGAATAAAATATATTGCTGGTATAGATGAAGTAGGGAGAGGACCATTAGTTGGGCCTGTTGTAACTGCTGCTGTAATACTTCCAAAAGATTTTTATGATGAAAGAATTAATGATTCTAAAAAACTAACTGAAAAGAAGAGAGAACAATTATATGATGTTATAATGGAAAATGCAGTTAGTGTTGGAATTGGTATTAGTAGTGAAGATGTTATAGATGATATAAATATACTTGAAGCTACTAAGAAAGCAATGATTGAAGCTGTAAATAATTTAAGTGTTAAACCAGAACATTTATTAATAGATGCTGTTAAATTAAATGTAGATATACCACAAACATCTATAATAAAAGGAGATGCTAAAAGTGAAAGTATTGCTGCTGCTAGTATAATTGCTAAAGTTACAAGAGATAGAATGATGATAGAACTTGATAAGGAACATCCTGAATATGATTTCAAGCATAATAAAGGTTATGGAACTAAAAAACATATAGACGCAATAGAAAAATATGGAATTTTAAAAGAACATAGAAAAACTTTTGCTCCGTGTAATAAATATGTCTAAAAACATCTTTTAATAGATGTTTTTTTATTAAAGTTTTTAAAAAATAAATTGAAATTTTTTATATAAAATAATATACTTAAATTAGGATAGGTAGGTAGTATTAATGAGTAAGAAAATAAATGATGGATTAATACTGGACGAAGATAACATTGTTAAATCGGGGGATAATGGTTTAATTGAGGTAACTCAAGAGAATTTAAAGGAACTTGCTGATCAGTTGCAATTTGATACTTTAGCACAAGAATGTATTGTTGAAGATTTATGTAGGTCTTACAATATCAGTCGAGAAGATATGTTTGTGCTTATTCATGAACTTAAAAAAAGAGGAAATAATGTTGTAACAATGAATACATCAGCTTCTTATGATGAAAACAGTGAAGAAAAAACAACTGTTACGTTGATTAGAAATTATGGACATGAACAGTTGATAAATGATTTATCATATGAGATAGAAAATAATGATAATAATATTAAATGTATGCTTATATCAGATACTAGATTTGGAAGTATATATCAACAAACTAGTATATTAAATGATATGTACTTAAAAGCTAAAGCAATGGGTGTAAAATATGTATTTCTTACTGGAGATGTAGTAGAAGGTGTATATAAAGGGGCTAAAAGTATATATAATTCTACTCTTCATAAAGATGGCTATGATGATCAGGCAGATTATGTAGCTGCTTGCTTTCCTAGAGTTGATGGTATAACTACATATTTTGTTACTGGTGAACATGATTTATCATTTTTAAAAACTAAAGATAAGGTTGATATTGGAAACTTAATTGCTTCTAAAAGACCTGATATGATTTATTTAGGGCCAAGACGTAAAAAGGTAACTTTTGTAAATAGTAGTGGTAATGGAAGCATATCATTATATTTACAACATTCAAATGGAAATGTTCCGTATACAATAAGTTATAAGCCACAGCAAAAAATAGCTGCGCTTAGAAATGAAGATAAAACTGATATATTAGTAACAAGTCATTTTGCAGCATGTGATTCATTTTTAAGACGTGGTGTTCGTTCTTATCAAGTTCCTACAGTAGTCGGAACAACTGATGAAATGAAAGATGCTAATACACCTGTATATAACACTATTGGTAGTTGGGTGATTACATTAAATAAAGATAAAAAGGGTAATTTAAAAAACACTTCTCAAATGTATATTCCATATTATCAAACAATTAGAGATGATTATAAGACATTTAAAACATTACATTTAACTGATAATGAATCTATATATTTAAGTCAACCTACTATTAGAGATGAAAAAGATAAAATATATTCAAGTATTAAGAATGGTGAAAATCTAGATAAAGTTTGTTCTAGACTTGGTATTTCTCCATTAAAGTTCGGTGGTATGCTTGAAGAGTTCAAATTAAAGGGTTATGATATTGATTTATCAGATAAAGAGGATGGAAAAATAATTATAAAGAAAAATAAAAATAAAATTGGTAAAGTTATAAAGCCTCAAATGGAAGAACTAACTCATATTAGACAAACTTGGATATCAGATACTCATTTTTGTAACGAAGCGCAACAACTTGGTCTTGTAAATCAAATATATAAAGAAACTCGTGATAGAGGTATTACTACAGTATTACATTTTGGAGATGTTCTCGATGGTGATTATCATAATAGACCAGAACATCAATATGCTTTATTTAGACAAGGTGCATCAAGACAACTTGATTATATAGTTAATTATTATCCTAAAGTTGATGGGGTAGATACATATTTTATTACAGGTACTCATGATCAAACACATGCAAAAAATGGTGGATTATTTATGGGACCAGCTATAGAAAAATTAAGACCTGATTTACATTTTATGGGAGATGATAAAGGTGTATTTAGTCCTAAAGAGAGTCCTAAGACACTTGAAGAAATGTATCATCCGGGAGGAGGATGTGCATCAAGTTTGTCATATAAAATGCAAAAATATATAGATAAAATGGAACCTGGATGTAAACCTAATATACTTGGTAGTGGACACTTTCATCAAAGCCATATGATGGCTTATAGAAATGTAATAGCATTCTTAATACCATGTTTAACTGCTAAAACTAATTTTGCTATAAGACAGGGGCTTGAGAATACTATGGGAGCATATTTTATAGATATGTATGTTAACTCAAAAGGTGAAATAGAAATGTTAGAGTTCGAAGAAAAAAGATTTACACCTAAAGATTGCAAAAAAGATGATTTTTTAAAAACAAAACAACTGGTATTGAAAACAAAATAATATTGTGTTAAAATACATTTATTGAGCGATAATAGTGTGATGGTAAAGCACTTAGGCTATAGGTTTAAAGTGATTCTTCTAGAATAAATAAGGTGGAACCGTCCTTAAGGACCCTTATATTGTTTTAGAAGTTTTTTATTTATTGGAGGCAGTTATGAGGATAGAGGGAATAAGACAATTAGATCAAAACTTTTATGATACAATTGTTGTACGTAATGGAATAATAAAAGTAAATGGTAAATTGTTGGATACAGTTACACTTGGTAACAGTTTTAGTGAATCATTACGGGGGAAAAGTGATGAAGAAATAAAAGATGCTGTTATAGAATATTTTTTAAGATATAATCGTTTAAATTTTATATCTAGTGAATTTAGCAGAATAAATGGTTTAATGTTCTATGTAGGTAGTCAAAGTGAAAAACTATTAATTATTGATAATGATGAAATGAGTGAAAGTAAAGCTAAAATATTAAGAAGATATATTAGCGATAGAGATGACTTTTTATATAATAGTTGTGCTAGTACATATAGTATAAATACTAATTATTCAAATAGTAGTTCGTATAATACTACAAGAGAAGGTAATTTAAGATTTAATTTAGCTAGAGAAAGTACTGGATTACCTCAGTATGAAAGTGAATTTTTAGAAAAATTTATTAATTATATTTTTGGTGATGAGTATATAAAAGTTATACCAAGAGGAAATAAAGAATTAGAGGATGGAGTAGAACTTGTTAGTGGTGAAAAACGAGTTATTGCTAGGGTGTTTACTAAAGATTTAATGAAAAAAGTAGATGAACATAATAAAAAATGTGATTTTATTAAAAAAGAAAAAGAAGAAGCAATGAAGTTGCAACTTAAAATGGAGGGATTTTAATGGAAAATAAAATAACTATGGAAGAACTTACTAATTATTGTAAGAATTATGGATATATCTTTCAAGGAAGTGAAATATATGGAGGCCTTGCTAATACTTGGGATTTTGGACCTTTAGGTGCAATTCTTAAAAACAATATTAAAATGGCATGGACAAAAAAATTTATTCAAGAAGATGTTAATAATGTGGCTTTGGATTCTGCAATACTTATGAATCCTAAAACTTGGGAAGCTAGTGGTCACTTAAAAACTTTTAGTGATCCATTAATTGATTGTAAACATTGTAAAACTCGTCATAGAGCAGATAAATTACTTGAAGATTTAGGTGTTGAAGATGCTGGTAAATTTAGTAATGAAGAATTAATGAATTATATTAGAGAACATAATGTAGTTTGTCCTAATTGTGGTAGTAGTGATTTTACTGATATTAGAAATTTTAACCTAATGTTTAAAACATTCCAAGGCGTTACTGAAGATGCTAAAAGCACAGTATATTTAAGACCAGAAACTGCTCAAGGTATATTTGTTAACTTTAAGAATGTAGAACGTAGTATGAGACTTAAATTACCATTTGGTATAGCTCAAATAGGTAAATCATTTAGAAATGAAATTACACCTGGAAACTTTATATTTAGAGTACGTGAGTTTGATCAAATGGAGTTAGAGTTTTTCTGTAAACCAGGTACTGAACTTGATTGGTTTAAATATTATAAAGAATATTGTAAAAATTTCTTATTAAGTTTAGGAATTAAAGAAGAAAATTTAAGACTTAGAGATCATGAAAAAGAAGAATTAAGTTTTTATAGTAATGCTACTACTGATATAGAATATAAGTTTCCATTTGGATGGGGTGAACTTTGGGGAATAGCTTCAAGAACTAATTATGATTTAACTCAACATATGAAAGTAAGTTGTCAAAGTTTAGAATATTTAGACCCTGAAACAAATGAAAAATATGTTCCTTATGTTATAGAGCCATCAGTAGGTGTAGAAAGATTATTCTTAACTATATTATGTGATAGTTATGATCGTGAAAAATTAAATGATAATGATGAAAGAGAAGTACTTAGATTACATCCTTTCTTAGCACCAATTAAAGTAACAGTTCTTCCATTAGTTAAAAAGTATCATAGTGAAAAAGCAATGGAAATATATAAAGAAATATCTAAATATTTTATGTGTAGTTATGATGAAACTGCATCTATTGGTAAACGTTATAGAAGAGCTGATGCAGTCGGAACACCATTTTGTGTTACTGTAGATGATGAAACTATTAATAATGGTACTGTAACTGTTAGAAATAGAGATACTATGGAACAAGAAACTATAAAATTAGAAGATTTAAGAAATTATATTGAAGAAAGAATAAAATTCTAGAAATTATATAATTTCTTTTTTATGTTGAAGTTTGTCTATTTTTCTTGTTAAATTTATTAATTTAATTATTGATACATATTCGTTATTGTGTTAAAATGGTATTGTAGTACGAGAATAAGGAGGAACACTTATGGGATTTATTAATAATATATTTAAACCTGAAGATGGTGAAGAATATGCAGAAGAATATGATGGTAAAGAAACTAATAAAAATAAAAAAGAAGAATATAGAAATAAAACTATTTTAGTTGAGCCAAGAGCTTTCTCTGAAGCACAACAAATAGCTGATTATTTAAAAGCTAAAAATCAAGTAGTTGTTAATTTTAAGAGAGTTACTTCAGATGTATCAAAGAGAATTATGGATTTTCTTAATGGTATTGTTTATGCGATTGAAGGAAGTATGCAAAAGTTAGGTCCAGGTATTGTTATTTGTGCTCCTAAAGGATTTGAAATTGAAGGAAATATAACAGATGATGATACTAAAAAAACTAAAAAAGCTGATACTGGAGAATGGTAGAATAAAGTTTTAAAATATTAGAGGTGGAGCTTATGAAAAAGTTCGATACTGTTTTTCGTGGCTACGATAAGTACCAAGTTCAAAAATGTTTAGATGAAATAATAAATAATTATGAAGTGTTACTTAAAAAAAGTCAAAAGACAGAAGATGAAAATAAAAAATTAGTTGAACAAATTGCTTACTATCAACGAATAGAAGATACTATGAATAGAGCAATTTATACTGCTGAAGCTGCTGGAGATCAAATCAAAAGTAGTGCTAGACGTGAAGCAGAATCTTTAGTTACTGAAGCTAGACATAACGCTAGTAGAATCATAAATGATGCTTTATTAAAAGCAGAAAAAGCTCAAAATCATGCAGATCAATTAAAAAGAAATACTAATATTTTAAAACGTAGATTAAGACAAATTATCGAAAATCAACTAGAAGTAATTGAAGAAATGGATAAAGTTGATTTTAATGATATAGATAGTAAATACTAAGAAGTCACTTTCTTAGTATTTTTAAAAGAATATATATGTAAAAAATAATCTTATCAGGTTTATTAGCAATGCTGCTTATTTCTAATGTAAATAAAATTTATGTTAAAAATAACATTTTACAGCAAGATATGTTAAAATATTAATTTAATTATTATATAGTATACCATCAGGGTTAAATTTTATAGTTAAATAGAAAAATACTTAATAATAAAAAAGGTTCGTAAGAACCTTTTATTTATGATAAAATAATTATGAAAGGAAATATTATGAATTATATACCACTTAATATTAAAACTGAATATGATTTAATGAATAGTCTAATAAAAATAGATGATTTGCTTTTGTATGCTGAAAGTAGAGAAGTTAAAGCACTTGGAATAACAGATTCATCTATGTTTGGTACTATGGAATTTATTACTAAATGTAATTTATGTGGTATTAAACCAATAGTTGGTTGTGAATTTATAATAGAAGATGCATATGTTGTTTTATATGCAAGAAATTATGATGGACTTATTTCATTATTTAAATTAGTTTCTAAAAAAAATATAGATGGTAATATAACATTTGAAGATGTAAAAAAATATATAGATAATTTAATTGTTGTAACTAGTATTAAACATTATGAAGTAATAAGTAAATATTTTCCTTCTTGTTACTTAAAATTTCATAATGAAAAAACTAAAGAGGAAGCACTTAAACGTACTAATAATATAGTATATATGGATTTAATTAGATATTTTGAACCAGATGACTTAGAATATTTTAAATATATAAGATATATTGAAGAAGGAAAAACTAAAAATGAGAAAATAAATGTATATGAAAGTAGTTTTAAGAACAATATTGGAAGAGAATATACTAAAAGTACTTTTGATTTTGCAGAACTTATAAATATAGAATTTCCTAAAGTTAAAACACATATACCTGTATATAGAGAAAATTCAAAAGAATTCTTGTTTGCTCTTGCTAAAAAGGGTTTAGAGAAAAGATTAAATGGAAATGTTCCAGAAGTTTATAAAGAAAGACTTATGTATGAACTTTCTGTTATAGAAAAGATGAATTTTGTAGATTATTTCTTGATTGTATATGACTTTGTACTTTTTGCTAAGAGAAATAATATATTAGTTGGTCCTGGAAGAGGAAGTGGTGCTGCTTCTTTAGTTAACTATAGTCTTGGTATTATAAATGTGGATCCACTTAAATATAATTTAATTTTTGAAAGATTTTTAAATCCTGATAGAATTACAATGCCTGATATAGATATAGATTTTGATAGTTTAAAACGTGAAGAAGTTATAAAATATGTCAGTGATAAATATGGACATATGAATACTGCTAGAATTATTTCTTTTAATACGTTACTTCCTAAGCAAGTTATAAGAGATGTATCTAAGGTAATGGAATTAAATCCAATACTGGTTGATAATATATGCAAAACTATTAAAGATGAAAAAACTTTTGATGAACTTAAAGATAATTTTGAATTTAATAATATAGTTAGAAGAAATAATGATGCATTATATTTAGTAAAAGTATGCGATAAATTATGTGGACTTAAGAAAAATACTAGTATGCATGCAGCTGGTGTTGTTATAAGTGATATTTCACTTGATGAAGTTATGCCTTTATATAAAGTAGGTGATACTGTATTAACTGGATACTCAATGGAATATATAGAAAGTCTTGGACTTTTAAAAATGGATTTTTTATCAATTAAGAACTTAAATACTATTTCTAATATTC
The DNA here is from genome assembly GCA_004552445.1 of Mollicutes bacterium. Lineage (GTDB taxonomy): Bacteria > Bacillota_I > Bacilli_A > RF39 > UBA660 > CAG-1000. Next base: position 9,381 of record SFOJ01000007.1, read on the forward strand.
TTGATGATATTAGAAGTGATGGTAAAAATTTAGATATAAATAATATAGATTTAAATGATAAAAGAACTTTATATTTGTTTAGTAAAGCTTATACTACTGGTGTATTTCAATTTGAAAGTAGTGGTATGAAATCTTTTTTGAAAGAATTAGAAGTTGATTCATTTAATACTTTAGTAGATGCGATTGCTTTATATAGACCTGGACCTCGTGAGATGATACCTACTTACATAAGAAGGAAAAAGGGTTTAGAAAAAGTGACTTATTTAATACCTGAACTTGAACCGATACTTAAAAGTACTTATGGAATTATAATATATCAAGAACAAGTTTTAGAAATACTTAGAAATATTGGTGGATATAGTTATGCAGAGGCTGATATTATCAGAAGAGCTATGTCTAAAAAGAAAGAAAGTGTTATTGCATCTAATAAAGATAAGTTTATTAATGGAGTTATTTCTCATGGACATACTAAAGAGGTTGGAGAAGAATTATATCAATTAATTATTAAATTTTCTTCTTATGGTTTTAATAAATCACATTCTGTGGTGTATTCAGTGGTAGCTTTTCAAATGGCATATTTAAAGATAAATTATACTTTATATTTTATGAAGAATTTACTTAATATGAATAAGAGTACTGAGAGTATAAAAGAATATATAGATGAAAGTAAAATTTTAGGAATAGAGTTTTTACCCATGGATATAAACAAATCATGTAAGGAATTTATAATATCTGATAATAAACTTGTAATACCTTTTACTATTATTAAAAGTATAGCATCTACAGTAAGTGAAGAAATTGAAAATGAAAGAAGTAAAGGTTTATTTAAGGATTTTTATGACTTTATGATTAGATGTTATAGTAAGAGTGTTAATAAAAGAGTAGTCATTGCTTTAATAGAATGCGGAGCTTTTGATAAGTTTGGTATTAATAAGAAAAGTTTAATAAATAGTTTTGATGAAGTACTTAATTATGTTACTTTGTGTAAAGATTTAAATATAGTTATTGATGAAAAACCTATTCTTGAAGATATCGAAGACTACACTGATAGAGAAATAATAGAAAATGAAATAATTAATTATGGTTTTTATTTATCTTTTCATCCAGTTACGAAGGTGGATAGAAGTAACTCTATAACACTTAAGGATTTTACTAGGTATTTTGATAAAGTTATATCTTGTATTTTATATGTTGAGAGTGTAAAAACTATTAAAACTAAGAATGGAGAAAAGATGTCATTTATTAAACTCAGTGATGAATTTAGATCTATTGAGGGTGTTGTTTTTCCTGATGCTTATAAAAAGATTGGCGAAATTAAGAAGAATTATGTATATAAAATTAATGCTAAAGTTGAAAAAAAAGATAACACTTATCAATTAATAGTGTATAATATGATTAATTTGGGTTAGGTGAGAAAGTATGGATGAAGAAAAGAAGAAGACTACTGCTAAGAAAAAAACAAATAACACTAAGAAAAGTACTGGAACTAAAAAGAAAACTAATAACAGTAAAAAGAATAGTACTAAGAGTAGTAGTGTAAAAAGTAATACTAAGAAAACCACTTCAAAGAAAGCAAGTACTAATAAAAGTAAAACGACTAGTGTTAAAAAGAAAAGTACTAATACTAAGAAAGTTAGTGGTACTAAAAAGAAAACTACAAGTACCAAGAAAAAAGTAGTTAATAAAGAAATACCTAAAAAACAAAAAGAAGTAAAAGCAGAAGAAAAGAAAGATAATAAGAAAACTAAGATTATTCTTGATATTATTATATATGTATTTATTCTAGTTGTTATGGTGTGTTTAGTTCTTTTATATTTTAAGAGACAAGAAGACAATGAAATTATAAAGGAAATAGAAGAAACTGTTGTACCTAAGGAAATAGAAATAATTGATGAAAAAACTGTTAAAGATTATATAAGTGATTTACAAATAAAATTTAATAATAGTGATATTAAAGGTATTTTAAATATTGGTGGTTTAGATGTTAATATTCCTATTGTTAAAGGAAAAGACAATGATTATTATTTAAGACATGCTGTTACTAAGAAGAAGAGTGTAATAGGTAGTGTATTTATTGATTATAGAAATAATACTAATTCTAGGCAAATAAATATATATGGACATAATAGTACTAAGTTTAATCCTCCATTTAAAGTATTGGAAGGATATTTAAATAAAGATTATTATAATGAACATAAATATTTTGAGTTTATGGTAAATGATGAAACTCGAAAATATGAAATATTTAGTGTTATAGTTGCTAATAAGGATTCTAGTGAAGAACATATGCAGTTTAGTTATAAAAAGGATTCTGATTGGTTAAAACATTTTCAAAGACTTCAAAAGAAAAGTAAATATAAAATAAATGTTACTGTAAATAAAAATGATAAGATAATGGTACTTCAAACATGTATATTTGGTAGATATCATGACAAATTATTAGTAATAGTTGGAAGAGAAATAGAAAGAAAATAGCAATGATTAATTTCATTGCTATTTTTATGTATATAAAAAGCAGTAATTTTACTGCTTATTTTTAGTTAAATCTTTTTCTTAATATAATTGTAGTAATTAAAGTTATTACACTAAATAATGTTGTTATTTCTAGTGCATTTGATGTGTCAATTCCAGTTTCTGGAACATCTTCTCCTCCAGTTCCACTGGTAAATTCATAAATATATGTAACTGTTATTGTTCCATCAATATATTTACCTTTAGTTTCACCATTTACGTCAATTAAACTATAGTCTTCGAATTCTTTTTCTGTTGTGGCATATTCAGTTCCAACCTTTTCAGAATAAGTTGATTCTTCGCTCAATACGTTTCCTTTGTTATCAACGTATTTTACGATTAGTTTTCCATAGATTCCGTGAGCAGCTTTAATTGATAAAGTTCCTTCGTAGGTATTTGCTGGTATTTCATCTACATGTTTATTTTCTTTATCATGTGCATTCCATCTTGAATTTTTAGAGTCATCATACCATCCATCAATTTTATCAGTGCAATCTTTTGATTCTCCGGTTTTATCTTTTTTGCCACCATTTAGTGTCCAATCTGTTCCAGTTTTACCAAAATCAATAGTAGCATGGTTGTTATATATTTTAGCATCTTTTGGTAATACAACTTTACCAGTAGCATTAATACCACCACCAAAGTTATCTTCATCTAAACCATAGAATGCTTCATTGTTTTGAATTGAAACTTTAACGCCTTCTTCAATTAATAACTCTCCGTTAGCTTCTCCTGAGTATCCAACTTTAACAGTACTTACTCTAATACCATTTGCTTTGTTGTTATTTACTTCTAGAATTGCTCCTTTTTCAAATTTTATAGAAGAACCAATCCAAAAAGCTCCATATCTATATGCTGTTTTATTATTACCATTTATATATACTTTTGATTTACCATCTACTAGTGAAGGATTTTCACTTTTTCCTATGAATAAACCACTATATCCATTGTTATTTAAATTTAATGTAGAATTTTTAACTGTTAATTCATGAACACTTAATCCAAGTACATTATTATTTTCAAATGTAACGTTAGAATTAATAGCTGTGAATTTACCACCGTTAGAACCATTATTAGTACAATTGATTACTTTGAATGTAGAATTTTCAACATAAATAACTGGACTATTTACATAACCTCTGTTTGTTCCATCAATGATAAATGTAGAACCATTAGTAACTTTTATTGTAGATTTACCTGTTTTATCTAATTGAATTCCTTCTCCAGTAATTCCTTTAGTTTCATGTCCTATAATTTTAAATGTAGATGCGTTATCTACAACAATAGATGAACCTGAATTCATATAAAGAGCATTTTTAGTTCCTGTAGTTTTTGAGTTGAATTCCATTATCATAGTTGCTCCATCAAGTACTTTAATAGAACCAGATGTAGCTAGCATTAGCCAATTTCCTTTTTCACCATTTGTCCAGTGTAATTTAACATTTTTTCCTTTTAATGTTAAATCTTTTTTATAACCATTTAAAGTATAATTATTAATAGTTATAGTTCCATTACCAGTAAATGTTAAATTTTTATCTAGTAATGCTGTTAAATTACAATTATCAAGTAAAATTATTTCTTCACCATCTTGCACGTTTTTAACTGCTTCATCAAGTGTTTCATATTTTGTTTCTCCAATTTGAGCTACATATGTTTTAACATCTTCACCAGATGCTAAAATAATTTCTTTAGTAGTTTCATTATTAACAACTTCGGTTTCATTGTTAATACTTTCTTCTACTATAGTAGTTGCTTCTTCATTAACTTCTAATACTTCTGATTCTTCAGCAGAAATAGTATTAAAAATTAGAGTAAATGCAACTATAGAAAGTAAAACTTTCTTCATTTTAAAAAAACCTCCCTTAAATTATATGCGATTTGTTAAGGGAAGAGTAGTTGTATTACTTCTTTTCCCAAAACCCCCTTATCGCTAACGAGTTGTTATTATAACATGTTTTTTATTTTTTTCAATACTTTATATTCAAAAATTATGTTTTTTACTACAAAAACAGTATAAAAATTAATACTATCTTAATTTTTTAAATCTTTTTCTTAAAATTACTGCTACAGTTAGTGTAATTACACTAAAAATAGTAGTGATTTCTAAAGTGTTATTAGTGTTAACTGCAGTATTAGGTACATCGTCTCCACCTTTACCATCTACAAATTCATAAATGTATGTAACAATTATATCTTCATTTTGATAAAGACCTGTTTCATTACCTTCAACTTTTATTAATGCATAACCATTAATATCTTTTGCATTTGTTTTATAATCGTCATTTACCATACTACTTGTAATAACGTCTTCACTTAAAACATTTCCTTTGATATCAATGTATTTTGCAATAACTCTTCCTTTTTCAGCAGTATATGATAAATGTGCATGTCCTGTAATTCTATAGTTCATGAATGCATTTCCTGTAAGTGGACCATTTAGGTGCATATTTGTATTCATAGAATTTTCACTTTTACTATTTAATTTTCCTAAATTCTTTTTAACTGCATTGTCACCTTTAGATTCATTTCTCATATATTCTCCAGATGCATATTCATGTTGATTTTTATCATTAATTTCTTCATCATCTAATGAAACACCTAATAGGTAATTGTATAAGAAATCAAAATGTAGTGCAATTAATGTTGCGTTTTCTTCTTTAATTCCATCACCATCTAAAATGTAATAGTTTCCATCGAAGATTTTTGATAGTTCGTTTACTGTGAAGTCACTTAATTTAGTAACTTTTTTGTTGTTTTCTGTATATTTGAAATAATCATTATAGAAATCTAAATAATACTTATCTAATTCATCGATTCCATTATATGTTTTTCCGTTGTATCCTTTTTCTCTTAATAATTTATCAAGATTTTCAGTTGTCGCTAAGACACATTTTTTGTTTTCATCACATGTTAATGCAACTAATGCTTTATTTTTTGTTCTATAGTATTGATGAACATCATTTAATCCTTCACCATTGAATAGATAATCTCCATCTTTGATTTTTTCAAATCCTAATTCTTTTAATTCATCTGAAGTGTAAGGATAAATTACAAATGAATTTTCATCATAATTGTAATTATATTTAGAGTTATTAATTATTGTTAAATTTACTTTAACAGTGTCTCTAGGCATTAAAAGTGGTGCATTAGCTTCTTCTTGTCCCCAAGCAATAACTTCAAATATATCAGGGTTAATAATTAGACTATCTTTATTGTAGTCTTCTGGAATAGTATAGGTTAAGTCAAAATTTATTGTTCTTAATCCATCTTTTTTAGTTATTCCAACATACTTCCAAGAAACTGTAACCCCATCACTTGTTTTAGTACTGCTAGGTTGAATAGCAGCCCATTTGTATTCTTCAGTTTCTTCTTTTACATCATTTGATGTATCAGTAGTATTTGTTTCTTCTACATTAGTAGTTAAAACTGTTTCAGTAACTTCATTATCATTTTCTAATACTTCTACTTCTTCAGCAAAAACAGTATTAAAAATCATAAGAAAAGCAACTAATGAAAGTAAAACTTTCTTCATTTCAAAACCTCCCATAAATTATATGCAATAAATATTATTGCCTTGTAAGTATGATATTATATATGAATAAAAATATTTTGCAAGCAATAATTCATATATTTTTCACTTTTGTTAATAATAATAATGGTGAAATTATGTTTTATATAAATTTTTTCTTATTTTTTTCAATATTTGGTTATTTATTTGAGACATTATGTGCTTATATTTTTAAATCTGGATTTAATAGTGGTATATTATATGGACCTTGGACTCCTTTATACGGATTTGGTGTAATAATTATAATGTTACTTTCTAATAAGATTTTTGAAAGTTTACATTTAAACAAAGTAGTAGAAACTATAGTAGTATTTGTTGTTATAACGATAGTACTTACTGTACTTGAATGGTTAGGTGGAGTTTTAATTGAAAAGCTATTTCATATTACTTTTTGGGATTATAGTAATTATAAATATCATATTGGAAAATATGTTTCACTTGAAATGAGTTTACTTTGGGGAGTAGGTGGTATTATTCTTATATATTTGGTTATTCCATATGTTTGTGAATTCATAAAAAAGATACCATTCTTTATTACAATGTTTTTAAGTTCTTTATTTATTATTGATGTTATTGTGACAACTATTAATAAGTTAAAAAAATAATAGTTGTTTTTAATTGAATTTAGTAGTTAAAAATGTTATATTTATATTAGTAAAAGTAGGTGACTAGTATGGGTATGTCTGATAAATTATTTGGTAATTATACTAATCAAAATAAAAATAGAATTAAACGTATAGTTGAAAGAATTGATAGTAGTTCTATTAAGGATAAATATTCTTCTATGAGTGATGAGGAATTAAAAGAAATGACTTCTAAATTTAAAGAGGAAATAAAAAATGGTAAAACTCTTGATGATATACTTGTTGATGCATTAGCTGTTTGTCGTGAAGTTACTAAAAGACAACTTGGTATGTTTCATTACAATGTTCAGTTAGAGGCTGCTGTTGCAATGCATGATAATGCAATTGCTGAAATGAAGACTGGAGAAGGAAAAACTTTAGTTCAAATATTATCTGCATATTTAAATGCATTAGAGGGAAAGGGAGTACATGTTATTACTTCAAATGATTACTTAGCTGGAAGAGATATGGAACAAAATATAAAAGTTTTTGAAGCTTTGGGTTTATCTTGTGGAAATGTCCTTCCTAAAGCCAAAATGAGTACTAGAGAAAGACGTGCTGTTTATGACTGCGATATAGTTTATGGTACTGCGTCGACTATTGCTTTTGATTATTTAAGTGATAATAGAGTAATGAATCCTAATGATAGAGTTAATAGAAGAGGATTTAATTATGCAATAATAGATGAAGTTGACAGTATTTTACTTGATGATGGTATTACTCCACTTATAAGTGCTGAAACTTTAAAACCAGAAGAAGGTGAACCTTCAGATAAATATACAAGTATATATAAATGGGCTTGTGATTTTGTAGAAGATAATGGTATTACATGTCAAGGATATGATAAAGAGAGTTATTACGATTCTCATAAAGAGGAAATGATAGCTAATGAAAAAGCAAGTAATTCGAAAATTGCTGATGCTGTTGTTTTCCATGATAGTGTTAATGCAATTATTAGACCTAAGTTAGAAAGTAAAATAATTAAAGATTTATGGCCTGGTAAAAAATGGGAAGATTTGACACCTGAAGAACAAGGAGAATATCATTTAAGGGTTGAAGCAGTACGTTGTTATTTACTTGCAAAATTTCATTATAAGAGTGGTACTCATTATAGTGTTAGACCTAGTAAAAGTGGTGAAAAAGATAAAGATGGTCTTCCAAAGTATAATGTTGAAATAATAGGAGAAAATACTGGTAGAATACTTCAAGGAAGAAGGTTTATGAATGGTATTCATGAATGTTTAGAAGCTAAAGAAGCTAGAATTGCTAGAACTGAGGGAAGGAAATATAGTGTTGATATAAAGGAACCTACAGTTACTACAGCAATGTGCACTTATCCTGATTTCTTTGGTTTATATAAAAGTGGTATTTGTGGTATGACAGGAACTAGTAATGAACAGGATTTTATGGATATATACGGTCTTCCAACTTATAGTGTTCCTAGTAGAAAAACTAATATTAGAAGAGATATGCCTGATGAAGTTTATGCAACTAAAAATGCTAAATATAAAGCAATTATTGAAGAAGTAATTAAGTGTCAAGAAACATTACAACCTGTATTAATTGGTGTTACTAGTGTTGAAGAAAGTATGCTTGTTTCTAAACTTTTGGCTGAACAGGGAATAAGACATTCAGTTTTAAATGCTGAACAAGATGCTAATGAAAATGGTATTATTCAAAACGCTGGACAACTTGGTAGAGTAACAATTGCAACAAATATGGCTGGACGTGGTACTGATATTAAATTAGGCGAAGGTGTTCGTGAAGTTGGTGGTTTGTATGTTATTGGTACTACTAGAAATAGAAGTGAAAGAGTTGATAATCAATTAAAAGGTAGAGCTGGAAGACAAGGAGATCCAGGACAAACAAAATTTTATGCTTCACTTGAAGATGAATTTGTTCGTAAGCGTGCTGGAGAGAGTCTTATTAAGTGTATGTCTAAGTATTATAATAAAGCTAAAATTACTGTTAAGAAAGTTGTTAATTTAGTTGTAGGATGCCAAAAAAGTCAAGAAGCAGAAGATAAAAAGTCTAGAATAATAGGTGAAAAATATAATAGTGTGCTTACTACTCAGAAAAATGGAGTATATGAATATAGAAATCTAATACTTGATTCTAAAAGTGTTATGCCTCTTTTAGAAGATTCAGTAGATAGATTTATAGATGATTTATTTCAAAGAAGTACCGAAGAGGAAATACAAGTTAAAATTGGTCATTTGGTTGATTTAGAAAAATATAGGGACATAAGAAAAAAGAAAGAAATGAAAAGTGCTATTTGTACAGATATAAAACATAAATTACATACTATTAAGGTTACCCCAGAGTATGAGAAAAGTATGAAAACTAAAATGTTAAAAATACTTGATGATTACTGGATATCTCAAATGGGATATTTAGAAGATATGAAAAAGGGTTCAGGATTATCTGTTTATGCTGAAAAAGATCCATATGAAGAATATAAAATAAATGCAACTATGCAGTTTGCAGATATGATAAGTTATGTTAGAAATGAAATGTTAACTTATGCACTTAATCCAAACTTAAAATATGGTGAATATCATGTACCAGAAATTGATTATAGTGAAAGTGAGATGATTAGATTATGAAAATAATTTTTAATATTTTTAGAGGATTAATAATAACATATTTAATTGTTCTTGCTTTCTTATTTGTTATTTTATATGTGAAAAAAAACTCTTATCATGAAGATTATTTAGATGTAAAAGGGTATTCATATTATAAAATTGATAATGCAACTTTAGAACCTGATATTCGTAAGAATAATATAGTTATTCTTAAAAATAGTGAAGATATAGAAGTTGGAGATTATGTAACTTTCTTAGAGGGTGATGAGAAGAAAGTTGTACTTAGAAAAGTAGTTGAAAGAAATGAATATAGATTGGTTGTTGATGTAACAAATAATTATGAAAATAAAAATTATAAAACTGAAATAAATATTGATGAAGTTAAAGCAAAGATGGTATATAATAATAATACATTTAGTAGTATTATGAATATATTATTAAATCCAGTAATTTTAGTTATCTTATTTTTTCTAGGTACTATTTTTCCTGAATTTGTATTTAATAAGTAGATGATGAAGTATCTTATAAAGATAATAAATTAATTATACTTTAATAGTTATACCTGTAGTTATTTTATTAATAATATTATTTTTTATTAAACCTAAAAGCTATTACTAGTTAATAGCTTTTTTAATATTTATAAAGAACAAATATAGTTTTTATTTTAAATAGAAAGTATTGTAATATAACAAAATAAATTAATAAAAGATTTTAGAAAATATGGAGTTTTTGTCATAAAAAATGATTTATATCATATTTATTACTAAATGCTAGAAAGAAGGTAAATATGGATAAATCAGAAATTATAAAGAGTTTGGGTAAAAAAGGTAATGGTGAAATATATTTAGGAGTAGTAGGTGCTGTTCGAACTGGTAAAAGTACTTTTATTAAGAAATGTATTGAAAATTTGATTCTTCCATATATCGATGATGAGATAGAAAAGAAAAGATGTATGGATGAAATACCTCAAACTGCGCAAGGTAAAACTATTATGACAATAGAACCTAAGTTTGTTCCTAGTAGTGGCGCTAATATCAATATCGATGGATTAATTACAAATATTAAATTGGTTGATTGCGTTGGTTTTGTAACACCAAATTCTCTTGGATATGAAGATGAACTTGGAAATCCTCGTATGGTTAAAACACCTTGGGTGTTGTTGAATAAGTGATACCCAAATATAAAAATAAAGAAATACCTTATAAAATAAGGATAAAAGGCAATATTTCACTTTATTAGTTAAAGGCTAAAATTTAGAAAGTGAGATATTTTTTTATGGAAAATAAGGAAATTTTTAAAAATAGTGAATTAATTCCTTTGCTGATAAAATATGTTAAGGTAAATAAAGTTGTATTTCCTATTGAGAAAGTAAAGTATTTATCTAATGCAGAAGTTATAGATGTATTAAAGAATTGTATTGATAAGGAAGAAATATATAATCCTAACTATGAAATGGTTAAAAATATTACTTTATTAGATGATAATGATTTAAAAGATATATACCCTCTTATAAAAGAAAGTATGGAAAAAATCAATTACGATTATATGAGAGATATTAAAGATTTAGTTAATAATGTTAAATCAAGAAAGAAAGGTAAAAAATATTCTTTTGAAGAACATTTAAAGGCATTAATAATTGCTCTACTTTCTAATCATAGATGGGGAGATAATAATATTAGGGAAAATATGGATGCTATTGATGAAATATTTCATAATTATAATAAGAATTATTTAAAAGTTGTTGAACCAAGTGTTTTAGTTAATAAGTTAAGGAAGATTCATTGCACTAACCCAATGATTAGTTATCAAATGAAAGCATTATCTAAAAATATAATGGTATTAGAACAAATAGAAAAAGATTATGGAAGTTTAGATAAGTTTGTAAGTAAAGAAAAACCTAATGACATAGCAAATATGTTTAACAGTGGTAAATATAAATTAATACAAGTTGGACGAGCTTTTGCTTATGATTATTTAAAAAGAGTTGGAGTTAATACTTGCAAAAAGAGTTCTCAATTAGAAAGATTATTTGGTAGTCATAGACTAGGAATTGTTGAAAATGCTAATGCTACTGAACAACAAGTATTAAATATTATAAAAAAGATTGCTGAATTAAATAACTGTGATGAGATAATCGTAGAATCAATAATCCAACAATTTTGTTTATTAAGATCTGCTAACATTTGTGGAGAACACCCTAACTGCGAGAAATGTAAGATAAGAAATTATTGTCATTATAACAAGAGATATGATGATTAATGTAATTAAAGGTATGTTTAACGACATATCTTTTTTGTTGTTTAAAAAGAAAGGAGAAATGATATATGGAATTAAATTATGCAATATTTAGAAGTGAACCTATTATGACTATACCTGATTTAGCCCAAATAGGATCACATAATAAGCGAGAAAAGAAAGCTTATCAATCAAATAAAGATATTAAAATAGAATTAAGTAAAAATAATATAGAACTTGTTCCACTAGATATGAAATATACTAAAGGTTTTGATAAACTAACAAAAGAATATAAAAAAGAACACGAAGAAAGAATGAAAACTGAACGAGCTGATAGAAAGAAAAGATACCATGAAATGTTAAATAGTTCCAAAAATTGTGTTGCTGATGAATTAATTTTTACTGCTACTCATACTTTCTTTGATGGTATGTCTAGAGAGCAAATAAAAGAATGGGCAGATACTTGTATGGAATTTGTTTATAAAGATTTAGGTTATAAAAAAGAACAAATTTTACATGCAACTGTCCATTTAGATGAATTAACACCTCATGTTCATTGTGTTGTTGTTCCACTTGTTAAGAAATTGGATAAGAGAACTAATACTGAAAGATATACCATATCTAAAAAACAATATATTAGAGATAAAATACACCTATCACAATTACAAGATATGTATCATAAAAGTCTAACTGAAAAAGGTTATGATCTAGAACGAGGTATTAAAGGTAGTGATAATAAACACATTAAAATAAAAGAATATAAACAACTTACTAAAAAATTAAATCACGAATTAAATGCTAAAAGTGATAGATTAGATAAAGCGATGAGTGAGTTTGAAGAACAAATGAAAACAAATAAAAAGATTCCTTTTGATAATAAACATGTTATTTTAGAAAAAGAAACTTTTGATAGTATGAATAATGTTATTAATGAATCTAAAAAAGTAATGGAATTGCAACCTAAACTACAAACAATATTTAATAAAGTTGATGGATATGCTAATAGTTATAAATATCTTGAAAAAGAAAACTTTAGATATAAAAAAGAGATAGATAATCTAGAATCCAAAAATAATGATTTAGAAATGAGAAATAATAGTTTACTAAATAGAATATATTATGTATTTCAAATGTTAAAAAAATTCTTAAGAAAACTATTACAACGAGGTAATGATTATACAAAAGATGAAACAAGTAAGTTTATTAAAAATTGTTATGATGAACAAGAATTTGATATGAATGATGTTGTAGGTATTTCTAGAGGTACAACTAAACAAGATGAATTATTCGATTATGTAGAAGCACCAGATTATTTAAAATCTAGAGTTAAAGATTATGATGAATATGAAAAAGATAAAGATGATTTTGAAATGAGTTTATAATTTTAAAAAAATATTCTTGATTTTTATCATGTTTAGAGTGATAAATAGTTTGACCTAAAATAATTCTCAACTGGCAAATGATAAATTGAAGTAGATTCCATAACAACAACTAAATTTGGATAATCTTTAATTAAATTATATAAATTATCAAATTCAATTTTATTATGTTCAATAAAAGACGCATCAATAATTGTATTTCTTAACTCATCAATAAAACAATAAACACTTTTTCCTTTAGCAATATCAAAACTTAAGATATGTTTCATAAATTTCTCCTTTCATAAATATTTCGGTTAATACCATATGAGATTACCTATATTCCTACACGCTTAATCATCCGAACTCTAACGTTCCATTATCTACAACCGAATTTATAAATAACCATATGGCAGACATTCATAAAATCGCACTCGAAGTGCCTGTTATAATCCGTCTTTACCGATGTTTGTTATAATAACAAAAAACATAAAAATTTCAAAATTTTAAACTTGAAATCTTTATGTTCAACATTATACGTGATATAATATAACTGATAGATAAATAGTAATATATTTGTAAAGTAGTTCAATTTTAGAATGATCTTTTATATGGTATAATGATTGTATTGTTTTTGTTACAGATTGGAAGTGAATTATGAATCAAGAAAAAATAGGTAAATTTATTTTAAAACTTAGAATGGATAATAATTTATCACAAGCAAAATTTGCTGACAAAATTGGTGTAACATATCAAGCAGTTTCAAAGTGGGAAAATGGTAGAGGTATACCAGATATAGAAATGTTAAAAAAAATCAGTGAAGTGTTTGATGTTGATATTGACGAAATAATTAACGGAGAAAAGAAAAAACAAAAATCAAAGTATAATTTAAGTTTATTAATTGCATCAGTTTTTGGAATAGTAGTAATTGTATTATTTTTATTAATTACAATTTTTTTTAACAAAGATAATATTAATGTTGCAAATATAAATTCAATAGAATCGAATTTTTCAGTTAATGGAGTAATTGTATCGGAGAACAATTCTACTATGATACATATTTCTGATATTAGAGTTAATAAAGAATTAGATAAGAAATTTTATTCTATAGAATCAATGTTATACGAAGATAACAATAAAAATTATAAAATTATATCAGAATATAAAAGTATAGCCAATAATAATGAAACAAAAAACTTAGACGAGTTATTAAAAGAAGTTAAATTTGATATTGAAAATTATTCTGATTCTTGTCCAAATATATCAACACACAATTTTTACATTGTAATAAATGCACTTGATGAAGAAAAAAATAAAATCAATTATAAAATACCCTTATCTTTAGAAAATAAGTGTTCATAGTTATCTAAACGCATCGTTTATAAAATAAAACATTGCGTTTATTTTTTTTTACACTGAACTAATTTATAATTAATTTTGGAAAGGAAAAGTTATAATAGAAGAGGTGTAAAAATGAAAAAAATAATATTTATATTTTTGGGAATATTGTCAATCGGATTATTACTTCCAAATAAAGTAAATGCAGAAACAAATATTACGAATTTTGAAGATACAATAAAAGAGGAGATTAAAACATTTAAAGGACAATCTGGTACCGAAGAATATATTAAAAAATTAGAATCTGCTGATTTATCAAATTATAAAGAAAGTGATGATAAAGTAAACATTTATATGTTTAGAGGAGATACATGTAGTTATTGTTTAAAAGCAGTTACATATTTTTCTACTATAGTAGATAATTATGGAGACAAATTTAATTTAATAACTTATGAAGTATGGAAAAATTCTGATAATGCTAAATTAATGGATGAAGTTGCCAAGACACTCGGAGAAGAACCAAACGGAGTTCCATATATAATAATTGGTGATAAATCATTTACGGGTTATAGTGAAGAAATGAACTCCCAAATTGAATCACAAATCAATAAAGTATATAAACAAACTGATAGATATGATGTTATGAATAATTTAGATAGTGGTACCACTACTATTAAAGAGGTTAAGTCAAATAACACTTCGTCATCATCTATGGTTTGGCTATTTATTTTACAAATTATTTCTATATTAGGTTTGATCATTTATGTAAATAAAAATAATAAAAATATTAAACAAAAATTAGAAGAACTTGAAATGAAAGTTAATAAGAATGCAAAATCTAAAAAGTAAAATAATTTTTATTGTAGTGTTAGTATTATGTATTTTTTCTTTCTTTGCAATATCTAAAGTTGCAATTATACATAATAATGATACTGATAGTATTAAATTTAAAGAGGAATATGAAAGTTTAAATGGCAAAAAATATAAAAATAAAAAAATAAGAGATGTTAAAATAGAAAAGGATAATCCTTTTGTATATAAAACAGCTGAAGAAATAGTAGACTTAATAGAAAATGGTGAATCATTTATAGTATATTTTGGCTTTAGTAAATGTCCTTGGTGTAGAAGTATGATTGAAACTTTTATTAAAACAGCAAAAGAAAATAATATAGATAAAATATATTATGTTGATATAGAAGAAATTAGAAATGTAATAGAATATGATAAGGACGGTAATTTAGTAACTACTAAAAATGGTACTCCAGATTATTATGATTTAGTTAACAAACTAAATAGTGTTTTAAATCAATATACATTAAATAATAATGGAGAAGAAGTTGCTATTGGAGAAAAAAGGATATATGCCCCTAATGTTGTATTAGTAAATAATGGGGAACCTGTTGAAATGATTGATCCAATTGAAAATATTATTAAGGATCCTGCATCAGAAATTACAAAAGAACAAAAAGAAGAAATGTCTAATAAGATTAAATGTCTATTTTCATGTATGAAAAAAGGAAATACTTGTAGTATTAAAACGAAGTGTTAGAAGAAAAAATATTAATTACAATTGGAACAATAACAACATTAGTTTTGGGAATTTAACATTAAAAGTTATTCCTTTTTTTGATTATAGTCTTGACAGTTGAACGATTATTCAATTATAATGTTAATAGTTGAGCGATTATTCAATTAAGGAGAGATAAATTATGATTAGTGATTGTAGCATCATACATGAAGATATGGTAAATAATATTAAAACATTATTACCTGTTGATGATACTTTTATCAAAACTTCTAGTTTTTTTAAAGTATTAGGTGATAAAACTAGAATTAAAATATTATGGATTTTAAATGAGGGAGAATTATGTGTTTGTGATATTGCAATTTTATGTAATATGACTAAGTCAGCAATTTCGCATCAATTATCATTTTTAAAGCAAAATAATATTGTTAAATCAAGAAAAGATGGAAAAGAAGTTTTTTATTCATTAAAAGACAATCATGTTAAATTTATGCTTGAAAATAGTATTAATCATATTATAGAAAAGGAGATTGATTAGAAAATGGAAAAAGAAGAAAAAATAAACTTATTTAGAATTATAACTACAATTATTTTATTTGCAATTACATTTATACCTAGTTTAAATAGTAATATTAAGATTAGTTTGTATATTATTTCGTATTTAGTTATTGGAGGAGACATTTTAATAAATGCCATCAAGAATATTTTTAAAGGTGAATTATTTGATGAAAATTTTCTTATGTCACTTGCTACTGTTGGGGCATTAGTTATTGGAGAATATCCTGAAGCTATTGCTGTAATGTTATTCTATCAAATTGGTGAATTATTTCAGGATATGGCAGTTGAAAAAAGCAAAGCTAATATAACTAAATTGATGGATATTAGACCAGATTTTGCTAATATTGAGCATAATGGTAATTTAGTACAAGTAAGTCCAGAAAAGATAAATATTGGTGATATTATAGTTGTAAAACCTGGAGAAAAAATACCATTAGATGGTATTATTGTTTATGGTAAATCTAGTTTAAATACTACAGCCCTAACTGGTGAATCTATTCCTAGAAGTGTTAATGTAGATGATGAAGTATTAAGTGGTTGCATTAACTTATCTTGTTTAATTAAAATAAAAACAACATCAACATTCGGAGATTCAACTGTTTCCAAAATTTTGGATTTGGTTGAAAATGCAGATAATAGTAAAGCAAATACCGAAAAGTTCATAACTAAATTTGCTAAAATATATACGCCAGTTGTAGTTATTCTTGCTGTTCTTTTAGCAGTTATTCCATCATTAATAACTGGTGAATGGTTAGAATGGATAAACAGATCTTTAATTTTCTTGGTAATCTCATGCCCATGTGCTCTTGTTGTTTCTGTTCCTTTAAGTTTTTTTGCTGGAATTGGTGGAGCAAGTAAAAATGGTGTCCTTATAAAAGGTGCAAATTATCTTGAAGCTTTAGCAAATGTAAATACAATTGTATTTGATAAAACTGGCACACTTACAAAAGGAAATTTTAAAGTAGTCGCAATTCATCCTGAAAAAATAACTGAAGAGAAATTGTTAGAAATAGCAACACTAGCAGAACAATTTTCTACACATCCTATTTCTATTTCATTAAAAAATGAATATAGTAAAGAACTTGATAAAAATAGAGTAAAAGATATAGAAGATATACCTGGAAAAGGGATTAAGGCAACCGTTGATAAAAAACAAGTATATATAGGAAATGATAAATTAATGAAATACATTGATGTTCATTATGAAAATTGTGAAAAAGAAGGTACTATTTCTCATATCGTAATTGATGGTGAATATGCTGGACATATAGTTATAACTGATGAAATAAAACCAACTTCAAAAACAGCATTAAATGAATTAAAGAACTTAGGTGTAGCAAAAACAGTTATGTTAACAGGTGATAAAAAAGAGGTTGGAGAATCAATTGGATTTGAATTGGGATTAGATGAAATAAAAACTGAATTACTTCCAGTTAATAAAGTTGAAGAAGTTGAAAGATTAATTAAATCAAAAAACAATGATAAAGAAAAAATAGCATTTGTTGGTGATGGAATAAATGATGCACCAGTATTAAAAAGATGTGATATTGGAATATCTATGGGTGGACTTGGAAGTGATGCAGCAATTGAAGCATCTGATATTGTTTTAATGAATGATGACCCATCTAGCATTGCAAAAGCAATTAAAATTTCAAGAAAAACTTTAAAGATTGTAAGACAAAATATTATTTTTGCATTAGCAGTTAAACTTATTGTTCTTATTTTAGGAGCATTAGGCATTGCTAATATGTGGGAAGCAGTATTTGCTGATGTAGGAGTATCATTTATTGCAATATTAAATGCATTAAGATGTATTAAGGATTAGAAAATTACAATTTCTACAGCAGATTAAAAGTGAAAACCGAGCCAAAAGAAACATTGTAACTAATGGCTCGGTTAAGCCTAGTTCTTGACGACTAGGTAACACACTACCAAGTCGGCATTTTGCCAACTAGGAATAGTGTGCAAAGGGACACCCTTTTGAAACCCAATAAGCAACATTTCACAAACTATCGTAAGTGAATGTTGCTCTTTTTTATTTTGTCTTGCGACTACATAAAAAAGAAAGAATACTATCGCCACTTTCATTGCTAAAGCAACAAAACGTGCCACGTATTCTTTAAATAAAAATAACCTAATACCTAATTTAACGAAAGGGTAAAAGGTTATTTTTTTCTTTTGCTATGCAAAAGTAAGGATTATAAATTTACTTCATAAATTTATTTTTTCTTATTTAGTAATTCCGATGTTTCTTTTTTAGCACTCTTAATTGCCATGAATACAAATAATTCATATAAAAGTGTAATTGCAAAGAAACCACATACTAAATAAATATTATTTCTAACATCACTATTTATCATATCAATAAACTCTATTCCTAAATATATTAATCCATAGAATACAGTAGATACAACTGTTATATCATTATATGATCTTCTAATTGACTTGCCCTCGTTTTGATTTATTTCAATTAACCCTTTATCTACCTCATATATAAACATTACAATTAAAAATATTAAAATAGGAATTAAAATCCAATATAAAGAATAAGTAAGTTTATTATTAAATATGATAGTTAGTATTAAAAATAATCCTACAATAAAATTCACTACTACTAATAATTTTTTAATTATATTACTTTTTAGCATTTTTATTTCTCTCCTTTACTTTTAAACTTTGAATAAGTTTGATTATTTCTTTTGATGAATTAATTTGATATGTATGATCTTCGATAGTATGTATTAATAACTCTTTTTGTTCTTCTGGTAAATCATCTTTTTCTAATTCTTTTTTACATGTAGAAACTATACTTTCAGAATTTTCTATACTTCCTAAAACATTTATTTCAGCAGTATCTAATTGTTCTAGATTTAAACTAGCATAATGACTCTTAACAAAATAATTAAGTTGTGTCACTTCTAATCCTAAACCTATCATATACATTAAGTCACTATAATTAACATCTATTATATTACTTATCTTTCTTAATATTTTAGGACTAGGATCTTTTCTTATACCTGATTCTATTTTAGAAAGTTCAGAGTTATTAATCTTTGCAAGTTTCGCAAGTTGTCTTTGCGATAAACCTTTCTTTTCTCTAGCTTCAGCAATAACTTCGCCGATATTTTTTTCTAGCATAGAAATTCACCTCACACCATAATAATACACCCAGTGGGTAAAAAAGTCAACATAATTTCAATAAATGGGTAAAAAAGTGTTGACAATATAGTAATTAGCATGATATATTAAATATGTTTCCAAATGAACCCACTTTTAAATTAAATGGGTAACATAGAAAAAGAAAGGAGGAAATCAAATGTATGAGATTAAAAAAACAACTAGAATTAATTGATCCAAGAGTATGGAGAGATAAAAATATCAAGTTTGAAACGAAGCTGATATACAAAATACTCTGTGCGGAACAATCCCAAAGATGTGAATTCACAAGTATAAGTATCGGGAGAGTTCAAAAGAAATTGAGTATAACAAATGTTGGATTCAAGAAGAACCTAAAAATATTAGAAGATAACAAATATATAAGGTTCAATGAATACGACCGAGGATTATACACATACGAGATTTGTTAGAAAAGATTAAATCACTAACAAATAAAGGTTCAGTAAATGTTCGTAGATTTATATTAGAACCTATCTTATAGAAATATAAGATGAACTAGTTTGAAGTAAAACATATTTCAAAGAACGAAATAAAAGAATAAAAGGGATTGAAATATGTTATGTATGTTTTACTTCAAGCAACCTATTTAGTGAGATTTATCTCACACAGGGATTTTATTGTCATTATTAGTATGACTTGTAAGTAGTGTTTACAAGTTTTTTTATTGCCTAAATTTAAAGGAAAGGAGATTGATAATATGAATAATAGCGATATTACTAAATTAAAGCATATAGAGGTGCCTACAATAGTTTTATTAGATGAAGAACTATCTTCTACTACTAAACTATTAATGGGTTTAATTAATACCCTATCTATGCAAGAGGGATTTTGTTATGCAAGTAATAAGTATTTAAGTAATCTTTTAAAAGTATCTAAAAGAACGATTACTAGTTGCATAACATCATTAAGAACAAAAAAATATATTAGAGTTGAAAATGAACCTAATATAAGAAGAATCTATTTAGCAGATTTCTGCTAGATGTAATAGCAAGATACTGCTAGTGAGTATAGCAAGTATCTTCTAACAGAATAAATAATATAATAAATAATATTAATAGATAATATAAATTTAAAATTATTTTAATAATTTAAATCTTTAAAAAGATTAAAAAGAAAGGAAGTTATAAAAATGGAAATTGATTTAAACGAAATTATAATATCTGGAACTATTAATAATGTGACAGATAATAATAAAGATTATATTAAGTTTGGTTTAACCACTCTTAAATATGATAAAAGGAAAGTTTATGCTAGTTTTAATATTAACCGAAATCTTTATGAAATATATAAAGATTTTTTTGTTAAAGGAACAAGAGTTTTTGTTAAAGGTTATCTTAATTCTTATATTACAAATGAAAGAATACAAAGTTTTATTACTGTGACTGATATATCAGACAATAAAGATGAAATGATGAACGGAAGAAAAGGTCCTCATATAAGACTTGATTCAGACGGTGTTGAAGTTTGGGATGGAAAAAGATGTGAAGCAATTCCACCCACTGAAGAAGAACTTAAAGAAATGGAAGATATGCTAAAAGAATATCAATAGAAAGGTGTGATAATTTATGAAGAATAGTAATTTTTATAAACTATTACACATAAAATTCATTGTGGAGGAATAATCATGTATGAAACACTAGAATTTTATGATAGTAATGGTTGTGATTTAAAAGAAGTCTTAAAAAGTTGTATATATAAATATTATATGGCTTATAAAAATTCATCAAAAGTATTTAAATCGGACGCAAAAAATAGTATAATTAATTCAACTAATAAAGTGAATGTGTTGTCTACTGAAAGGAGATAAAAAATGTATAGTAGATATGCAATAGACAATACGATTTTTAAAATAGCCATTTATATAAGACTATCTCGTGAAGATGGTGATGATATGGAATCAGAAAGTGTCACTAATCAAAGAAGTTTATTAATTGGTTATTTAAAAGCACAACGCCCAGAGTTTAAGAGAATGTTAAATGACATTGAAAATGGAAAAATAAACATGGTTATTACTAAAGATTTATCAAGATTAGGTCGTGACCATATAATGACTGGTTATTATGTTGAAACATTTTTCCCAGAAAACGATGTTAGATATGTTGCCGTAAACGATGATATAGATACTTTTTTTGAAACAAGTGGCTCTGATATGATGCCATTTAGATTAAGTATGAATGATATGTATGCAAAAGATATTTCTAAAAAAGTTCGTTCAAACTTACTTCAAATGAAAAAAGATGGAAAGTTTTGTGGAAGTTCTGCACCTTATGGTTATATGAGAGATCCTTTAGACAAACACAAACTAGTACCTGATCCAGAAACTGCTCCTGTAGTAAAAAGAATTTTTGATTTATATGTTGCAGGTTATGGTAGCTCACAAATTGCTGAAATACTAACAAGAGAAGAATTACCAACACCAGTTATGTATAAATACTCTGATTCAAAATTAAATAGATTTGACCATCCTGAAATATGGAAACACACATCTGTCAGTAATATCATCAAAAATAGAGTTTATATTGGAGATTTAATTCAACACAGATTTCAAAAAGTGAATTATAAGATTAAGAAAAGAAAAAGTGTTCCTGAAAGTGAATGGTGTATTAAAGAAAATGCACACGAACCACTTGTAGATAGGAAAACATTTGAAATCGCACAATCTATTAAAGATTCATCAAATAATTATAATCCTGAACGAAGAAATGTTGATTATGTTTTATCTGATTTAGTATTTTGTAAAGATTGTGGTGCTAGAATGAGTATTAGTTATGATAAGAAAAGAGATAGAGTCACAATGAATTGTAATAACTATCGTAAGTTTAGTAAGTATGATATATGCTTTTCTCACTATATTAACTATACAAAACTAGAAAACACAGTCTATGACAAGTTAAGTACTATGGCTAATCAATATATTAATGATAAAGAAGAATTTGAAAATATTATTAAAAGCCAATATGTTGATCCAAAAGCAGATAAACTAAAAAAGATAGAAGAATTAAATCATACAATAAATGATTTAAAAAGAAAACAAGACTCTTTATATGATGATAAATTTAATAATGTTATAAGTGTAGAAACTTATCAAAGATTATTTAATGCTACTGAAGAAGATATTAAAACTGCAAAAGATAAACTAGAACAATTACAAAATGAAATATCTAGTATTAATGATGATTCTTCTTGTTATGTAGAATATTTAGATATTATTAAAAGTTTTCTAGATATGAAAAATCCAACAAGAGAAATCATGAATAGATTAATAGATAAAATATATGTAACGAAAGATAAAAAACTAGAAATTCATTATAGAATTAAAAAAAGTGAAGTATTAATATAGGTAAAAATACGAGTTGCTTCCAAGCAATTTTTAAAAATAAAATTAGGTATCACAAAAACAGGTCATACTGGTTTAGTGAAGAACTTCCATTTGTAGAAGCTGCTGAAATTGGAACAGAGAAAGTTATTAAAGATCATGCTACTATAGGAATAGTGGTAACTACTGATGGAAGTATATTAGACTTACCTAGAAGTAATTATGTACAAGCTGAAGATAAGGTTATAAATGAACTTAAAAGTATTAATAAGCCATTTATAGTCATTATGAATAGTGCTCATCCAATGTCTAATGAAACTATTAGTATGAGTGAAGCTTTAAAAGAAAAATACGGTGTACCAGTAATACCAATTAGTGTTGAAAATATGACTGAAAGAGATATTACTGAAATATTAAAAGAAGCTTTATATGAGTTTCCAGTTGATCATATAGAGTTTAATATACCTGATTGGGTAGGAGTATTAAAAAGTGATCATCCTTTAAAGCAAAAGTTTATTACTAAAATGAAAGATTCTATTGTTAATGTTGATAAACTAAGAGATGTTGAAAATATTAATTTAAATCTTGAAGATAATAGTGAAATTACTAAAGCATATATTTCTAAACTTGATACTGAAAACTCTGAAGTAACTATTACTATGGAAGCAAGTGATGAACTATTTAATGAAATATTAAAAAGTGTTGTTGGAACTTCTGTTAATAGTAAAGGAGATTTATTAAAAGTATTTCAAGATGTTAGTGAGGGAAGAAGTGAATATGAAAGCATAAAAGGTGCTTTAAAACAAGTGTATCAAACTGGATATGGTATAGTTCTTCCTAGAATTACGGATATGAAGCTTGATAAACCTGAAATTATAAAACAAGGTGGAAGATTTGGAATTAAACTTAAAGCTAAAGCATCAAGTGTACATATGATTAAAGTTGATGTAGAAAGTAGTTTTGAACCTATTATAGGAAGTGAAATACAAAGTAAAGAATTAATAGACTATATAATGAAAGATAATGAAGATCCAGAAAAAATATGGAAAAGTGAGATATTTGGAAGAAGTCTTAGTGAAATAGTTCAAGAGGGTATTCAAGCTAAGTTATCATTGCTCCCAGATTCTGCTAAATATAAATTATCTCAAACTATAACTAAGATGGTTAATAAAGGAAGTAATAATTTAATAGCTATAGTATTATGACACTCATGTGAGTGTTTTTAATTTATGTATATTTTATTTAATAAATTTGATATAATGGTTAATATAAGGAGATAATAAATATGAATGAAAATACTAATTCAAATAATACTGAACCTATTTTACCTCAAGGAGACGCATCTAATACTCCTATAAATACACCAAAAACTTCTATTCCAACACCTGTGATTGATACAAAAAATACACCTCCTGCAGCGCCAAAAGTTTCTCAAACAATTACTGAAACTCCTCTTGTTCATGGAAGAAATGATGATAGTGAAGTAATTCAAACACCAATTGAAAATGTTATGCCACAAACACTAATTAATGAAACAAAAAATGAAAATACAAATCAAGAGAAACCTAAAAAGAAGTATCATTTTTTGAAATCTCTTTTTAGTTTGATTATTACAGTTATATTCTTTGGATGGATTTGTATACTTGGTTATGATTTTTATAATATCACTAATAAAAATGATCCAAAATTTTGTATACAAAAAGGTACTATAGAAAATGATGATGGTACTGTTGAATGGTGTTTAGGTGCTGGTTATAGAACATATTATTATGATTATGATGAATATGAAGCTTATGAATTTGGTCCTTTTTGGCAAAAAGTTAAAACTTTAGAAGAAATTAAAAATAAATAATTTCTTCTTTTTTAAAGTGTTTAAAACATTTATTTTCTAAAATATAATTAGGAGGTATATATGTATAAATATTTTAAATCATATGAGTTAGGATTTATAGAAGGTATAAAAGATGCTTTAAAAGAAGAAAATAAAAAATTTAAAAAAATAAATGAATTAGATATCATGTCAAAACTTTATGATGTTGGATATATTAATGGTTATATAAAATGTATAAATTATCTTAAAAAACAATCTTTAAATTATTAGAATAATAGTGTATAATAATATTATAATCGAGGTGAATAGATGAAAAACGGTTTTACACTAGTTGAATTATTGGTTGTTATTGTAATTACTGTTACTATAAGTACTGGTTCAGCTATGCTTTTCGGTAAGAGTAACTCTGATACTAATGAAGAAGATTTAAGGGGTAAATATCGTGAAATGCAAAGGGCTGCGATTATATATACAGATTTAAATGATAGTTGGAGAAATACATTAAATGAAACTGGAGAAGTTAGCGTTAAATTAGGTGAACTTCAAAGTACTAATTATGTTTCTAAAGATTTTTCTAACACAGTTACAAAAGAAATTTTTCCAAGTAATTATATTATAAGATTATATATTGCTTCATCAGGTGATAATCAATATTTAGATTCATGTGTTGTTAGATATTCTGGTGGACAAGAAATTTGTATTGCAAATAGTAGAGGATATGATTGTGGCTGTTGTGATAGCCCAATATCTTCATTTAATAAAGCATGTAATAATTAGATAGAGGATGATATAATGAAAATTAAGAAAAAGTATTTAATTTTAATGGTTTTAACTTTACTAGTTAGTGTAGGAACATTTACATATGCTTATTTTGCGGGCACTATATTAAATGATGGGGTTAATACTACTAAAGTGACGACTGGTAGCATTAATATTAATATATCAGATACTAGTGTTGTTGCTACTGATGTTAAACCTTTAATAACAGAATTAGATACTAGTGAAAATAGTAATCAATTTGTTTATGAACAAGCATCTTTTGTTAAAAAATTTACTATTAGTAATGATACTGATTCATTGAATGTATGTACTGGTTTATATCTAAAAATTAATAGTATTGATTCACCACTTGTAAGTCAATATTTTAGATATAAAATTGTTCAAGATGATACTGGAACTTCTATAGAAGGCGACTTTAGTAATGCTAGTATACAAGAAGATACATTTTTAGGTTCTTTATATTTCTTTAGTAGTGGAGAATCTAAATCATATACTATGTATATATGGATAGAATATGCTGATAGTGTTGCTCAAACTAGTATGTTAAATAAAACTATGAATGCAACTTTATATGTTAAAGCAGTTGATTGTAAGTTAAAAGAAAATTGTGATACTAGAACTACTTATAGTATTAATTATAAATTAAATGGTGGTAGTGGTTGCTATAAGACTTCTATTAATGCAAATAGTACATTAGGTTCTATTTGTGAACCATATAGAGATGGATACAATTTTGTTGGTTGGTATAGTGATGCAAAATTATCAACTGAGGCTAATATAAGCAGTTCTAGGGTTATTAGTGATGATGTTATGTTCTATGCTAAGTGGCAAAAAGATAGTTCCGGTGGTTCAACTACTACAATGGAAGCTCCAACGTTAACTTGTGTTATTGGAAAAATAAGTCAGACTGCTGAAGTTTATTTTAATATGGTTTCAATTAATGCTAATTTGAGTGTTCAAACTGGTAGTACTACTAAATATTGTATTAATTCTTCTAATGATAATTCAACTTGTAAATGGGTTAATTATAGAACTGGTGTAATAGGTAATAATCCAAATACTGCAAATTTTCAATTACCTACAACTAGAAATTATTATGGATGGATAAAAGATGGAGATGTTATATCTAAAGTAGGTAGTGTTACTTGTCCTGTTGATACTGTATCTGGTGGTAGTGGTACTACTGATATGTAGAAGCTTTTATAGCTTCTTTTAATTTATACAAAAATTTGTTTGTAAAATATTGACTTTTTAAAATAAATTCATTATATTATTACTTGTGTATTAGTATATGAACAAATGTTTATGTTAATAATATAATGAGGTGGAACAATGGATAAGATAGTTATAAAGAATGCTCGTGAAAATAATTTAAAAAATATAAATTTAGAACTTCCTAAAAATAAATTAATAGTTATGACTGGTGTATCTGGAAGTGGTAAGAGTAGTCTTGCTTTTGATACTATATATGCTGAAGGTCAAAGACGTTATGTTGAGAGCCTTAGTGCTTATGCTCGACAATTTTTAGGAAATATGAATAAACCAGAAGTTGATTCTATTGAAGGGCTTAGTCCAAGTATTAGTATTGACCAAAAATCTACTAATAAGAATCCTAGAAGTACAGTTGGTACTATTACAGAAATTTATGATTATTTAAGACTTTTGTTTGCTCGCGTTGGTACTCCTTATTGTCCTAAACATAATATTCCAGTAACGGAACAAAGCATAGAAGAAATGACTAATAAAGTTCTTGAATATAAAGTTGGAACTAGAATAGAAATAATGGCACCTGTAATTCATGGTGAAAAAGGTACTCAAAAGGATTTATTAGAAGAACTTCGTAAAGAAGGTTTTGTAAGAGCTAGGATAGATAATGAAGTAAGAGATTTAAATGATGATATAGTTCTTGAAAAGAATAATAAACATAATATTGATGTTATAATTGATAGAATAGTTATTAAGGAAGACTCTAGAAGTAGAATATTTGAGAGTATTGAAACATCTACTAAGATGGCTAATGGTAAAGTTGTAATTAATATTCTTGGTGATAAAGAGATTGTTATGAGTGAAAATTATGCTTGTCCTTTGTGTGATTTTAGCATTCCTGAACTTGAACCTAGATTATTTTCATTTAATAGTCCTTATGGTGCTTGTCCTGTATGTAAAGGCCTTGGTGTTAATTTACATATTGATGAAGATATATTAATTCCTGATAAAAATTTATCTATTATGGATGGAGCTATTGCTTCTTTTCAAAGTGGAGAAACTTTAAATATAGCATTTAAAAAACTTGCATTAGTAGCTAAACATTATAATATTGATTTATATAAACCTATTAAGAATTTAACTCGTGAAGAACTTAATATTATATTATATAAAAGTCCTGATAAATTGGATTTATCTTTAACTACTAGAAGTGGTAGTGTTTTAAAGAGTTATGACTATTTTGAGGGAATAATTACAAATTTAGAAAGACGATATATGGAGACTACTAGTCCATCTATAAGAGATTGGATTGAAAGATATATGACAGAGCTACCTTGTCCTAATTGTCATCAAACAAGACTTAGGGATGAGGCATTAAGTGTAAGAATAAATAATAAAAATATATATGAAGTGACTAATATGAGTATTAGGGATTTACTTATATGGTTTGATAAACTTAAATTTACTAAAGAACAAACTGAGGTATCATTTTTAGTAGTTAAAGAAATTAAGGAAAGACTTACTTTCTTAAAAAATGTTGGTTTAGAGTATTTAACTTTGTCTCGTGAAGCTGCAACTTTAAGTGGTGGTGAGGCTCAAAGAATTAGACTTGCTACTCAAATAGGTAGTAGACTTTCTGGTATTTTGTATGTACTTGATGAACCTAGTATTGGTCTTCATCAAAGAGATAATGCTAAATTAATAAATTCATTAAAAGAGATGAGGGATTTAGGAAATACTTTAATAGTAGTAGAACATGATACAGATACTATGCTTGCTTCTGATTATTTAGTTGATATTGGACCTAAAGCAGGTAATGAGGGTGGATATTTAGTTGCTTGTGGTACTCCAGAAGAAGTTATGAAAAATGATAATTCATTAACTGGCAGATACTTAAGTGGTAAAGAAGTAATTGAAGTTCCTAAAAAAAGAAGAAGTGGAAATGGTAAATCTATTAAAATAACTGGATGTAAAGAGAATAATTTGAAAAATATTAATGTTGAATTTCCACTTGGTAAATTTATATGTGTTACTGGTGTGTCTGGAAGTGGTAAGAGTACTTTGGTAAACGAAATATTATGTAAAGCTTTATCTAGTAAGATAAATCGTTCTAAAGATAAACCTGGTAAATTTAAAGATATTAAGGGAATAGAGAATGTTGATAAAATAGTAAATATTACACAAGATCCAATAGGTAGAACACCTCGTAGTAATCCTGCAACTTATACTGGAGTTTTTGATGCGATAAGAGATGTTTTTGCTGAAACGAAAGAATCTAAAATACATGGTTATGATAAAAGCAGATTTAGTTTTAATGTTAAAGGTGGAAGATGTGAAGCATGTTCTGGAGATGGAGTTAAAAAGATTGAAATGCATTTTTTACCTGATGTGTATGTCCCATGTGATGTATGTAATGCTACTAGATATAATAAAGAAACATTGAAAATTAAATTTAAAGGTCTTAATATATCTGAAGTATTAGATACTCGTGTTAGTGATGCATTAAAAGTATTTGAAAATGTTCCTAAAGTATATAAGACACTAAAAATAATGGAAGAAGTTGGACTTGGATATGTTGCCCTTGGTCAAAACGCTGTTACATTGTCTGGAGGTGAAGCTTCTCGTGTAAAACTTGCCAAAGAACTTCAAAAGAAACCTACTGGTAAGAGCGTATTTATACTTGATGAACCTTCTACTGGACTTCATCAAGATGATATCAAAAAATTACTTGTTATACTTAATAGGATAGTTGATAATGGTGATACTGTTATAGTTATTGAACATAATCTTGATATAATTAAGCAAGCTGATTATATTATTGATTTAGGACCTGAAGGTGGAGATTTTGGTGGTACTATTGTAGCTAAAGGAACTCCTGAAGAAATTGTTAAAGTCAAAGAATCTTATACTGGTGAGTATTTAAAAGATTATTTAAAATAAAAGGAAGTATTTACTTCCTTTTAAATTTATTTTATATATATAAAATAATATAAATATGTTATAATTTATATTGATAGGAGTAGATATATGGAAAAAATTTTTGAAAAATTAATTGAGGGTGGAACTGATTTATGTATTAAGTTAGTTATATCAATTTTTATATTACTAATTGGGAATAAAATAATTAAAGCAATTGAAAAGATGCTTAAAAAGGAGAAAAAATTTAGTAAACTTGAAGATCCTAGTGTTAAAAGTTTTGTTATTAGCTTTATTACAATATCATTAAAATTATTGTTATTTGTTACTGTTTTAAGTATTATCGGAATACCAATGACATCATTAATTACAATATTAGGTTCTTGTGCGGTTGCCGTTGGTTTAGCACTTCAAGGTGGATTATCTAACTTAGCAGGTGGAATTATGCTTCTTATATTCAAACCTTTTACTATTGGAGATTATATAGAAGCTAATGGTAAAGAAGGAACAGTAAAATCAATATCATTATTTTATACAACAATAGTAGGTATTGATAATGTTGTGATACAACTTCCTAATGGTACATTATCAAACTCTTGTATTACAAATTACACTGCGTGTGAAAAAAGAATGCTTAATATTGTTTATGATGTGAGTTATGACTCTAATATTGATAAAGTTAAAAAGGTTCTTCAAGAAGTAATTGATGAGGAAGATAAAATAATTAAAGATGAACCAATAAGAATAGCAGTTAAATCACATAATGATTCATCAATTGGTATAGTTTTTAGAGCATGGACTCTTACTAGCGATTACTGGGATGTATACTTTAGAATAATGGAAAATGTAAAGAAAAAATTTGATAAAAATGGTATTGAAATACCATATCCTCAAATGGATGTTCATATGAAAAAGTAAGTACATGTAATAATGTACTTTTTCATTTGTATAAAACTAATAAATATGATATTATATTAGTAGATTAAAAATAGAGGTGGCCTGTAATGCAAGAGAGTGTTATTGTTGAACAATTTAATCGTGATCTTCTTAGAAAACTTAAAGTTTTATATGATAAGTATACATCACTTAAATCAAGTCTTTCTAAACTACCTAAAGATTCAATTGAGGCCAAAAAAATTAGTTCAGAGTATAGTGAAGTTATTAAAGAATATAATAGATTTTCTGATTCATACCAAGTTACTTCTAAATTTACTAAACTAGATCAGATTGAAAAATATCAAAATCAAATTCGAAATGAAAGAAATAAATTACTTGCTGAATATGAAGAACTTAAAGTTAAATATAATGAGGCAGTTAAAAATAAAGCAAGTATAGCAGAACTTAATAAAATAGCTTTAAGAGCTACTGAAATATTAAAAATAAATTCTTTTTATAATGAATTACTTTTAATGATGGATAAACCTTTATCATTAAAATCTCAAATTATTTCAGTAGATGATGTTAAGAGAAAAGTTAGAGAAGTTCCTAAAAGTGAAACTTCTAAAGAAAAAACAGTCGTTTCTTCAGTAGAAAACCCAGTTTCACAGACTAAAACAGAAAAAAAGAATTATGCAAGTGATCCTGATATTTTAGCTTTACATACTATGAATAGAAAAATACAAGGTTTAAAAGATATGTATTATAAAATGGATAGCAAATCTCAAGAAGCTAAAAAGTTAAAAATAGTTATATATAAGTTATGTACTGAAAGAGAAGAAATGATTACTAAATTATTGGGTTATGAGGCTGCTAATAAGATTATTATGGTTGAAAGTATGGAAGATGCTACTTTTTCTAAAGAAGATACTCCTTTAGAAAAACCATTTGAACTTAAAAGTTCAACTTTTAGTAGTGAATTTACTACTCTTGTTTATATGTTAGGTGATTTAGAATTTAGTGGACTTGATTCAGAAACATTTAAAAAATATAGAGCTTTAGAGGATAAAGCTTTACAAAAGGCAGGAAAAAAGAATTTACTTACTCTTAATCAATCTTATAAAAAATGTTATGATAGTCTAATTAAAAAATATCATAATATTTTAAGAACTATTGTTGGAAAAGATGATAAATTAGTTTCTATGGGACAAGATTTACTTGGAACATTACGTTTATTTAACATAAATGGAGGATATGCAAGTTTTAAAGCAAAACATAAAGATGGTAAAATTGGTAGTGAAGCAATTTCAAAAGAAATGTATAAAGAAGGAATAGATAGAATCAAAACTTTATTAAATGCTATTAATACATATGGAACTAGAGTAATTGAAAGAAATGGTGGAATTATTACTGTTAATGATACAGAAAAAACAAGAGAACAACGAATTGCTGAAATAAATACTAAATATTTTGAGATTTATGATATGATACTTCAAACTCATAAACAAACAGTTGTAAGCAATTTATAGTTAAATATTATAAGAGCATGTAAATGCTCTTTTCTTTTTGAATTAATTATATTATAATTATTATGGTGAATAAAATGAGTAAAGGAAAAATTTATAAAATTGATGAGAATGATTCTAGAAGAACTAGTCAAAAGTATACTTATGATAGAGATGATTTAATTACATTTGGAATAAGTGTTCTTGTTTATGCGATTGTATTATTACTTGCTAGTAATTTATTTAGAGGAATTTATGTTGAAAACTTTTTCTATGCAATTATTTCAGCATTAATATTAAGTTTATTAAATTCAACTATAAAGCCAATACTTATATTTTGGACTTTACCTCTTAGCATAGTTACTTTTGGAATTGCTTATCCTATTGTTAATATGATAATTTTAAAATTATGTGATATTCTTATGGGAAATGCTTTTGGAGTAAGTGGTTTCTTTAGTACATTTATTGTTGCTATATTTATTAGTGGTATGAGAATGTTATTAGATCAAATGATTACTAAGAAAGTAGGTAAAAGAAAATGAATCCAGTTATATTTAATATAGGAAATTATGAATTAAGATGGTATAGTGTCCTAATAGCTATTGCTGTTATTATTGGATATGTTTTAATTGTTAGTGAAAGTCGTAGATTCAAAATTAAAAAAGAATTTATGTTTAATATGATGTTTTGGACTTTAATATTTGCAATTATTGGAGCAAGACTTTATTATGTTGCTTTTAATCTAGAATATTATAGAACTAATGTACTTGAAATATTTCAAATATGGAAGGGTGGACTTGCTATTCATGGTGCTTTACTATTTGGTGCCATTACTATAATTATTTATTGTAAAAAATATAAAGTTAGAGTTGGTAAAATACTTGATATTATAGTTCCTGCTTTATTACTTGGCCAAGCTATTGGTAGATGGGGTAATTTCTTTAATTCAGAAGCATATGGCTCAATAGTTTCATATCAACAATTAGTAAATATGAAAATAATACCTCAATTTATAATTGATAATATGTTTATTAATGGTAGTTATCATTTACCAATGTTCTATTTTGAGTCATTATGGTGTTTATTAGGTTTCTTCTTGTCTTTATTTTTAAGAAGAAGAAAATATATTAAAGATGGACAATTAGTTGCATTCTATATGATGTGGTATAGTGTTGCTAGATTTGTTATTGAAACATTTAGAACAGATGCATTACTATTTAATGGTATTAGGGTTGCTAGAGTAGTTAGTGTTCTTATGTTTATTATTGGCTTAATTATTCAATTTATACAAAGTAGAAAACCTAAACTTGATGAATTATATAATAAAGCGGAGGAAGAAGTAAGGTTTTAGGAGGAAATATGTTTGATTCTATAATTATTGGTGCGGGACCAGCTGGTATGTGTGCTTCAATATATTCTGCTAGAAGTGGACTTAATACGTTATTACTTGATGAAAGTGTACCAGGTGGTTTATTAAATAAAATTAGTATTGTTGAAAATTATTTAGGATATAAAAGTATTAATGGTTCTGATTTAGCACTTAATATGTATAATCATGTTAAGAATGAAAATGTAACTTTTAAATTAGAAAAAGTAGTTTCTATTAGAGATGATGGTGAATACAAAGTAGTTACTACTACTAAAGGTGAGTATAAAACAAAAGGTGTTATTATTGCAATTGGAAGAAAGCCTCGTAAGAGTGGAATACCAAATGAGAATGTGTATGCCGGCAAGGGTGTTAGTTATTGCGCTATATGTGATGCTCCACTTTATAAAAATAAAAAGCTTGTTGTTCTTGGGGGTGGTGATTCTGCGTTTGAAGAAGCAATATATTTGTCTAATTTTGCATTTTCAGTAACAATAGTAGTAAGAAATAAGATAAGTGCTAGTGATGCATTAGTAGCTGAAGCTAAAGATAAGAATATAGAAATTATTATTGGAAAGGAAGCAGTTGATTTCCTTGGAACAGATGTTATAAAACAAGTTAAATTTAATGATGAAAGTACTATTGATTGTGATGGAGTGTTTATCTATTATGGATATCAAGCAGATACAGCATTTATGAAAGATTTAAATATTACTGATGATAAAGGTTATATTGAAGTAGATAATTCTATGAGAACAAAAGAACCATTTATATATGCATGTGGTGATATTATTAAAAAAGATGTTTATCAAATAGTAACAGCTGCTAGTGATGGATGTATAGCTGCATTATCACTTAAGAAAGATATAAATAAAAGTGGAAAGTAAATATATTGATATAGTATTATTAATTATAGAAAATATAATTTCATTTGTGATGTTAGTATTTTTTTCTAATATGGAGCTAGCACTAACTATACAGATAATATTATTTTTTCTATTTTTTCTATATTTAGTTATTAAATATAGAGGCTTGAATATAGATTATAAAATAATTATTTCTTATGTTATTATTATAGCAATAGAATTTTTGATAACATATTTATTTAGTGATAAATTTAATCTAATAATTAAAGAGGATTTTAGTAACCTGGAATCAACTTTTGGAGTATTCTCATATTTTATGATTAATGTCTTTTCAGTTTTGATATTGATATTTACTAATTTAATAAAAGTGTGTATTAAAAAGATAAAGACTAGTTGACAATAGCTATTAATAAAATTAAAATAAAATAACTTTATTGGAGGATTATATGTTAGTATACGGTAGAAATGTTGTAAATGAAATTTTAAATGGTAAAACTAAAATATATAAAGTGTTTCTTGATAATAATTATAAAGATGAAGATATACTTAATAAAATAGATAAACGTGGTCTTAAGAAGTTTCATGTTGATAAGAGTAAATTAGATAAAATGTGTGGTAATTCTACTAATCAAGGAATTGCGATGGATATAGAAGAATTTAACTATTATGATATTAAAACTATTGAAAATGATGATAAATCAAATTTTGTAGTTATGTTAGATTCTATTGAAGATCCTCATAATTTTGGAGCAATAATTCGTACTTGTGAATGTGCTGGTGTTGACTATATTATTATTCCTAAAAATAGAAGTGTATCAGTTAATAGTACTGTATATAAAACTTCTAGCGGTGCTCTTTCAAATATGAAAATAGTGGAAGTAGCTAATCTTCATAATACTATTAAAAAACTTAAAGATTTAGGTTTTTGGGTTTATGGAAGTGATGCTAAAGGAAAAGATTATAGGAGTATAGATTTTGGCGGTAAAACATGTTTAATAATTGGTAGCGAAGGTCATGGACTTAAACAAATAGTTAGTAATTCATGTGATGAGATAATATCTCTTCCAATGAAAGGGAAAATCAATTCTCTAAATGCTTCTGTTGCTGCTGGTATATTTATTTATGAGATTATGAAATATAAATAGGTGAAGAATGGATTATAGAGATTTAAATGATAATGAATTAGTTTATTTATGTGCTGAAAATAATGAAGATGCAATAAATTTAATAGTTAATAAATATAAAAATTGTATTCTTATGATATTAAAAGAATACTTAAAAGAATATAATATTATTGGCGTTGAAGTTGCTGATTTATATCAAGAAGGTTTAATTGGTTTAATGCATGCAATACATTCATATAATCCAACTCGTGATGTACTTTTTTATACATATGCGAATGCTTGTATTAGAACTAGTTTAATGTCTGCAATTAGACAAACATTTAGACAAAAGAATAGAATATTGAATTATTCGTATTCTTTAGATAAAATTTTTGAAGATTCAGGTGATAACTTTTATGAAATACTTAAGGATGAAAGTTATGAACCTAATAAATTACTTTTAAGTAGTGAAGATGAAAATGAATTAATTAATAAGCTTAAGAGTAAATTAAGTAAAAGTGAACTTGCAATATTTGAACTTAGACTTAAAGGACTTAGTAATGGTGAAATAGCATCACTTATAGATAAAGATACTAAATATATAGAAAATAGTTTATTTAGAATTAAAAGAAAATATAAAGAATTAAATAAAGTGGTTTCATAAATCACTTTTTATATGTTATAATTGTTAAGAGGATGATGTTATGTTTGATTATATTAAAGGTTTAGTTACTCGTACAGTAGCTAATTATGTTGTAATAGATTGTAATGGAGTTGGGTATAAAATATATACACCAAATCCATATAAATTTAAAGAGGGGGAAGAGTCTACTGCTTATGTGTATAATCATATTAGAGAAGATGAGAATGTTCTTTATGGTTTTACTACTGAAGATGAAAGAGAACTTTTCTTAAAATTAATTAGTGTTAAAGGACTTGGTCCTAAAATGGCTATGCCAATACTAGCAACAGGATCAATTAATGGTATAGTTGATGCGATAGATAGAGAAAATGTTTTATATCTTAAGAAATTTCCTAAGATTGGCGAGAAAGTTGCGAGACAAATAATACTTGATTTAAAAGGCAAACTTGCTATGAGTGAAAATGATGTAAATAATACAACAGATGAATTAGTACTTGCACTTGAAGCCTTAGGATATAAACCAGTTGATATTAAGAATGTTGTTATTAAAGTTGATAAGACTTTAAATATAGAAAGTCAGATTAAAGAGGCTTTAAAATTATTATTAAAATAAGGAGTTTTTTATGAGTAATATGGTAATTGGAATTGATATGGATGATACTATATGTTCTACTAATGAACGAATTATAGTTGAAGCAGATAAATATGATAAAGAAGTTTTAGGTGGCACTGGAGTAAAAGATGTAAAGGCATATGAATTTAATGATATGTTAGGATGGGAACCTGAAATGAAAGGCCAATTCTTTAAAGATAGACTTGAATATATAATGGGTGGTGCTGAAATTAAAGATGATGCTAAAAGAGTAATAAATAAATTGCATGATAAAGGTGCTAAAATAGTTATTATATCTTTTAGAAAAGCTAAATATATAAGTGATCCATATAAATTAACTAAAGATTGGTTGGATACTGAAGGTGTAAAATACGATAAAATATATGTTGATACTGGAAGTAAAGTAGATGAATGTTTACAAGAAAAAGTAACATTATTTATAGATGATAAAGAAAGTCATTGTGAAGAAGTAAACTCAGCGGGAATAGATGTATTATTATTTACAAATGAATATAATAAGGAAGAAAATAGATTTACTAGAGTAAATAATTGGAATGAAGTAGAAAAATATATAGAGGAAAAATATAATGGATGAGAGAATTGTAACTAATCATGAATTAGAAGCTGATGCTTTTGAAAAAACGATTAGACCAGATTCTTTTGATGAATATATTGGGCAAAGTGATGTTAAAGAGAATATTAAAGTATTTGTAAAAGCTGCTAAATTAAGAGGTACAAATCTAGATCATGTTCTTCTATATGGACCTCCTGGTTTAGGTAAAACAACTCTTGCTCATATAATTGCTAATGAACTTGGTACTAATATAAAGACTGCTAGTGGACCTACTATTGAAAAGAGTGGGGATCTTGCTGCTATACTTTCAACACTTGAACCAAATGATGTATTATTTATTGATGAAATTCATAGAATTCCTAGATATATAGAAGAAATTTTATATAGTGCGATGGAAGACTTTAAGTTAGATATAATTATTGGAGGAGAAGGACAAAGTCGTAGTATTAAGATTGATTTACCTCCATTCACTTTAATTGGAGCTACTACTCGTAGTGGAGATTTAAGTGCTCCTTTAAGAGACAGATTTGGTATTATGTGCAAACTTGAATTCTACAGTGATGAGGAACTTGCTTTAATAGTTAAGAGAAGTGCAAGAGTTCTTAATTTAGATATTGAAGATGATGCTGCCCATGAGATAGCTATTAGGAGTAGAAAAACTCCTCGTATAGCAAACAGATTACTTAAAAGAGTTGGTGATTTTGCTTTAGTAGAAGGAGATGGTCTAATAACATTAGAGCTAGTTAAAAAAGCTCTTACAAGGCTTAAAATTAATGAATCAGGTTTAGATATAGCTGATGTTCAATATTTAATGAGCATTATTGAAAAATTTAATGGTGGACCAGTAGGTATTGAAAGTATTGCTTCATCTATTGGTGAAGAAGCAACTACTATAGAAGATGTTATAGAGCCATTCTTACTTCAAGAAGGATATGTTAAGAGAACTAGTAGAGGAAGAATAATAACAGAAAAAGCATATAGAGAATTTAAAATAAATAATCAAAGAACTTTATTTGATATAGAATAAATTTAATAAATCAGAACTAATGTTTTCTAGTTCTTTTTTTTTACAAAAATGTATATTAGTGTTATAATAACATCGTTTAAAGGGGAGAGTATGTTTAATAATGTAACTATTACAAAAGATGGAAAAAAAGATATTATTGATATATCTGGAAGAAGATTTAACCAAGTTACTGAGCTTAGTGAAGATGATCTATCTAGATTATTAAAGATTAATAGCGAATTATTTAAGTTTTATACTAATTGGTATCTTTTAGATGGAAATTTATTTTATTTTAAAACAGATTATATTTTTAATGAAATATTTTTAAGTGAACTTGCTCATGAATTTAATGTTAAATGTGTTCAGTTTATGTTTGCTAAAGATGGTAAGAATTTAGGAATTATAAGTAGAAATTTTAGAAAGAAAACATTTAATTATTATGATTATATTGAGTTTTGTAAATTGTTTTTTGGTGAAATTCCTAGTGATATTGAAACATTTAAATCACATTTGTATGCAAAATTTGATAAAGAAAATGCTGATAAATTAATGGAACAAATATTTTCTTTAATTGCTTTTGATTTCTTTAGTGGTCAAAATGATAGAACACATATAAATGTAACATTTGAAGAAAAAAATGGAAATGTATTACTTGCTCCTATGTGTGATAACGGTGTTGCTTTTCATATGGGTGATTTTAATACTTATGTTTCATGTTTTGACAATTTATATTTCCCATACGATAACATTATTGATCCTTCACAATTGTATTTATTAAAACTTATAAGAGAAAATATTTTATTTTATAATAAATTATCTAAAGCTTTAGATATAGATATTCATGAATTATTAGATAGAACATTAGAAAAATATAAAATTAGAATGTCAACTATTGATAAAATTAAGGTTAATGATTTTTTTGGTTCTAAGTGCGATGTTATTGAAAGGGCACTTATATATTCTAAAAAAATATAAAAAAGTAATAGTTTTTCTATTACTTTTTATATAGTTCTTTTTTATAGTTATCAATTATTTCATTCATTAATGTTATATAGTCTTTGTTATCTTTTCTTTCATTATCTGTTAATGTGAATAGATTAGGTATAGTTATTTTAGTTAATGAATTGTCTGATATGAATTTATTTTGTCTATCAGTTAACTCATCGCCCTCTAAATAATATACATATTTTATTTGATTTGAAGTTATCATTTTTTTAGCATCTGCGTATGCTTTATCAAGTGTTTCATTATTAGTATCTAATGATATAACATTTATATTATATTTTGTTAAGTAATTAAATACATCATTTGTAACTAATAGTGTGTTAAAATTTCCATTTTTACCTATATTATAAAATAATACATCTAATCCTGAAACTTTTTCATTTAATTTTTTATAGTTATTTTCTATTGCTTCTTTTATGTATGGATTATCATTATATTCAATTAAACTTGATTTAATATTACTACAAAGCATTAAATAATTTGATGGGTCTAACCAAGTGCTTTCAAGTTTAGCATTTACATCCATTCCTTTGGTTGCATCTATTAATTTTAAGTCTTGATTTATATTTATCATATCTCTAGCTAAGTATGCTTCGTTTGCTATTCCTGCATATATAAATATTTCGCTATTTGCATAAATTTCTTTTTTCTTTTGAGTTACTTCGTATTTATTGGTAGCTCCATTTGGATAAACACTTTGCACTTTAGCATAATCACTATATAATTCATTAGTAGCGTATTCTATTGGATACATGGTAGTGTATAAATATTTATCACTA
Source organism: Mollicutes bacterium (assembly GCA_004552445.1). Lineage (GTDB taxonomy): Bacteria > Bacillota_I > Bacilli_A > RF39 > UBA660 > CAG-1000. The sequence continues at coordinate 49,244 of SFOJ01000007.1, forward strand.
AAATCATCACCAAATGTACATCCTGTCATAAATAATAAGCAGGTTAATACTGCTAAAATTGTTTTTTTCATAAATCTTCTCCTTTAGTTACGGGGTCATATCCAAACTTTCCAAAGGGATGACACCTTAATATTCTTTTTATTCCTTTATTAATTCCCTTTAATCCATATATTTTCAAACATTCTTTCATATATTCACTGCATGTTGGTGTAAATCTGCACATAGAGTGACAATGAAGAGGTGTAACTTGATATATATCAATTAACTTAATTAAAAAATTCTTCATATAAATATTATATAATATTATTTGGTAAAAATAAATATCAAATGGTTAAATTATATGTTATACTAGACATAAGAGTAGAGGTTGTTATGAGTTATAAATGTTATAATTGTGGTAAGAAATTTGATGAAGATATTGAATCATGTGATAAATGTGGTGCAAAAAAGGTAAAGTTTAATTCTAATGAATTAAGTTCTAACATAATTAGTTCTAATAAATTAGATAGTAGTAGTGATGAAGTTGATAATCACAATTTTTCATTTGTTCCAATATTTGTTGTTGCTAATATTGGTTGTTTAGTTTTATCATTTATTTCATTTCCAAATTTACATTATGTTTTTTTGTTTATTGGAATTGCTTTTGTTTGCGCTGGAATAGGCAAGTTAGTATATCCTACAAGTAAAATAATATATTACATGTTTCGAATTGAAATAACATTATTATTTTGGTTTGTAATTGCAATCTATTATCTTATTAAAGGACTCATATTAAGGTTGGATAGTAGCCGCTAGAAAATATTTTAATTTTATGTTATAATTTTTGGAGTGATGACTATGAAAGATATATTTAAAAAGTTTAATATAGAAATTAAGAATGAAGATTTATTAAGAGTTGCTTTAACTCATTCTAGTTATTCTAATGAACATGGATGTGAATGTTATGAAAGATTAGAATATTTAGGTGATGCTGTTTTAGAAATAGTATGTAGTGATTATTTATTTAAAAATACTAGTTATCCTGAAGGAGAGATGAGTAGACTTAGAAGTTTATATGTATGTGAAAATGCATTATATGAATATTCTAAAGAAATAAATCTTAAAGATTATATATATTTGGGTAATGGAATAAATGAAGCTAATAAAACTATAATAGCGGATGTATTTGAGGCTTGTATGGCTGTTATATATTTAGAACAAGGGCTTGATACTGTTAAAAAATTATTTCATGATATGATTGTTCCTTATATTGAAAATCATGAAGACTTTTTAATGGATTATAAAAGTTTACTTCAAGAAAGTGTTCAAACTGTTAAGAAAAGTGTTACTTATAACTTAATTGAAGAAAGTGGACCTGCACACCATAAAGAATTTAAAGTAGAAGTTATAATAGATGGACTTGTATATGGTATAGGAATAGGCAATTCTAAAAAAGAAGCTGAACAAGATGCTGCTAAAAAAGCATATATGAAAAGAGCAAAGTAAGATAAAATGGTATAAAAGTTACCATTTTTCTTTTTAATAAAAAAAAATTATGATATAATGATTAAGAGATTAAAAATAGAAGTGGTGATATTATGTACATAAAAGAAATTAGACTACATGGATTTAAGAGTTTTGCTGATAAAACAGTTATTGAATTAAATCAATCATTTACTGGTATAGTTGGACCTAATGGTTCAGGTAAAAGCAACATTGTTGATGCTATTAGATGGGTGCTTGGAGAGCAAAGTATTAAAACCCTTCGTGGTAGTAATAATATGGCAGATGTAGTATTTACTGGTTCTTCTTCTAGACCTGCTTCTAATTTTGCATCTGTTATGATTGTGTTTGATAATAGTGATAGAACTTTAAATATAGATTATGCTGAAGTATCTGTTAAGAGAGTTGTATATAAAACAGGAGAGAATGAGTATTATATAAACTCTGAAAAATGTAGACTTAAAGATATTACAAATTTATTTATGGATTCAAGAAGTAGTAAAGAATCATTTAATATCGTACCACAAAATAAAATAGACCAAATATTAAGTGAAAAACCAGAAGAAAGAAGAGTTATATTTGAAGATGCTGCTGGTGTACTAAAATATAAAAAAAGAAAAGAAGAAAGTCTTTTAAAATTATCTAAAACTCATGATAATATTGAAAGAATTAATTTAATAATTAGTGAAAATTCTGAAAACTTATTACCACTTGAAGAAGCTGCCAGAAAAGCTCGTGAATATAAAGAAGCTTTAAGTGAACTTGAAAATGTTGAAATTGCTTTAATTGCCAAAGACATTACTACTTTTAGTAGTGAAGTTGAGATTAAAAAGAATAAAAAACTAAAACTTGAAGAAGAATTATCTAAATTAAATAGTAATTCTACAAGTGATAATACTGAAGTTGAAAAAGTTAAACTTGATATATTAAATCTTGATGAAAAAATTAAAAAAACAAGTTCTGAAATATTTAAAATTAATGAAACTTTGCTTGATTTAAGTAATAAAAAAACTTTGATGACTGAACGTAATAAATATGATAAAACTTCTGAAGCAGTCAAAAATAATATTATTAAACTTAAGGATAGAGAAGGTGAACTTAAAAATAATATTTCTGTTATAAATGTAGATATTGAATCTTTAAATAATAATAGAATAATTATTAAAGACAAACTTGATAGTTTGACTAAAGATTATAATACATTGAATACTACACGTGAGAAGTATAATTTTGAATTAAATCAAAAACGCAAAAACTTAATGGAAGTTAAAAATAAAATTGACGTACTTGAAAATAATATAGCAAGTATGAATAAAATTCCTTATAGTGTTCGCTCAATCATAGATAATCCAACTCTTAGAGGTATTCATAATATATTAGGTAATTTAGTTGATACTAAGGATGAATATGTATCAATGTTAGAGGTTGCTCTTGGTGCCTCATCAAACAATATAGTTGTTAATGATGAAGCATGTGCTAAAGAAGCTATTGAATATTTAAAGAGTCATAACAAAGGAAGAGCAACATTTTTTCCACTTAATGTAATAAAACCAAAAAGTGTAGATCCAGAAACATTAAGAATAGTAGAAAATATAATTGGTTTTGTAGGTATCGCGAGTGATTTAGTTACATATGATTCTAAATATTATAATATAGTTATGAATCAACTTGGAAATATTATTGTTGCTGGTAATATTACTACTGCGATACAAATAAGTAAAAAGATAAATCATAGATATAGAGTAATATCACTTGATGGTGAACTTATACATGTTGGTGGTATTATGACAGGTGGTAGTTTAAAGACATCAAATTCATTTATAAGTGATAAATATGAACTTGAAAAACTTAAATTAAGTACTGAAGCTTTGGTAAATGATATAAGAGAAAATGAAAAGAAAGTCTTATCCTATGAAGATGATCTAAATATAATTAAGGATAATATTTATAAACTTAATATAGAACTTGTAACTAATAATGAAACAGTTAATTCTAAAAAAATACAACTTGATAATATAACTAATGAATATAATATGGTTTTAAATGAAATTAATAATTTAAGTGAAAATAATTTAGATAAAGAACTTAATAGGGTAATTGAAGATTATTATAATCATGAACAAGAAAAAACACTTCTTGAAAAGAATTTAGAGATTTATAATAAAGAAAGATTTGATCTTAATAATACTTTAAATGAACTTGAAGCTGCTATTAAGAAAATGAATAGTGAATATAATAACTTATCTAGTGAGATAAATAGTTTAGAATTGGATATTACCAAACTTGATATGTCTCTTGATAGTTTACTTACTAGACTTAGTGAAGATTATAGTTTAGGTTATGAAAGAGCAAGTAAAGAATATGTTCTTGAGATTGATGAAGATGTTGCTCGTAGTAAAGTATCAATATTAAGGCGTAAAATTAAATCTCTTGGAGATGTTAATTTAGGAAGTATAGAAGAGTATGAGAGAATATCTACTAGAGTTAATTTCTTAAATAAACAAAAGGAAGATTTAGAAAAGAGTGAAACGGATTTATTAACTATTATTGATGATATGGATGATGTTATGAAAGATAAATTTGAAGAGTCATTTAATAATATTAATATAGAATTTGGAAAAGTATTTAAAACATTATTTAAGGGTGGAAGTGCACATCTAGAGTTAACTGATCCTAATAATATTCTTGAAACTGGTATAGATATTATTGCTATACCTCCAGGAAAAAACCAAAAACCACTTAGTTTACTTTCTGGTGGTGAGAGAACTATGACGGCAATTAGTTTATTATTCTCAATTATGAATCTTGAAAAAGTACCATTTGTAATACTAGATGAGGTTGAGAGTGCACTTGATGAAAATAATGCTACTATATTTGGAGAATATTTACATAATTATAAAAATAGAACTCAATTACTTGTTATAACACATAAAAAGAAAACAATGGAATTCTTAGATAGATTATATGGTGTTACAATGCAAGAGAGTGGTGTTAGTAAATTAGTTAGTGTAAAACTTGATAATTAGTTTCACTAACTTTTTTATTGCAAAAAAAATAAGACTTAATGTCTTATTTAGTTATTACTATTTCTGTTACGTTATTTTTAACTGTTAATTTTTCAATTGATGTAACATCTTTATTAATAGTAATTTTTATATTTTCAAATTGTTGGTTTGAATTTAAATCTTTAATATTTGTATTGAATTTAATAAGAGTTTCTTCGTTAGTTAATATTTTAATTACATTTGATACTGAAATATAATTATTATTGTTTTGATTAGTATCAACTATATATATTGTATATTCTTTAGTATTTTCTGTTACATATAAAGTAATTGTATCTTTTTGAATTAATGATTCTTTTTGTGTAGTTAAATCATTTTTTAATGTATTTAAATCTTCTTCGTTTATTGATACTATTGTGTTTTCTGTATTATTTTCATTATTTTTAATTCCATCTATAATTGATTTATTTATGTCTATATATATTTCATTTCCATTTGTTACACTTTTAATTTGAACTCCTTCTAAAATAGTTGTGTTAAAGAAGTCTTCTAATTTGTATCTATTAAATACTTCTCCTTCTGTGTGACCATTTACTATTGAAACAGATTCAATCATTGATTTAATAATTAAGTTTGCTGTTGCTTCATCTGCTGTACTATATTTCATATATAATACTTTTTCTGAAGCTATATTTTGATAATCAAATGTGAATGATGCTGTTGCTCCTGAAGTTTTATAATTAACAACTATTTGAGTTTCTTTTATTTCTGCACTAATATCAATTCCTGCTTTTTTATATGCTTCTAATCCTTTTAAATTGTTAAATTTTTCAACTATAGGTTTTAAATTATGCCTTACTTCTCCTTTAATTCCATGTCCATTTAAATAGGAATAATATCCAAATCCTGCTAAGCTTAAAACTACTATCCAGATAATTCCCCAAAATATTAATCTTGTTTTATTTCCCTTTTTCATATATCTTATCTCCTAGAATAATTATAAACAAAATAATAAGAAAAGTAAACAAATTATTTTATTATAATTTACATCACTTCTTTTATTTTAGTTATTATCATTTCTATACATTCTTCAATTATAGTGTCAAGTTCATTTTTAGTAAAAAGACAATATTTATGTTTGAATATTTTTTCATATAAACTTAATTTATTAAACTTAGTAAATTCATTATTTAAATAGTAAAATCTATGATCAATAAGCTCATCAGTAAGAAAGTTATCTTTTAGATATTTAGAATTTTCTTTTATTAACTCTTTATTTTTTGGAATAGAAACATAACCATCATTAAATAAGTATTTACCATATAATTCAAAGTCTTTATGTTTATATTTCCTTTTTAATCTTTTTTTATCTTCAATATCTATTTTTAATATTTTATTATTAAATTTTATTCCAATTATATTATTATTTTTATTTTGTATCCATTTAGTGGTATAAATCTTTTCATTATAAAATTGGTCTGTTAGTAGATGAGAGTAGTATCCTAGTATTAAATGGTTATTTAGTTTATCTTTATATGTATTTAAGAATTTATCTATATCTATCATTTTTTCTTGTGGAACAGTTGGAAAGGGTAGTTCTTCATTATAAAAATGTGCATCGTATCTTGATATTTTAGTTCCTTTATCTACATCTGGTATTAAGTTTCCATATAAAAATAAGTCTTCGTTAAGTTTTAATTTTGTATTTGCTTTTTTAGCAATAGCTAAATGTACTGACCAACTTGGCATATAATCAACTCCTAGTTTACTATATATGATTATATCATTTATTATGCAAAGTAAAAAACTCATAAAGAGTTTTTTACGTAAAATATTTTTTATTGTTTTTAATTCTGTCATTATTTGGGTTTATTTTAAGTGCTTTGTTTAAATACTTGAGCCCTTCTTTTTTGTTTCCAATCATGTAATAATTTATACTCATTATATCGTAGATTGTTTCATTCCAACTGTGTTCTGAATTTATGTATGAATATACTCTTGCTTTTATTTTTAATGCTTTCTTTCCATATTTAATACTTTCTTCATAGTTTTTTAGGTTATATTCTAGTATCATTCTTTCAGTGAAAGCATCTCTTAAATAGGGTGCTTCTGCCATTGCTTTATCTAACCACATGCGAGCTTCATCATATCTTTTTAATTTTATGTATGAAGCAGCGATAAATCTCATAGATGCACATCTTTCATCTTTCCATGTTGCAGAAGGAAGAGATAAATGCTTTATTAGAGTGTCTATACATTCATTCCATTTTCCATAGTACATATATTCTCTTCCTAAATAGTGCATGTTTCTGTCATCAGTTGGATCTTCTTTAATAGATAGTTCCAGAAGAGGAAGATAACTGCTTCTTGATTTAGTTGAGTCTGGGTAATGATTAATTATTATATTGTCTGTTGTTAGAGAAAATTCTTCTTTTAATTGAGTTAGTATTTCATGAACTGGATGAGTCCATTTATAGTAACCATTCTTGTGTATTTTATTAGCATAAAAACTTATTATTGGTTTATTATTTTCATCAAGACTCCAGTTATATTTATAGTTTATTCTTGTTATTTTATCATTCCATATTTTATGTAGTTCTTCTTTCCATCCAGGTAACATTATTTCATCTAAGTCTAAACATATACATATGTCTGCGTCTTTTGGTATTAATTTCATTGATTCGTTACGGGCTACGTCAAATCTCCATGGTTTTATTATTTTTTGTTTAACTTTTATATTTAATTTTTTTAATATTTCTAAGCTATCGTCTTCTGATCCTGTGTCTAGAACACATATATAGTCAGCTCCTTTTATTGATTCATACCATCTTTTAATGAATTTTGATTCATTTTTACAAATAGCATAAATACATACTTTATATTTTTTCATTATGCTGATGGTCCTGTAGGTCCAGTAGGTCCAGTTGGTCCAGTTGGTCCTGTTTCTCCCGTAGCACCAGCAGCACCAGTAAGTCCAGTTGGTCCAGTAGGTCCTTGTGGTATAGTTAAATTAATCACATAATTTGGTGCTGTCCCCGTGATAGTAGCTGCTGCTTCAGTTCCTGGAGCTCCAGTAGTTACAGTGCCGATAGATAGAGTAGGTGTTTCCCCTGCAGGGCCTGCTTCACCAGTATCTCCTGTAGGTCCTTGTATTCCTTGAGGACCTTGAATTCCTTGTGGTCCAGTTGGACCAGTAGGTCCCGTAGGTCCCTGTATTCCTTGAAGACCTTGAATTCCTTGTGGTCCGGTTGGACCAGTAGGTCCCTGTATTCCTTGAAGGCCTTGAATTCCTTGTAGTCCAGTTGGACCAGTAGGCCCTGTAGGTCCCTGTATTCCTTGAGGACCTTGAATTCCTTGTGGTCCAGTAGGCCCTGTAGCACCACCACTAGGTCCTGTAGGTCCTGTTGGGCCAGTTGCACCAAAACAAGTATAAAATGGTGGGAATACTTTTATTTTTTTATTACAATTACAATTATTCATATTTCCTCCTATAATATTATATTTTTATTATTGTAGAAGGTATATTCTAAAAACCTATAATAAAAAACAAGTGATTTTTCACTTGTTATATAGCTCTCATGTTTTCTTGATTTTTAAATGGATTTTTAGGATCTATTTTGTCCGTAAATAGTATTCCATTTAGATGATCTATTTCATGTTGAAATGCTACTGCAATTTCTTCACGTACTCTTTTTGTTACTTTATTTCCTTCTTCGTCCTGATATTCAACTGTTATTCTTGCATATCTTGGAACAATTCCTTCTACATATCTAGTAACACTTAAACATCCTTCTCCTTCTTCCACATATACTTGTTCTTCAGAATGTGAAATAATCTTTGGATTAATAACTTTATATTCTTCAAATGTTCCATCATCTCTTTTATATGAAATTACGAAAAATCTTTTTGAAACTCCAAGTTGTATAGCTGCAAGGCCCATACCAGCTCTTATATTATATTTTTTAGCATATTCTTCATCTTGACTTAATCTAAGATACATAATCATGTTATTAATTAAATATAAGTCTTCTTCTGATAGAGGAAATGTAACTTCTTTACTTGCTTTTTTAAGTGTTTTTATATCTTTTTCATTTAATATATCAGACTCTTTTATCATATTCTTTTTCCTCCTGTGTAGTATTTTATCAAAAAAGTACAAATATTTCAAATTTTATTGAAAAAAAGAGTTAATAATTATATAATATTTTTAGTAGAAAATAGGAGTTGGGTATATGAATACGCGTAAAATAAGTATGATATTTGCTATCATTGGCATTATTTTAGTGATAATTTTGATGATAACTGCTACTTATGCATACTTTTCATTAGAAATTGTTGGAGAAGGCAGTAACATAAGTATGACAACGTTTAATAAAAATGTTCAAATTACTTATATTGATACTAGTAATGTTTCTTTAACTAATGCTTATACAGGTGAAAGTATTAGTAAAACATTTACTGTTGAAAATACTGGTGATGTTGTTATTTATTATGATATCAAACTTAATGATTTAGTTAATAATTTTGCTAACCCTGATGATTTAGTTTTTACTCTTAGTGGATCTAATGGAGGCGCTTATATTAAAAGAACAACTATGCCTGTATCAAATCCTATTATTGCTTCAAGTATTAAATTAGAACCAGGTATTAAACATTCTTATGTTATGGGAATTACATTTTTAAAAACTGATGAAGATCAAAGCGATAATATGAATAAAACATTTTCTGCTAATATAAATATTTCTTCATCTTCTAAATATAATCCTTCTAGGGAAATATATGGAAATGGAACTTTAGGAAGTAAGATTGTTGAAAATGCATCTAGTGAACTCAATATAGATTATGCTACTATTGATGGTGAAGGAACGTATTATACGAATGATGCTATAAATGGTGAAACAATATATTTTTATAGAGGTACTAAAGCATTGAATAATAATGTATTATTTGCTGGAAATTGTTTCAAAATAGTTAGAACCACTATTGATGGTGGTATAAGACTTGCATATAATGGAAAAGCTAGTAATGGTGTATGTAGTGATACTGATACAGCTATTTTAGATACAACAACTAAGTATAATAATAATTCAAACTTTAATGCTTATGTTGGATATATGTATGGTTCTGCTGATAGTAGTACTTATAGTGATGAACATAATAATGCTAATGCTAGTGTTATTAAAACTGCTTTAGATAATTGGTTTGTTACAAATATCAGTGATTATTCTTCATATTTAGAAGATTCAATATATTGTAATAATAGAAAAACTAGTAAGTTTGTTTTAAATAGTGTAACATATGGTTTTGACGGTTTTTCTAATAAAAACACTGGATATATTTCATATAAAAATAATAATATTGATATGAAACCTACATATAATTGTGTTAATGTAAAAGATAGATTATCTGTAAAAAATGGTAATGGCGTTAGTGTACTTTCTAATTCTGTTGGATTATTGACAAGTGATGAGTTAACATTTGCTGGGTTTAGTAAGAGTACTTCTAATACAACAAATTATTTATATACAAGTAGTGCTTACTGGACAATGTCTCCAGCATATTATAATGGATCTAAAGCATATAATTATATTGCTAATGGTGCTAAACTAGGAGTTTTAGCAGTTGATAGTGAAAGTGGTATTAGACCAGTTATTACTCTAAAAAAAGATACTAAAATTATTAGTGGTGATGGAAGTTTGAGTACACCATATAAGGTTACTGATTAGGAGGTTTTATGAATATTTTAGATGCTGTTATTATAACAATATTAATTGTTGGCGTTCTTGGTGGAATGAGTAGAGGATTAATAAAACAAGCAGTTTTACTTATTGGACTTGTAGTTTGCTTGATTTTTGCATTTTCTCTTAGAACTCCAATAGCTACGTTCATGTATGAATATTTACCATTTTTTAAATTTGGTGGATTATTTAGTGGTGTATCAATAATAAATATATTACTATATGAATTAATTGCCTTTTTAATTATATTTTCATTATTATATTTAGTCCTTAGAATTTTATTAAAAATTACTGGTATTATTGAAAAAATATTAGATATGACAATTATATTAGGATTTTTTTCTAAAATTGGTGGAGGAATAGTTGGATTTATTGAAGCATATATTCTTGTATTTGTATTCTTGTTTGTATGTAATCAACCATTTATTAGAGTTACTGGACTTGATAGTTCAAAAGTCGGTAATTTCATTTTAGATAAAACTCCAGTAATGAGTGGTGCTATAGAAGATACTAGAAAAGCTATTAATGAAGTGTATACACTAACTACTAAATATAAAAATGATAAAAATAAATTAAATCAAGAAACTATTAAATTATTTATTAAATATGATATAATTACTGAAGAAAACGTTCAAAAATTACGTGAGAAAGGAAAATTATAATGATATATCTTGATAAAGAAGAAAATTTTGATGATTTAATAAAAGAAGGAATTGTACTTGTAGATTTTTATGCTACTTGGTGTGGACCTTGTAAAATGCTTGAAGGAGAACTTGAAAATATAGAAGATAAAATTAAAATAGTTAAAGTTGATATTGATAAATTTCAAAAACTTACTATTAATTATAGAATAATGAGTGTTCCAACTATGATTTTTTTCAAAAATGGAGAGAAAAGCGAAGAAGTTATTGGATTTCATACAAGTGATGAACTTTTAGAAGTAATTAATGGACTTAAATAGTCCATTTTTATTTTAATTTTATATAGTTTATAAATAAAGTTTTAAAAACTCTATTTATGTGTTATAATTCTTAACTGAAAGAAGAGGTGAGTCGCTAGGCTGTATTCCTAGTTGATGTATGGATTATAAAGATATTAATACTTACGACTATCCTTTAGATGAATCTTTAATTGCTCAAGTACCTATTAAGGAACGTGATCATTCTAAATTATTAGTTGTAAATAAGTATGATGGAAAATATAAAGATGAAGTATTTTATAATATTAAGAATTATCTTCATAAGGGAGACACACTAGTTCTTAATAATACTAAAGTATTACCTAGTAGAATAATTGGGTATAAAGTTGATACTAATGCTAAAATTGAAGTGTTATTACTTAAAGAGATTGATGGTGATGTTTGGGAATGTCTTGTTAGACCTCAAAAAAGAGTCCATACAGGAACTGTTATAAAATTTGATGATGAGTTTAAGTGTGAAGTAGTTGAGGTATTTAAAGATGGTATAACACATGTTAAATTAGTTTATAGTGGTATACTGGTAGAACATTTAGATAAAGTTGGAGCTATGCCACTTCCACCTTATATTCATGAGAAACTTAAAGATAATAGTCGTTATAATACAGTGTATGCTAAAAGAGAAGGTAGTGCTGCTGCTCCTACTGCTGGACTTCATTTTACTAAAGAGTTATTAAGTGAACTTGAAACTATGGGAGTAAATATTCTATATGTAACACTTAATGTTGGACTTGGAACTTTTAGACCAGTTAGTGAAAGCGATATAACTCATCATGATATGCATAGTGAAAAGTATGAAATAACTGAAGAAGTTGCAGATAAGTTAAATGAATGCAAAAAGAATGGTAAGAGAATTATATGTGTTGGTACTACTAGTCTTAGAACTTTAGAAGCTAATATATCTAAATATGGAGAGTTTAAAGCAACAATTGAAGAAACAGGTATATTTATATATCCTCCATATGATTTTAAGTCAGCAGATGCTTTAATTACTAATTTCCATTTACCTAAGAGTACACTTGTTATGTTGGTGTCTGCATTTAGTAGTGTAGATATAATTAAGAATGCTTATATGCATGCACAAAGTCTAAAATATAAATTCTTTAGTTTTGGAGATGCTATGTTTTTAACTAATGAGGAGGTAAAGTAATGGATTTAAAATTTAAATTAATAAAAGAATCATCTTGTGGAGCTAGACTTGGAGAGTTTGAGACAAGATGGGGAAAACATAAAACACCTATGTTTATGCCAGTAGGTACTCAAGCTACTGTCAAGACACTTAGTCCTGAAGAACTTAAAGATGCAGGTGCAGATATAATACTATCAAATACTTATCACTTATGGTTAAGACCTGGAGAAGATGTTGTTGATAATGCAGGTGGACTTCATGAATTTATGAACTATAAAACTGGGCCTATACTTACTGATTGTGGTGGATTTCAAGTGTTTAGTTTAGCTAAACCAAAAGATATAAGTGAAGAGGGAGTTAATTTTAAAAGCCATATAGATGGTGCTAATTTATTTTTAACACCTGAAAAAAGTATTGAGATACAAAATAAATTACATTCTGATATAATGATGAGTTTTGATGAGTGTCCTCCTTATCCTGTAACACATGAATATATGAAGAATAGTATCGAAAGGACTCTTAGATGGATGAAGAGAAGTAAAGATGCTCATAAAGATCCTGAACATCAAGCGTTATTTGGTATAGTTCAAGGTGGAGAGTTTGAAGATCTTCGTAAATTTTCTGCGATTGAAACTGCTAAACTTGATTTTGATGGATATAGTATTGGTGGTGTTTCGGTTGGAGAAGATGGGGAAACTAAACTTAAAATGATAGAGTATGCTACTCCATATTTGCCAAAAGATAAGATTCGTTATTTAATGGGTGTTGGCGAACCAATAGATTTAATTGATGGAGTTATTCGTGGTATAGACATATTTGATTGTGTACTTCCAACAAGACTTGCTAGGCATGGAAATGCATTAACTAGAAATGGAAGAACTAATTTAAGAAATGCTAAATTTAAAATGGATTTAACTCCAATCGAAGAAGAGTGTGATTGTTATACTTGTAAAAATTATACTAAATCATATATTAGACATTTATTAGTAGCTGATGAAACATTTGGTCAAAGATTAATTTCAATACATAATATAAGATTTCTAACTAAATTAATGGAAGATATAAGGTTTCATATTGAAAAAGATGATTTATTAGAATTTAGAGAAGAATTTGTTAGTAAATATAAAAAAAATAAGAGTGATAAATAGTTATATGAATTTCGTTTTTGTATCTCAGAAACGTGCTTAATAATAACTCTTATTTTTTTGTTACACCAATAATACCACCTGTGATTGACGATAATATTAAAGATAAATAATAAACTAAAGTGCCAAAAGAATACTTTGAAATAAATAGGGTTATTAGTGAGAATATAAAACAAATTGAAAAAGAAATTATAAATCCATTTAAATATCCTTTCGATTTTTCAAGAGAAGATGTTTTAAATCCAAGAACAAAGAATAATAGCAAAATAACTATATAATTTATAATACTTACTACATTATAACTAAATACTTCTAAATAATAAACTAAAGAAATAACTAAAAGATATATAAGAAAAAGTATTAAAAATAATGATATACTTTTTAAATAATTAATAATTTTGTTCATTTTATCACCTAATTAAGTATATTTATGATTAAAAAATATATGAATCAAACATAATAATAGTAGGTGATATATATGGATTTAGTAATGGTAATAATTAGAACTGTGTTTTTCTATGTGTTTGTACTTATTATATTTAGACTTATGGGGAAACGTGAGATAGGAGAGTTATCTATTCAAGATTTGGTAGTTAGCTTATTAATTGCTGAACTTGTTGCGATAAGTATTGAAAATTATAAAGATTCGATGTTACTTACAGTGATACCTATATTAATACTTTTGTTCTTTGAGGTAGCTGCTGGATACTTATCACTTAGGTTTAATAAATTTAGAAATATTATGGATGGTAAACCAGCTCTTATAATAAATAGGGGTATTATTAACTATAAAGAAATGATGAAACAAAGATATTCTTTGGATGATTTGTTATTGGAACTTAGAAATAATAATATAAAGAATCTTAAAGACGTGGAATATGCTGTACTTGAAAATAGTGGAAAGCTAAATATATTTAAATATAGTTTTTTAGGATTTGATTCATCAAATCCATTTCCTTTAATATTAGATGGCGTTGTTCAAAAAGATACATTATGTTATATAGATAAAGATGAAAAATGGTTATATGATTATTTAAGATGTAATAATCTTAAAAAAGAAGAAATATTTTATGCTTTTTATAAGAACAATAAAATTTATGTTATTAAAAGAAATGAATTAATTAGATAGTACTTTTTTTATTTCTTTTGAATAAAGATACGTGCTAAGTAAAAGATTTATAATTATTGATAATATTAGAGAATACATACCTATTTTTAATAGAGAAAGAAGTGCTATTGAAATTAATCTTACTATTGAAGAAATGATTGTACATTTCATTGCTCTTTTACTTTTACCTAATGCTTGTAGAGCATTTATAAGAGGGTACTCTATATAAAATAATATAGTAAATGGACTTAATAATCTTATATAATCTAGTCCTAATGATGTATGATATAAAATATTTAAAAAGAATGTTGGAAATAAAGTTATTATAAGTGTGGAAAATCCTCCGATAGAACAGGATATTAAAACTATTTGTTTTATTCTTTTTTTGCACATTTCTTTATTTCCTAAACTGTAATATTTAGATAATTCTGGTACTAGAGAAGTAGCCATATTTTGTGTGAAGAATTGTGGCATTAGTAATAGTGACATAGCATATGCATTAATGACTCCATACTCATATACTATGAAGTCTTTAGAGTAGCCTGCGTACATTAACACATTTGTTAAAATAATTGGTTCTAAGAAATAAGATATTGAACCAATTATTTTACTTGAAGTTGATGGAATACATATACCCATTACTTTTTTTATATCATTTTTGTTAAAATCATTAATAGACGGTTTAATATTTTTTGGAAAAAAATACATCATTACTAGTTGTGATATTATTTCACCTGCGGCATTTATTAGAATAATGAAACTTATTGTATGTATTAAACTTATACTTAAAAATTTATCTATGAAAAGCGTTATTAGTATTAGTCTCGTGACTTGTTCTATAAAGTTAGATAACATATATGGAAACATGTTTTGTTTTCCCCAAAAATATCCTTTTATTATTGATGATATACTTATAAATGGGGTTACTAAAGATAAGCAAATTATAGGGTAATATAAAATTTCATTTTTAAGAAGTGTACTTAGTGTTGGAGCTATTAAAATAGTGATTAATATTATAAAAAAATTAATTATTATTGAAAGTGGTATTATTGATATAAAAAGTGTTTTTGTTCTTGAACTTTTTTCTGATATTATTTTAGATAATGCGGTAGGATAAGATAATGTTGCGATTACACTTAAAAGAGAACTAGTCGGAGCAAGTAAACTATATAGTCCCATACCTTCAGCACCTAGTTTTCTAGTTACTATTATTCTTAATACGAAACCTACTAATTTACCAATTACTCCTCCGATAAGTAACACTAGTGTTGATTTTAAAAATATATTATTTTTTATTTTATTTAACATAATAAAGTATATGAAGTAATTGATAAAGATATTTATTTATGGTATTATTAGTGTGTTCTTAAAGAACAACAATTTTAAAAATTACCTTATAAAGAGTGACTGAGAGACTGGCTCTATGAAGTCACACCAACCTATTTGATTAGGTGGTAAACCCAGATGGATGAGGATAACTTATATATACCTAAGTTATCTTAGGTATTTTTTCTTTTTAAGGTAATTGTAATCTTGGAAGGAGGAAATATATATGAGATTATTTAGTAATGAAATTGTTTTTAGAGGTCATCCTGATAAAGTATGTGATCAAATAAGTGATGCTTTAGTGGATGAATTTATTAAAGGGGATAAGAAAAGCAGATGTGCGATTGAGACTATGGGTGGTAAAGGTAAAATATTTATCACTGGGGAGGTTACATCAAAAAGTAAAGTTGATATTCCTAAAGTTGTAAAAAATGTTTTATTGGATGTTGGGTATAGTAGTGACTATGAAATAATTAATAATATTGGTGTTCAAAGTAGTGATATTGCTATGGGTACTAATGATGAAGTTATGGGTGCTGGAGATCAAGGTATGATGTTTGGATATGCATGTGATGATAATAAAAAATATTTACCTACTGCTATGGTTATACTTCAGGAACTAAGTAAAAAGTATGATGAACTTAGAAAAACTGACTATAGATTTAAAAGTGATGGTAAAGCTCAAATAACAGGGTATTATAATGATAAAATGAAACTAAAACGTATTAAAACTTTTACAATCAGTTATCAAAATACTGAAAAAGAAAGAAAAGAAACAGATAAAATAATTAAAAATATTTGTGATAATATTTGTTCTAAATATAATGTTAATGTAGATGAATATTTGATAAATCCTACTGGTAAATTTGAAATTGGAGGTTTTGATGGTGATGCTGGTCTAACAGGAAGAAAAATAGTGGTTGATAGTTATCAAGGATTTGCTCCAGTAGGTGGAGGTGCATTTAGTGGTAAAGATCCTACTAAGGTTGATAGAAGTGGTGCATATAAAGCAAGATTAATTGCCATTCATTATTTAAAAAAATATAATCTTAAATGGTGTAAAGTACAGCTTAGTTATGCAATTGGTATTAGAAAACCTTTAGCTATTTATATAGATAGTAATATCGGTACTTTTAATGAAGAAGTTACAATAGATAAATATAAAGATTTATATGAAGAGTGTGAACCTAAGAATATAATAGATGATTTAAACTTATTAAATGAAAGTTTCTATGAAAAAAGTAAATTTGGACATTTTTAGAAGTGTAAAGTTTATGAAAAAATATTGATATATTTTTTTGTTATGATATAATTAAATTAACCTAGATGAAATATAGCTTTATAAACCGGCTATGTAATACTATAGGGGGACTAATTAGTATATGGAGTTGAATATTGTATTTAATACAAGATCCCGAGTATGTTATGTGTCCTACCACCTCGTGCGAAACGCGAGTTTTATTACACTATATTTACCTAGGTATTTTTTTATGGTATAATATAGGCACTTTTTGAGGAGGAAAGTATGAATCTTGTTAGACTTGAAAGTTTAATTGGTAGTGAAAAATTAGAAAAAATAAGAAAACTTAAAGTGCTTATTATAGGTCTTGGTGGAGTAGGAGGTTATGCTCTTGAATCGTTAGTTAGATGTGGAGTTGAAAATATAACTATAGTAGATGGAGATACTATTAAACCAAGCAATATAAATAGACAAATAATAGCAACTTCTAAAAATAATAATAAATACAAAACTAGAGAATGGAAAAAAAGAATTAAACTTATAAATAATAATGCCTGTGTTAATATAATAAATACTTATATTACACCTGATAATATTGAACTCTTGTTTGGTGAAAAGTATGATTATATGATAGATGCTTGTGATACCACTCGTGTTAAAGTTGAACTAGTTAAAAGATGTCATGAAAATGGTATAAAATTAGTTTCATCAATGGGGACGGCTAAAAAGCTAGATGCTACTAAGTTAATTATTACTACGCTTGATAAAACTAATACAGATCCACTTGCTAAGAAGGTAAGACATGAGCTTGGGAAAGATAAAGACTTAATGAAAGATGTGGTAGTTGTAACATCAACAGAGAAAGCTATAGATACAAATAATATGCTTGGTTCTAGTGCATTTGTTCCAGCTGTTGCGGGTCTTTATATAACAAATTATATAGTTAAAGATGTAATAGATAATTTTAATTAGATAAAAAAGCTACTCGTAAGAGTAGTTTTATAGTGATTTTTTAGTTTGTCTTTTAATTAATAAATCTTCACTTTCTAATTCTTCTTTTGTTTTAGATAAAGGTTCATGACCTTTAGTGAATGAATTTAAATATATGCTTCCATTAATTGATTTAAAATCTTTTGTTGTGTATCCTGTTTTAGTGTTATAAAATGAGTCTCCATAAATTCTTGCCATATTTTCATCTAATATGTGATATCCATCTATTAATAGTTTTTCTATTTTGGATTTATCTTCATCTTTTATAAAATATCCAGGGGATGGTGTTTTTAATATCATTCCATTATGAGTTAAATATTCACATTTTTCATCTATAAAAAATTGTCTGTATGTTGGATCTATTAAATATGGTATTAATATTCCATTCACGTTGAATCTTGCTACTATGAATGAATGACCTTCAATATCATTTGTTATTACATTTTGTGTCATGCATGGATGTGTTTCGACACCTAAATCAGTTAGATAGTAAGTTATGATTGCTTGAGCTTTATCACATTTATATTCAAAACTAAAGTTATCAAAATCGTTTGTAAATTTGCATCTAGTAAGGTAACAAATATTATCTAAAAATAAATTTATTTCTTCTATAGAAAGAGGAGTATTACTTTCAACTTTTCTTTCTAATTCTTCTATTACTTTAGAGTCAATATTTACTGTTTTAGGAGTGCTTTTCATTATAAATTTCATTTTTTCACCTTAATACTATTATTGAATTTATACATTTCTGTTTCATATTTGTTTTTTCTTGGCGTATAGTATTTCCTTCCTTTTAGATTATCTGGCATGTATTCTTGATCTACCCAATAATTTGGATAGTTATGAGGATATTTATAATTTGGACTTGTTGTTCTTATATTTGCAGGTATTCTTCCAACTGACATGGTATTTATATCTTTAATTGCTTCATTAATTGCGATGTCTGCTGAATTGCTTTTAGGGCTAAGTGCCATATCTATTACTGCACAAGATAATGGCTTAATTAACTCTGGATATCCTATTCTTTCACTTGCTTCGATTGCAGCAACTACTTTAGGACCAATCATTGGATTTGCAAGTCCTATATCTTCATAAGCTATTACAATCATTCTTCTATATATTGAATCATAGTCTCCACTTACTATTAATCTTGCTAGATAATGTAGTGCTGCATCTACATCACTTCCTCTAATACTTTTTTGAAATGCAGATAACATATCATAGTGACCATCTTCATCTTTATCTGTGAAAAATGATGGGGTATTAGTAGTTTCTTTTATATTATCAATTGTTACTTCTTTATTATATCCGTAATAGTTAAATTCAATAAGATTGTAAGCAAATCTTATATCTCCATTTGATATTTTAGCAATATATTTTATTGTTTTATTATCCATTTTGATATCTGGAAGAACTGTCTTAACTCTTTTAATACCTGTTTCAATGTCTTCTTCACTTAAAGCATGAAGTTCAATTAACTGACATCTACTTCTTATAGCAGCGTTAATTGAATGATATGGGTTAGAGTTAGTAAGGCCAATTAAAATAATAAGACCACTTTCTATATAAGAAAGTAATATATCTTGTTTATCTTTATTCATTCTATGTATTTCATCTACGATAAGAATCATACTTCCATACATTTTTGCTTCTTCAATAACTACTTCAAAATCTTTCTTTGAGTTAATAGTGGCATTAAGCATTCTATATCTAGTGCCAAGTTCATTTATTAAAGCTAAAGCTATAGTAGTTTTACCACAACCACTATTACCATAAAAAATTATATTAAAAAGTTTTTTATTTTTTACTAAATTAGTTAGTACTTTGTTTTTACCAATAAGATGTTTTTGACCAAGTGTCTCTTTTAAACTAGTAGGTCTTAATTTATTTTGTAATAATTCCATAGTACACCTCGTAAGTATTTTATCAAGTTTTTTATTAAAATTAAAGTCATTTAAAAGTCATTTTTGATATTTATTATTGTTATTGATATATTTATTTGTTATAATGAGTGTGCGTTAATAAAAGAGGAAACTATGAAAAAGATAAAACTTAGAAGTATTTTATTAGTAGTATTAACAATTGGGTTATTTTGGTATATATTGAAGGATAATTTTAGAGTGTCACTTACTTTATTGCTTTCATCTAATATATGGTATTTACTATTTGCAATAGTTACATATATTATTTATTTTTTTGTGGAAGCATATTTGCTTTACTTATTAATAAATAAAGTAAATAATTCTTATTCATATAAGCAAACTTTAGAATTAAATTTAATGACTAAATTTTTTAATGGTGTAACTCCTTTTTCATTGGGTGGACAACCTTTTCAAGTGTATGAATTAAGTAAAAGTAAAGTTAGAGTTACTGAGTCTTTGCTAGTTATTGTTGAAAACTTTATAGTTTTACAAATATCTATGACAATTATGTCTCTAATATCTTTAGGTTTTTGTTTATATAATGGATTTGTTCCAACTAAACTATTATGGATTTTAACTATAATAGGGGTATTTATAACGATTGTATCTTTCTTCATGGCGATATTTATGGGTTTGAAAATAAATTGTGCTAAGAAGGTTGGAAAATGGTTTATTAATATTTTAAATAAACTTCATATACTAAAAAGTAAAGATGAATCATACTTAAGATGGACTAATAAATGTGATGAATATAATACTAGTTTTAGAATATTATTAAAAGATAAAATGTTTATTATAAAATGTATATTTTTAAATATACTTTATATGTCAATATTTTGTATGATACCATTCTTTGTATTTAAAGCGCTAAATATAAATATTAGTATTAATATATTCTATGTGATTATATTATCATGTTTTATTTATATTTCTGCATCATTTATACCAATTCCTGGGGCTAGTGTAGGAATGGAATATTCATTTATTAATTATTTTAAATTAATAATTAGTGAATCTTTGATAATGCCTGGTGTATTACTTTGGAGACTTATTTCTTATTATATTCCTATGATTATTGGTGGAATATTATTTAACATAAAAGATTCTATGAAAAAATAGTTTGCTAATTGCAAACTTTTTAATTGCTTAGTTTTTCTATAAATGATATACTTAATAATAGGGTGAAGATATGAATAGAGAAAATAAAATACTTTTTGGTGTATGCCTGGGAATAATGTTTCTAATATCAGTATCTACTTCATATGGATACTTCAGTTCTACAATTAGAAACGATAGTGTAAAAGATCAAGTAGTTACAACTGGTACGTTAAGTTTAAGATATGTTGATGGTGCTGAAATAAATATGCAAAATATAACTCCAGGAGCAACAGTTACAAAAACTGTTTATGTAGCAAATACTGGAACTTTAAATGCAACATATAATCTTGTATGGCAAGAATTAGTTAATGAAATTACTAATGATGAAATGTTAATTGAGGGAATATGTACTAGGCTTGATGGTACTAGCGAGAGTGTAAGCGGTACATGTAATAATATATCTAGTACTCCTATTTCATCAAATGTAATTAAGAGTGCTGTTTCTATTGAGCCAAATATAATTCATAAATATGATTTGACTATAACATTTAAAGAAGCTAATGCAAGTCAAAATTATAATCAAAGTAAGAAATTTAGTGGCGTTATCGGTGTAAAAGAATCAACAACTTTAGATTTTTCGAGTGATAGTTGGAATACAATTATTTCAAATGTTAAATCAGGTAAGGGTTCTTCTTATGAAGTAGGAGCAACAAAAGAAGTAACTTTGAGTACACTTGGTACACATACTATTAGGGTTGCAAATAATACATCGCCAAGTGAATGTTCTACAAGTGGTTTTTCACAAACTGCTTGTGGCTTCGTGCTTGAATTTGCTGATATTATTACAACACATTCTATGGATAGCAGCTCTTAGGTGGTTGGAATGAAACTGCACTTTATACATATTTAAATAATACTATTTATAATGAACTACCTAATAATTTAAAAAATTCAATAATAAATACTACTGTTGTTTCTAGTCCTAGTATTATTAGTGAAGAACATATAGTATCGACAGATAAAATGTACTTACTTGCTCCGAGTGAAATTTATAGTGATTGGAATGATGAATATGATATTTCAAAGAATTTAACAAGACAGTTAGATTATTACAAATCAAAAGGAACTTCTACAAGCGTTAATTCTAGTGCTCTTAAATTATTAGGAAGCACTAATACTGCATGGTGGACTAGATCTGCTGATCATATAGATTCCGAATTTTTCTTTATGGTGTTTGCTGCGGGCAATTGTGCAAGTGATTCTGTTACTTCATCAGCAGGTGTTTCACCAGCATTTAGAATAGGATAATAAGAAATTTACATAAACTTTGTAAAAGAACTATGAAATATTAGTTCTTTTGTTGTATAATGATAATGGGTAAAAATTATGATAGAGATTGATAATAAAGAATATATTGATGATTTTAGTGATTATTTAAAAATAGATAAGAATTATAGTGCTAATACTATAGAATCATATATAAGAGATATTAGAAATTTTTTGGAATATACTGATAAAGAGATTCTAGATATATCTAAGAGAGATATTGATAATTATATACTTCATGTACTTCCTAAATATAATGAAAGTTCTATTAATAGAATAATTGCAAGTATTAAAAGTTTTTTTAAGTATTTATCTATATATAAGGGTTTTATTAATGTTAGTGAAGATGTTGAAAGTCTTAAAAGAAAAAAGATACTTCCTAAATATTTAAGTATTGAAGAAGTAGATAATCTTTTAGATATAAAGTTAGTTACACCTTTTGATTATAGAAATAAAACTATTCTTGAACTTTTATATGCAACTGGTCTTAGAGCTACTGAACTTATAAATCTTGATTTAATTAATATAGATATTTCTAATATGGTTGTTAAAGTATATGGAAAAGGAAGTAAAGAGAGAATAGTTCCTTTAAGTAAAATTGCCGTTAATTATTTAGATTTGTATATTAATAAATATAGGCCGATGATGTTTGTTAAGAATCAAAAACCAACTGATGCGTTATTTTTAAATAATCATGGTCAGAGAATGACAAGACAGGGATTATATAAAATTATTGGAGAGATAGCAAGAACTAAAAAAATAGATAAAGAAATAACTCCTCATGTTTTAAGACATAGTTTTGCTACTCATATGATTGAGTGTGGTGCTGATATACGTAGTGTTCAAGAACTTCTTGGACATGAGAATGTTGTTACTACTGAGATATATACTCATCTTGCAAATAATTTTATAAAAGAAAATTATAATGAATATTTTAATAGAAGTGTAAAGGAAGATGAAAATAATGTTTAAGAGAGTATTTTTAATTGTTATGGATAGTGTTGGAGTTGGATGTACTGAAGATTCTGATAAATATGGGGATAAAGGCGCTAACACTTTGTTACATACTATAGGTGATGCCTATAATTTGGATGTTTTAGAAAAACTAGGACTTACTAATTTAGTTGGTATGAATGAAGATAATGTTAAAGCTTTATATATGAAAGCTAAACCTCTTAATGTTGCAAAGGATACATTAAATGGTCATTATGAAATGATGGGAGCTGTAGCTAAAGTTCCATATAAAACTTATCCTGATGGTTTTCCTCTTGAATTAATATCTAAAATTCAACATGCAATTGGAAGAGAAGTAATAGGTAATTGTGTTGCATCTGGTACTCAAATCATTGAAGATTTAGGTGAAATGCATATGAAGACAGGAGCTATTATAGTTTATACTTCTGCAGACTCAGTTCTTCAAATAGCTGCACACGAAGATATTATTCCAGTAGAAGAATTATATAAAATATGTGAAATAGTTAGAGAATTAACTAAGGGAGACGAATATAAAATTGCTAGAGTTATTGCTCGTCCATTCGTTGGAAAACCTGGAAGTTTTACAAGAACACCTAAGAGACATGATTATGCTTTAGATCCACCAATTAATGTACTTGATTTACTAGATAAAAATAATGTAGCAACTATTGCTATTGGCAAAATATCAGATATATTTAATAATAAGAGTATTGCTGTTAAAGTTAGAATTAGAGATAATATGGATGGTATTATGAAGTTAATTGATTTTGCTAAAGGTGACTTTAAAGGACTCTTATTTGCAAATTTAAATGATTTTGATATGTTATATGGACATAGAAGAGATAGAGTTGGATACTTAAAAGCTTTAGAAGAATTTAATTATTATTTACCAATATTCTTAAAGAATTTAAAGAAAGATGATTTATTTATATTAACAGCTGATCATGGAAATGATCCTACATGGCATGGTACAGATCATACTCGTGAATATATTCCAATTATGATATATAGTCCAAGTTTTAAATATGGTAAACGTTTAGAAGATAGAAATACATTTGCAGATATAGGTGCTACAATACTTGATAATTTTGGTATAAAAAACGAACTTGGTATTGGAACTTCTATATTTGATGAAGTTAAGAAAGAAGAATTATAGTTATAAAAAGTAACTTATGATATAATTAAGTTACTTTTTATATGGAGGAATCTATGAAAATAAATGATATATATGAAGTAATTATTAATGATGAAGATGATATTGGTAATGGTATTACTAGAATAGATAATTTTGTTGTATTTATTCCTTATGCATTAAAAGATGAAAAAATGAAAATAAAAATTATTAAAATTAATAAGAGATTTGCAATTGGAAGAATAGAAAAAATAATTAAAAAAAGTAATAGAAGAGAATGTATTAAATGTAATAGTTTTAATGAATGTGGAGGATGTTCTTTTTTACATTTAAATTTTAATGAAGAAAAAAATAAGAAAATAAATTTTATTAATAAATTATTTAATTCTAATATAAAAGAAATACTTAGTAATAATGAATATAATTATAGAAATAAAGCAACTTTTCATGTTGATTATGGAAAAATAGGTTATTATAGTGAAAACACTAATGATTTAGTTGAATTTGATAATTGCATACTTTTAGATGAAAGAATAAATGAAGTTTATAATGTTTTAAAACATATGAATTTAAGTGGTATTTCTAAAGTAGTTGTTAGAACTACTAAAGATAGTGTTATGGTTATTTTTAATGGTGAAAAAGATTTTATAAATTATAAAGAGTTAATCAATAAAATTAAAATAGATTCTTTATATTTGAATGATAAATTAGTATATGGTAATGCTTATATAATAGAAGAATTAGGTAATATTAAGTATAGTATTTATCCAAATGCATTCTTTCAAGTCAATGTAGATAATATGAAAATTATGTATGATAAAGTTAAAGAATATGCTTTTAAAGGTGATAAACTTTTAGATCTATATTGCGGTACTGGAACCATTGGTATATATCTTAAAGAAAATTTTAAAGAAGTTACTGGTATTGAGGTAAATAAAGAAGCAATATTAAATGCTAACATTAATAAGAATCTAAATAATTTAAGTGATATTAGTTTTATATGTGGAGATGCAAGTATTGCTAAAAATAATAATTACGATGTTATAGTAGTTGATCCTCCTAGAAGTGGTCTTTCTAATAAGGTAATAAATTTTTTAAATAATAGTAATGCTAAAACTATAGTTTATGTTTCTTGTAATCCTAAAACTTTAAAAAGAGATTTGGATTTATTAGATAAATATAATATGGTTAAAATGGAATGTATTAATATGTTTAATAAAACTAAACATATTGAGTGTATATGTAAATTTGAAATAAAGTAATATTTGTTTTAATAACTTGATTTTTAGGGGGATAAAATGATTTCTTTGGATGAATATAAAAATTATTTAGTTAATAATTATAATTGGCCTATGGATAGTAGTTCTTTGTTAGTTTCAAAAAGAAGAGATTTATTACGAGAAAAATATAGTGATGAATTTTTATCTAGGGTTATTACTGATTCTTATAGCTTTGCTAGAAGTGTTTTAAATTCTGATACATTAAATAGTGGATATTTTAAAAACTATATATCTGAAGATACAACTATATATATAAATTTAGGATTACATGGTGGATGGATGTCTGATACTTTATTTATTGATTCAGAGGGAAGATATGTTAGTAAGTATATTATCAAAACTATTTTTGGTATGAGTGTTATTATTCAACTTATAACAGAAGAGCATGAAAGAGAAACAGAGGATGGTATATTTACATTTGACTATGATTATTTCATTTATATGCAGGGATTTTCTACAAATTTAGATTTAATAAGAGAGTCTATATCAAATACTGAAATAAAATTAATTAAAAACAATAATAAGAGTTTGAAATAAAATATTTAAATAAAAAAGAGAAAATTGAGATATTTTCTCTTTTGATTTGTAGTTATATATTACCATAAAATGGTTATTTTTTCAAGACTGGTAATAAATCATAATATATGATATTAAGTATTTGGTGATTAAAATGAATAATTTAACTTTATATGTTAATGATCAAGAAAATTTTAATAATTTAATTAAGTTAAATGAATTGACAAAAAGTAAAAATTTAATATTTACTGATGAAGAAATATTAAATTTAATTAAGAATAAAAATGATAATTTAAAAGATATTGGTAGAGTAGAAATAGGAAAGTCTGTTATAGATGATATTGTGTATTCTTTTTATGATTCAGAATATATAGACAATGATAATTATTTTGAAACTATTAATGAACTTATTAATATATTTTATATGTATCAAGATAAATTTAGTGAATATTTAACAGATTCAGAAATAATTGGATATTTACGTGATAATTTTGATAAAGTTAATGGTAGTTTAGAATTACTTAGTAGTATATCTTTTGATAAATTAAATACTAAATTAATGTATGGTGAATATTATGAATAATTTGTCATTTAATACGATAATAGATTATAATAATTATACAATATCTTTAATTAATCATTGTTATAAAAATAAAATTATTTCTTATGAAGAGATGAATAAAATTTATAATAAGTTGTTAGATTTATTATATTATAAATGTATGCATTATAATAGTGGTCTTATTAGTACTGTAAAAGTTAATATCTTAAAAAATATAAATGATTCTAATATGTTTACTCTTAATTTGTATTTAAAAGAATTTAATATATATGATGGTATAAGTTTGCTTCTTAATAATGAAATAATTTCTTTATATAATAAATCATATTCTAAATTAATTGAATATGTTAATAAAACTAAAATGTTTTATAAAATTATATTTCTTAAAAATATTATTAAAACTAATAACTATTATTATAATAGTACTTTAAAAGAAGGTATAAAATCTTTTTTTAAGTTGTATAACAGTAGTTATTATTCTGATAGGTTAATTATAAGTGTTGACTATGAATGTGCTTTAGGAAGACTTAATTTTAATGGTATAGAGTTTATTAATAAATATTTAGAGTATATTAACTATGAAAATATTTATTGTAAATGTTTTAATTATGAAAAAATAGATATGATGCTTAAAATGAAATATATTAATTATGAAAATATTGTTATAAATATATTTAGTGATGTATTTTTAGTATCTTTATTACTTAGATATTTAGATAAAGATATTTATAGTTTGAATATTGATGATATAGATTTAGATATTTTATATAATGATATTAAAGATAAAGAATTTTTTAAAGATAAATTATATATTAGTTTTATAAGTATTAAAAGGGATTTGTTTCTTGATGATAATGTTAATAAATATTTAGATAAATATTATTATAAGTTTTATAAAACTATTTTATATTTTACTTGTAGTAAAGAATTAGAAAAATTACTTGGAAAAAATAGTGTTGTCATTATATAATAAATATATACAAAGAGAGGTAGTTAATAGCTAATTTATCTTTGTATTTTAGGAGTTTTTTATGGAAGAATATAAAGAAATAGAAAGAAGTATAATTACTAAATATAGAAAAGATATATGGAGTAAGTTTGTAAAAGCTGTTCAAGATTATAAATTAATAAATGAAAATGATAAAGTAATGGTATGCATTAGTGGTGGAAAGGATTCTTTTTTACTTGCTAAATGTATACAAGAATTAGTGCGTCATGGTAAAGTTAAATTTGATGCTTATTATGTGGTAATGAATCCTGGGTATGTAGAAGAGAATAGAGATTTAATTTATAACAATGCTAAGCGTTTGAACATTCCAATTACTATGTTTGATAGTGATATATTTGATGTTATAAATACTATAAGTGGAGAAAAACCATGTTATTTATGTGCTCGTATGAGAAGAGGATTCTTATATAGTAAGGCAAAAGAACTTGGATGTAACAAAATAGCTCTTGGTCATCATTTTGATGATGTTATAGAAACAACACTATTATCTATGTTTTATGGTTCTGAAATTAAGACTATGATGCCAAAACTTCATTCTGATAATTATGATGGTCTTGAATTGATTAGACCATTATATTTAGTTAAAGAAGATGCTATAATTTCGTGGAAAAATTATAATAATCTTACATTCTTAAATTGTGCTTGTAGGTTTACTGAAAAAATTGAAATGAATGATGAAAACGTAAGTAAAAGAAAAGAAATGAAAGATTTAATAAGAACTCTTAGAAAAAATAATAAATCAATAGATTATAATATATTTAAAGCATTAGATAATATTAATTTAAATTGTGTTCTTGGAACTAAGAAAAATGGTGTTTATACAAGTTTCTTAGATAGTTATGATAGAGAAAAAATAAGTAAAGAATAACAAAGTTTTAATATACATTTGTAAATAATATTGAAAATTTGATTAAGTAGGAGAATAAATATGAGTTTTTATGATTTGGTAGTTAAAAGATTTTCTACTAGAAGTTTTAGTGATAAAATAGTTAGTGATGAAGATATTAATAAAATAATTGAATGTGGTAGGTTAAGCCCTACAGCAAAGAATTTACAGCCTGAAATTGTTTATGTTATTAAGAGTGATTATGGAATGTCTAAACTTAAAAAAGTATGTAATATGACTTATAATGCTCCAATTTGTTTAATGGTTTGTGCAGATAAAAATGTTTCATGGAAAAATGAATTAGAGGATGGTTACGATTCATATGAAATGGACGCTACTATAGTGGCTACTCATATGATGCTTGAAGCAACTGATTTAGGCATTAACTCTGTATGGGTACGTATGTTTAACAGTAAAGAAATTTCAAAAGAATTTGATTTACCTCGTAATATAGTTCCTGTATGTTTGATTATGATTGGATATATTAAAAATGGTTTTGGACCTAGTAAATTACACGATATTAGAAAGAATATCGATGAGATAGTTAGATATTTATAGGAGGTTTTATGGAAAAAAAGAAAGAAAGAATAAGTGTTCCTAGTTATACATTATGTGAAGAGTTAGTTAATTCTATTTCTCATGGGATTGCTGCTGCTTTTAGTATTTGGGGACTTGTAATGCTTATTATTAAAGCAAGTAAAGTTGGAGCAATGGCAGTAACTACTGTTACTTTGTTTGGGACTACAATGATACTTTTATATACAATATCTTGTATATATCATGCTTTAAGTCCTAGAATTACTGGTAAAAAAGTTATGAGAGTAATAGATCATTGCAATGTATTTTTGCTTGTATTTGGTACTATTATTCCTATAGCACTTGTTGGCATGAAAGGTATTTGTGGTTGGATATATTTTGGCATAGTTGGATTTATTACATTACTTGGAATTATATTTTCTGCGATAGATGTAGAAAAAAATGAAAAAATAGAAGTGGTATGTCATTTAGTTAATGGATGGAGTGCTGTTTTATTTATAAAACCTTTAATTGCTGGAGTTGGTGTAACTGGTCTTATTTTGATTATTTTAGGTGGTGTAATGTATTCTATTGGTGCACTATTATATGGACTTGGTTCTACTAAAAAATATATGCACTCAGTATTTCATTTCTTTTGCATATTTGGAACAATTTTTCATTATATAGCAATTTATTTATACGTATTATAAAATAAAATTTAATTATGTTATCAATAAAAGAAGCATATATAAATATATATACTTCTTTTATATATTATAATATTATAATTTTTAATTTATTATAAATATGTTTTTGATTTTTGATTTGTTTTTATTATAAATCTTTACTGTTTCTATAGTTATAATTCCGAAAAATATATTTGCTAGTACACACAATAGTAACATTAAAGGGTATGATATTGTAAGACCCAATTTTATTAATAATTCTTTCATTATATCTATTATCAACCACTGATATATATACATTGGTAAACTTAATTTTTCTAAATAATAGAATATTTTATTGTTAGAGAACTTTGTTAACAATAAATCTTTATTTGTTGAAATCACTATACATATACTAAATATAATAACTATTAATATATCAAATTTTTGATGAGCTTTTGGTATGTTTACCAGATAAAATACGCTTAAGTAGCCTAATAATTCTATTATTAATAAAATTACTTTTGAAAATTTAGTATATTTAATATTATTGAATTTTTCACTTAACACGTATAAATACATCCCTAAGTTTATAAGCATAAATCCTCTTAATAAACCTTTTATTCCAAATGGTGTTGTAAGCCATGGTCCTACCAAATGATCATATTTTATTACTAAATAATTTGTTATTAATATTGTTATAATGGGACTCATTATATAAACAAAATTCTTTTTATATTTTATTATGAAAGGAACTAAAATACTTTCGGTTATTATAAGGACCATTAAAAACCAATTAATTCCAAATATATCATATCCGATGTTACCTTTAAAGTAGTTTGGTATTGCAAATAATCTATAAAATGCTCTTGTATAATCAGTTAAAGTATAATGATATGCTATGAAACAAAAAGGACAAGCCACTAAAATTAGTATTAATATATATGGCAGAAATTTTAAAATTTTATTTTTTAGAAATTCAAATGTTTCTTCGCCTAGATTTTTTGAATTTTCATAATAAATGTATTTTTTTGCAAAAAAATATCCTGATACTAAAAAGAAAAATTCTACGCCAATACTTCCTGCTTTAAAAATCCATGGTGATTCTGGATAAAGTTCTCCTACGTGTAATGCAGTTATTAGTAAACAAAACATAAATTTCCAAAATGATATTTTTCCATAACGTTGTTCTTTTTCCATATAAACCTTCCTTATTTTCTTGCAATGTTTATTTCATTATAAAACAAATTTAATTAAAAATATATATAAAATATTATTTATGATATAATATTTTTGGTGATAACATGAAAAAAGAAGTAAAAACTAATGTTATGAGAATATTAGATCAAAAGCATATAGAATATACTGTACATGACTATAGTGATACAGATATGATTAGTGGTCTAGATGTTGCGAATGTATTAAATCAAGATCCTAAAGTAGTCTTTAAAACACTAGTTACTATTGGAAAAAGTAATAATTATTACGTTTTTTTAGTTCCTGTATCTAATAATTTAGATTTAAAAAAGGCAGCTAAAAGTGTTAATGAAAAATCTATTGAAATGATTAAATCTAAAGATTTACTTGGATTAACTGGATATATACATGGTGGATGTTCTCCTGTTGGAATGAAAAAATTTTTCAAAACAACTATAGATATAAGTGCTAAAAATAATGATAAAATATATTTTAGTGCTGGTAAAATTGGTTATCAAGTAGAGACAACATTAGAAGAACTTTCAAAAGTAATAAAGTATAATTTGGATGACATAAGTGAGGATAAGCATGTTTAAAATTAGTAAATTTTTAGATTCTGAAAAAGAAAATATAGAAATATTTCCAATTGAACTTGAAATAAATAATAAAAAAGTTAATTCTCTTCTTATAGAAGTAAATGGTTCAATTAATGATGATGAGTATACTTTTAGATTTATATTTAATGATATTAAAAAAATATTTAAAATTAGAGTTAACGAGGAAGTTTGTCTTGATGATGATTATTTACTTTTAGGAGAAACTATGTTTACATATAATGGTGTAACTGATTTAGACACTATGTGCGATATAGATGTTTTTAGGATAGATGATGATAATTTTGAATTTAATATCAATTTTAATGCAAGTGAATATAGTGGAATAATCTCTTTTGATTATAATTTAAAGAAGTATCTATGATATTTCTTTTTTGTCACTTTAAAGTCACTTTACTTTCATAAAATGTAGGTGTATTTGAAAGGAAGGTATTTATGGAAATATTAAAAGTTGAGAATTTGACCAAAATATATGGAAAAGATAAAACACAAGTTGTTGCGCTTGATCATGTATCTTTTTCTGTAGAAAAAGGGGAATTTGTTGCGATAGTTGGTGCTTCTGGTAGT
This sequence comes from Mollicutes bacterium, assembly GCA_004552445.1. GTDB lineage: Bacteria > Bacillota_I > Bacilli_A > RF39 > UBA660 > CAG-1000. The sequence goes on from SFOJ01000007.1 coordinate 81,648, forward strand.
GGTAAAAGTACACTTTTACATTTAATGGGAGGAGTAGATACTCCAACTAGTGGTAAAGTATATGTAGATGGCAAAGATATATATAGTTTAAGTAGTGATAATTTAGCTATTTTTAGAAGAAGAGAGGTTGGACTTATATATCAGTTTTATAACTTAATACCTATTTTAAATGTTGAAGAAAATATATTATTGCCTCTTGAACTTGATAATAGAAAAGTAGATAAATTTGAATTAAATGAGTTATTAAAAATACTTGGTCTTCAAAGTAGACGTAAACATTTACCTAATGAGCTTTCTGGTGGGCAACAGCAAAAAACTTCTATAGGTCGTGCATTAATTACTAAACCTGCGATTGTACTTGCTGATGAGCCAACCGGAAACTTAGATTCTAAATCTAGTGAAGAAGTAGTAGAATTACTTAAAAAAATGAATAAAGAATATAAGCAAACTATAATAATGATTACGCATAATTTAGATATAGCAGCTGTAGCTGATAGAATTATTACTATAGAAGATGGAAAAATAGTTAAGGAGAAATAATTATGAGTATCCTTAATAAACTTACGATTAAAAATTTAATGCTTAATAAAAAAAGAACTATAGTAACTATTATCGGCATTATTTTGTCAGTAGCACTTATATGCGCTCTTAGTAGCATGGTTGCTAGTTTTAAAGAGAGTATAATTATTTTTGAAAAACAAGAACTTGGTGATTTTCATTATGCTTATTATGGAGTTGATGGAAATGAGATAAAATCTTTTAGTAATAATAGAAATATAGATAGTTATTATCTTACTAAAGAGATTGGATATAGTTATTTAAAAGATAGTAAAAATCCTGATAAAGTATATGCATATATTACTGCTTTGGATGCTTCTGCACTTAAAAATTTATCAATAAGTTTAATAGATGGAAGATATCCTAATAATGAAAATGAGATAGTGATACCAAGACATCTAAAAACGAATGGTGGTATTGACTTAAAAATTGGAGATGCTATTACTCTTGATATCGGTAAAAGATATTCCGATGGCTATTCTTTAGTTCAAAATAATCCGTATATTTGTGATGAAGAAGAGTTGAAAGTAGAACAAACTCATACATATAAAATTGTTGGTATTATTGAAAGACCTGGTAAAATGCTTGAGCCTTATAGTGCTCCGGGATATACGTTTATAACAAAACTTGATACCAAAGGTTATAATGGAAAATATAATGTATATACTAGATATACTGATGCTGCGGTTAAAGATAGATTTAATGTTACTGCTGATATTCTTGGCGTTGATAGTAAGATGTATCAAAGATATGAAATTGGTGACTTGGGTGAAAATAATGAAGTAATGGACGAAGTTAATAAAAGCAAGTATGAGGTTGTTTGTAACTACTATTTAATAACTTTAGAAACACTTTCTTTTGATAATTCAACTATGAATATGTTATATAGTATATCTGCTGTAATAATTATAATTATTATGGTTACATCTATTTATTGTATTAAAAATAGTTTTGATATATCTATTACTGAAAAAACTAAACAATATGCAATGTTTAGAAGTATTGGTGCTACAAAAAAGCAAATAAAGAAGAATGTTTTATATGAAGCTTTTATTCTTGGATGTATTGGTGTTCCTCTTGGAATAATAAGTGGTATATTTGCTTCTTATATTTTAATTAAAATATGTAATTATTTTGTAAGCGATATGTTATTTGGACATGGATTTGTATATAATACATCATTTTTGGCAATTATTTTATCAGTTATACTTAGTGTTATTACAATATATCTTTCTGCACTTAGAGGTGCTCGTAGAGCCTCTAAATTAAGCCCTATTAGTGCTATTAGAAGAAACGAAGATATTAAAATAAAGTCTAAGAAGATTAAATCACCTAAATTAATAAATACTTTATTTGGAATAGGTGGTGTTATATCATATAAAAATATTAAAAGAAATAGAAAAAAATATAGAACTACTGTTATATCTATAATAGTATGTGTATCAGTATTTATTGCCCTTACATATTTTATGAATCTTGGGTTTAAAGAAATCGATAAAGAAATTGGTGAACAAAACTATAATATTTCTATAAATCTTAGAAAACCAGAAATAGTTGAAAAAGAATTTAGAAATTTTTTAAATCTTGATTATATGGAAAGAATTAGTATACAAAGAAGTGCTAATATGTTTTTATCGAGTGACTACTATGATTCAAAGTTAAAAAAGATGTTTAAAGAGAATTCGTTAGATTTAGAAAGTGATACAAATGTTATGATTTTAGCTATTGGAAAAAATGAATATAATAGATATTTAAGTACTCTTGGACTTAATATTGAATCTATGAAGGATAAAGGTATTTTAATTAATAATACATTTTATGATGTTAAAGCTGATAAAACTTATAAACAAATTGAATATGATGTTTTAAAAAGTAGAAAAGGCGACTTTGTTACTGGAAAAGTATTTAATTTTAAAACTGGCGATGATGAAAGTAAAACTATAAATATAGGATATGTCACTTATCAAAGACCTCTTGGACTTGAAAATGAATATAATGGAGCATATATAATAGTGAGTGATGAATACTTTGATAATTACTTTAAAAATAATGCTTATTTAAGTTATACAATATATATTCATTCAAGCAATCCTGATAAACTACAAGAAAATATTGAAAATATATTTAGTAGTTATGATGGTATTAATATATATAATTTAGATAAAGAAATGAAGAGTGTTAAAGGTTTATATACTTTAGTTGCAATATTCTTATATGGTTTTATTACTGTTATAGCACTTATTGGTGTTACTAATATATTTAATACTATAACAACCAATATAACTCTTAGAAGTGGTGAATTTGCTATATTAAAGAGTATTGGGATGACAAGAAAAGAGTTTAATAGACTTGTTAATTTAGAAAGTGTATTTTATAGTATTAAATCATTATTAATAGGTATACCTCTTGGAATATTACTTTCATACTTAATATATACTGCTTTTAATCAAGGCAATACAACATTTACTTTTGAAATACCATGGGAAGGTATAATTATAAGTATACTTGCTGTATTTGTACTAGTATTTATTATAATGAATTATTCTTTAAAGAAAGTTAATAAACAAAATATAATAGAAAGTATACGTAATGAGAACATTTAAAAGGACTTAATGTCCTTTTTATGTTATAATGTTATAGGAAGGATTTATATGAAAATATTACTTGTTGAAGACAATTTAAATATAAGAGAAAGTTTAGAATATTCATTTAAAGTTAAAAATATTAATTTAATTAGTAAATCTAATATTAAAGATACATTATTTTTTTTGGAAGATAATAAAGTCGATCTAATAATATTAGATGTAACTTTACCTGATGGTAATGGTTTTGATTTATATAAGAATTATATTAAAAATATGGAAATTCCTGTTATCTTTTTAACTGCTAGAGATAGCGAAGAAGATATAGTTAATGCTTTAGATATGGGAGCTAGCGATTATTTAACTAAACCATTTAGAACAGGTGAGCTTATTGCAAGAATTAATAAAATATTAAATAAGAAAACTATTAGTGTTAAAAATATTACTTATGATTTGAATAAAATGTCTGTTTATAAAGATAATAAAATTATAAATTTAACCACTCTTGAACTTAAAATATTAGGACTTTTATTTACTAATATAAATAAAGTAGTTACTCGTGATAAGATAATTGATAGTATTTGGGAATGGACAGGAAATGATGTTAATGATAATACTGTTACTGTTTATATGAAAAGAATACGTGAAAAACTTGATAGTGATATAATTATTACATTAAAAGGAATGGGATATAGAATAGATGAAAAATAAAATAAATAAGAAAACTTTGCTTTTTATAATAATAACTACTTTTATATCAGTTAGTTTTTTTGCATTTATTTTAAAATATCAATATAAAAATTATACTAAGAATTATAATGAAAGTATTAATTCTATTATTTATGAAGTTACTCTTAAATATCCGAATGTTAGTAAAGATGATTTAATTGATATAATAAATAATAATAAAAAAAGTGTTGATGTTCTTAGTAAATATGGAATTAATGATGAAAATAGTTCTATTATTTTGAATGATAAATTATTTAAGAAGTATTTTTTTATAGATTTATTGATTTTAGTTGTTGTTATTTTAATAATTTATTTATTCTTTATTATTAATAAGTCTAAAAGAAATAAAAAGATTAATAAGATAATAGAATTAATATCTAGTATCAATAGAAGAAATTTTGATATAGATATTGAAGAATATACGGAAGATGAATTATCTGGTTTAAAACAAGAAATATATAAAACATCTTTAATGCTTAGGAGTGAAGCTGATAATCAATTAAAAGATAAACTTAATCTTAAAGATTCACTTAGTGATATAAGTCATCAGTTAAAGACGCCTCTTACAAGTATTACTATTATGATAGATAATATTCTTGATAATGATGATATAGATACTAAAACTAGGCGAAAATTTTTAATAAATATAAAAAGAGAAATAATTAATATTAATTTTTTAGTACAAAACCTTCTTAAACTTTCTAAATTTGATGCGAATGTGATAAAATTTAATAAAGAAGATGTACTTATTAAAAATATTGTAGATGAAGCTATTAAAAAAGTAAGTGCATTAAGTGAGTTAAAGGGTATTAGTATAAAAGTATCCGGAGACAAAAACGCTACTATAAATTGTGACTTTATGTGGGAGGTAGAAGCAATTTCTAACATAATTAAGAATTCTATTGAACATATTGGTAATGATGGTTTTGTTGAAATAAATTATACTAAAAATAAAGCATATTCAAGAATATTAATTAGAGATAATGGTGTAGGTATAGATTCAGAAGATTTACCACATATTTTTGATAGATTTTATAAAGGAAAAAATACTAATCGTGATAGTGTTGGAATTGGTCTTGCTTTATCAAAATCAATAATAGAAAAAGATAATGGAAGTATTAGTGTTAAAAGTACTCCTAATATTGGGACTATATTTACAATAAAATTTTTTGGGTGAGGATTATATGAATAGATTTAAAAGTACAAAATTAGCAAGTATATTTGGTATATCTGGTAATATACTTCTAATGATAATAAAAGGAATTGTTGCATTATTAACTGGTAGTCAAGCTATGACAGCTGATGCATTTAATAGTGCTGGTGATATATTTTCATCATTAATGACTTATATTGGTAATAAAATATCAAGTAAACCATCAGATGAAGATCATAATCTTGGTCATGGTAAAGCAGAATACATATATTCAATGCTTATTAGTATATCAATGATACTTATGGCAATGCTTGTACTTAAAGATTCATTTATATCACTTGTTAAAGGAAAAACTTATGATTTTTCTGTGTGGTTAATAGTTGTATGCTTAACAACGATAATAGTTAAATTACTATTATTTATATATACTAATAAATTATATAAGAAATATAATAATTTACTTGTTAAAGCTAATTCTAAAGATCATTTTAATGATATGATTATTACTAGTGTTAATTTGATATCATGCTTGTTATCACTTAAGGGTATTTATTTTTTAGATGGTGTTGTTGGTATAATAATATCATTATGGATAATGTATACTTCTATAAAATTATTTATTGAAAGTTATAATGTTCTTATGGATAAATCAATATCAATTGAAACTAAAAATGAAGTATATGAAATAATAGATAGACATAAAGAAGTTAAAAAAGTTATTCATTTTAATTCAACTCCGGTTGGATATAAATATCAAATAAGTTTTACTATATATGTGGATGGCAATATGAGTACTTTTGATAGTCATGATATTGCGAATAAGTTGGAAAAAGAAATAATAAAAGAAATTGAAGAAATATATTTAGTTATCATACATGTTAATCCAATTTAGGGGGGAAAATTATGAGTTTTTTAGAAATACTATTAATTAGTGTATCACTTGCGGCTGATGCATTTGCGGTTAGTATATGTAAAGGACTTTCATTAAAGAAGATAAATATTAAAGATGCTGTTAAGGTTGGTATATGGTTTGGTTTATTTCAAGCTTTAATGCCTACTATTGGTTTCTTTTTAGGAGAAACCTTTGAACACATCATTATATGTATTGATCACTGGGTTGCATTTATTTTACTTGCTACTATTGGAGGAAAGATGGTATTTGAATCATTTTCTCATGAAGAAAAGGTTGACTCTGATTTGAGTTTTAAAACAATGCTTATATTATCTATTGCTACTAGTATTGATGCTTTAGTAGTAGGTATTGCTTATGTTTGTGCATATGGTAGTAAGAATGCTATTATTACTTTTCCAATAATTGGAATTATTACATTTGTATTATCTTTTGTTGGTGTTTATGTTGGTAATAAATTTGGCAGTAAATATAAAAACATAGCTGAATTTACTGGTGGATTAATTTTAGTTTTACTTGGTGTTGAAATTTTACTCGAACATTTAGGATTTTTATAAAATATACTTAAAAACATATAAAATATAGTATAATAAAATTGAGGTGAAATATATGAAAAAAATTAGTACTGTTTTAGTTGGCATTATATTTGTTGTTGCTGGTGTTATTATTGGTCTTAATTCTTTTGGAATAACAGATATCAATATTTTCTTTGATGGCTGGTGGACATTATTTATTATAATTCCTGCGATTAATGGGTTTATTACTGATGAGGAAAAGATGGGTAGTATTATTTGGTTAATTATAGGTATTGTATTATTACTTGGATGTCAAAATTTAATTAGTTTCGATATTATATGGAAACTTACATTACCTGTTATATTAGTATTTATTGGATTGTCTATTATGTTTAATAATAATGAAAAAAAAGATTCTAAAAATACTAGTAATAATGAGTATTGTGCTTGCTTTAGTGGAAAAACTATAAAATTTGATGATAAAGATTTCAAGGGTTCAGAAGTAAATGCTATATTTGGTGGAATTACTATAGATCTTACAAATGCTAAAATTAAGGATGGTGCAGTAATTGATGCTACTGCTGTGTTTGGTGGTGTTACAATTCTAATTCCAGATGATTTAAAAGTTGAAATTAAATCTACTTCAGTATTTGGTGGTGTTAGTGATAAAACTAAAAATAAAGAAAAGAAAGATAAAGTTACACTTTATGTTAATGCATGTTCTATATTTGGCGGTGTAGATATTAAATGACAATATGGCAAAAAATAATTAAATATTTAGCAATAATATTTGCTATGATGATTATAATTAATATAATTGGTGGTATAGCAAGTGGATTAACTACTATTACTTCTTTATTTAGTGGTTTTAAAAATAATAACGAAAATGTATATGTTTTTACAGCTGATGAAATAAATGAAATTAATAATTTAAAGATTGATCTTAAAACAAGTAATTTAGTTGTTAGAAGTGGTGATACATTTAGTATTCATACTAATAATAGATATGTTAAGCAAATTCTTAATAATGAATCATTAACAATAAAAGAAAATGGTCATTTTAATTTTAATTCTAATAATGAAGTTATTATTACTATACCAGTGGATAAAATATTTAATAAAATTAATATTTCAATGGGTGCTGGGAATGTTAACTCAGAAAATTTAGCATCATTATATTTAAATATTGATGCTGGTGCTGGTAACATTTTTTTTGATAATTTAAGTGTTACTGAAGAATTTGATTTAAATGGTGGAGCTGGAAATATAACTATTAATAACTCTCAAGTTAAGAATTTAGATTTAGATAATGGAATAGGTGAATTTAAATTTAGCGGTTATTTATTTGGAAATAATGAAATTGATATAGGAGTAGGTAATGCTAGTTTATATTTAAACTCTGAGATCAATGAATATAATTTTTATATAGATAAAGGTATTGGAAATATTACTATTAATGATGAAAAAATATCTGATGGATATAGAGTTAATAACGATGAAAATATTAAAACTATTAAGATTGATGGTGGTGTAGGTAATATCATTATTACTAGTAAATAAGTAGGATAAATCCTGCTTTTTATTTTACTTATTTTATGTATTTTGATATAATTTTAACGTAGGATTATTACGGAGGGATTTATATGCTTGAACTTAAAAATATAAAGAAGAATTATGAATTAAATGATTTTAAACAAAAAGCATTAGATGGTGTTAGTTTATCTTTTAGGGAATGTGAATTTGCATCTATATTAGGTCCCTCTGGAAGTGGTAAAACAACTCTTTTGAATATTATTGGTGGACTTGATAAATATACTAGTGGTGACTTAATAATAAATAATATTAGTACTAAATTATATAAAGATAGAGATTGGGATGCTTATAGAAATTATAGAGTTGGTTTTGTATTTCAAAGTTATAATTTGATAAGCCATCAATCTATACTTTCTAATGTTGAACTTGCTCTTACATTATCTGGTGTTTCAGCAAAAGAAAGAATTAGAAGAGCAAAAGAAGCACTAATTAAAGTTGGACTTAAAGAACATATAAATAAAAAACCTAATCAATTGAGTGGTGGTCAAATGCAAAGGGTTGCGATAGCAAGAGCACTTGTAAACGATCCTGATATAATACTTGCTGATGAACCAACTGGAGCACTTGATTCTGAAACTTCTGTTCAAATAATGAATTTATTAAAAGAGGTTTCTAAAGAGAAACTAGTTATTATGGTTACACATAATCCTGAACTTGCAAAAGAATATAGTACAAGAATTATTAAATTAAAAGATGGTAAAGTAACAGATGATTCTAATCCATATAGTCCAGTTAAAACCAAAATTATAAAACAAGATGAATGTAATCATAAAACATCTATGTCATTATTTACTGCTTTAGGTTTATCATTTAATAATTTAATGACTAAAAAAGGTAGAACCACACTTGTATCTTTTGCTGGTAGTATAGGTATTATTGGTATTGCTTTAATACTTGCTCTTTCAAATGGATTTCAAAATTATATAGATAGTATACAAGAAGATACATTATCTTCATATCCTCTTACTATTACAAGTAGTTCTGCTGATATGACATCGTTATTCTTGTCTATGATGGATTTTGATGAAGATGGCGAAAAGGGAATAATAAAAGAAAAACAATATATGACTTCTATGTTTGGAAGTATGTCTGTAAATGACCTCAAAAGTTTTAAAAATTATTATGAAAAAGAAGATAATTCTGTTATGAAAGATATTTCTAGTATTAAGTATGGCTATAGTGTTACTCCTAATATTTATACTATAGATTCAAGTAAAAAACTTACTAAACTTAATCCTAGTTCACTTATGAGTACTATGTATAGTTCTAATATGTCTATGTCTATTTCGTCTTTTTCAAGTGTATTTAATCAAATGACAGATGATATTGATAAATTAAATAGTCAATATGATATTCTTGAAGGTAAATGGCCTGAAAAATATAATGAAATGGTAATAGTACTTCCAGATCAATATTCAATTCCTGACTTACTTGTTTATTCTCTTGGACTTAGAGATATGGATGAACTTACTGATATGATTACTAAAGTAATGTCAGGAGAAGATGTTAAAATTAGTCATGAATCTTATAATTTTACTTATAAAGATTTGATGAATATTAAATTAAAACTTATAAATCAACATGAAACATATAAATATAATTCTAAATATAAAATATATGAAGATATGACTGATGATGAAGAATACATGATGAATTTATATAATAAAAGTGAGGACTTGAAAATAGTTGGTATTGTTGCTCCTAAAAAAGGAACTACATCTAAATCATTAAATCCTGGTGTAGTTTATAAAAAGGAATTAATATATCATGTTATAGATAATGCAAAAAATAGTAAAATAGTTAAGACACAGTTATATCAAGAGGATATAGATGTATTTTCTAATAAAAGATTTGATTCTAATAATAAAAAATCTAATTTGAATTTTGAAGATATGATTAGTGTAGATGAAAAAATGCTTAAAGATGCATTTAATATTAAAATAGATCAAAATGATATTAAGAATTCTACTACAAATTATATGAATAAAATATCAAGTAATATAACAGTTGATACTACTACAGCTAAAGCAAACTTTATGAATGGACTTACTAGTTTAATAACTGGATTAACTAATGATTATATAACTAATCCTAAGGATGAAAAAGATGATAAAGCTATTTTATATATCGATGATATAAATTTTATTGTTGATTCTTATATAAATAGTGTTAATGCATCTAAGATATTTAAAAATTTAGAGAAATCTTATGTTATTCCTAGTGATGCATTTAAAAATATATATCAAAAATTATTAGTAGGATATTTACAAATGTATGTAAGTATTGCATCTCAAAATGGTCTAATAGTAGATAATAATTCTAATACAGGTGTTTATTTAGATGATTCCCTTCTTAATTCAGTAACTGAGGGATATATGGGTTCAAGCACAATTATTGCTACTAGTGAAGGTTTTGCAAGTAAAATGACTGAAGCGTCTATGCAAAAAAATATTTTAACTGAAGTTGGTAATTTAACTAATAATCTAGTTAGTAAATTTTCTAATGCATTTAATGTAGATCAAAATAAAATAGCAAAAGCTTTTAAATTTAATTTAAATGAAGAAGAATTAAAAAGACTTATGACATCTATGATGACTAAAAGTGAATCATCTTATTCAAACAATCTTATTAATTTAGGATATCAAGATTTAGATGAACCTACTATGATATCATTTTACTTTAATTCGTTTGATTCTAAAGAAAATTTTATTAAATACTTAGATAATTATAATTTAAAAATGAAAAATAGTGGTGAAGATGATAAGGAAATTAAATATACTGATACTACTGGAATACTTATGTCTTCTGTTAAAAAAGTAGTAAATACTGTTAGTTATGTTTTAATTGCTTTTGTATCTATTTCGCTTGTTGTTTCTAGTATTATGATAGCTATAATTACTTATATAAGTGTCTTAGAGAGAACTAAAGAAATTGGTATTTTAAGAGCAGTAGGTGCAAGCAAAAGTGATATTTCTCATGTGTTTAATGCTGAAACATTTATTGAGGGACTTATATCTGGTTTATTTGGCATAGGTATTACATTACTTTTATGTATACCAATAAATATAATTATAGAACATTTAATTAATGTATCTGGGCTTGCAACTCTTCCATTTAATGGAGCACTTCTATTAGTTATACTTAGTGTTGTTCTTACTTTAATTGCTGGGATTATACCTTCTAGAATGGCTAGTCGTAGAGATCCAGTTGAAGCACTTAGAACAGAATAGTTTGACAATAATAAAAATAAGATGTATAATTTAATCAGTTTTGTTGACGAAGAGGTTACCACAGTAGTGATATAGTACTCTATACAGGAAATAATAGCCACTGACTGGAAGCTATTTTAGAAAACTATATTTATGAATTTCAATAACTGAGTCAAATCGTGATGAGCGTTATTCTATAGAGTGCTAAATATTTAGAACAAAGGTGGTACCGCGGATTTAATAGTGATTCGTCCTTTATGGATACAAATTAAAGAGAATAGTTTAAAAAAAATTAATGAATGTAAAACTATTCTTGAACTTCAAGAAGTTATGAAAGAGTTAACTGGTAAAAAAAGTGAACTTACTGAAATAATGAAATCTATGGGCTCTTTAGAACCAAATGAAAGAAGAGAAATTGGTATGATTACTACTGAAATTAAAAAAGTAGTAGCTGAAGCTAATCAAAATAAACAAGATGAATTAGTTTCACTTCAAAGTGTTTTAGATTGTCCTATGGATTTAACTTTACCAGGAAAGGAAATAAATGGAGGAGCATTACATCCAATAACTCAAATGTGTTATGATTTAAATCAAGCATTCTTATCACTTGGATTTGAAGTATATAGTGAAGATGATATAAGTAGTGAAAAATATGCGTTTGATAACTTAAATTTTCCAGAAGATCATCCAGCTAGACAATCAATGGATACATTTTGGATTGAAGGAACTGATGATAAAAATGGATGTGATAGATTATGTTTAAGACCACATTTAACTGGTGGAAGTGTTAGATATTTACTTAAACATGGAGCTCCAGCTAGATTTGTATATCCTGGAAGGGTTTATAGAAATGAAAATACTGATGCTAGACATGAACGTGCATTCTTTCAATATGAAGCGTTAATTGTTGATAAAAATATTTCATTTTCAGAAGGAATAGTAATGATTCAAACTATACTTGAAAAAGTATTTGGAAGAAAAATTAATATTCGTATGAGAGAAGGATTTTTCCCATTTACTGAACCTGGATATGAAATAGATATGGAATGTTTAGTTTGTGGTGGTAAAGGTTGCAAAGTATGTAATCATAATGGATGGATTGAAGTTATGCCAGGTGGTGTAATACATCCAAATGTACTTAAAAGTGCTAATTTAGATCCTGAAGAATGGACAGGATTCTATATAAATATAGGTCTTGATAGACTTGTTATGATGAGATATGGTGTAGATGATGTAAGACTATTTCATAGTGCAGACTTGAGATTTTTGAGTCAATTTAAGTAGGAGGTAAGAAATTATGAAAGTATCATTAAATTGGGTAAAAAAATATGTTGATTTACCTGATTATATAACTACAAAACAAATAGCTACTGATTTAACTTTAAGAACAGTTGAAGTTGAAGGATATGAAAATACCGAAGAGAAATTTCATGATATTATAGTTGGTAAAATTCTTGAAGTTAATGAGCATCCTAATGCTGATAAATTAAGAGTTTGTAAGGTTGATATTGGGGAAGGTGAACCTAAACAAATTGTTTGTGGAGGTTCTAACTTATATACAAACGAAATGGTTGTTGTATGTAAACCAGGAGCTGAAGTTTATTGGCATGGCGAAAGTGAACTTATGAAAATTAAAGACTCTAAAGTACGTGGAGTTGATTCTTATGGAATGATATGTGGAGCTGAAGAGGTTTACTTAGAAAATATATTTCCTGCTAAAGATGAAGATGAAATAGTAGATTTAGCTGGAATTGATTGTTATCCTGGACAAAGTATAACTGAAATTATTGATATGAAAGATGTTGTTCTTGAAATTGATAATAAGTCACTTACTAATAGACCTGATTTATGGGGACATTATGGTATTGCTCGTGAACTTAGTGCAATTTATGATGTTGATTTAAAACCAATTGAAAAAGTAAAGATAGATAGTAATTTACCTAAATATGATGTTGTAATTGAAGATACTACTAAGTGTCAAAGATATGTTGCTGTAGAAATAGACAATGTATATGAAAAAAGAAGTCCATTATGGATGCAATCTGCAATAATCAAAGGTGGTATGAGACCAATTAATGCTATAGTTGATATTACTAATTATGTTATGATGGCTGTTGGTCAACCATTGCATGCTTTTGACAAAACTCATGTAGATGGAAATAAAATTATAGTAAGAAATGCTAGAGATGGTGAAGAATTATTATTACTTGATAATAATACTATAGAACTTACTACTGATGATTTAGTAATTAGTGATTCAAAAGATGCAATGGCACTTGCTGGTATTCGTGGGGGTAAAAAAGATTCAATCCTTCCTGAAACAACTGGAGTAGTACTTGAAGTAGCTAACTTTACTGCTAAAACAATTCGTAAAACTGGTAAAAGATTTGATGAAAAAACTGATGCATCAATTCGATATGAAAAGAATCTTGATACACAAAGAGTTGAAGAAGGATTAAATTTAGCACTTGCTTTATTTAAAGAAATATTCCCTGAATCTAAAATAGTTGCATTTAATGATGTTTATCCAGTTAAAACTAAGAATGAGAAAATAAATGTTTCTGAGAAATTTTTAGATACAAGACTTGGTAAAAAGATTGACAGAGAAACTATTACTCGTGTTCTTACTCGACTTGGATATGAAGTTAATTATAAAAATGGAATATATACTGTAGTAGTTCCAACATATAGAAGTACTGGAGATGTTTCTTTAAAAGATGATGTAATGGGAGATATTGCTAGACTTTTAAGTTTTGAAAGTTTTGAAGCACAACCACTTACTATTAGTTTTGATCATGCTGTTCTTCAAAATAAAGTTTTACTTGAAACTAGAATTAAAGAATATTTATCTAATAGATGTGGATTCTATGAAATATTTACTTATCCTTGGATAAATGAAAAATACATTGATGCTGCATCTTTAAATAAAGAAGATAGTATTAAACTTGCTACACCACCATCACCAGAAGAAGCGTATTTAAGGAGCTCTTTAGTTCCTGGAATGTTAGAAGCAATAAGTAAAAATTTAAGATATTTTGATAGTTTTAAGATGTTTGAGATGGCTCAAGTGTTTATTAAAGGAGAATATCACGAATCTAGTGAAGACGAAACATTACCAATTCATAAAAAATTATTAACTGGTTCAATAGTTGGAAGTAATCCTAAAGAAATATTCTATGAATTGAAAGGTGTTATCGAAAATATTTCTAGATATACTCATATGAAAGAATTAAATTTTACTACTGAGTGTGAGAAACCAAGTTGGGCTGATATTAATGCGTATTTAGCTATTAAATTAGATAATGAAATAGTTGGATATATGGGACTTTTAAGTGTTAAAACTATGAATGATGCTAAAATAAAAAGAACAAATGTTGCAATATTTGAACTTGATAGTGATATGTTTATACCACTTGAATCTAGAACAAATAAATTTAAACATATACCAGTTCTTCCATCTGTAGAAAAGGATTTATCTTTAATAGTTGATGAAAATATTACTTGGGCAGATATGACTAAATATATTAGATCTAAAGCTAGTGATATTAAATTTATTGAAGAATATAGGGGTAATCAAATACCTGAAGGAAAGAAATCTATTATGTTAAGAGTTACTTTTGATTCAGGTGATACTACTTTAACTAGTGAAGAAATAAATACTAAATTAGATGCTATTATTAGAACTTTAAATAAAATGTGCGGAGCTGTTCTAAGAGAAGAGTAGCATAATAAAAGAGGAATTTTAATCCTCTTTTTGTTTACCACATTTCTGTGTAATTACCATCTTTTTTATAATAATCATCCATAAGTACTACATGTGGAAATTTAGTAGGCATATACGATTTTGATACTTTTGTAACTGTTACACCATTGTCATCATACCAGATAGCTTGAGCAACATAATAATTATATTTATCAATTCCTATAATTATGCCTATATGTCCAGTTGCTTCGTAGTTATGTACTAAATCTCCAGCTTTTATTTTATTTGATTCTATCAGAGATTTAGTTATTTTTTTTAAATTGCCTAAATCTGTTAAGTTTTTTGTACTTGTAAATCCTGCACCTAAGTCTCCTGGGTTGAATCCTCCATTAAGTAGTGCCCAACTTACAAAACCACTACAATCAAGACCATTATTATCATTATGTTTAACAGGAGTGCTATATAAACTGCATCCCCATACTTTAGGTCCGTTCTTTGATTTACTAATGGTAGAATATTTACTACTATTTAAATATAAACCTTTGTGATAATATCTTCCTTCACCATCTATACCATTGGTACCAAGTCTTCCATTTTCATAAAAATATTCAATCTTATATGGAAAGTGTAGAGTTAAAAATCTAGCTGCTTCTACCACGCCAGCTCTAGTTTTGTATCCAACTTCGTTAATTTTTCCTTTTAAAATTTCATCAAGAAGATTATTTTCTTCTTTAGATACTAAATTGCAAGCTAATGCTTTTTTTCCAGTTAATTTAGTTGTATCTACATAATATTTTGATGTTGTTACTTCGATAGAATATTCTTCTTTTAATGCTTTAATTTTTATAGTGTATTTTCCACTTTTAGTAGGTTTAACTTTTAAATTGTTTAAAGATATATATTCACTATCGGTTGTAATTTTTATATTATTTAAGTTTCCTATGTATGTTATAGGTAATTCATATTCTGTATTGTATGGTATATATATTTTTTCTTTGTTAAGTTTAAAATAGTTTAAATAGTAGTCTTTATATATTATTTTTTCATTATTTTTAATATATAATTTATTATAATCATTAGTATATTTTATTGTACATATATTATTCTCTGATTTAACCCAATTTTTATCATTTAATTCTGGAATTTTATCATCTGATGTAATAATACATGAATAATCATTATTTCTTTTTAAAAGTATCTTAAATTCATTATTATTAAATGTTATACTTTTAACGTAGTTTATTTTAAAAAATATATTATTTTTAAGATCATTTAATATAATTATAGATATTATAACTAGTATAATTACTAATATATAAAATGGGGGTTTAAATTTATATTTTTTTCTTTTTCTTATATTTTTTCTAACTTTATAATTTCTTTGTATTTTTCTTTTTTTCTTCATCTTTTACCTCAATACCATAATTTGGTAAGTTTTCCATCGCTTTTATAATATGAATCCATAAGCATTACATAATAGTATCTTTTAAATAAATTCTTTTTAGAGTAGGGTAATATTACTACTCCGACATTAGGTGATGTCCATAAACTTTCTGCGACATAGTAATAATCATCATCTTCTCCAACTATTATGGCTATGTGTCCACCACCTGGACCTGTTGAACTTAGTAAGTCTCCAACTTTTACTTTACCAGAAGATACTATTTTAGCATTAAATATAGTTTTTTCTCCATAATCAGTTAGATCTTTTATTCCAGGAGATACTCCAGCTCCGATATCTCCTGGATCAAATCCACCATTCACAAGTACCCATGTTATAAAACCACTGCAGTCTAATCCATTAGCACTTCTATTATGTGCAACTCTATTATACATTGTGCATCCCCAGGTTTTTGGTCCTTGTGATATGTATTTTATATTTTTATATCTACTACTGTGAAGATATAATCCTTCATGATAATATCTTCCTTCACCATCAACTTTGTATTTTCTTTCTCCCATGCGTCCATTTTCTGAAAAATATCTGATTTTGTATGGGAACTCTAATGCTAAAAATCTAGCTGCTTCTACCACTCCAGCTCTAGTTTTGTATCCAACTGTATTAATTCTATCTTTTAATATTTCATCGAGTAAATCATTATCTTCTTTAGAATATATATTACAACTTAGATATTTCTTTTTATTATTAAATTCTTTGGGTCTTAATGTTATTAAATTTGTTACTACTACATCTATAGATACTTCTTTATCCATTACTTTAGCAATAACTTTTGTATTTCCTTTTTTAAGTCCTTTTATTTTACCATTAGAGTCAACAGAAACTATTGAATCGTTATTGCTAATCCATTTAACTGTTTTATCTGCATATCCTACAGAACTAATTGTTAGAGTAGGTGTATGTGTGCCATTTATTGCTAAATATACCTTTTCTTTATCTATAGATAAATTTGTTATATTTCCTAAATCACTTGCCTCATTTATTTTTATTATTGTGTCATAATTGTTTTTCAAATAAAAATTATAAATATTATCATCAATTATAAAATTACATTTATTATTTTGTGCTTTTGTCCATACATCATCTTTTTCTATTTGTTCTGTTGCTAGTTTTTTTAGACAGTACATGTCCTTATCTTTTTTAAATTCTTCTATTTCATATTTTATTTCAACTACATTATCGCTTAATTTAACTGCTTTTATTGATGGTATTGCTGGTGTATAATGATTTCTATATTTATATCCGTAATATGATGCTATAAAGCTTATTAGAAATAATATTAGAATAATATATGGCATTGTTTTTCTCATGCAACACTTCCTATCATATAAATTATATCATATAAAAAGATATTCAACAAATGAATATCTTTTTATGCATATTAGCGACTTCTAGAATTAGATTTACATCTAGAATTGCTTCTTGCATTACTTCTAGCATTTGATCTTGCTCTAGAATTTGCATTGCTTCTAGCATTAGATTTATTTCTAGAATTATTTCTAGCGTTAGCCACTTTAATCACCACCTGTTATTATTATGGCAATTATAGATTTTAATATGTATTTGTTTGATGGAAATAATTGGCTTATTTTATAGGCATATTATTTATTTCTAAATTATATTATTTATTATGACTAATATATTTCCTTTAATTCTTTCATTTATTGCTGGTATTTCTACTGTAATTGGTAGTTTATTTATTTTTTTAAAAATTAAAAAAGTAGGGGAATTTATTGTTTTTTCTTTGAGTTTTAGCTTGGGTATAATGACTCTTATATCATTATTTGATTTGATACCCTCTAGTTATCTAATTATTATTAATAATTATGGTTTTATCTATGGGATAGTTATATTTATTTTAATATTTTTACTTGGTTATCAAAGTGTTAAATTAATAAATGATAAGATAAAAAGTGATGGTTCATCTTTATATAGAATTGGTATTCTTAGTATGATATCTTTAGTATTGCATAATATACCTGAAGGTATAGCTGTGTTTATTGGTACCTTAACTAATACTAGTATAGGTATTAAATTATGTATTGCTATAATGCTTCATAATATACCTGAAGGTATAGCTATAAGTATACCTCTTTATTATAGTGGTGTAGGGAAGAAAAAAGTTATTTTGCGTACTCTTTTATCTGGACTAACAGAACCATTTGGAGCTTTACTTGCATATTTAATATTTAGAAATTTTATTAATGAAATATTTCTTTCTATGATATTAGTATTTGTATCAGGTCTTATGATTAGTTTATCATTAAATGATATTTTAAAAGAAATAATGAAATATAAAAAATTTAAATATATGGTTTATGGAATAATTAGCTCAGTAATTCTTTTTATTCTTACTATAATTATTTAAAAATATGAAAAGTGTAGGGAAGTGATAGAATTTTAAGTTCCTCTATTATATATAACCCTACTTCTAAAATTAAATTTTAAAAAGAATACTTTTAATTATAATTTCATTATTATAGATATTATAATTTTATAAATTTATTTATTATTATTAATATATAAAATTATAATTTTTTATATAAAGACCCCTATTTTATATATAAAAAAATAGTAGGGGACCCCTACTTAATAAATAATATATTTTTTATATGTTAATTAATTTATCTATTTTAAATTATGAAACATTGAGGTGGACAATTACTCATCTTTTTAATTCTCGATGCGTTTTACGAATCATTATTTTCCTACGTATACGTATATCTTATTTAATTTTAATAAAATATGATATATGTGTATATGTATATATATAAATGATATTTATATGAATAATAATATATAAATTAGTTTGTTGATACATTTTAGAATTTAATAATATTAATTTTATGATTCATAATTAATAAATTCTTTAAATAATAATTAGTAGTAAATAATTATTTTTTAGTATAAATTTATACACAAAAAACAACTAAATATTATATTTATTTTTATATAATTTTTTTCAAATATAATAGAAGTTAACATAACATATATTATTGGAAGTTAATTTTCTTCTCGATTTATGTTATAATTATATTAATATATTACAATAAAATATTATGATTTATCAAGTGTTTATCAGTTTATTTGTCGAGGTTTTACAATGAGTATTACAATAGTATTATTTAACATTAAAGTTTCATTAAGAATTTCTAGAATTAATAAAGTTTAAAAAATTAAATATATAAAGTGCTTGTTATAATATAATTCTATAAATATATAGTTCTTTAATTTATAATTTTTAAAATATATACCATTTACTTCTCTACTCTATAATAAAAAGCATCTTTCGATGCTTAATATTAAACTTTTCTAGATTCTATTTCAGCCATTCTATTTAGAACTTCTGATGCATTATCTTTGTTGATTTCAGTGTAACCTAATTCTTTTAATGCTTGAATTTTAACTGTATTTAATTGTTGAGTTCTACTAAGTTTTTCTTCTTTATCATTTTCTATTTCTTGAACAAATCTATTATGTGATTCAGTTAATTTAGATCTAGAAGCTCCTCCATTATTATATAAGTTAAATGCAGTGAATATAATACTTTCTAATATGAATTGTTTAGTTTCATTAAATTTAAATTCATTTGGATTAGTAAATCCTGTTTTCTTAGAAAGATATGCAAATATATATTTGATCTCTTGTACATTTTCAAGTGATTGAAGTACATGATATAAATATAAGAATGTATAATATGTATCTTTTGTTTTTTCTTCTGTAAACTTTTCTTTAATTAAGAATATTAAATCATTTAATAATTCTTGTTCTTCTTTAGTAAGATTTTTATAATTAAATACTTGATTATTTGGATCTTTTACATTTTGATTTAATCTTGCTTCTACATTTTCTAAATATTCACTAGTAACTTTAATACTTTTAATGGATTTATCACTACCATCTTCTATATCTAATAATTTTAATAATAATAATCTCTTTTCTTGTGGCCATTTATTTAGTGAATCCAATTCTAAGTAATTATATATCATTTGTCTTGAAACACCTAAATATTTAGCTAATTTAACTTTAGAAATTCCTATTTCGCCTAACAACTTGTTTAATTCTGTCATCTGTCTAATCACTCCTCTACTCTACACACTAATTGTATAACACTTTACACTTATTTGTCAATGATAGAATGAGAATATTTTAATATTTTTAACTTATTTCATTTTATAATAAAAGATACTAATAAATAGTATCTTTTAATTCTTCTTTTTTAATACCATTTAGAACGACATATAACTAAAACTTATCGCCCAATTGCCAGTGGCATTAAACAGTTTTAATACCATTTAGAACGACATATAACTAAAACATAAACCACTCTAAAAATCTTCCTACATTTGTTTTAATACCATTTAGAACGACATATAACTAAAACCTGATTATTATTCAATATATAGTTACTTGGGTTTTAATACCATTTAGAACGACATATAACTAAAACCGCCATCTTTTTCTTTTCTATAAAGTTTAAGTTTTAATACCATTTAGAACGACATATAACTAAAACTGGTCCATCATATTCTACTAATACGTGGTAGTTTTAATACCATTTAGAACGACATATAACTAAAACTGCTATACCTGTAGCATTTGCTAATGTTGTGTTTTAATACCATTTAGAACGACATATAACTAAAACTTTTTTGGTTCTCCTGTAGGGTTTATATCTGTTTTAATACCATTTAGAACGACATATAACTAAAACTATTCCATTAAATATTCCTGTCATTTTCTGTTTTAATACCATTTAGAACGACATATAACTAAAACATATAAGGGATTATATATAGATAATCAAATGTTTTAATACCATTTAGAACGACATATAACTAAAACTGCATTAACTCTTATTAAACCACTCAATAGTTTTAATACCATTTAGAACGACATATAACTAAAACTCTAGTAATTTAATCTTAGTATTTGATTCAGTTTTAATACCATTTAGAACGACATATAACTAAAACTTGTGAAACACATTTTCTCCTTTCTTAATTGTTTTAATACCATTTAGAACGACATATAACTAAAACCGTTGTTGTCAATTCCAATTTAAATCCGTTGTTTTAATACCATTTAGAACGACATATAACTAAAACGTTTTTTCTAAATCTTTAAACCATAACCAAGTTTTAATACCATTTAGAACGACATATAACTAAAACTCCTTCAAATATTTCGTGTCTTTCACTTCCTGTTTTAATACCATTTAGAACGACATATAACTAAAACAAATATGGTGTTATTTATGATAGTTTCGATGTTTTAATACCATTTAGAACGACATATAACTAAAACTTGTGGCATAGGCATTTCCATTGGTTGAGGGTTTTAATACCATTTAGAACGACATATAACTAAAACAGTTGCTGTGCTATCATCAATATCTGTCATGTTTTAATACCATTTAGAACGACATATAACTAAAACTATTAGTATTATCTTCTTCATCATTAAGCAGTTTTAATACCATTTAGAACGACATATAACTAAAACCTATCAGTTAAAGGTATTATTCCTTCTTGTGTTTTAATACCATTTAGAACGACATATAACTAAAACAATTATTAAACTAGAACAAAAATATATTATGTTTTAATACCATTTAGAACGACATATAACTAAAACATGCAACAAAATATTAAACGAAGATGAATTGTTTTAATACCATTTAGAACGACATATAACTAAAACAGGGCATAGTCCTACTTGTAGACCATCACAGTTTTAATACCATTTAGAACGACATATAACTAAAACGTTTGGAATGCTAATTCATCAACTGCTCCTGTTTTAATACCATTTAGAACGACATATAACTAAAACTATTCGTAAGTGCTAAATTCATCGGCACTTGTTTTAATACCATTTAGAACGACATATAACTAAAACTTTATCAATAATGGCTCCAACACCCTCTTCGTTTTAATACCATTTAGAACGACATATAACTAAAACATATCAAATTGATTGTAATATCATAAATAAGTTTTAATACCATTTAGAACGACATATAACTAAAACGCATAATGTAGATACGGAAAATGAGTTTTGGTTTTAATACCATTTAGAACGACATATAACTAAAACAGCAACTAATAATTGAATGCCACATTCTATGTTTTAATACCATTTAGAACGACATATAACTAAAACACCATTTTTACGACAAATTTCTAAAATAACGTTTTAATACCATTTAGAACGACATATAACTAAAACTATATATTGTATTATTTCTACTTGTGTCATGTTTTAATACCATTTAGAACGACATATAACTAAAACGGCAAGTATAGGAATTGCAATTTTATATATGTTTTAATACCATTTAGAACGACATATAACTAAAACATTTCTTAGTCCTTTCTTGTTTTAATACCATTTAGAACGACATATAACTAAAACCTTCGTCGAAATGAATCATATAACGGCACAGTTTTAATACCATTTAGAACGACATATAACTAAAACGGGAATTGGTGTATATGAAGATGTAATAGAGTTTTAATACCATTTAGAACGACATATAACTAAAACAGGACTATAGGTCGATTTTTAGCAATTTTCGTTTTAATACCATTTAGAACGACATATAACTAAAACCTCAAATTTTAATATATGTTTTTAATACATTAATAGGATTTGTACTTCTAAATGGTAATTATA
>SFOJ01000021.1 GCA_004552445.1 Mollicutes bacterium
CCAGACCCCTTGATTAAAAGTCAAGTGCTCTACCGGCTGAGCTAGCGAGACATTATGATACAATAATTTTTGGTTGCCTCGGCTGGATTCGAACCAGCGGAATGCAAGAGTCAAAGTCTTGTGCCTTACCACTTGGCTACGAGGCAAAATTACAAGTGGTGGAGAGAGGTGGATTCGAACCACCGAACCCGAAGGAACAGATTTACAGTCTGCCGCGTTTAGCCTCTTCGCTATCTCTCCAAGTGGTGCCGAAAACAGGAATCGAACCCGTAACCTACTGATTACAAGTCAGTTGCTCTACCAATTGAGCTATTTCGGCAAATTATGGTGGGCACCAACTGAGCTAATCGCCCATAATTTTCCTGTTGACGCTATTAAATATAACATTTATTACTTTTTATGTCAATACAAATTAGAAGTTTTTTTTATATATTTTACTTTTTTTCGTATTCCAGCATTTTTTCTTCTATCCATTCATTCATTTTTTCTTTTAATGGAGTAAATCCTATTCCCTTTTCTTCTATACCTTTTCTTCTATTTTTGTTACCTATTTTTTTTATAGAAAGCTTAACTTGTAATTTATTTTCATCTATTGACAATACCTTAACTTTTATTAAATCTCCTATTTTAAAAATAGTATTTAAGTCTTCTATATACTTATTAGAAACCTCTGAAATATGTATCATTCCTACATAATTATCTTCTAAGCTCACAAAAACTCCATACTTTGTTACTCCAGTTATTTGTCCTTCTACTATTTTTCCTACTTTTATATTGCTCATCTTTTCACCACGTTTTAATTATATCACACTATTTTTATTCTTCCAACCAGTTAATTATTTGCTCATCTACTATTTCGTTTTGTACGTATCTTAAAATGTTCTCTAATTCGCTAACTTTACTTAAATATCTTTGAATTACATTTTCATTTTTTTTATCTTCGCTGCTAGTTATTATTTTTTTAACTTCATCAAAAAATTCTTCTTGAAACATTAATGTTGCTAATAACATATATTTATCTATTTTACTCTCTATCATAAGTCTTATTTTGTTTATTATCTTATATGAAAAGCTACCATTGTATAACTTGTATTTTATATATTTTCCAAATAAATTTCCAATATTTACTTTTCTTATATTTAATGGACTTAAATAGTTACTAGTATCATAATTATTTGTATAATGTTCTAAATATCCATATGTAGGTTCTATTACCTCGCTTTTGTTTATATATAACTGTATTGCGTTTTCTGAAAGACCAATATAATAATTAACAATTTTCATCAGTTCTTTATATTCTTTGTTATATTCCACCAATGATGTTTCAATTTCATCAATTGTTTTTTTCCATTCGTCTAGTATATTTACTTTTAATTTTTCATACTTTCTATTTTCAACTTGTAGTGGAAGTATATCATCAATCGTTAAATCTATGTTTCCAATATGTTCTCCGTATGATAATATGTAATTTTTATTTTTGTAATTAAAATAATATTTATTGTTTAAGCATTTTAATATTACTCTTGAATTTTTTTTATTAGAATATAAATCATTACTTGCCAATACTATTTCATTTATTTTTTCTAATTGATCATCATTTATCTCTTCAATATATATTTTTTTATTTGAAACAAAAAAATATTTTATTCCGTTTTTTATATATATTTTTTCTACGGAAAGATTATATAATTTTTTTATTTCTTTATTTATTTTAAATCACCCTTTATTTACATAATTTTCTTTATCAATTATCTAAAATTGCTTGTACTTTAATATTAAATCTTATGCATAATTTATAATATTATTATTTGTTTTTCAAAAAAAAGAAATCTAAGCAATTGATTCCTTTTAAAGCGTCATTGTCATAGGTTTTTCTTCATATTCAGCTGTTGTTTGTAATACAGGATTTACTAAATTATCAGTTGAATCTATTTTTTCTTCTTGTGTTTGTTTTTTTGTCATTCCATTAAGTAATTCTAAAACTTCTCTATATACTAAATCGCTTACTTTTTTAGCTATTTGTTCCATTTGTTCTTGATTTAGTGGTAACTCTTGTTTTCCAGCCATTAATGTGTCTTGTGTTGACTGAATTGGAATTTCTTCAGTTTGAACTGGTTTTGACTCAAATGGCAATTGTTGAACTGTTTCTGGTATTGCAGGATTAGGTACTTCCGGTGTAGTTTCATTGTTTGTTGCAAACATTTCCTCATTGATTCCTGTTGGTTCTGTTGCAAGAACTTCTTCTGTTGATTGAGGTTCTGATACTGGCTCAAAAGTTGGAACTGGTTCTTGCATGTCTTGATTAACCATTGTTGTTATAGGTTCTGAAATTGGTGCAATCACATCTTTAAGTGGTTCAATTAATGGTTCTGTTGATGGAATAGTACTTAATTCCTTTGGTATTTCAACTTTCATTGGTTCTTCTGTTATTAAATCATTCACTTTTGGTTCTGGTAATGGACTAGTGGTTGTTTGAATAGGTTGTTCAACTGAAGCAATGGATGGGTTAGCAATTGGTTGAGGATCTGCTTGCACTGGCACTGGTTCTATTGCGGGTACTGCATTTACTCCTGGTTCAATTCCTAATACTTTTTCAGCTGCTTGTTGAACACTCTGCACTTCTTCTTTTGTAAATGCATTTTGTTTTGATAATGGTGCTATTCCAGTAACTGGATCTGGTGTTACTGTTGATGATCCTATTCCGATAATTCTTCTATTTGCACTGTCTTCGACAGTGGATATTACAATTCCTTTTTGTATATTTTCCATTTCGCTTATCATTATATTCACCTAACTTTCTACGATTTGCTTCATAGCTTCTTTTACGCGTTGCCAAATTTGGTCATCTTTTATTCCAATTAAGCTATATACTCCTGGTTCATTTTCAACAAATTCAGATATATAAATTTTACTCATACCTTCGCCTGCTGATTCACCCTTAGATAAAATAACAAATCTTTTGTTGATTTCACTTATTTTAAAAGCATTAATCAAATCAACTTCTTCCATAGTTCCATCCATGTTTTTTACTGAAATTTTATTCATAACATTTTCCTCTCTATTCTCATATAATTTTATCATATATAAAAAATAATATCAATTCTTTTGATACTATTTTTTTCATCATTTTTTTTCTAAAATAAAGTATTTGCAATCAAACGCGCAATTTTCTTTTATATATTTTTTTACATTATTATAATCATTTATTTGGTTAAAATTTTTATTATTTTTCTTATTAAATCCTTTTAATCTAAGTTTTGAATATGCAATGTCTCCTACTATGTAATCATACTCTTTGTAATAGTCCGTATATCTTGCAATAAACATTTCTTTATCGAATGCATCTTTATAATTTTCTATCAATTTATATTTATTATTTTCTACTTCTATTTCCATTGTTTTGTTCACCATCATTTGTATTATAACATTTTAATTTTAATGAGTAAAGTTTAATATTTTTATTACTTCTTTAATGATGATGATATTATTCCACCATAATAATCTGGAACTTTTCCTTGAATAACTTGTGAGCTTAATAAAATATTTTTTTCATTTTTTATAATTTTCGACTTAAATGGTAAAATTATTTGTAAATTTATTATGCACTTTATTCTTAATTCAATTATTGAGTTATTAATTCCATACTCTTTTACTTCTGTAATCATTTCGTTAGAAGTATTTCCAAGAATGCTTATTTTAAATGGAACATTTGGACTTAGCGGTATTAAAATAGGAATATTATATATCACACCAAATGGAATTTTGAAAATATTGTCTTTTTCATCTAAATATTCTATATTTAAATTCTTAAAATTATCATTTTTAATATTATTTATATTTCTCATTATTGAATTATTTATTTCGTAAAGAATTATATTTGCTGTTGTTGTGTTTAAATCTAAATTTGTAATTTCATTGTTGTCGTTGCGTGTTATATTTATTATAGATTGTAAATTGTTTTTGACAATAATTTCTTTAAGAGACTCATTTATTATTATGGTTGATAACTCAATTGTTTTGTTATTTGCCATATCTTCCAATACTTCCTTACTCTTTATTGTAAATCTATTTAATAATATGTATGTTACTATACATATTACTGCTATTATTACTATTATTTGATCTTCCATATTGAATATAACTCTTTTTTTTAGTTTCATTCTTTGATTTATCATATTAAATTATATAAAAAAAAGAAGCTTTAATGCTTCTTATATTATGTTCCACTCAAATATAGAGTTTAATATCAAGAATATTGTCACTCCCAAAATTACAATAATAATGAATATACCGATTTTTGCAAGAATTCCACTTTTCTTTTCGCTTTTTTCTAAATCTTCAAATCCTTCAAAATCTGTTTTATTAAATGATATTGAGTTTGTATAAAATGATTTGTCTACATTACTAATTTTAGGTGCCTCATCTATTTTATTTGTTTCTTCTTCAACACTCTCATCTTCATTATCTTTTTCTTCGCCTAGATATTTTTTCTTTAATTTTTCTTTTTCCAATATTAATTCTTGTGTTAAATCATTACTAGGCTCTTTTATTGCTTCTAATTCTTTTGTCATGTTTAGTAGAGTATCTTTTATATTATTGTTATTTAATTCTTCTTCATCTATTGGTGACATAACAATTGTATTTTCGTTGTCACCCATTAATTCTTGAAACAAGTCTCTTGTATTATCGTTTGATTCTTGAGAAGTTGATGGTTCGAATTCTTTTTTACTTCCTTGTTGAATATTTTGAATAAGATTAACAATTGTTTTTTCTTGTGTATTTAATTCATCTAGCACTTCTGTTGTATCGTCATCATATTCTTGTTCTTTTGATTCTTCTTTTATTTTAATTGTTTTTAGTATGTCATATCCTGTATTATTTAATTTTCTATGTCTTTCTTCTTCATAATTTGTTTCTTTTTTTTCACGAGCTTGTTCTAAAACTGAATTTATGTCATATGTTTTTGGTTCTTGTCTTTCAACAATTTTTTCTTCTTCCTGTGGAAATTCCAGTGATATTCTTTTTCTTTTTTCTTCTTGTTCATTATTCAATGAATTTATATATTTTTTAATTTTTTCTATGTTTATTTCTTTTGGTGCATCTGAAATAACACTAACATTTGTATTAGTTTTAATTCTAGATAATTCGCTCATATTAGTTGAATTGTAAATATCTTGATTTCTTTTTGTTCTACTTAAGCCACCTAGTTCTGAATTTTCATATCTATCCATTCTTGAACTCATATCATTCACCAGTATAATAATATCATAAAATAGTATTAAATTCAATAAATGTAACTTTACACTTATATAGATTTTTTTTTAATTTTAATATATAATTTTATTTGGAGGATTAATATGGAAAAAATTAAAGTAAATGAAACATGCATCGGATGTGGTTTATGTGTTAGTCAAAAAGAAGAATATTTTGAGTTTAATGATGAAGGTTTAAGCCAAGCTAAAGATGTTGAGGTTAAACCAGAAGACAAAAAAGAACTTTTAAATATCGTTGAAAGTTGCCCTGTTGGTGCTATTGTTATTGAAGAAGAAAAAGAAGCTTAATTTTTAAAGCTTCTTTTATTTTATATTTACATAATCATATAATTGTTTCACTTCTTTTGCTGTAAGACGTCTATATTCACCTATTTTCATTCCTTCTAAATCAAAAAACGCATAAGAAATTCTTTTTAGTTTTAAAACTTTGTGTCCTAGAGCTGCAAACATATTTTTAACTTGGTGATTTCTACCTTCAGTTATTGTTAACTCAACATAAGATTTATTGTTTTTTTTATCTATTTTTTTTAATTTAGCTCTTGCTTTTTTAGTTTTAACACCTTCTAATTCAATTCCTTCTTCAAGTTCATGAATTTCTTTTCCTGTAACAATTCCACTTACTTTAGCAATGTATGTTTTTTCTACAAAACCTTTTGGATGAGTTAGTTTATTTGTAAGTTCTCCATCATTAGTTAATAGTAGTAATCCTGTAGTGTCATAGTCAAGTCTTCCAACTGGAAAGATTTTTTCATCTGTTTCAATTAAGTCAACAACTGTTGTTCTTCCTTTTTCATCACTTACTGAACATATAGTTTTTTCTGGTTTATATAGTAGATAATATTCTTTTTCTTTTCTATACACTTCCGTATTTTCAACTTCTACTTCATCTTTTTCAGATACTTTAGTTCCTAGTTCTGTAACAACTTTTCCATTAACTTTTACTTTTCCGGCTAAAATTAACTCTTCACTTTTTCTTCTAGAAGCAATACCACAAGAACTTAAATATTTTTGTAATCTTTCCATACTTGCCACCTCAACTAGAGATTATACATTATTATTTAAAAAATAACAATAAATCTTTTAATTTCTTTAATCTACTTTGATATTTTAAAATATATAATTTTTCACTATGAATCAATTTTTCATCTAAATAAATATTTACATAGTTTTTATTTTTACTAAGATTTGCTTTGATTTTTATTTTTTTTAATTCTTCTTTTGTAAGTAACATATCAAAATCATTTTTTATGTAATAGTGATCATGATTTTTATTTTTTACTTTAAATGAAAATGTATTTTTATCTAATACTTTGTATCTTTCATAATTTTTAAAATATTTTTCATACAAATTTTTGTGTAAGTTAAACTTATCCGATTCGTCTATGGATGAAATTATTAAAGTTTTGTTACCTTTTTTAGCTGCCGAAACAAAAACTTGACCACTTGCTTTTGTATATCCAATTTTTCCACTTATTAAATATTTATATTCACTTAATAGTTTATTTTTGTTATACCAAATATAATTTTTAACTTTATATTTTTTTGTACTTGTAATTTTTATAAAGTCTTTATTTTTAATAGCATATCTCATTAATTTTGACATGTCTTCAGCTGTTGAATAATCCTTAGTATCGTCATTTAATCCATGTGGATTTTCAAATGTAGTGTTATTCATTCCTAGTTTATGAGCTTTTAAATTCATCTTAGCAATAAAATTATCATATGGCATTATTTTTGATGCAATTGTCATAGCTGCATCGTTTCCACTTTGAAGCATAAGCCCATGTAGCAAGTCATTTAAAGTAAATATTTCATTTTCTTTGACATATATCATTGAACCATCAACTGTTCTAATTTCATTACCAACTTTTAATTTATCTGTTAATTTTGCATTTTCAAGTGCTATTAAAGTTGTCATGATTTTGGTAGTTGATGCAATTAACTTTCTTTCATTTTTATTTTTACTATAAAGTATTCTACCAGAGTCTGCGTCCATTACTACTATTGATGCGTTCACGTTTATGCAAAATAAAAAGATTAATATTAGTATTATTTTTTTCATATTAAATCTTATGTTCATTATTATAAAATATTAATCTTTTAAAAATTTTTCGTTTACTATATTTATAAAATTATAATCTTTTATATGAAGAAATTTAATTTTATATATTCTTTTAATTTATTTTTCATATTTTATATTCTTTCCATCAAATGTTATGATTAAATCTCTTTTTATTAGTTTAATTAGTATGTGTTTCTTTTCTGGAAGAACTATTGGTGTTAATTATTTCTATACGCTTTTGTGTTTAATTGTACTATTGATGTTATTTTACTTTCTAGTATGCAAATATTATCGACTTTAAAATTATACTTATCTAATTCGTTAATAAGTATAATTTAATTTTATATTATATTTCATTTTAATTCACAAATTTTTTATTTATTTTTCTTTATATTTAAATAATACACTTGGTCTATGTCCTTCTCCTGTTTTTATTTTATCAGTTTTTTCTACTTTATTTGCAATAATTCTTCTAAATGCAGGGTCTAATAATTTCTTATTAAGTATTACTTCGTATACTTGTTGAAGTTCACCAAGTGTGAAATATTCGCTCATCATGTTAAATACTATATCTGTATACATTATTTTATTTTTTAATCTTTCTATGCCAGTAACTATTACAAGTGGATGATCAAATGCTATTGAATCATTTTTTACTATATCAAATTTATACATATCTGTTGTGCTTTCTTTAAGCATTTTGCTAACTATAAAATTTAATTTTTCATTTCCATTATCAAGTGTTACATTAAATTCTTTTTCATCCTCTATATAACTAATATTAAACCATGATGCATTTTCATATATTGAATCATTTAATTTATTTTTATCTACTAAAGCAATATAAGAAACACACAATACTCTTGTTCTTGGATCTCTATTAATACTATCAAAAGTATATAATTGTTCCATAAATATATTATGTAGATTAGTTTCACTTGCTAAAACCCTTCTTGCGGTTTCTTCAGTAGTTTCTGTATTTTTTACAAATCCTCCAGGTAAACACCATTTATCTTTAAACGGATATTCTTTTCTTTTAACGAGTAAAACACTATAAAATTTTTCTTTAAGTTTTCTATAGTTGTTTTGAACCCCATTTGATACGCTTAATAATAATATATCACTTGTTATAGATGGACGTTCATATTGGTTTACATCATAATCTTTTAAAAATTCTTCTTCGCTCTTATATTCCATATTTTCTCCTTATAAAATCTCAATTAATTTATCTAATATATCATTTACAATTAATTTTTTTACTTCTTTACGTGGTTTATATGGAACTGTTATTTTCATATCAGTATATGTATTATTTTTACTATTATAAATACTTATAAATATTTCATTATCTTTTCCACTTAAATTATTTTCATCAGCTCTATTTATTTTTCCAGTTATTCCTACTCCATAAGTACTTTTTGCATAATCACTTATTTTTTTACTCATTTCATGTGCTGTTTCAATACTATAAACTGAATACTTATTAATAATATTAGCATCTACTCCCATTTTTATTTTGTACTCATTTGAGTAAGTTACTGCTGAAAATTTTAAAACTTCACTTGAACCATCAACACATGTAATTGTACTAGCAAAATACCCACCTGTACAACTTTCCATTGATGCGATTGTTTCTTTTTTAACTATTAGTTTTTTTACTACTTCTTTTTCTTTCATAATACCTCTTTTATATAAATTGATTATAACATATTATTAACTAACATATAAATTATTTCTTTTAATATAATTATACTAACTACATTTTCACTACCAAGTGATTTTGAGAATATTGTCACTACTACTCCTGAATATTTTCTTCCACTAATACATTGTAATATTCTCTTATAAATTCAGTAATTTTTTGTTTCTTTTTTAGCGTTAAATTTCATATTACTTATTGTTATTAAACATTTATTAATAATAAAAATATTTGTTAACTCTTTTTAATAAAAAAAATAAAAAGGTATGCCTTTTTATTCATTTTCATAATCATAAAGCCCATGTATTTTTTCTAGTGTCTCTCTATCGGGATTTTGTATAACCCATTCATCATTTTCTTTGTTTAAGTGTATTTTTATTTCGTAGTCCACTGTGTCACTCATTTTTAACATTTCTTCTAATCTATATTTTGTATAACTATCAATATCTATTGTTGTTCCATTTGATGTTGTAAATTCATCCGTATGTTCATTATAATATTTTTCTGCATTAGCATTTGATTTGTAAAAATCATACACTGTTATGTTTACTGTAACAGTTGCATTATCACCATTAATTTGTTCATCTTTAATTGAATACTTTAAATTTTTATATTGTCTTTCTAATACTTTTTTATATATCTCTTTATTAGATTCTGATAGATTTTCACTTGCTACTGTCGTTTCTAAATCTTTCTTAACATTTTCTGTTATACTATTAAATTGATTCATATAGATTTCTACTTTAGACTTAGGTGTGTTAGACATAGAGCATGCTGTGAAAGTTAAAATAAATAATACAGTTATTAATAATTTTTTCATAAATCCTCCTAGTAATATTTTTAACAGCTATTATAAAAATATACTAAGAATTAATTAATTCAATTATTTTAAACAATTTATTATGTTTATCTGAATATTCATTTTTTACGGAACTTAATAATTCATTATATTTATTAGATGATGATGTTTTATTAAACCATTCATAATATAGATAATCGATTAATTCAGTATTTTCTTTTGAAGAATTTAAAAAATCTAATAATTTATTTTTTATGTTTTCTTCTTTTCTTGTTGTTAATTTATAGTTGTTATTTTTATCAATTTTAGAATATAAAAGTTTGGTTTTAACTTTATAATTTATTTCGTCTAGTACTTCCCTTTCTTCTTCTAGATCAAGTTTACTTATTTTTGATATAGTACCATCTATATTAAATTTAGTACATACTATGTCTACCCCATTTGTGAATAAGCAAATTAAATTATCAAGTTCTATATTCTCTAAGAACTCTTTTCTTACTTTTATATTCATTTTTAAGATATTATTATAATCATAATTATTTATTACAAATATTTTTGTTTTTTTGAGTGTTGTTATTTTATCATTTGCCTCCCACTCATAAAAATTAATTAAGTTATTCTTAAGGTTTACTTTTATATTATATATATAATTCATAATCTTTTTCCTTTCTAAAAGATATTACTATTAATATTATTCCCATAAATATTATTAAACATTCAGCATGTGTTAATATATAAATTAAATATTCTATAAAAGTATAGTTCATTTTTAATAAATTTAAGTATATTATTATAAACATTAAACCATATGATGTCATAAGTATTCCAGTTAGTCTTAAAATTAATTTTTTTATCATATTAAAGTATATTTAAAATATTATTTAATATGAAATTAATTAAATATATTATTCTTGGTATTATTCAAGGTTTTACCGAACCTTTACCTGTGTCTTCGAGTGGGCATATTTTTATTTTTAAATATTTATTTAATAGTGATATTTCTAATGATTTAAGCTTTGAAATAATAGTAAATGCAGGTAGTTTACTTGCGGTATGTTTAATTTATCGTAAACGATTAGTAAATCTTTTATATGGCTTTATAATCTACTTAAAAGATAAAAATATAAGATATAAAAGTAGTTTTAAATATTCTTTATATATTTTAGTTGGATGTATACCTGCTGGAATTATTGGATTTTTACTTAAGGATTATATAGAAAGTGTTATTAGTATGAGTTTTACTATAGTTGGAATTTCATTTATAATAACTAGTATTTTTCTATATTTAGTTAGAAATATAGATAATTTTAGAAAAGAATTAACTTTTAATGATGCTTTATACATAGGTATTGTACAAACTATTGCATTACTTCCAGGTATTAGTAGAAGTGGTAGTACACTTATTGCTGGACTTCTTTGCGGTCTTAGTAAAGAAGAATCATTTGATTACTCTTTTATGCTTTATATACCTATTAGTTTTGGTACTACTATACTTGGTATTAAAGATCTAATAAATAACGACATAGAATTTCTTCCATACTTTTTAGGATTTATATTTTCCTTTGTTGTATCTTTTTTTACACTTAAATGGTTTAGAAATATAGTGCGTAATGGAAAACTAATATATTTTAGTATTTATTGTCTTTTAATGGGATTATTTGTTTTAATATTTATGTGATATAATATCTTCGGTGAATATTATGTTTAAATATACTCTTGATAATAAAAGATATCATACATTAAATTATTACAATAAAAGTAAATATGGTTGTAAGGTTTTTAAAGTATCTTTGAATGCAGGTTTTAGTTGTCCTAATAAGAAGAATGGTACTGGATGTATATATTGTTATAATGGTAGTGGTGAAAATGATGGAATGGACTTACTAACTCAATTTAATAAGGTTAGAGATAATAATTTAAAGAAATGGCCTAATGCTAAATATATTGGATATTTTCAGGCTGGCACTAATACTTATGCTGATGTTAATACTCTTAAAAGTAAATATGAACCAATATTAAAACTTGATAATGTTATCGGGCTTAATATAGCTACTAGATGTGATGCTTTAAATAGCGATGTACTTGACTACTTAGAAGACTTAAATAATAGAACTGATTTGATAGTAGAGTTAGGTCTTCAAACTATTCATGAGAGTACTTCCAAACTTATTAATAGAGGACATACTTTAGAGCAATTTGAAGAAGCTGTTTTAGAACTTAGAAAAAGAAATATAAATGTAGTTGTTCATATTATAAATGGGCTTCCTTTTGAAACTAAAGAGATGATGCTTAATACTATAAAGTACTTAAATAAATTAGACATTCAAGGTATTAAGATACATATGCTTTTTATATTAAAAGATACACCAATATTAAATTTGTATAATACTACTAACTTTCATATTTTAAGTAAAGAGGAATATATTGATATAGTAATAGATCAGTTGGAGCTTTTAAGACCTGAAATAGTTATTCATAGAATTACAGGCGATCCAATAAAAGAATTATTAATTGAACCAACTTGGCTTTTAAAGAAGTTTAGTGTTCTTGATGATATAGATAAAGAAATGGTTAAAAGAGATAGTTACCAAGGAAAAAGGATTCAATAGTGAATCCTTTTTAATTATTTTCTTCAATTAGTATTTTTGAAGAATCTTCTAGTTTTACATTATTTATTGAATCAAATCTCTTAGTTATTTTTTCAGTTGTTTTATAATTTATCCCAACGTTCTTTATAACGTCCAAATTCTACTCCTAATCTATTTAATTCTTCATGTATTATTGAAGTATATTTATCTCTTTCAAGACCTTTTAGCACTGCTTCTATAATTGTAAGTAAACTCATAAGTGTTGTTGGACTAGTTATCCATACTTTTTTACTAGCAGCATATTTTATAAGTGATGTATGATATGCATTTATTTCTGCAAATATTGCTTCTGCTGGCAGAAACATTATTGCTTGATCAGATGTCTCTCCGGGAATAATATATTTGCTTGCGATTGCATCTATATGTTTTTTAACATCATTATCAAATGCTTTACATCTAAGTGCTCTTTCGTTATCACTAATACCCTTTTCAACTAGTCTTCTATAGTTTTCAAGTGGAAATTTTGCATCTATGCATATTGTACCTAAGGGTTCTGGACCAAATACTATCGCATCAGCTATAGTTGTATTTGATAAAGTATATTGTGTTCTATAAATTCTATCATTCTTTTCACCAAATATTGAAGATAAAATATGGTAAAGATTAACTTCTCCGAATATACCTCTACTCTTTTTATCAGTAAGTATACTTTCTAAAGAGATAATTTCAGTACCAAGACCATCTATTTTCTTTTGAGCTTCATCTATTCTAGTAAGTCTATTCATTACCTCATTAAATGTTTTATTAGTTTTATCAAAACCATCTTCTAACTTTTCATTTACTTTTTGATTAATAAGATTTAATTTTCTTTCTATTCTATCGTTTAACTCATTAAAGTCTTTATTTATATCACTAGAAAAATTATGTTTAAAATCACCTATCTCTTTAATAACGCTTATTTCTGTTCTTGATAGTTTATCATTAAGTTCACTATTATCATTTTTTCTAGTTATTAAAACTATTAATAAAATTATAATTATTATTAAAAGTCCAATTACTATATATTCCATATTATCACCATTAATATTGTATCATAATTATTTTATTTTTAATATTTTGTTTACTATTTTAGTAATTATATATGTAAATAAAAGTAATAATACTATTTTTATTAATACAGATGGATTTGTAAAGCTTTCTAGTAATGATGTTCCAACAAAACCACAATAATATACTAGTGATATTTTTCCTATAATTGTGGCTATTATAAATTTTTTAAAATCCATGTTTACTAGTCCACTTGCAATGTTAACAAAAAATGCAGGTGTAAAAGGAAGCGCTATTAAAAGTGTTAAATTTCCAAGACTGATATTTTTAAATACTCTTTTATATTTATTTATTGTTTCTTTATTTTCTGTTAACATATCGAATTTTTTATTTAGACCCTTTTTAAATATATAATATGATATTACACAACCTACTATTGTGAATATCCATGATATTAAGAATCCAAAGAATTTACCAAATGCTAAAAAGTTAATGGTAATAAATACCATTAATGGAATTACTGGGATAATTGATTCAAATACTATCATTAATGCACCTAGTAGTACTCCAATTAAACCTGAATTTTCAATAAAATTAATTATCTCATTAAAATACTCCATAAGTAATCACGAGATAATTATAATATTTTTTTAATTATTTTTCTAGATGGAAAACTTTATATCCCAGTGATGATAGTACCATGGTTGCTCTTTTGCTAAGTTTTCCACTCTTGCAATATAAGTAATAGTTTTCATTTTTATTCAAATATTGTCTATAGTTATTTATTAACACATCATACGGAACATTAATACTTCCTTGTATATGACTTTGTGCATAAGTATATCTATCACTAACATCTATTATTTTCATTTCATCACCTAGTTAATGTTATGCATAAAAAAAGATGAATATTATTCATCTTCACTTCCAAAGAAATCATCGAAGAAGTCTTCGTCATTTGGTTTATTATTAACAACTACACTATCAACGTCTATATTTACTTTTGGTTTTTCTATATTCTCAATTGTACTTACTGGCTTAGGTTCAACAGTTTGAACTTCAGATTGTACTTGATTATGAGCATATGGAGAAGTAAACCTTGGAATTTCTGTTGGTATTTCTTCTTTAGTTGCATCTTCCACAGACACTTTAATAGGTTCCTCAACAACTTGTTCAAAATGAGTAGTTGTTTCAGGTGCCTTGGTAGTATATTCATCATCTACATCTTCAGGCATTGGAACTATGAATTTATTAAAGTCCAAATCTTCAACTTTTTCTTTTTCAGGTTCCTTTATCTTATGATCAAATATTTCACCAATTTCTTTTTCTAGTTCTTCTTCTGTCTTTTCAGTTAGAGGAACTGTAGTATAGTTATTAGTAACATTATTTGTTACGTTTTCAACTACTTTTGGTTCAGATTTTTCACGCTCTGCTTTTGCTTTTTCTTCAGCTTCCTCACGTTCTAACTCAGCTATTTTTTCATCTAATCTTTTAACGTAATCATCTAAGCTTGTTGGCATAACTCCAGCAGATCTTGACCCACCTGGTGCCATTCCTGCAGGCATATATGGATTTATCATACCTGGCATTCCCATTGGACTTGGTCCAGCAGTTTCTCCTTGACTTTCTTTTAGTTTAGTAACATAACCTTTAAGGTCAAATACTTTAACTTCTTTTCTAGGTCTTTCTGTATATTGCATTTGTTCATACTTTTTGCCCCAGTCAATTTTATAATCATAAACTAATTTAGTTTTAAATGGCATACTTCTAAATCTGTTAATAA
Source organism: Mollicutes bacterium (assembly GCA_004552445.1). Classification (GTDB taxonomy): domain Bacteria; phylum Bacillota_I; class Bacilli_A; order RF39; family UBA660; genus CAG-1000. Next base: position 15,252 of record SFOJ01000021.1, read on the forward strand.
TTACTTCTCCTTCTTTTAGAGCTTGTAAATCACTTACTGTGAATAATGGTCTAATTGGAGGAGCTGGTTTATCTTTTTCTGCTTTAGCTGGTTTTTGATCACCAAGTAATTTACTAATTTCTTCTAAAGCAGCAAGTTCAGTACTCATAATATATACAAAGTTACCACAGTTACCTTTGATAGTTTCGGCTACATCTTTACCATAAACTTTATTTAATTGTGAGAAGTTTTGAATAACAAAACTAAATCTAATGTTTCTTGAACGAGATGCTGTAATCATTGTTTCAACATCTTTTAATGCAGGCATGTTTGCAAATTCATCAAGAATGAAGTTTGTTCTATATGGTAATTTTAAGTTTGGACAAGTTTGTGCAACAGCTATTAATGCTTCGTATGCTTGTTTTACAAATATTGTTGCTAATGCATGATATGTAGTTTTTTCATCATGTATTTTTAAGAATACAGCTGTTTTTTCTTTACCTACATCTCTTATATCGAAATCACTATATGATAACATTTCTGATAGTGCTTCTTGTGATGAGAAAATTCTTGTCTTTGTTCTAAATGTTGACATGATACCACCACGAGTTTCATTTGGTGCATTAATACAAGATGCAGCAGCTATATATGCAGGACTTAATTCGCCTTTACTTTTAAAATATTCTTTAATATAAGTTGAAGCACCAATTCTATCTTCTCCTGTTTCAGCCATCATGTTTATACTATTGATATTAATTTCTGCTTCAGTAGCATCATCAAATAATCCTAATGATAGACCCGTAAAGAAATTAGATGCAGTTTGTTCCCAGAATGGCTCTGCTTTGTTATTTGGGTCTATCAAGATATTACTAGCAAGGTCTTGTAAAAGTTCATTTGCTTTATCTGAATTTCCTTCTTTATAAATTCTATATGGGTAACTAAACGGATTCCATGCTGCTCCCTCTCTAGGATCACGGAAGTTAATTAATATAATTTTATATCCTTTTTCTTTTAATAGCGAACCGCAAGCTTCATATAACTCACCTTTTGGGTCTGTTACTATCATACTTTCTCCGGCTCTACCTAAAATCTTAATTAATGGAAACATGAATGCTTGAGTTTTACCTGAACCAGAAGCACCCATAATTAATGAGTGAGGTTGGCCACTCGCATCTACCCATGCATCTTTTCCATCATTGATAACAGGAATACCACCTGCTTCATAAGTATCATCTTTCAAATGCACTTTTTTAATTCCATAGTCTTTTTTCATGTCTTTTTCTGACATTAGTTTAGAATATCCATCATTTTTTGATTTCTTTTGAGTAGTTATTCCAAATCCTTCTTCTCTTTCAAAGAAATAAGATGAACATGCCGTAAAAATTGCAACTAATGCTAAAACATAAAATAGTAAAGTTGCTGTTATAAATTCACTTGTGAATGCTGGTAGTGGGTTTAAACCTCTAAAAGTTCCATCTACAGCAACACTATTTAAATTAAGAACAGCTATGGCTATTAAATATAATAATACTAAACAAAATATTAGAAATATTACTATATCTTTTAAATCAGCTCTAAATTTAAGTTTCATTTTGTCACCTCAATTAATTACATTATACAATAGAAAAAGAAATTTTTCACTAATTATCTAAAGTTTTAATATTTAAAACTTGATATTTGAAAAATTTTCCTGATTTTAATACTTTAAAGTTTAGTTCTTTTTTAACTACTCTTCCATTTAATTCATTATATACTATTGAATTTGATAATGAAATATTATTATTTTTTATAGAATCTTCTAATCTTTTAACTTTTTCTTTTTCTTCTTCTGTTCCCATTGTATAGTAAGTATATACATATAATTTTGCTGTAACTACATCATCATCTGACATAGATAGTGCTGTAATATTTAGTTTTATATCATTGTTATATTCGTTTGATATAGTTCTAAAACTAAAGCAATATGTATCTTCACCTGAAGTCATATATTTACTATATACTAGAAAATCATCTATTCTTTTTGAAATATCAGTATTATATAGTTCTTTAAATCCTGCGATTACATTATTTTTTCCTATACAGTATTTTTCTTCATCTGTATCACTATATATATAATATTTTTTATTGGCAGGTTCATATGCAAAAATATACCCTTTAATCATTCCTTCAATATTAAATCTATTATATCCTTCGTAGTTATAATCATCAATTAATGAAGTTCTTTTAAATAAAGTATTTTCTTCTAAAGATGTCTTTATTTCATTATAGCTATTTTTATCTGCTAATTTTTTTTGTGTTATATCTATGTATTCATATCCTGGAAATTTTGCATTATCTTTATCAGATTTTTTATTTAGAAAAGCTAGAGGAACAATTATGATAATTAGTAAAATAACTATAGTTCCTAATATAACCATTGTTGCTTTTTTTTCTTCTTCGGTTTTTTTCATAATTATTCCTTTCTATTCATTTTTCGCATTGTAATCTATTTCAAAATGCATTCCATCAAATGATGAATCTTTATTATTACCAAACCATTTAAATCCAGCTGGACCATATGCGTATTTCCATAATACATAATTTATATTCTGACAATCATTTTCTTTTCCATCTAGCGCTTCGTTTATAAATAGATTATAGTTTTGTCTTGACTTAGAACTATCATATGGTGTATATGTTTTACCACCTATAGTGTATTTTGCTGAGTAGTTCCAATCTTGTGCTAATCCATAAGAGTGGATATCTATCATACCACTACTTGTTTTTTTCTCGGTGTATGTACTGCCATCTATCAAATCTGATGAACTTAATTTGCAACCATCTATGCCATCTGTTAATAGTTTACAAACGTTTTTAAATGCTTGTTCAAAATTGTTTTTAACAGCTTTATTCACTTTATACGTTTTATTCCAATTACCATTACTACAGTTGGTACTTACATCTACTATATTTTTTGATACCCAGTCTGGATTAATTGTTATAGAATCATTTTCTTCTTTATATGGAAAGCCATAGAAGTTTCCAATTGAAGGAGATTTTTTTGGATATTCATCTGTTGTATCTACGGTTTGTTGAGCACTATAATCATAGTTGTTATTAACATTTCCTCCAAATACATCATTACTTGAATCTTGGCATTCGATTAATGTTGCTTTTCCTTCGAATGTATCTGAAAGAATTTCTGTAAAACTATATCCGTTTTTGGCTTGTTTTCTCCAATATTCTGCTGATTGTTTGTAATTCTTTAAGTATATATTACTTGCTGATTGAGATTCAGTCGCATTATATCCTGCCTCAAATGGGGAATTTCCAGAAACTAACAAGTAATTTGCTGCTTGGTCATATAGTGATGAATATCTTGCTAAGTGATCGCTTGACATTATACCTTTCCAGGTTCCTTTACCTGGATATAATTGTTGATATCCTGCCCTTGAAGTTGTACTATAGCATCCCTGCGTTGGGGAGCAATAAACTTGATCACATGTTCCTGATCTTAGTTTTATTGGAGAACCATGTGTATAGTTTCCTCTTCTTTTTAATGCAAATGAAATTTCTGCAACCATTTGTGTTAGCGCATAATCATCTAATTCCGTATAGTCGATTTCTCCATAAGTTACGCCTATTATATAATCTTTGAAGTTTGTTGTTAATAAATATTTACCATCACAATCAGTTAATTCTACTTCAAGTTTATTATAGTCTGCAGGTATATATGCTTGACATGCAGCACCCGTTGCTCCTCCTGGATTTATAATTCCATTGGTATAGTAACTATATATACCATTACTATCTAAATCTTGTTTTAGTAAAATTTCATTTAACTCTACTTTTCTACTTATAATTTCTTCAATTATTTGTTCAATCGATTTGTTAGTTACTATATCACTATATTCTATATCAGTATCTGGATTATCAATAGCAGTTTTATATATTGGATAATTTATATATGCAAATCCATCTCTATAATCGTAGTTAATTGTATATGTTCCTATTGATAAATTTGATTTAAAATAATTAACTGTTTTTGTATTAAATGTGTCTTTTTTATTTGAATTGATTTCTTTTACTTTTTGTTCATAATGGCTTGTATCAATTATTCCTGTAATATTTCTATCTTTAAAGAATTTGCTTGATGTATCTACTCCTGATGGGTTTTCGGCAAGGCCATACTTTTCTTTTAATTCTGAGGCAGTGTATTTACCATTACATTCTTCATCAGTACTTGAGTATGCACTATTCATATTAGTATCATATACCCATCCACTACCATACAAGTTTGTAATTTGCCCATCTGTTAATTTTGGAGAATCTCTATCTAAGAGTTTCACAGAAACAAATGTTTTTTTAAGCCCCATGTATCCAGCTGTACTAAAGCCATTACGACTATTTCCATTATAATCATTATCTAGTTCGTCTCCCCATCTTATAAATAACTTCCATTTATCTAGATTGTATCTATATACTTCTTGATGCATTAGATTACAACTACCATGTAGTTTTCCATTTTCATCTTCAGTTATTTTCCATTTCCAGTAAGGGTAAACTTCTTCAAAAATACTATTTTGTATTATTCGATCAACATCTTCTCTTTTTAATTTTCCACCTTCAATAATATCTATTAATACTTTGTAATGTTCAGTTGCTGATTCGTATTCTGCACTTTCTACATTATTGGTATAATTCTTATATGTTTCTTGTTCTGCATAACCATAGAAGATATTAGCTACAATTAATCCTTCATCTAATGTAACGTTGAATTCATTTTGATACATTTCAATATTTTTTCTTATATATCTTAGTAATGAACATGTATTTTTGAATGTTCCTCCATTAAAGAATGCATCAACATTATCCCAGAATTTTTGAAAATTACTATCAATATTACACGATTCAATTATTTCTGACGTAAGAACTCGCGTAAGTTCTTCTGAATCAAGTTTTCTACATTTTTCATTTTTTGGGTCACATTCACATGCGTCTCTATCAAAATGATTAATATCACAATCTTCCTTAACGTTTTGATATTTTTCATCTGTAAATAAACCGTCTGTTTCACATCCTTCTGGTAAATACGTACCTGTTTCAGCATTGTATTCGCATTCAGTTGTTCCATTTTCAGATACTCCAAAGAATGTTGAAAGGGATGAAGTTAAACTATCAAAAACCATGATAAAGAATGCTATTAAGAAAAATATTAGGAATATTGCTAAAGCACCTACTGCTATCCAAAAATAAATTTTTATTTTTAAAATAAGTGCTGCCTTTTTCTTTTCCAAAGAAGAAAATAATTCACCTTTTTCTTCTTTATTATTACCTGAAGATTTTTCTTTATCCTTATTTTTGTCTTTTTCTTTGTCTTTGCTATCTTTATCTTTTGAATCGTCTTTACTTTCTAATTCATCTTTTTTTCCAGAAGAACTACTACCCGATGATTCATTATCATCCCCATCTTTATTTTTTTTCTTTTTACCATTTATATCTGTTGATTGATTTTTGCCTCTATTATTTATAGCATCTATATCTGCCTGATCTTTTTTATTTATTTTATCATCTTGAATTCCATTAAGTCCTCTTGGTGTTTTTTCTTTTTCTCCATATATTCCACGTTCTTGTGTACTCGAAAAATGATCTACTCCTTGAAGTATACCTGATTTATTACGTTCTTTTTCATTTTGGATTGCTTCATCATCGTCAAAATTACCGTTCATACTTCACTTCCTTTATTTAAATAAAGAGGACTATTTTATAGTCCTCCTCCAGAACCAAATGATTCTAATTCTTGTTGAGTAGCAATTACATTAATACGCATTCTTCTACTACCACAAACGAATAATGCTTGTCCTTGACTATATCTCTTTATTGAATCTTTTTCTTGATCATTTAAATCTACAAGTCTAGCTAAATCATCTACTGCTTGTTTTCTTAATCCCATTACTAAGTAATAAGATGCATTATCGAAAATAGCTTTACCATGTATGATTACATTAGGTGCTGCAAAGTCTGTAGGTTGTTGTGTAATTATTATTGTTCCTGTGTTGTATTTACGACTACGTCTTTGAATACGTGCTAGGAATTCTGCTCCTAATGTATTTTGGTCTGCTAAATAATATATTGAAGAATAATGCATTTCTGATATTATTATCAGCATTCATTAATTCACGAATATTAAATACTATAAAGTCTGCATCAGTATCAATTGTTGTTTTACCAGTGAAATAATATCTTAACTCTCTTGTAAGAGGTCTAATCTTTAATTCCAGTCTTTCCATTACTTCTCTTTCACGAGTATGTTCAGTCATAGAAAGTAATCTACCCTTTATAGTTGCATATACATCATCAAATGTTGGATAGTCGTGTGAATTTATTTTACTAAAATCAGTATTATAATCTATTTTATAACGTTTATATGTATCCTGAACTACTTCACTGAACATTGTTAGTGTATCTTCTTCGATATCAGGGCTATAGTATTTCATAAATGCTTTTAATGTTTGAAGTGTACGAGTAAGAATAGCATATCCCACTCCATCCTTCATTTCATCTTCATCAGCATCAAGTACTACTTCAAGTGGATTTATCATACCAAAGTCTCCACCTTTACCTAAATCAATGAAGTCTCCACCATATAATCTAGTCATATCTTCAAGTTCGCCTTCTGGGTCAATTGCAACGATTTTATGACCATTTCTAATATTACTTCTTAGTAGAACTTTAGCAGCTGTTGATTTACCTGAACCTGAAGTACCAAGTATAATCATATTGGCATTGTTTCTATTAAATTCTTTTTTAGTTTGATACAAGAATTGATTGAATAGGATAACACCACCTGAGTAATCAACTCCAAGTAAACATGAAAGTCCTGGATCTTTAATACTATCGAATACATATGGATACATCGCTGCCATTGTAACTGATGGTATTGGTGTTCCAACTCTTTCTTCTATGTCATTTGCTTCAAATATTGGAAGCATACTCTTTAATATTTTTTCTTGTTCAAATCTAAGTACTAGTCCTTTCATACCCATTGCATCTAGGTAATTTTTTACTTGTACTTTTTTATTCTCTAATTCTTCATGGGAATCTGCACTTATCATAACATGCATTTGGAAATCAAATATTCTTGCTTGTGTTGCAGTTAACATTTGAATAAAGTTTTCAATACTTTCATAATCTTGTCTAATTTGTTCTTGTATAGTTCTATCATGTTCATTTTGATAACGTGCTTTCATATCTGCAATTTCTTTATTTAACATCTTTGATAATACTGAAAATGCAATTGGAATATGCTTAATGCATATTTTTATTCCAGATAATTGTGTTAAATTTGCTAAATATCCTTCATTAATAGCTTTTGGATAACTAATTATTGTAAGAATAGCACAATATTTATCACTAATTATAATTTCAGATGGTTTAAATTCTAAGCTCTTTGGAGCTAATTGACTTTTAAAACTTACGCTCATCGTGGCATCACCGTCCCAAAATTAGTTGTTTCTCCACCGTTCATAAATCCATCAAGTAAAGTTCTTAAATCATCATTACTTGTTTGAGCAGATTGAAGTCCTGCACCAGCTAAACCGGATACTAGGTTTTGAATTCTCTTTTGTATTATTTCTGGTCTTCTATCTTTGAATAATATAAAGTATTCTGTATCAGTTACATTTACTTCTTTGCTCATGAATAAATTAGCCTTATCTATATCTTCTCTTACTAATTTTCTAATTGCAGGTGATTGTACTTGATTGTATAAGAGTTTTAGTTGAGCTAGATATACATTAATGTCTACTGGTCTATCAGCAACTATTAACCAAAATGGATAATCTAAGGTATTATAAAAATTTCTTAAATTAAATATTGCATTATTTTGTGAATCATAGTCAAGAATAAAAATGTTTCTTGGTTTTATTTTTACTCCTGTCACTCTTTGTCCATTATCTAATATAATTTCTCCATTTTGTATGCCCCTAATTGGTAACCAATTTTCAGCATATTTTTGTGCCTTAACGTTTACTTTCGGCTTGCTCTGTATTCCCATCGCTTCCCACATAACTAGCACACCATCCTCTCCAATAATATCTTCTTTGACTACTAAAATATAAATATAATTCTCTTAAATAAACTAGTACATTGTGATAAAAAGGAATTGGCATTACTAAAAATAATGCCAAACTCACAGGAGCTAATTTAATTACTATAGCTGATATTGAATCTCCTGGAAAAACGAATAAGAATACAACTGTTAATAAAGCTCCAGGTAATAAAATTCCAAACAAATCTATTGGTCTAAATACATTAAATATCAACTGACTTTTTTTACTATTTGCTGGTATTATATACATTGTTATTCACTCCTTTTCCTTTTATTTTCCCCATTTTCTATCTTCAATTCCTTTTGCCCTTTCATTATGGCTTCTTTGTTCTAATCTATGTCTCTCTGCACTTTCACTCTTTTGTCTTGCTAAATCTTTTTCTCTTTGTCTTGCTGCAGTTATTCCACTATCTTGTTCTTTTTGTCTCCATGCTTCAGATGCACTTTCTTCTGCTTTTCTTCTTGCTTTTGCTGCTTCATTTTGTGCCATACGTAAAGATCTTTCTGTCATTTTTCTTTGTTCATCTGCTGTAACTGTATGTCCACTACTATCGACAACATCAGCAAATTTATCTTGTGCTAATGTTCTTCTATGTCTTTCAGCTAAATCCATATATTTTATATAATCTTCATCATTGTCTGCAACCTTGCTTGCAAATGCTGATTGATCAGTTCCAAAACTAATTGCATCACTAGTTCCAGCATATGTGAAGCTTGATGCTTCAGAGCCCATTGCTTTTACTTTTGCATCAATGTCTTCACCATTGGCAGCTATATCTGCATCAAATTTACTTTGTGCATCTTCGTATTCTCTTTGAGTTTGTTCCCAAGATTTATTTTCGCCTTTTAATTCATTTCCAACATTCATGTCATGTATTGCTGCCATTCCAGTAGCACCAGCAATTCTATTTGCCCATTTACCAGCGACGCCACCTTTACCCTTCCATTGAGCATTTTCAACTGCAATTCCTGCACGTCTATTTACATTGCCAGCTTGTCCCTTAAAGAAGTCTGCAACATTCTTTCCTTTACTTCCACTAGATGCTCCACCAAATGCTCCACCAAGTGTATTTGATAATATTCCGCCAAGTCCATTTTTAGCTGCAATACCAGTTGCTAGTCCACCAACTGCTCCTACTCCAAATCCAGCTATTCCACCAAGTACTTTTCCAAAGCCTTTTGAATTATTTTCAGATAATGAATGTCCAAATATTCCATCTATAAATTTTGGTAATAATTGAGCAAATCTATATGCTGCAAATATAACTATTAATAATACTATATATCTTGTAAATCCATCTACATCTGGGAATAATGCTGAACGATCTGTCCAGAATTTACTGATAAATGCCGTTGCTAAGAATAACGAACCAACTCTTATGAATGCATCTACCCATGTTTTCCAATATGTATCTATAAACATTTTCCATGGTTTTGCATTAAATCCTTTATCTATAATTGAAACAATTGCCACTGGAGCCATGATTTGAAGTACTATTAGTTTAAACATACGTACTCCAATTTCAATTGCTAATTTTACTATACTCCATATCAAATATACCGCCATCGCTGTACTTATAATTGGAAATTTATATTCTACGGTTTTATCTAGTGCGGATACAGCATCTGTTATTTTTGTTAAGTCAAAACTATTAATATCTTCATTTACTTGTTTAGAATAAATAGTTTCTACAATTGATGATTGATTGTCTTTTCCATGTAAAAATACTTGTAATGTTGTGGTTGCTAAATATTTTCCAAAATCTCCCATATCATCTGCTTGAGTTCCAAAAATAAAACGTGCTATCAAACCCGAATCATTTTCTTGACCATCAGTTGTTACATCTGCAATTTCCTTCAATGTTGTAAATTCGTATCCTTTTGGTACTCCAATAATTAGTAAGCTTAATTCATTCATCACACTAAATATAAATGTATAAGAAATTAGTAACAGAGAACACCAAGCTATATTTTTTATTAATGCTGCTCCACCTATAGAATTATCTGAAAGTTTATCCGGATTTATCATATATTGAATAAGAGAATATCCTAATTTAAACATAATTAAAACCATTATAATTGCTTTAATTCTATCAATTAAAGGTGCTACCCAAGCATATACAACATTAAAATTTAGTTGTGCCATAAGCATAAATACTTTATATGAGTATGCAACCAATGAATAAGCTACACCATCAATGTATAATAATAATGAAAATAATGGTTTAAATATCCAGTATACTCCAAATGATATTAATGATGTTATAAATGACATATTCTCACTTCCCATTTAACTATTCTATGTTGATTATAACATAAAAAAATATCAAATAAAAGTGTTTTCTATTTGATATTTTAAATTATTATTCTGTAGCAAAATCAAGCACATCGTCTTTAAAATCTAAGAATATTTTATTAACTATATAATCAAATTCTTCATCATTATCTATTGCTGTATATTCAATAACATTGTTGTTATTATTTACTTTAACTATTGATACGTCATCTAGAAATTCATCATTATTTATTAGGTATAAATATGTATTATTATTTTCTCTTATTACATCTAAGATTAGGTATTCTCCATCATTAAATACTATTACATCGTCTATATTAAAATTCATTTATATTCACCTATCCTAAACTTTTTTCACATAAAGAATCCTCTTTAGATTCTATATCTTCTTCTACCATTCTTATCATTTCGCTTATTATTTCTTTTAAGGATGGTTCTTCTTGTTTACTTCTTAGATTTTTTTGTGCTTCATTATAAAGTCCTCTATTATTTAATATGTTTAATATTGAAGCAATTGCTGATACTTTTTTTATATCTATACATTTTCCTTCTTTTTTCTCTTTATGTGTTCCTGTTGTGTAAGGATTATATCTTATTTGTTCTAATGATTTATCTTCCATTTCTCTAAATTTCATTTTATCCTCCATATATATTGTAACACACATAAAATAAAAAATGTAGAGTTTTTTACATCTCTACATTATGATAAACATTACTTACATCGTCTAGTTCATCAAGCATATCTAGTAATCTTTCAAATTTTACTTTATCTTCACCTTCTAATGTAACTGTATCTTTAGCAAAATATGAAATTTCATCTAATTCGAATACGATTCCTGGAAATGATGTTTCTAGTGCCTTTTTAGCATTGTTTAAATCAGCAACTTCTGTATAAACAACAACTGTGTCATCTTCAACTTCGATATCATTTACATCAACATCTCCATTGATTAATGCATCCATTACTTCTTCTTCAGAATGTCCTTTAATTCCAACTACTCCTAAATGTTCATACATGAAACTTACTGCGCCTTGACCAGCCATTTTAGCTCCACATTTATTAAATACTGTTTTAATAAAACTAATTGTTCTGTTAGAATTATCTGTTAAACATTTAATAATTAGTGAACTTCCACCTTGAGCAAATGCTTCATATTCTACTGTGTCGTAGTTTTCAGTTACACCTTTTTTAACTTTATCAATATTTCTATTAATAACGTCAGCTGGAACTTGTTCTCTTTTAGCTTTTTCAATTACTCTTCTTAATACATCATTACTTGATGGGTCTGGGTTTCCTTTCGCTGCTTGATAAATCTCCTTTGCATAGATTGAATATAACTTACTTTTTTTTGCAGCTGTTGCAGCCATTGCTTTAGCTCTAACTTCATGAGCTCTACCCATATTAATCACTCCTTTTAATCTAAATTTGTCATTTCATTAATTATTTTAGCATATTCTTTATAATTTTCAAAATTATTATCTTTATTTTTATCCAAAAATTCTTTTGAATCATCTCTTGCTTGTAAAAGTATTTTCATGTCTGTATGAAGATTTGCTATTTTAAATTGCATATCACCACTTTGCTTTACTCCAAATAAATCTCCTTCTCCACGCATTTCATAATCTTTTTCTGTTATATAAAATCCATCGTTACTTTCTTCAAGTACTTGTAATCTTTTATTATTTTTATCTCCTATAAGTATACAAGTTGATTCATATTCATTTCTTCCTACTCTTCCTCTTAATTGGTGAAGTGTTGCTAGTCCAAAACGTTCTGCATCGTATATTATCATCATAGTTGCATTTTTAACATCTATTCCTACTTCTATTACCGTAGTAGATATTAATACATCTATTTTTCCTGATTTAAAATCATTCATTATTTTATCTTTATCAGTTTTTGATAATTTACCATGCATTATTGCAGACTTAATATTCTTATTGAAATATAAATCTATATTTCTTTTTATTTCATTTACTGTTGTTAAATCTATAACTTCAGAGTCTTCAATTAAAGGTGAAACTATATATGCTTGATGATGTTCATCTATTTCTTTCTTTAATAATTCATAAACATCTACAAGTTCTTTTTCACTTTTAACTATTGTCTTTATTTCTTTTCTACCTTTTGGTTTTGTTTTGATATTTGAAATATCCATATCTCCATATATTGTTAAAGCGAAAGTACGCGGTATAGGAGTTGCTGACATATATAAAGTATCTGGAAGAATACCTTTATTTTTAAGACTTGCTCTTTGATTAACACCAAATCTATGTTGTTCATCTGTTATAACAAGTCCTAAATTTTTAAATATAACGTTTTCACTTAAAAGTGCGTGTGTACCTATTAAAAAATCAATTTTACCTTTAGCAAGTTTTTCTATTACTTCATCTTTTTCTTTCTTTTTCATACTTCCTACTAATATATCTATTCTCATGTTAGTTCCTGAAAGTACATTTTTAATATTTTCATAATGTTGATAAGCTAATACTTCTGTTGGTGCCATTAAAGCTGTTTGATATTTTGCTAAATGGTTAATATATGCAGCTATTATTGAAATTATAGTTTTACCACTACCAACATCTCCTTGAATCATTCTATTCATTCTTTTGCTTGAAGTCATATCATTATAAATATCTTCAATTGCTTTATCTTGATCTGGTGTTAATTCAAATGGTAAACTTCTTATAAATTCATTTACATCTTCTGGATCAATATTTCTAATATATTCTATTTTATTGTCTTTATTTAATTCTTTTAAATAATTTATTTTAAACATAAACTCAAATAATTCTTCATATTTTAATTTTAATTGTGCTTTTTTAACATCTTCTTTATTTTGTGGCTCATGTATTAGTTTTATTGCTTCTTTTTTTGAAATAAAGTTATATTTTTCATTTAAATAGTCTGGTATATAATCTATATAATCATCAAATATATTTAATGCTTCACTTATATATTTTTTTAAGGATTTGCTAGTAAGACCACTTGTTAAGTGATATACAGTTTCTATTGAACCTGTCGCAATTTTTTCAAATTTTATGTCAGATGCGATTACTGTATTTTTGAGTGCATCATATTTTCCAATTACTGTAATAGTTGTTCCTGGATGTAGTTGAGTTTTTAAAAATGTTCTATTGAATATCATAACTGCTATCATTTTTTTATTGGACATTGCTCTAAATGTTAGAGCTGTCATATTAGCTCTAAACCTTCTTGATAATGGTACTGAATCTATAATACATTCAATTATAACATTTTGTTTATCAACACAATCTTTTATATTATCAAGAACTATTAAATCGTGTCTGTAAGGATAATATTCTACTAAATCTCTAATACTATTTACTCCTATATTTTTTAGAGTTTCTATTGTCTTCGGTCCTAATCCTTTAATAGCACATAAATTATTCAATGTTATCGCCTCCAGATAAATCTTCAATATTATATCATATTTTTAATAATAAAAAAAGAAGAAATTTAGTTTTCTTACATACCTGGTGCAGTACTTTCTAAATCTTCTTCTCCTAACGAACTATTAGTTCCTACATTACCATCACTATTTGAAATTCTATTTTTTAATTCTTCGGAATTAATATCTAATCTAATATTACTTTCTATATATTTTAAACAATCGGTTAGATTTTGGAAAAAGTTTCTAAATTGATTTAAATCTATATCATAACTGGTTAATGTAATATATAATTCACTTATAAAAGTTTCTAAAGTATAACTTTTTTGATTATCATCTTCTTCTATACATCTTGCATATTCTAATAATTCTTTATTAGATGCCTTGCAATAGAAACTTGGATCATCCATATTGTGATCATAAGAATCTTTAATTACTACTTTTCCTTTAGAAATTTCTATATTTGAATGCATTATTCCATTTCTTATTTTAGTATAAATATTTTTATTTCTAATTTCAAAAGCATTCATGATTCCAGTATATAAATCTAAATATATTTTCTTCATTGCTTCTAATTTGTTAGCTGATTGTGGATAATTAGATATTTTTTGATATTTTCTATTAAATATTTTAATTTCTTTTTTTAATATACCAAGAGTTCCAGTAATATCATTTTCTTTTCCATTTTCATTTTTCTTTTTGAAGAATATTTGTATTGATGGATTTTTTAAGTATCTAAAATGTAAATTTTGTTTTTCACTTAATAATAGACATAAATGATTATATACTAATGCTGTATTAACAACATTTCTTTCTAGTTTTCTATCTATAAGTGTTGCAATAGATAATAAAGAATCAACTATTTTATTAAGTAAATCATCTTCCATATTAAGTGAATCTTTTGAATTTAATGTCTTTGTTTTTACTCTTGTTCTTTTTTCTCTTAAATTTTTTGTTTTTGTTGCTAATTCATTTAATTTGGTTAATGCAGTTTTGTATGCATTATTGAATAGCATTATTTCTTCTTCATTGCAATAATATCTTATTTCACTAAATTCTTCACTTAATTTTTCAAGTTCT
>SFOJ01000051.1 GCA_004552445.1 Mollicutes bacterium
ATGCAAAAGAAGATATTCTTCATTACCTATTATTATATTATTCATATTCATTCATAAACACTATTTATTTTACGTGGCTGCCTTTTCAACCACCTTTAAATTATTAAAAACTAAATTCTTAATTCTTGCCACACATTGTACCAATAAGTCAAAGAACACTGCAATATGACTGTGATGTACGATTGCGTTGCAAAGTTACAGAAATATAGAATGTCGTGTATATGTCATGTGACACATGGGACGAGATGGGACGAAAAAGTGGCGATATGGGACGAGAAAGTGACGATATGGGACGAGATGGGACGTAAATGGGACGAGATGGGACGAAAATGGGACGGGAAAGTGGCGATATGGGACGAAAAAAAAGAGACGGCTTCTTACCGTCTCTTGCTTTATATATAATGAATGCCTATTTTATATACCCATTTAATTTGGTTTGAAAATATTCATCAACGCAATTATAAAAATCATCAATCTCAGATAGTTCCTTTCTTACTATATTTTCTATCAAAACATCCTTATTAAAGAAAGAAAACCTGTTCTTTGATTTTGATATAGCATTATATGTTATATTTACATTAAATATACCAATACATATATCATTATAATAATCCATTAAGCTACCATTATAACCAAACTTATTATGCGTTTTGAGAATGGAATAAAGAACTCGCCAGATTATAGCTTGTGATTTATCCACAATAGATTTGTTTACACTCTTGATGAATACTTCCTCATTATTGATAATTCCATGAGATTGTTTGTCATTGTTATCCTTGATTTGATTTGGAATAATAATCTTTTCTTTGGATATATATTCGGGTTTGACTTTTTCTGAAGCCTCTTTTAGATGTTTATCAATGTTTCTATTCTCATTAGCATCAATAAATATAATACCAGATAAAAGCTTTGAAATAGTTTCTCTCGACAAACAACTATAATATACATTCGAAAGAAAATCGTATGGGCGTTGGAGATAGATGTCGTATAGGTCATAGGGGAAATCTGAAAGTTCTAACTTTACTTTCTCGACATAATTATCGTCAAATTTCAACTTAATAAGTTTATCCATATTTGATTTCTCCAGTTTCATCATCAAATCCCCAAAATTTTGAGTCCTTGATATTATAGAGCCCTTATGAGTTCCTATATACATTAATTTATCTATATAGAATTCATATTCTTGATTATTAGCTTCAGTCAAGAGGTTAATCAATGTCTGTCTTTCAATCTCTGCATCAACAGAAATGTCATTATAATAATTCTCTATGAAATACTTCAAATTCTTAAATAATTTGTATGTGGATATAGATTTGCCCATTATTTCATCTTCTAAATATTTCTTTGCTTGTAAAAACGATAAGTGAAGGCAAGACACAATTTCAGGCAGAGGTAATATTGGAGATGAAATTTTAAAATCCGTGAATGTATTATTTTCGAATTTGTTTTCTATTTTTGAAAGGTTGCATCCGTCTATGCTTACATATAAATAGTTTTTCTCAGCATCTATTTTCTCTACATTTGCCTTAACATATTTCTCTTCCGAATTAGATATTAGCATCCATACGATATATTTATCCTGTTTTGAAACATTTGCAATTTTGTTCCAATCATCATCGAATGCCTCAAGTGCCGTTTTGTCCTTAGGATTTTCTTTGTCAGGTTTTATTAATATGGATACATCGCTCCACGATTTGAAAATCTTTTCTCTTTGTTCAATGCTTAGGTAGTATTCCAGCCCTACTAATTTAATTAGTTTGTTAATTACGTCCATAGGTATAGAAATTATTAGTTTGATAAAAGAAAAACAGTGAGGGCTGTATTCTTGTAGAAAGGACAATCCTTCTCAGGTTAAAGCCATACCTTGCCAATGATTCCCAATACAAGTCATGCCCACACTGTGAGGATCACAGTATGAGTGTAGCTTGCTGTAGTCTCATTGACAATTATTCCTGATGAAGGAAGGATCTATCTTTTTCTAAATATTGGCTTTATTTGGAAGGATTAGATAACAATCCGCTACAACACATATCTTTTGCCACCTATAGGGATGGCAGCCTTTTATAATTCTTTATGTCTGTTTCTTATTATAAGTTTAAAATTATACATTGCCGTATTGCAACGACGCTTATCATTATGCAAAATTATAGACAAAAAATCATTTAGCCAAATATTTTGATACTTTTTAAGAAAAAAAGATTCAGCAAAGATAAAACACTTAGACGGGTTGGAAGTGGCCTTAAGTTTTTTATGATTATATTTTGAGCAAATTTGGATGCGGATTTCGAATATTGGATTTTTTCAAGCAAAGATAATTAAGTAGAACAGTGAAGTGAATCCTTTTCAATTAAACGTTGCTTCGTATTGACATTATTTTCTGCGAAATCTGCAAATTAATCCAAGAAAAAATGCAGACATCAGCAACATGATTAACTTCTTGAGAATCTGCTTCCGAATTGTAAAGTGCTGAATATCAACACTCCCAAAAAGCAAAAAGTACCAAAAGAAACAAACTGGAAACAAAAATTTCAA
>SFOJ01000052.1 GCA_004552445.1 Mollicutes bacterium
TAGTTCCATTTGAAATATATTTTATATATTTTTTATTGTCCCAAAAAATAAGTTTTTTTATTTCTCCACCTGTTTCGAATTCAACATAATAATACTTTTTGCCTCCTGTTAATTCTATTGGATTTTTTTCATCTGTTTTACTTTTACAATAAAGATTTGATTGTTCCACTTCATACATATTCTCTGTTAAATATTTTCTTATTGATGTCGTTGCAACTGTTTGTGCTTCATTCAAGAAAATTTGTTTTTTTGAATTATTGTACATACTTATTATATTAGGTACTGCAATAATTACTAATATTGCTAATATTGCAATAACTGCTAGTAATTCTATTAATGTAAAACCATTTTTTTCGTTCATTTACTATTCTCCTACTATTTAATAGTATAACATTTATAATATTTTAAATCAAATAAATAAAGTATCAAATTGATACTTTATTTTGTTAAAGATACTACAGAGGTAGAAGAGGCTACTTTTAATAATTCTTCATTTGATAAATTATCACCTATTATATAATAATCTTTCCCATTCATTGTCCAATTTAATGATGAGTCTGATAAAGTTCCAAGAACATTTTCATAGAATACTAATTCTCCTGATACACTTGTTACCTCAAAATCTTTTGGTGCTTTACTAGCTTCCTCTATTAATATAAACGATTTATCTCCTGTAAATGTTAATATAACTCTTTCAGAATCTTTTGATTTTATCGTTTCTTCACTTTTAAATTTTGTCCCTGTTGGTAAATACATTGGATACACAATTTCATCAATCTTACTTACATCTTTACAACATTCTTCTGATGCATTACTTTCAACGTCAAAATATTCTTCTTTAAAATCCGGATTAAAATCTATTTTAGAAATTTTAAATGTTATATTTGCAACTCCATCTTTATTAAATACATTTACTTCTTCTGGAGACATTTCTTTATTAAATACTATTTTCTGACTAATTAATGAACTATTATTCGGGTAGTTAACTGATGATGATAAAATATACTTATCTTCTTTTTCTTCTAAAATTACATTAGAGTCATTTTCTAAGTCTTTTAATAGAGATGATAAGATATATGCTTGACTACTATTGTATGGCCATTCACTTTGAAATTTAAAGCTTTTATTAAGCGATGGAGTCACAACATATACTCCACTTTTATTTTTCAATATTATTTGTTCATGGTCATTTTCTTTATTAACTAATGAAGCTTTATAATAATCTCCTTCCATATAGTCAACTTTTACGTCATAGTGATATAATTCTTCATTACTTACAATATCCATTTGACCGATTAGTGAATACTTTGTATTATCTTCTAAAAGTTTTTTATATTCATTTATAGCTTTTTTAGAATCCATTTTATTACAGCCTGCTAAAAATAAGCATGATACTAGTAATAATATTACTTTTTTTATATAAATTCCCCCTTCACACTAAATTATATTTTTGTTTCTATTTTATATGAATAGAAAATTATTTTTTGTTAATAATAATAGTGTGTAAGGAGGAAAGATGAATACGCTTTATAAAGTTGCACTTACATTTACTATTATAGGTGCCATTAACTGGGGTATGGTTGGAATATTCAATGTTAACTTAGTATCTCTTCTATTTGGTGTAGACTCTATGTTAACAAATCTTGTATATGCTATAGTTGGTATATGTGGACTTATATCAACGGGTATATTATTAAAACCACTAGATGAAAAAATCAAATAGTGGTTTTTTAATAAAATAAAAAGTAGTATTTCTGAAGTGAACCCAATTTTAGACACTTTAAAAAATAAGTAGTTTAATATAAAATAACATCTCAAGAAAGCGAGGTGTTATTTTTATGGGCAAACATTATTCAAAAGAATTTAAAAATCAAGTACTGAATGATTATAAGTCTGGTAATTATGGTGGTTATCCACAGGTAGCTAAAAAGTATGGTATTAGTCATGGAACACTATCTAATTGGATTTATAAAGAAAAACGGCAAGGAAACTTAGAAAATGATATTCATAAAACAAGAGGAAAAACAAAAGAAGAAAATATAGACTACAAAGAAAGATATGAAATACTAAAAAAATACCAAGCCTTCCTAAAGGCACAACGAGAGAAAAAGTAACATTCATAAATCTATATATAAATAAATATAAACTTTCAAACATGTGTGCTGTTTTAGAAATAAGTAAAAGGACTTATTATAAATATAGGAATGCAGAAGACAAGGATTATTATGATTATTTAATAGTAAAAGAAGTATTTGATGAATCTAAGGGCACATATGGGTATCGTAGGATAACCGAGGGCGTAAGGATTAAATATGGTGTAATATTTAATCACAAAAAGGTATTAAGAATAATGAAAAAATATTATCTGATGCCTAAATATCATAAAAAACTGAATAAGACAATTTATAAAAGAATCGAATCCAATGTTATGCCAAATTTATTAAAAAG
>SFOJ01000022.1 GCA_004552445.1 Mollicutes bacterium
GTTAATGCAGTTTTGTATGCATTATTGAATAGCATTATTTCTTCTTCATTGCAATAATATCTTATTTCACTAAATTCTTCACTTAATTTTTCAAGTTCTTTATAAATGTTTAATAAATAGCTTTCATCATCTTGATTACCCTCAAATGCTTTTAGTGTTCTATCGATAGTATGTTGATTGTGTTCTGATAGTATATCAAGTGTTTCTGGTTGGATTGAACACTCGAAGTTAAATTCATTTTGTCCAATTTTATATCTATTTTTTATAATTATTCTATTATTTACTGTATCAAAATCATATTTACCGTGAGCAAGTGAATCTCTTATTTTGCCTATGATAAATATTTTCTTTTTAAGTTCTGGATTACTATCATGTACTAATATAACGCTATCAAATATTTCTTTTGGTACTATAGAACTATTCATAGTAAAAGTAATACTATCTTTAATTTGTTCATAGAAGGAATCTATAATTAGAATTCTATTTTTACTATCAGTCTTAAACATTCTTTCTTTACTCATTATAAATTTAGCCATACTAAGCATAAAGTAATGTTCTATTTGTAGAGCTCCATTTTTATTATTTATAAATGATTCAGTTAATTCTCTTGATATTTTTAATAACTCTTCTCTACTCATATTAGACTCCTATAATAATGTTAACATTTTTATAAATTTAAGTAAATATGTTATAATGGTTATGGTGATATATATGGAATTAGAAGAATTAAGAGATGCAATGAGTGAACTTTCTTATGATGATATAGAATTTTTTGCTCATTTAACAGAAAGAGCAAATGGTCACTCTATTTGTGAGAATGGACTATATATTGATGATAATAAATTATCTAGTTGTGTAAATCCAGTGTTAAATTCATTTTATGACGATCCAGAACATTATGTTGATTTTGAACTTGGTAATCCTCAAACAAGAGCTAAAGAAATAATGGTACTTATTGGATGTGAAAAAGATGCAGAAAGTAGATTAATTAAAAGGAATAATAATGGTCAAAGTGAATTTATTATTCCTAGTGAAAATGTTATTGGTTTTGTAGATTTAGATACTAAATATTTTAATAGTAATCCTAATTCAGAATATAGTATTGGCATAGGACAAAATTTATAAAATATTTAAAAAAGTCTTGACAAAATATACTTTTTTAATTAGTATATAGACTTACCAATTCACTATTAGGCGAATTGGTGCTAGTATCACACTAGCCAACCCCTTTTTATTCTTTTTTCCGGACTGTCCATCAGGGGGTGGCAGTCCTATTTTATTAAAAAAATAAAGAGAACTGATTACTCAGTTCCCTTTTTTTGTGTTTTCTAAATCTTTGAAATAATTGTACCTTGCGATAGAGTTATTCATATTTTCTTCATATAATCTTTCATATTCTTCTTTATTTTTAACTTCTAGATTTTTATATCTTAATTCTTTTCTAAATACTGCATCATAATTAGTAAAATCTGGTTCTTTTGAATCTACTGTTAATGTATCCGTATCAGGATTATATCTCATTAATAAGTTATAACCTATATCTACAAGAAGTTTTTGTTCATCAAGTGAATTAGTAAGTCCTCCATATATTCCTTGTTCAATACATGGACTATATGCGATTATTAATGATGGTCCATCGTGCTCATATGCTTCTTTCATTACTTTTAGTGTTTGCATCATATTTGCACCCATAGAGATACTTGCAACATACACATTTGGAATACTCATTGCAATTTTAAACAAATCTTTCTTTGTTTCAAGTTTTCCATTTGAAGCAAATTGTGCTACTCCACCAATTCTAGTTGATTTAGATTTTTGACCTCCTGTATTTGAATATACTTCAGTATCAAGAACCATAATATTTATATTTTCATTACTATGAAGAACATGATCAAGGCCACCATATCCTATATCATAAGCCCAGCCATCTCCTCCTAGAATCCATACTTTACGAGATGGTATATAATCAAGTAATACTCTTAATTCATTTGGAATTTCAGAGTGTTCTAACTTATCTTTGATAGCTAATGTTAAATCATCATTTTCCATATTGTCTATCCATTCTTTATAAGTTGCTTTAACTTCAGGGTCAACAATATCTTTTGTTTCATACATTATTTTTTTGATTCTTTCTCTCATTTTTTTGTATGACTTATGAATACCAAATCCAAATTCAGCATTATCTTCAAATAATGAATTCATCCATGGAATTTTATATGGTGTTAATGGGAGGCTACCTCCATATATTGAAGAGCATCCAGTTGCATTAGCAATTACCATGTTTTTTCCATAAAGTTCAGTTAAAACTTTAATATATCCTGCTTCACCGCAACCTGCGCAAGCTCCACTAAATTCAAAGTAAGGTTTCTTGAATCCTACTCCTTTAACAGTAAATTTGTTAAATGGAGTATCATTTTCTTGATTCTCAAATAGATAATCACTTATTCTATCTAATCTTTCATTATATTTTCCTCTTTCAAGTGCTTTTTCTTGTTGTTTACCAGGACATGCCTCTATACATAATCCACAACCTGTACAATTGGATTCTGAAACTGATATAAAGAAGTTTTTATTCTTTTCTCCCAAACTTTCTATAGTTTCACTCTTATCTATATGAGCCATTAAAAGCTCATTATCTGTAAGTGAATATGGTCTTATACATGCATGTGGACAAACGAATGAACATTGATTACATTCAATACAATTTTCTTTACACCATTTTGGTACTAAAGATGAAGTTTTTCTTTTATCACTTGCTGCAGTTCCTCCTTCAAATGTACCATCTTTATAATCAATAAAGTCTGAAACTGTAAGCATATTACCACGTAATTTTAATACTTCATCTGTAAAGTTCTTTTCACTTTGTTTGTCACTTGTTAATGTAAATATTCTGTTATCAATTTCTTCTAGATATTTTAAAGATTCATTAATAGCATTTATATTGCTTTCTACTACTTTAGTTCCTTTACTATTATATGTTTTTTCAATAAGATGTTCTAGATCTTTTATTTCTTCTTTATCATAACCTAATATTTTTAACATATACATACACATTACATTATTTATTTTTCCATGTAAGTTATATTTTTCATTTAATTCATCTAGGTTAGCTACATATACTTTTATATTTTTATCAAGTATTTCTTTTTTATTTTCATTACTAATTAATTTATTTAATTCTTCATCTGTTTTATTACTTGATAAAAGTAATATTCCATTTTTCTTTATATCTTTTAAACAATAATATCTATTTAAATAAATATCTTTTGAGATAACTACGAAATCAGGAGATGTTAAAAAGTATGGAGCATTTATTTTGGTTTCTCCTACTCTTAGGTGTGATATTGTTACACCACCACTCTTTTTAGAATCATATTCGAAATATCCTTGTACATAGTTTTTATCTATATCTCCTAAAACTTTCATAAAGTTTTTAGATGCTCCAACCATTCCATCAGAACCAAAACCATATACTTTTATTTCTTTATAATCTGGTATATATTCTATTTCTTTTGATTCAATACTTAAGTGTGTTACATCATCAATAATACCTACTGTGAAATGATTTTTAGGATTATCACTAAATATATTTTCAAAAACGCCATTTATATCTTTTAGTGGAACATCTTTTGAAGAAAGTCCATATCTACCTCCATATACATGAATGTTTCTTGTTTTAACTGCTTCTACTACATCTAAATATAGTGGTTCTCCAATACTTCCTGCTTCTTTAGTTCTATCAAGTACTGCAATTGTATCTACAGTTTTTGGAAGTACATTTAATAAGTATTTAGTACTAAATGGTCTATATAAGTGAACTTCTACTATCCCTACTCTATGTCCTTTTCTATTTAATAAATTTACTACTGTTCTTACAGTATCACAAACTGAACCCATTGCTACTATTACATGAGTCGCATCTTTAGCACCATAATAGTTGAATGGTTTATATTCTGTACCAGCAAGTTTATTTATTTTTTCCATATTTCTTGCTACTATATCTGGCATATCATCGTAATATTTATTTCTTACTTCAGTATTTTGAAAATAGACATCTCCTGTTTCTGAAGTACCACGAGTTATTTCTTTTCCTATATTAAGAGCTCTATTCTTAAACTCATAAATTTTGTCATAATTAACTAGTTTTAATACTTCACTTTCATCTAGAAGTGATACCTTGTTAAGTTCATGACTTGTTCTAAATCCATCAAAGAAATGAACAAATGGAAGAGAACCCTCTATAGCTGATAAATGAGTTACTATTGCCATATAGTATGCATCTTCTACTGATGTTGATGCTAACATACAGAATCCTGTACTACGTGTAGCATATACATCTTGGTGATCTCCAAATATTGAAAGAGCATGTGTTGCAAGCGAACGTGCTGCTACATGAATTACTCCTGGCAACATTTCTCCTGCCATTTTATACATTGTTGGTATCATTAAAAGTAAACCTTGTGATGCAGTGAATGTTGTTGCAAGACTTCCTGCTTGAAGTGCTCCGTGTGATAAAGCTGCAGCACCCGCTTCACTTTGCATTTCAATTACTGAAACAGTATCATTAAATAAATTCTTTTTACCTTCAGCACTCCATTTATCGGTTAATGTTGCCATTGGACTAGCTGGTGTTATTGGATAAATTCCACATACCTCACTAAAAAGATATGACCCCATTGCACAAGCTTCATTTCCATCTATAATATAATTTTTTTTCATATCATCACCATATTCATTATATTACATTTTTATAATAAAAAAAAGAATAGTTTTTACTTCATAATTTTTTTATTTATTGTTTTTGAATTATTCTTTTAAACTTATATTCACTATTGTTAATAAATTCATCAATTAGTTTACTTTCTTCTTTTGTTTCTGCATAAGCAGTTATAGCAAGTGTCTTTTCCCAATCTTTTGTATATCCATCAGTAGTTAAATTTGTTATTTTATGTTCTTTTAGCCAGTCTCTAAATTCCATCATAACTTCTTTATTATCGTTTAAAATAATATTTACATATGTTCTATCTTTAGAAAATTTATTACTTATCATGAGTGCTAGTAAAGTTCCTATTCCACTTGCGATGGCTATTACATAAATCATTATTTCACTACCGCTATCACTAACGGCGTCAATTAATTTATAAAATATTATTTGACTTATAACTACAGTAAGTGAAGCAATAAATGCTTTATTTTTTTGTATAAGAATTGTTTTACCAGTTCCTAAAATATTATCTATTACTTTTATAACAAATACTACTAATAAATTAATAATAAACGCTTTCATTCAATCATCTCCTTCTTTAAGCGTGAGCTAACATAATAACATATTATTTATTTTATTGCAAATAAAAAGAATAGTTTCCTATTCTTTATTAACTAATTATTTTTTTGTGAAATATCCTGGTGTACTAGCTGCATCTATTCTTGCATATGTTTTATCTATATATGAACTATTATATTTTGTGCCATTACCACCTACTAGATTGCTTGAACCGATAAACATGTAATTACTACTTGTTACATTTGTTGTTACAAATTTATCACCTGCATATATAGTCTTCAAGTTAGGGCACCAATAAAACATATTACCCATATTAGTTACCTTACTTGTGTCAAAACTACTTAAATCTAATGTCTTTACTTTTGCACCTTCAAACATTCCGTACATACTTGTTACATTTGAAGTATTAAATTTTTCTAATCCGATAATATTTGTCGCTTTAGTTTCCCAGAACATACGAGTCATTGTAGTAACATTTTTTGTGTTAAATCCGCTTAGATCTAGTTCTGTCACATTTGTACCTGTAAATGTACCACTCATATCTGTTACATTGTTTGTATTCACATTTTTTCCAAAAACAATTGATTTAGCACTACAATTTTGAAACATTCTTCCCATACTTTTAAGACTACTTAAATCGAAACTACTTAAATCTAGGTTTTCTGCACTGCTATAATTAAACATTTGAGTCATGTCTGTTACTTTTCTTGTATCGAATTTATTTAATCCAATAATTTTTGTTGCCTTGTTTAACTCAAACATTCCAAGCATTTTTACTACTTTGCTAGTATTAAATGAACTTAAATCCAAAGTATCTGCATAACTACCATAAAAAGTATATGTCATATCTATAACATTGCTCGTATCAAAGTTTAATAAATCTAGTTCTTTCGCTTTACTTGATTTAAAAGTTCCCCACATGTATCTAACTTTACTTGTATCAAAGTTTTTTAATCCTATTATTGATGTTGCCATTGAATTTTCAAACATACTGCTCATAGTAGTTACTTTACTTGTATCAAAATTACTTAAATCTAGTTCTGTTGCTTTGCTGTATGCAAACATACCACTCATACTTGTTACATTACTTGTATCAAAATTAGATAAATCCAAACTCTTAGTTTCGTTGTCAACAAACATATTTTGCATTGATCTTATATTAGTGGTATTAAAACTACTAAAATCTATTGAAACTGGTTTACTTGTATGGAACATTGAATCCATTGAAACAACAGGTTTATCATTTATATATGTGCATAGTTTAGTAGTTACTGGTGCGGTACTTTCACCATCTGTTAATTGAACACCCCAACCATCTATATAAATATTATCCCATCCAAAACGTCCTCCGGCTTCTTGTTTATATCTATAAGTATATTGACCATTTACATACTCTGCACCTTGCACAAGTTTTCCATCAAATGTGCAATTTGTTGCTTTTGGCACGTTTGGGGTGTATTGTGAACATTTATAACCATCTAGATTTCCTTCTTCTAAATCATCAATAGATAAGTCTTCTAATTTCTTGTTATTATCTAAGCTAGCTACCCATTCACCATTAGATACCTTCATAGATTTTACTTTTCCTTGACCATTTAAAATTACACAATATTTTAATTTTTCTCCGGTCATATCTAATTTTGTATTATCTTCTGAATTTATTACTTTTGATGGAGTTCCAGTTATTGAAGAAGATATATAATTTTTTTCAACCTCAGAATATAATTTCTTAGTTTCAGTTAAAAATGCTTCTTTCTTAGCTTTTGTATACATATTTATTACATTAGGAAGTGCTATTATTACTAATATTGCTAAAATTGCTATTACGGCAAGTAACTCTACTAATGTAAAACCTTTTTTATTTTTCATATTATTCACCTAGAATAAGTATAATATGTACCCTCTTACGAGTCAATATTTTTACTAATAACCTTTTCTAATTTTAGTGATAAACAAATGTATTTCTTAAATAAAAAGACATATACTTTTTGTACATATCTTTTATTTTCTATCGATTTCTTCTTTACTTGCTTTTATGTCTCTTGAAATAAGTATTATTATACATGCGATTGCACACATTGAGATAATCATACATATTGCAAGATATAATTTTTTATTATCTTTTTCTTCTACTTTTGGTTCTTCTTTTGTAGGTTCTTCTACTACTGGTACTTCTTTATCTTCTTCTTTTTCTGTTTTACTGACAATTAAATAATATTCATTAGTATCCCCTTCATTGTTTTTTGTTTCAATTACTACTAGATTCTCACCTATTTTTAAATTTTCATTTCCTTTAATTGTTACATCATATTCACTTTCATAATCAATAAGAATGCTATCTTCTGTACTAGGAATTACTACATGATAAGTATTAACATTTGGATCAAATGTTTCGATCATATTATATTTTAGAACTCTTAACCCTTTTAATTCTGGATAACCATCATAACTATATTTATTTACTTTTATTTTATAGACTTGTTTAGTTCCATCTACTGATGTTGAGGTAATCTTAACAGTCGTAGTATTCTTTGCTAAATTTATTTTATTGTCAATACCAGAAACTACGCAGTTATTTGTTATACATCTTGCATAAACATTAATAGCTTCGCTATTTGTATAAACCTCATATTCATAAATTCCAGGATTAAAACTTGGACTTAAAGTTAATTCTTCTCCATCTTCATTTTCAACACTTATTGAAGTTAAATTAGAATCTTGTTTTTTGATACCATTAGAATTTATATCATAATTAAGAAAGAAGTTTTCAGTGTTATCAAATGTTAATGTTTCTCCATCAGTTTTAGCTATATAATTTGTGTTATCTTTTAAAAGTTCTATATATGTGTTTTGGTTTACTACGTTGTCTTTGACTCTAAAGCTTAGTTTTGCGATTATATTACTATATTCATCATCTTCAAACTTTTCATTTGAATTTTGTTCTATAGTATTTCTTACCGACAAATTAATAATTGAAGAGTATGTCTTATAATTTGTTACTTCCCAACCATCTTGTAACTTTATATAATCATTATCAGTTTTTACTAGCTCAAATATATAAGGGTTATAGAAGAATTGTGCATTATAACTTTCCATAATTCCATCTACGTCTTCTGTTCCGAAGTTAGTAAGTAAATAAACAGTTACCACATCTCCTTGTTTCACAACATAACTTTCATTAATATCTTTTCCTAGAAATATGTATCCAGGTTCAGCATAAATAACTAATGGAAATAATAACATTATTAATAAAAAAATTTTCTTTTTCATATGTTCACCTATTCTATTAAAATGTTATCATAAAGAACCATAAAAATCAATTTTAATATTAATATACTTTAGTTAAATTTTCTAATTTCATTAATTCATTTACTTCACATGTTATAGTAATTCCATCTATTTTTATACCATTTAATTCATAATATATTTTATCTTCAATTGATTTATCTTTTATAAAAGTTTTTACTAGTTCATTTATGTCTCTTGCATAATATTTTTTATCTTCAACTATATAGTTCATCACATCTACATTAACATATTTTAATATATCATCTAATTCATTAGAATTTATACTTTTAAAATAAACTTTAAAAGTATCTTCTACGTGTATATCTGTTTTATCATAGTGAAGAACTTTATAACTATTTGAGTCTATTTCATTAATATTAAAAACTATAAATAAAGTAATAAATATAAGTGTTTTTAATATTAATTTTTTCATGTTATCACCATTTATAGTTTGTTCATTTTGATTATAAAAAAAATACCAATTTATGGTATTTAATGAATATATTTATAACTAAGTATTCAGGAATAGTATATCATCAAAAAAGTAGAACTATGTCTACTTATTTTTCTTTGTTTCTTTGTTTGATTTTAATTCTTCTAATGCTTTTAATACTTTTTTATTTTGAATAGCATTAACTGTTATGATTGCAGCTGTAGCTACTACTACGAATCCAAAAGTCCACCAAATTGTTTTTACATATGGAGCGTTTTCTGCTTTTTTAACCTCTGCTTCATAGTTCTCTGCTTTTTCTAAAATATCAACTCTATCAGATGCATTTTTATCATATTCTGTTTTGATAGCTGTTTTAATTGCATCATTCCAATCAGATATATATCCTGGGTATACTGTTTCACCTATAATGATATATGGAACTCCTCCTGCTTCTTCACCAGTTGCTGTAGCTACTTTATTAAATAAAGTATTGTTTTCTTCATTTTCCCAAACTTCAAATGAAACTAATTTAAAATATTTTCCATATTCATTTGAGATAGAATTTAAAAATTCTAAAAATGATCTACAATAAGCACAACCTTGACCCCTAAACATATAAATAGTTATTTGATCATCTGTTTCTTTATAATCTTTATTTTTTAACTCTATTGATTCTGCAGCTAAAGTATCTTTGAAATTCTTATGTTCATATTCATCTATTAATGATGCATTAGCAGTCAAAGGTAATAGAATTACACCTAAAGTTACAAGAAATGTTAAAATTTTCTTTTTCATTTTACTTCCTCCAGTATAATTTTAATTTATTTTTAATTAAAAAACAATATTTTTCACTTATTTTTCATTTCTCTTTTTATCCATTCAATTATCACATCTACTATATAATCAATTTCTTCTTTTGTTAATTTTCTTTTTTCTTCAATTCCATGCCATTTATGTAGACATCCTCTACAGCATGTTGCGGTAGCATGTTGAGCAACAAATACAGGGTGTCCTTTCATTGGAGTTTGCTTTCCATCATTTGGTATATTCGCATGACTTAGTCTTTTTTTAACAAAATCATATGCATGCTCTCTTATTTTATCTATACCTTTATCACTAACATACTTTATTTCTGGTTCATGTAAATGGAAATTGCTTCTAAAAGTAGATTTTGATAATTCATCAAATAATTCATCTATATTTTTCATATCATCACCTATTATAATTTTAACACAAATTAAAAAGATTTAAAATTAATTTAAATCTTATAACAATTTACCCGTTAGTTTATCTACTTCTTCTCTTAGTTTATCTAAATCCTCTAAACTTTTTTCAGCATATCCAGGAACAGCTTTGATGAATACACCATTAGTCTTGATACCTCTTTTACTAAACACATCATGAATATAACTTGTGATATTCATATCAGGGTCATTTATATCCATATTAACCAATCCATCAATTATATTAAAAGCATAGTTTTGATTTTCACATCTTATTTCTATTTTCTTTTGTAAAGTCTCCACCTATCATATCGAGTATTCTATTTATATCTTTTTTTGTTATTTTTTGCTGTAACGTATACATCATTACTTTTTTCTTATTTAAAATGTTTACTATTTCTCTATTTTCTAATCTTGTTTTTTCAAGCTCTTGTCTTATTGCAGATAATACACACATTATAAAAAATTAAAAATAGCAATTATTATTAGTATTGCTATCATATTATTTTTCTTTCTACGTATAATATTAATGGTCGGAGTAGCAGGATTTGAACCTGCACGATCTAGTTCCCAAAACTAGTGCACTACCAAATTATGCTATACCCCGATTTGACATAACTATATGTTTTATGCTATAATTATGTCATTAGAAGAGGTCACAACGACATTTCGTTAAGGCTTCTTCTTTTTTTATATATTTTTATTACATCAGCTTTACCAACAAAAATTACGTTTTCAATCCAATTATATCTTTCATTGTTTAAACATTCTTCAATTTGTTTTATTGCTTCATCATTAGACAAATCACAACCATCTCTCAATAAGGAAATAATTACATTTTTTGTTTGTCCTTTTGCTTGATTTCTATATGCTATAATTTCATCTAGTACTATTCCTCTTTTTTTAGAATAAATTTATCATCACAATTTTACACAAACTCAGCTATTTTGCTCATATCAGTTGCATCTTGAAATTTTTCAGCAAATAATCTTTCTATTATATCTTCAATTGTCATATCATCACGATAATTATTTTATCCTAAAAATAAAAAATGAGAAATAATTCTCATTTTATTCCATTCTATGTACTAAAGCATCCAATGAAGCTTTTTGTTTTGCAGATTCTAACACTTTCAGTTGTATTTAAATCATTTTGTAATAATTTTATAATAGTTGACTTTATTTCTTCTGGTAAATTATTTGGTAATATATCATTATCAATATAATCTTGAATAGCCATGTTAGCTATAGCAATTAAACTACGATCTTTAGGGGATTTTGTTAATTCTTTTTCTCTTCTTTTTCCTAATTCTTTAATTCTTTTTAAAGTGAATGTTTCATCGTTACTTAGTGTTATTAGTATTGAATTTGCTTTTGCTACTGTGTCTTCCATTTCTTCTTTTAGTTTTAAGAATCTTTCAGACTCTTCTTTTTGATTTTTATATGATCTAATTGCTATTGATATTAACACTATTGAATTTATTAATCCTAAAAATGGTGCTATGTTAGCAGCAAAGATATTTGCTACTGCTAGAAATGGTATTAATGGATTACTTTTACTATTTTTTTTGCATTCATCTATTAATCCATCTTGTACTTTTGATAGCCCTCCTACTAATTGTTCTTTTAAGTACATTATTTTGAACATTGTTTCTTTTAAATAGTATTCAGATAAATTCTTTTCTTCTATTACATCATTAAATATAGAGTTTGCTTCTTTTTCTACTTGCATTATTGTAGAAACTCCAATCTCTATTTTTGTTGGTTCTTCTCCCCCAGTTGATTCTTTCATATTTTCCCCCTTTAAAAAATATGCCACATATTATAGCATACTTTTTGTTATAAATCAATTTTTAATTATTAGACTTTAATTCTCTTATCATAGTATCTTTTCTTTATAAACTTCTAAATTTTCTTCTTTTATATCTAAATATTGTTGTAACATATATATTATTATGTTTTTAATTTCTTTATCAATGATTTTTGGAAATCCATCATAATTAATAGAATCTTGAATTATATCATTTGCACCCATTATTATATTAACTTTATTTGAATTTTCTTTTAATTCATCTACTCTTTGTTAACTCTTTATATTTTTTATTTAAAATATTTTCTGATTGTTAATCAATGTTAACTCCTTTATTAACTGTTTTTAATCCTATTATGTATTCTAATACTATAAGAATTAAATATGTTATCATTACGATTAATAATACTGTTTTAAATACACCTAGAGTAAATGTTGTACTTGTAAATATACTCATAATATCACTATTAAATAAACCGCTTATATAAATAACCAATAATATTATTATTGATAAAGTCATATAAAGAATACTAGTGTAAACATTTGTAATACTAAACTTGTAATACTACTTTCATAAATAGAAGCTACTAGGTTAAGGCTATTTTTTAATAATTCTATATTTTCTTTTGAGTAATAACATATTAGTAAAGATGTAGCTATTACTACTGTTGAAGTTAACATTGTAATAATACCGCATAGTACTTTAGATAAATATAATGTACTCTTTTTAACTGGAAGAGTGTGTGTTAAATAAGACTCATCTTTATAGAAATTCAATACTAGTCTTGCCCATACTCTCATCAAGTTATTAATGATAACACTTACTATCATTGAGATAGCTATACCGTTATTAATCTTAGATAATATTAACATAATACCTGAATTATCAAATATACCACATATTCTTCCAAGTAAAGCGAAGAATAATGATAAAGTATAGAATATTATTAAGTTTTTATAAGTAAATTTTAAATCATATTTTAATACTTTTAAGAGCATTTGAATGTCCTCCTAAAGATTTCATCTATTGATGATTTTTCTTTTTTACGAAGTTCATCAGCAGGAGCTGTTAATATTATTTTTCCTCTATCAATAAATATAACTTCGTCTAATATCCTTTCTATATCAGATATTAAATGTGTTGATATTATTACACTACTTCCTTCTTTAAAATTTGAAAGTATAGTATCTAATATATAATCTCTAGTTGCTGGGTCTACACCACCTAATGGTTCATCAAGTATATAAAGATCAGCATCTCTACTCATAACTAGTATAAGTTGTAATTTTTCTTGCATACCTTTAGACATTTTTGATATTTTTTGATTTATATCTAAATCTAAATCTTTAATTAATTTTTTAGCCTTTTCAATATTAAAATTATCATAAAATTCATCAAAATAATTAAGTGTGTCTATTATTTTCATTTCTTTATCTAAATAAGTTCTTTCAGGTAAGTATGAAATAATTTTCTTTGATTCTACTCCCGGGTGTTTTCCTTCAATAAGTATTTCACCACTAGTTGGAGTAAGTAAATCATTAATAAGTTTTATTAAAGTTGTTTTTCCTTGCCCATTTTTACCTAAAAGTCCGACTATTTTACCTCTAGGTATTATTAGGTTTACATCTTTTAGAATCTTTTTGTTATCAAAACTTTTTGATAAGTTTTTGCACTCTAAAAGTTCCATATTATTTTCCTCCTAATTCCTGCAAGTACTTAATTGACTCTTCATAAGTTATACCTATACTATTCATAGAATTTAAATAATCATTAACTTTTTCTTTTGCAAGTTTTTCTTTTATTTTATTAATAACCTTTTTATCTTCAGTAACATATTTACCATTGGTTCTTTCAGTATAAATTAGTTTTTCTTGTTCTAATTCTACTAAAGCTTTTTGCATAGTATTTGGATTAACTTTGTAGTAAAATGCTAGCTCTCTTACAGAAGGTAATCTACTACCTATGCTTAATTTACCTGATACTATATCAACTCTTACTATATTAACAAGTTGAATATATATTGGTATATTATTGTCGAATGTATAACTCATTTGAACTCCTTTCGTTGTATTACTTGCATAATACAATAATACTATTATATATAAATTATGTCAATAGAAAAGTCAAATTAATTTGACTATATTTTTATAAATTCATAATCATTTTCAGTATAATTTAATATCTTTTCTATATCTTCAAGTTTTAGCCATATAGATGCGGTATTTTCATTAGGGTGTACACCAATTTCTTTAAACTTTTTAATATCTTCGTCTATTAAAACTTTAACAATATGATTAGTATCATTTAATACTCCTAGAACTGTAACAGAGCCCTTATGAAGACCAAGATATTTTTCTAAATCTTCTTCACTTGCGAATGTTAAAGGTCTAAGTCTTAAATTATTTCTTAATTCTTTTAAATTAACTCTTTTATTTCCAGCAATTAATACTAAATAATAGTTTATTTTTTTGTCATCTCTTATAAATATATTCTTAACTATTTCATCTTCGTTTTCTAAGTTTAATTCTGCCATTTCTTCCATAGTGAAAACTGCTTTATGATCTACTTTTCTATATTTAACATTCAATTCATCTAATTTTTTATAAACGTTTTCTTTCTTTGTGTACATAATTCCTCCATATAAAAATGCAATGTTATTTCTTCATTGCATTTATTATATCAAAGTTCTTTATAAAGTTAAATAATTTAACATCTTTGTACTTTTCTATTATTTTATAAATGTTGCTCCGACTAATCCTGATATCATACCACCTATTACATCTGTTGGATAATGAACCATTAAGTAGTTTCTTGATATACCCATCAAGAATATAAATAGTATACACCAATACTTTTTCTTTGTTTTAGCAATATATACTAATGACATCATTGCTGCCGTCATGGCTGTTGTGTGACCACTTGGAAATGAAAAATCACTTTCAGTTACCATACCTGCATATTGCCACCAATCTT
>SFOJ01000053.1 GCA_004552445.1 Mollicutes bacterium
CATGTAATGTAGTAGACTTTACTACCTTTAAAGAAGAAATTATAAGAAATAATTTTAAGATAATTAAGTGTTATATTAGTAGTGATATACCTAATTTTGATAAGTGCATGTGTGCTATTATTTCTAAATAACAAAATTTTAATAATTATAGGCTCTGTATTACTATTATTAGTAATAACCATATTAATCTTAGTATTAAAATAAAAAAGCATGTGTTATGAACTGCACCCCTTAGAGTAGACACAAATAAAAAAGCAGTTTAAAGAAAGTGATATAATACACTTCCGAAAGGAGGTGTATTTTTTATGGCTTCAAAAGGACAAAAATTTGCTTCATATTCATTAGAGTTTAAAAATGAAGTACTTGAAGCATACAAATCAGGCAAATATGGTGGTAGAGATCAAGTTGCAAAACATTACAATATTAGTTCAGCAACAATTTGGAATTGGATTTCAAAAGATAGAAAACAAGGTACTCTAGAAAATGATATTTATCGTAAGAGAGGTAGAACTAAAGAATCAAATTTAACTAAAGAAGATTGGAAAGAAAGATATGAAATATTAAAAAAATACCAGGCCTTCCTCAAGGCACAACGAGAGAGAAAGTGACATTTATAAATTTATACAGAAATAATTATAAACTTACTAACATGTGTGCCGTACTTAATATAAGCCCTAAAACTTATTATAAGTATAGAAACAAGGAAGATTCTGATTATTATGATTATTTAATAATTAAAGAAATTTTTGATGATTCTAAAGGTACATATGGATATCGTAGGATTGTTGAAGGTCTACTCCTAAAATATGGTGTAGTTATGAATGGAAAGAAGGTTTTAAGAATAATGAAAAAATATAATTTAATGGCTGAGTACATAAGAAAATCAAAAAAGAAGAATAAAAATGAAAGAATCGAAGATAATGTCAAACCTAATTTATTAAAAAGAAATTTTAACACAAATGCTCCTAATAAGGTTTGGGATACCGATGTAACATATTTGATATTTAAAGGGGCCAGAGCATATTTATCAACGATTATAGATTTATATGATAGACATGTTGTCTCATATAAAATTTCCAAACACAATGATAATAAGTTAGTTATAGATACTTTAAATGAAGCAATAGCAAAAGAAAAAGATGTAAATGGTTTAATCCTACATTCTGATCAAGGGTTCCAATATACATCTTATGAGTACAAAGCAATATGCGAATCAAATGGAATTCAAATATCCATGTCTAGAAAAGGAACTCCAATAGATGATTCTCCTATAGAAAGCTGGCACGCTCTTCTAAAAAAAGAAACTTTGTACAACAATAATATTACATCTTTACAAGAATATATTCAACTTGTAGAAGAATGGATATTATTTTACAATACAACAAGATTAAAGTCAAAAGTTAAGAAAAAGAGAAAAACTTACACAAAAAGAGAAAAATAATTTTCTCTTTTTAATATACTGCTTTTTTATTTGTATCTCCTAAACAGGGTTCACATCATTTAAATACTGCTTTTTAATATTTTACTAATTATTTAGAATATTATGACATCTATCACAAATATCGCCGTATAAGTGATCAACATAATTCCAACATCTATTACATTTTTCGCCAGTACTCTTTGCTACTTCTACTTCTTCACCATCAGTAGTATATTCTACTTTTGATACGATTAATAGCTGATGTAAATATGAACCTAATTTTTCTTTTACTTCGTTATATTTTGGATCTAAGTTTATCTTTACTACAGCTTCAAGAGCGGAACCGATTAATTTTTCGTTTCTTGCTTCTTCTAATTTTTTATTTACTTTTTCTTTAAGTTCGAAGAATAGTTTAAATAATTCTAATACTTCGGTACTATCTGAATAATTAACAACTTCAGGCATATCTGTTAAATGAACAGAAGCTTCAGTATGTGGTAACAAGTTATATACTTCTTCACTTGTATACGGAAGTATTGGAGCAAGTAATCTTACTTCATTACTTAAAATATTATAAAGTACTGTTTGAACGCTTCTTCTTGCTTTAGAGTTTGCTTTTTCTATGTATAAGATATCTTTAGTGAAATCTAGATAGAAATTAGATAAAGTGAATGATACAAAGTTGTTAACTAATTTATATACATTTTGGAAATTATAGCCTTCGTATTCTTCTAGTACATTTTTAGTGAATATGTTAAGTTCATTCATCATATATTTGTCATAATATGGCATATCTTC
>SFOJ01000008.1 GCA_004552445.1 Mollicutes bacterium
AATATACTCACATACACTTGATGTTTGTAAAGCCATAGCATTAAAGTTAGCATTAGAAATAATAATTCCTTTAGGTTTTCCAGTAGTACCACCGCTATAAATAATAGCTGCAGGACTATTTGGATCTCTCTTAACATATGTGTCTTCACTAACACCATAATTTAAGAATTCATGCCATGTAAGCATTCCATCTTCTAACTTCATATTTAAAGAAGATTTAATATTATATAAAGTCTTTAAAAACTTACCTAAACTTTCACTAGTTGGTACCATTATAAAATGTTTAACTTTAATATGTCTTGCTTTAGGCATAGCTACATCTGAACAAAATATAATAGAACTATTTGTTTCCTTTAATGCTCTTTCAATATCTTGAGTAGAAGATAAAGGATGTATTATATTACAAATAGCACCGACCTTATTAATAGCATAAATCAAAGCAAAACTTTCAGGAGTATTAGGCATACATATAGTAACACATTCATTTTCTACAATATTAAATTCTTTTAAAGCTGAAGCTACTTTATCGATTTTTTTCATAAAAGATTTGAATGTAACTTCATTTCCATAAAAAGAATAAGCACTTCTTTTTTCATTTTTAGAAACAGTATCCTTTAAATAATCATACATACTTCCATTAAAATAGTTTAAACTCTCAGGTACATCACCATAATACTTTAACCATGGTTTTTCCTTATTTTCAGTTTTTTCATTTTTAATAAAATTAATTAATCTATTTATATAATCATTAACTTTTCCCATAATTAATTCCTTTAAAAGAAGAAAAACTACTAATTTAGAATAAATGTTACAAAAGAGGTGATTTTGTTTGAATAGTAATAAATTTATAAAAGAATGTATTGTTAAGTCATTAGTATCTTTAATGAAAGAAAAAGAATTTAAAAATATTTCCATAACAGAGATTACTAAGAAAGCAGGAGTATCTAGAATGGCTTACTATAGAAATTATAATTTTAAAGAAGACATTCTAAATGATTATATGACTACTTTGATAGAGGATTATAAAAATAAACGTGAAGAAAACAAAGATAATCCATATTTACTAATATTAAATGCATTTGAATTCTTTAAAAATAATAAAGACTTTGTTTTAGCTTTAGAAAAATCTAATCTATCAAATATTATTCAAAATAAAATAAATGATTATATGGTAATATTTTATCCTAAAGGAATAACAAATACAGAAGCTAGATATAAACTATATATTTTAAGTGGTGCTTTATATAACACATGTAAAATGTGGTTAATTAACGGTCTTAAAGAAGATTCTAAATTTTTAGCAAAGACATTCGTAGATATTTTATATCCAAGTAAATTAAAGAACTATATAAATTAATGCATTAATGATTTATCGTTAGCAAACTCTTTTGCAGAAGAGTAAACTGGATCAACATTCGGATTATATCTATTTTCTTCATTATAGTGAAGACACTTTTTAGCATATTCTTCATCCATTACAAGAACTAAGGAAGTATCATATATCATATGATTATTACTAACCCATGTGTGTCTACCGTCTATAGAATTCTTACTTCCAACAATTAATGGTAAAGTACCACCACAAATATCAGGATTTGAAAAGCAAAAACTTAAATATTTAGAAAACTTAGTACAGTTTCCAATGTTATATCCTTTACTGAAAGCTTCTTCAAAATTTATTGAAGATCGAACATTTAATGATGCCATTTTATTCCATAAATCATCACTAAATCCTTTTACTTTACCACTAAAAATGCCCTCTTTAATAAAAGCAGCAAATTCAGGATTAGTTTCATAATAATGTTTAAGCATTTCAAAACATTTGAAATCACGCCTTTTTTCATCAATAACTAATTTTAATATTTCATCCATAATTTCACCCAATTAAATTTTATCATACTTTAAGTAATAAACCATAAAACATACCAAAATTTGACACATAAAAATATAATATGAGTATTAATGATGAAATAAATAGATTAAGTATTAAAGGAGATAATGAGATAAAGAATCCATAAGAGCAAATAATAAAAAATATGAAGATGAATCAAATAATATATTTAAGTTTACATTAATAATAACTTTACTTATTTATCTATATTTCTTCTTTAGAAACTTTATTCTTAAATAGAGTAAGTGATATTCAAATGGCATTATATAGAATAAAATTATTAGTTTAAGTTTACTATTTGATAGAGTTATATGTTTAATTTATTTTTAAGTAAATAATAATTTGTTTATTGGTTTTTCCAGATTTTTATATTTATCAATGAATATATCATATTAAAAAAAACAAAAGGAGTTAATCAAGAAACAAATTTAATAATTGATTAAATAATAGGAATAAGTATAATTATATCTTTAGTATAAACTTTTAACAAAAAAGGAATATAAAATATCAAAAAGATGATATAATCTATTTATGAAGAAAAATTATATAAAAATGAATGATAATGATAATTATTTATCATTTGGAAATTTAATAAATATTATTAAGAAAGTATCTAATAATAAAAATGCTATGCAGACTGAACTATTCTGTACTATTTTTAATGTGAATAATGTAAACGCAACTACTATAAATAATTATTGTATTGGTTATAGAGCTATAGGTTTGGAATATAAAAAAACATATGTTGATCTAAAAAGAAAGTATGAAACTGATAAATTAGTTTACCTAGATATTGTTTTAGGAATTTTAAGTATAATGGATGACATTATATATATAAAAGATGATAAATCTTTAGATTTAATAAATAATAATAAAAAATTAAAAGAAGTAATAATTGAACTATTAAAAATTGCATCAAATGATGAACACATAGAAAAAACAAAACTAAACAAATTAAAAAATATGAATTCATATGAATCGTTCATAGAAATACTTAATCATTGCATTCTAGAAAATAACCAACCAGTATATACACAATCTATCAACATTAAAATAAATAAAGAAGAATTAAATGAATATTTAAAAGTAAAACTTTATTATGGAGAGAGTTATATTAATTCTCTTATAGAATTATCTAAAAAAGATAATATGTATGCTTGTGCTGAACTAGGTTCATTAGAATTTGACGGATATATAAGTGGAAAAACTGACTTTAACAAGTGCTATGAATATTATTATAAAGCTGCATTAAAAGATCATCCTAAAGGTTGTTGGATGGTAGCAAACTTAATGTTAACCGGTAGAGTAAAACTTGATTTTAATGTAATGTGGAAATTTTTAAATAAATCAATAGAATTAGGAAGCTTCGCAGGTTACAATACATTAGGGCTTTGTTACTTAAGGGGAATAAATAAGGAAAACAAAAAAGATATAAATGAAGCTAGAAAATATTTCCAAATTGCTGCAGAGCATGGTTATGCATATGCTTTTAATAACTTAGGAAAAACATACGAAGATGAAGGTAATATAGAAGAAGCATACAAATATTATAAAATAAGTGCAGATATGAATGAATGCTGGGCTCTTAATAAAGTTGGAGAATATTATAGAAAAAATAAAGATTTAAAAACAGCATTTATATATTACTCTAAGGCAATCGAAGCACCTATTACAGAAAGAATAAAACATCCATTCTACAATTTAGCAAAATATTATTATGAAAATGGATGTGAAGAGGCAAATATTAAAAAGGATATAAATAAAGCAAAAGAACTTATGAATATTTATGATATTCTAAGCTAAATTTTGACATAGAATAAAAAAAATATTATAATACATCCACCAAATGGGGGGATATTATGGATAATGAATTTCTATTATATTTAAATTCACAAATTATAACTGATGATTATAGTGATGAATTTATTAATACAATATTAAAATTTATAAAAGATTACTGTAAGGCAGATTCAGTAATACTAGTGGATTCAGAATCTCATAGAAAAGATGATTTTAAAGTACAAGAAAAATCTTTTCAAATAGAAGAAGAAGATTTTGAGGTATGTTTAAGTGGAAGTCATAAAAGGTTAATTATTAGAGGAAAGAAAAGAGAATTTCAAAACGATAAGTATTTCAAAATATCTTTAGCAGTTATACTAGGTAATATGTTTAAAAATAAAGCAATTGTTGAAGCATTAAAAAGAGAAAAAATGATGAATTATTACATGGAAATAAAAAGCAATTTCAAAATGTAGGAATTCTATTTGTTGATGCTAATGGATTAGGTATTTTAAATAACATGTATGGTTATCAAAAAGGTGATGAGTTATTAAAAACAGTTTCAACTTCACTTAAATATAACTTCAGACTTTCTGATATATACAGAATAGGTGGAGATGAATTTGTTGTCATATGTGAAGATATAGATAGAGATTTATTTGAAAGAAAAACATCTAAAAGTAAAAAATCAATCGAAGAAACTGAATTTACTGCATCATTTGGTCTAGTATATAAAGAATCAACAAACGATTTAGAAGGCTCAGTAGAAGAAGCAAGTTTCTTAATGAAAAAAAATAAAGAAAAATTTAGAGAAACACATCCAGAAATATATCTAGATAAATACAGAGTAAAACAAGTAGTAAAATAATAAACCATTATATGGTTTTTTTATTTTAATTAATGTATAATGTATATAAAGTAAAGAGGTGTTTATATGGACAATATAGATAAAGCAATTATGTATAAAGAAGGTAATACACTTCAAAAAAGAGTAGAAGATTTAAATAAAGAAATTAAAACAGCTACTAAAGAAGAAAAAATATTTATAGAGAAAGATATTAAGAAATACGAATATGCTATCAAAGGAGAAAATAAAATAATAAATGCTCTTATGAATAGTAATATTCCAATGCTTATCTTACATGATTTAAATATTGCATATAAAGATTATAAAGCTCAAATAGATTTTATGATTATTACTAAAAGAAATTACTATATATTAGAATGTAAAAACACATATGGTAATATCTTAGTGGATAGTAATGGTAATTTTTTTAGAACTTATTATGGAAAAAAAGTTGGTATTTATAATCCAATTGATAAATTAGATAGAAATATAGATATTATAAAAGCATATTTGTACGATCATAGTGATTTCTTAGAAAAATTAATTTTAAATAAGCCATATGATAATTTTTATCATGGAGTTATTGTTTTATCTAATGAAAATGTTGTTGTTGATATGAAACAAGCACCAAGAGATATTAAGAAAAAAGTAGTTAGAGTTGATAAATTAGTAGAGTATATAAAGAAAATAGAGAATGATTCCACTAAGTTTTCAAGTATTGATGATATTATAAAAGAAAGTGCTGATAGAATATTATCACTATGTATTAATGAAGATGTTGTGGATGAAATAAATGAAACAGAAGTAGTATCTAGTGAAAAACTATTTGATTTAAATGAAATTATTAAAAATAAATTAAAAAATTATAGAAACTATAAATCAAAAGAATTAAATTATAAACCATATTATATATTTAATGATAAAACTCTTAATGAAATTGTTAAATTAAAACCAATGAATGAAAAAGAATTAAAAAGTATTGTGGGATTTTCAGATACAAAGTTTAAAAAATATGGAAAGGATATTTTAAAGATAATTAATGGTAAATAAAAAATTTGCATTTTTTGCAAATTTTTTTATCTAAAATTTTCCATTTCGTCGTATTTTTTATTTAGTTCTTCTTTTATTTTTTCATATTGTTCATCTACTTCATTATATATTGAGTCATTTTTAATTTCCTTAACATTATTAATATCATCTCTAGAATTATTAAAATCATTATCAAAATTTATAAAATGAATAATTACTGCAACTATAATAGCAAGAGCAAATATACTCACTATAATAAACATTATCTTTCCGATAGTAAATGATGTTTTAAAAGTCTTTAAAGTAGTATCCATTATATCATTAGCTTTTTCTTTAATTTCATTATCTAGTTCTTTACTTTTAATATTTATGTCTCTTTCTTTTTTAATATTTTCCTTATATTCGTTATAATCTTGATTTTTTGAAAATGGTGCTTTACAGTTAGGACAAACTTTATCCTTATCTAAATCTATACTAGTACCACAATGTTCACATATTATTTTCATTTTAACTCCTATAATTCTTTAACTAGTTTTTTAAATTCATCTCCTCTATCTTCAAAACATTTATATTGATCCCAAGATGCAGCTGCTGGACTAAGAAGAACAACATCTCCACTAACACTCTCTTTGTTAGCAGCATCCACTGCTTCGGCTAGATTATTAACCATAGTACATTTAATACCCATTGATTCTATTTCTTTTTTACATCTTTCTTTGCATTGTCCATAGCAAACAACAGCTTTAGTATTACCTAAGTAATCTTTTAATTCTAAGAAACTTTGAGTTCTTTCAAGACCACCTAAAATTAATACTGTTGGCTTATTGAATGCAGATAATGCTATTTGAGTTGAAGTAACATTAGTAGCTTTAGAATCATTGTAGAAATCTTTACCTTCAAATGTTCTTACATATTCTATTCTATGTTCTACACCACTAAATTCACTGATAGCCTTACACATAATTTCATTAGAAATACCAAGTTCTTTTGCAATCATAATTGCACACATAATATTTTCATAGTTGTGGTTTCCTTGCAATTTAATATTCTTAGTATCAATAATTTCTTCACCATAGTAATAAATTTTACCATTTTCTAAATAAGCACCATCAATTTTTTCTTTACTAGTAAAGTATTTTTTAGTACTTTTAATATCTTTAGTAATTCTATAAGCATCATCATTTCCTTTGTTGATAATAGCAATATTTTTAGAAGTATGATTTTGGAACATTCTTAATTTAGTTTCATTATAATACTCACGAGTGCCAAACATATCTAAATGTGCTTCATAAATATTAGTAAGAACCGCGATATCTGGATTAAAGTCATAGAAATCATGTAGTTGTGGAACACCAATC
Source organism: Mollicutes bacterium (assembly GCA_004552445.1). Taxonomy (GTDB): domain Bacteria; phylum Bacillota_I; class Bacilli_A; order RF39; family UBA660; genus CAG-1000. The sequence goes on from SFOJ01000008.1 coordinate 6,905, forward strand.
TCCATAACTAAATAATCATTCTCTTTTATATTTTCAATAACTTCACAAAGAGGAAAACCAATATTACCAGCTAAATGAGTTCTACCTGGAAAAGCAGCACTAACTATTTCATATGTTAATGATGTAGTAGTTGTTTTGCCATTAGTACCAGTAATAGCTATTAATTTTACTCCTTTTGGAAGTAAATGGTAAGCCATCTCAATTTCATTTATTACTTTAATGCCATGTTCTTCTGCATACTTTAAATACTTATGATCAAAATGAACACCAGGATTTTTAATAAGATAATCAAATGATTCATCTAAAATATCATCTGGATGGTCACCTAAAATAACCTTAACTCCTAAATCTTCTAATTCTTTAATATGATTTTTATCTTGATTAGCATTTTTATCATTTAATACTATAGTATTACCTCTTTTTGCTAAAACTCTAGCAGCATGATAACCACTTCTGGCCATACCAAGAATAAAAATTTTCTTATTTTCAAACATTATTACACGCCTCCAAAATAATTATACAGCAATAATTTATCAATAAATAAAAATATATGTAAACTTTACAATAAAATAATAAAAAAATAACCACAATTTTTATTTTTTGTAGTTATTTTTGATTGAAATAGCTTTATCTTTTAAAACTTTCATTTTTTCTTTTAAATTAAATCTAAATTTAATATTTGGAAATGCCTTAAATACTCTTTTAGCAAGTATATTATCACTTAGTATCTTTTTAACTTTTTCAGTTATTTCTTTTGTGTTATCTAAATGTACATATTTAATAGACATGTTTTTAATTTTAAATATAACTTTAAAAGAAATAACATTATCAATTATGAAGAGTGTAAGTATTGTATAAAATAGTACATTTATCATAGTAGGGGATAACTTTGTTATCAACCCTACAACAAATGGATTTACAAATTTAATTAGTAAAAATCCAAGTACTCCAAATGCTAAACTATTTACTAGACAAATTCTTCCATTTAAATTAAATTTATTTTTAGAATAATCCCACCATCTAGCGTGAAATATTTTTTCCATTGTATAGCTTGTTACATATTCACCAACACTACATATTAATATTGATAACACAAATAACAATATTGGATTTGTAACATTATGTAATAAAAATATCATTGCAATAGCACAGTTTCCATAAATTGGACAATAAGGACCAATAAGGAATCCTCTATTAACAAAACATTTTGTGTCTGGATAAGTAGCAATTACTTCAATAATCCATCCAGTTATTGAATAAACAATAAATAATAAAAATAATACTTTTAAATCAAACATTTATTAGTTCTCCTTTTCTTGATTCCTAAATATTTAGGATATTCACTTGGATGTTTAAGAACATTCAAGGAGCATTTTTTATCCATCATAGTTACTACCCAAGATTCTTTATATTTAGGCGGTATTATATTAAGTGGAAACATATGTCTTAATATTATATCTTCAACCATGGGATTTATTAAATGTGGAAAATACTTTCTAGCATTATATAAAGCTTGTCTAGCATGGACAAATCCATGTAATTCTCTAAATTTCTTTTTAGTATGATCTTCTTGCCATGGTTTAAAATAAAAATCATGAAGAATAGCACCAATACATATATTTTTAACATTTAAATGATGCTTCTTTGCAAATTTATAGGATTCATATGCTACTTTCATTGAATGATCATAAACACTTTCATTTACATGATGCATAAATTTTTTTCTCTTCAAAAATTCTTTATTATTAATTACTTCATCTATATATTCTAAAAAAATCTTATCATATTTCATAAAACTCACGTAAACATTATAACAAATTTAAATAATTATGAAAAGTAAATATGATATAATGTACATATAACTATAAAGGAGATGACATATGAAAAGTAAAGTTTATTTTACTCGTGAAATTAGTAGTGAGAAGTTACTAGAAATATATAAAAAATTAGGAGTAGAACTTAAAGGAAAAGTTGCAGTAAAAGTTCATAGTGGAGAGAAAGGCAATCAAAACTATTTAAAGCCTTTATTTTATAAAGATATAATTGACTATGTTAAAGGAACAGTTGTAGAATGTAATACAGCTTATGATGGAGCAAGAAACACAAGTGAAAAACACTTAAAACTTTTAGAAGAACATGAATGGTCTAAATATTATAATGTTGATTTATTAGACAAAGATGCAGAATTAGAATTACCTGTTAAAGAAGGAAAACATTTAAAAGTAAATTATGTTGGAAAAAATATAGAAAATTATGATTCTATGTTAGTTTTATCACATTTTAAAGGTCATCCAATGGGTGGATTCGGAGGTTCGCTTAAAAATTTATCAATAGGACTTGCATCAAGCTATGGAAAAGCAAATATTCATGGTGCAGGCAATCCAGAAGATATATGGACTTCAGACCATGATTCATTCTTAGAATTGGATTATGAAAAGAACATTGCATTTATAAATGTAATGGCAAATATGTCAGTTGACTGTGATTGCTGTGCAGTTGCAGAAGACCCATGCATGAAAGACATTGGAATTTTGGCATCAACTGACCCAGTAGCACTAGATCAAGCATGTATAGATTTAGTATATAATTCAAGAGATCCAGGTAAGAATCATTTAATAGAAAGAATTGAATCTAGAAATGGAATTCATACCATAGAAGAAGCAGAAAAATTAAAAGTTGGTACAAGAAATTACGAATTAATTGAATTTTAACTTTATTTTTTATCAAAATTGTGGTATTATTTACGGATACAAAAGGGGATGAAGTAAATGAATGGAAAAATAACGTATATTTTTGGACATAAAAATCCGGATACAGACTCAATATGTGCATCAATAGCATTATCATACCTTAAGAATAAAATGGGTATGAATACAGTCGCATCAACATTAGGTAATCTAAATTCTGAAACAAAATATGCTTTAAATTACTTCAATGTAAAAGAACCATATCATTTAAATGATGTTAAACTACAAATAAAAGATGTTGCATATCATAAAGGTTGCTTTATTGACAAAAATGTTCCAATAAAAGATGCATTTGATTATATGAATAAATATTCTCTTACAGGTATCCCAGTAGTTGAAAATAAAAATAAATATTTTGGATATGTTTCATTAAAAGAAGTAGCTCGTGAAATTATAACTGGTGACTTTCATAAAATAAATACTTCCTATGGTAATTTAATAAATGTATTAAAAGGAAAAGAAATACTTAAATTTGATAAAGAAATATCTGGTAATGTTTTGGCAGCAACTTATGCTAGAGCAACATTCTTAGAAAGGGTAACACTAGATAATAGTTATATTCTTATAATTGGAGATAGAACCGCAATACTAGATTATGCTATAGAAAGCAAAGTAAAACTTATAATAGTTATTGCAGGAATTGAATTATCTGCGGAATTAGTAGCAAAAGCTAAAAAGAATAAAGTGAATATTATAAGCACCCCACTATCTTCATATGAAGTAGGAAAACTTATATCTTTCTCTAATTATATTAAGGATATAATGAGAAAAGAAGAATCAGTTACTTTTAATGAACTAGATTATTTATCAGATTTTCTAGAAGAAAGTAAAAAATTCAAACATACAAACTATCCAATACTAAATAGTAAAAATGAGTGCAAAGGATTATTAACATTAACTGATTGTAACGATGTAGATAAAAAACAAGTTATACTCGTAGATCACAATAATTCATCACAAAGTGTATATGGGTTAGAAGAAGCAGAAATATTAGAAGTTATAGATCACCATAATATAGGAGATATTAATACTAAGAAACCAATTAACTTTAGAAATGCCGGTGTAGGTAGTGTTAATACAATTATTTATGATTTATATAAAGAAAACAACATAAAAATACCAAAAGAAATCGCAGGACTTATGGCATCAGCAATTATATCAGATACATTGCTTTTAACATCACCAACTACAACTATAAGAGATACAGATGCATTAATAAGTCTATCAAAAATAGCTAAAATCAAATATAAAAAATATGGTGTTGAATTATTAAAACAAGGAATGACTATCAAAGGTTTAACTAATGAAGATATACTACATAAAGATTTTAAAACATATAAGATAAATGATTCTATGATAGGAATTGGTCAAATTTTAACAGCAGATTTTGAATCTATGAATAAAAAAATAAATAGTTTAGTTAATTATTTAAATGAAGTTTCTAAAAATGAAGGTATAAGAGTTGTTACATTGTTTGTCACAGATATATTTGAAAATACTTCTTATTGTTTATATAATAAGGATTCAGAAAAAATAATAAAAAATGCATTCGATTTAAAAGAAGTATATGAGGGAGTACCACTTAAAGATGTAGTTTCAAGAAAAATACAAATAGCTCCTTATATAATGGATGCAATAGAAAAAGAGTAGAAATACTCTTTTTATTTATATAAAACATTTAAATCAACTAAAGCATCTATACCATCAACTTTTCCTCGACTAGAAAATTGCCACATACTGTAAGGCTTAGAATAACTAGATTTACCAGAAGTATAGTGTGCTAACCATGTATCTTTAGTTCCTACATTCCAAATATTATCTAAGTAGTACTTACTACTATAAAGAGTTCCTTGATATCCATGTTTAGTAACTTCATTTATAAATGCATCAGCTATTAAATTAATATCAGTAAGACTAATATTATAAGAATTAAATTTGCTCCAATTTTCCCAGTCGAATGCTATTGGTAATTCAAGTGTCTCACCATCTAAAACATCAACTACATATTTTGCTTGTTCCTTAGCTTCTTCAACACTTTTAGCATAACTAAAGAAATAAACACCTACTGGAATACCTGCTTTTTTAGCATTTACAATATTTTTTTTGTATTGGTTATCCATTACTATTTTATTTTTACTATTATGGCCAAAACCAATTCTTATCATTGCAAATTCAACACCAGCTTTTTTAGCCTTTTCCCAATCAATTGTATCTTGCCATGTTGAAACATCAACACCAATCATTGTATTTTCATTTTTATATTTTTTTATTGCATCTTTAATACTAACTGAATTCTTTTTAGTAGAGGCATTACTTGTATTATTTGTTTTCTTTGTTTTTTCTTTAACAATAAACTTAAAACTTTTTCTAGTTGTATTATTTGATGAATCAGTTGCTATGTACTTCAAATTATAAGTACCAACTTTATTAACATCGTAACTTCCTTCAATATGACAATTAGGTCTTTTATCATAGTTATCAGCACATAATGCTTTATTAACAAGATTAACATTAGTTCCTTTAGTAGTAGAATAAGAACTACTTATTAATACTAAAGGTTTAGTGGTATCAACAACATCATATTCAATAATTTGATATTTATCACGATTATTATATGTTTTGTAATTAACTATGACTTTGTTTTTACCAAGATTATAAGTATCTAATAATATATTATCACTAGTTATTTTACCATCTACTATATTAACTATATCGTATAGCCTAACTTTAGAAGCATATTCAAAAGAAAGGTTATCACTTAAAACAACTTTCGTATTAGAATTATCTATATACTCATCATTATCCTTTGAACAACCAATCAATATCAAAAATAATAAACAAATTATTAACATTTTCTTTTTCATATTCACCATATAAGTAGTTTAGCACATTAATTTTTTTATTTAAAGTACTATAATTATTTTATACTAAAGTATATTCAATTATTTATAATTTATTATAAAATTTCATCATGAATCAAAAAAGTCATAAAATACATTATGACTCTTTTTTTTCCTTATAATTCTCTTTATCGAAATCTACTAATAATTCGTGTATCATTTCTTCTTGATTACCTAGATATACTTCTTCAATTCTATCAACTCTACACTTTTCACATTCAATAATACTATTCATTTTAAGTACAGATTCTTCTATATCATCATTTACTATTACATAATTATATTTAGAAACCTCATTTATTTCTTTATATGCAGTTTTAAATCTTTCAACTATTTGTTCTTTAGTTTCAGTCTTTCTTCCAATAAGTCTTTTCTTTAATATTTCCATTGATGGTGGCATAATAAATATAAAAACTGCATCAGGTCTTTTTTCATTTATTTTACGTGCTCCTTCAATATCAATTTCAAGTATGATATTTTTACCCTTACTAAGCATTTCATCTATATGTTCATTTGGAGTACCATAGTACTTATTAGAGTGAACTATAGCATATTCTAAATATTTATTATCTTTAATTTTTTGTTCAAATTCCTCAGTACTAATAAAGTTATAATCTACTCCATCGACTTCATCCCCTCTAGGACTCCTAGTAGTATCACTTATAGATATAACAGTATCATTTCTTCTTTCAACTAGTTTTTGATCTAATGTACTTTTTCCACAACCTGATGGACCCGATACAACTATTAAAATACCTTGTTCATTTTCTTTAATCATATATACCTCTTAAATTTATGTTAACATTTTAAAATATTTTTATCAACAATGTATAAACAAAAAAATACTGTTAATAATAATAGTGGTGAATAAATATGAATGAAAACATGGAATTATTAAATTTTGTATATGAAAATGCAGAAATGGGTGTACATACACTTAATAATTTAAGTGATATACTTAGAAAAAAAGATAATAAAATAAAAGGTTTAATTGAAGATGAGTTAAAAGAATACAATAATTTTTTAAAAGAGTCAGAAAAATTATTAAAGAAAAACAAATTAGAACATAAGAAAACTAATTTGATGAGTAAAATTAGTAGCAAAATGGGTATTGCGATGGAAACAATGAAAGATAACAGTGATCCAGCAATTGCATCTATGGTAATTGAAGGACTAACAATGGGAATAGTAGAGATGGAAACAAAAATAGAAAGCTATAAAAAAATAGTAGATAAAAAGATATTAAAACTTTCAAATAAATTTTTAAAATTTCAAGAAGAAGAAATAGAAAAATTAAAAACATTTATGTAATTTTACACATAAATGTTATTTTTTTATAAAAAAATATTTAAAATAATTATAGTTGTGATATAATCTAATTAAGAAAATAGTTGAAAAGGATATGTGATTGTATGAAAAATTTAAAAAAAGTCATAGGTGTATTATTAATTTTAACTACAATGACAGGATGCGTTAAATACAAAAATACTATGACAATTAATAATGATAAAAGTATGATATTTGAAGGATCATATCTAATATCAGACAAATTATTAGAAACATCTGATAGTACAACTTTCTTTAGTGAAGAAAATAAAAAAGCTTTAGAAGAAAGAGGAGTAAAAGTATCAGAAAAAAAGGAAAATAATTATACAGGAATTGCCGTATCAAAAAAATATGATAATATTGACAAAATATCAAATGAAAATGGAAAAGAAGTAACAATAAGTGATTACTTTAAAGAAGATTTTGATGATAGCGTTTTATTTAAAGTTGAAAAAGGTTTCTTAAAAAACAAATATACTGCTAACTTTAAATATGATAGTAATGTAGGTCCAGGTGATAGTGGGGATACATCAACTAGTCAAGCATTAACAGAAAACGATAAAAAACTTGCTGTAACTGATGATTTAACAACAACTACACCAAGTACTGGTGAAGAAGCAACAACTCCAAGTACAGGAGATGATACAACTACTCCTGATGATGGAACAACAACTCCAACAACACCAACAACTCCAGACACAACTAAGCCTGGTGATAGTGGCTTTGACTCAGATATTATGGGATTAGCTGGTGAAATGGAATTCAATTATGTAGTAAATTTACCAGAAAAAGCTTTAACAAATAATGCAACAAATGTATCAAATGATGGGAAAACATTAACTTGGTCACTTATGCAAAGTCAAATAAGCAATATTGAATTCTCATTCGAACTTAAAAATATGACAAATTATTATATTCTATATGGTGGAATTGCAGCAGCAGTAATAATTGTAATTATTATAATTATTTCACTTATTAAAAAAGGTAAAAAAGGAAAAGAAGTAGTACCTGCTCAAAATGAACCAATTCATGCTGACTATGATCCATCAATCGCTCAAGCTGTACCAAATCCAGCGATAGTAAATGGAAATGTTACTCCAGAAATGCAAGTGGAAACAGCACAAACTTCTGTAGTAAATGAACAAGCGGTAGAAACAACTACTATTGCACAACCAATTCAAACGCAAGAATCTACTACAGCACAAACTCAACAACAAGAAACAAATGATATGATAGCAAATGGACCAATTGGAAACAATAATACAGAACCTCAAGCACATATTATCCCAGAAGTAACAGAAGAGCCAAAAGTTGTGATACCAGAAAAACAACCAACATTTATTACACCTGAGACTGCACCAGAAGAACCAATTGTTGTAGAAGAACCAATACATCAAGAAATTCAAATCGATAGACCACAAACTATTGATATGAATCAAAACCAATAAACTAAACTAAGTAGTATTATTACTACTTTTTTATTTGTGTGAAAAATGATAATATAAAGTTAGGTGATATTTATGGCATATATAGAATTTAAAAATGTAAGTAAAATATATAAATCTGGAGATATAGAAGTTAAAGCATTAGACAATGTTAGTTTTGAAATAGAACAAGGAGAACTTGTTTGTATACTTGGTCACTCAGGAGCAGGAAAAACAACAGCATTAAATATTCTAGGTGGAATGGATAAGGCAACTAGTGGTAAAATAATAGTAGCTAGAAAAGAAATAACAAAATATAACAAAAAAGAATTAATAAAATATAGAAGGAATAATATAGGATTTGTATTTCAATTTTATAATCTTATCCAAAATCTTACTGCATTAGAAAATGTAGAATTAGCAACTGAAATATGTAAAAATTCATTACCTCCAAAAGAAACATTAATAAATGTTGGTTTAAAAGATAGATTAGATAATTTTCCAGCACAACTGTCTGGTGGAGAACAACAAAGGGTCTCTATAGCAAGAGCACTAGCTAAAAATCCAAATGTACTATTATGTGATGAACCAACAGGAGCATTAGACTATGTAACAGGAAAACAAATATTAAAATTATTACAAGATACATGTAGAAAAAGAAAAATGACAGTAATTATAATTACACATAATACAGCAATAGCTCCAATGGCAGATAAAGTAATTAAATTTAAAAGTGGAAAAGTAGAAGAAATAAAAATAAATAAAAAGCCAGTTGATATAGAAAGGATTGAATGGTAGTGAAAACACTTACTAAACAAAGTTTCCTAAGTATCAAAAAAACATTCAAAAGATTTTTATCAATTCTTGCTATAGTACTTTTAGGAGTAGGTTTCTTTACAGGAATAAGACAAACTTCACCTAATATGGAAGAAAGTGTAGACGCGTACTTCAAAAAACAAAATGCTTATGATATTAATCTTATATCAACTTGGGGAATTACAAAAGATGAAATAAATATCTTAAAAGAAAAAGGTTATGACGTAGAACCTTCTTATAGCATAGATGCATTAATTAGAACTGATGATGATTATGTAGTAAAAGTACATTCTTATGATCCAAGTGCTAAGATGAATAAATTAATCATGATAGAAGGAAGATTACCACAAACAAATAGTGAGTGCGTTATAGAAAAAAATAAAAATTTAAGTAATTATAAAATAGGTGATACCATAACTATAGAAAGTGATACACTTAAAGAAAAAACATTAAAAATTGTTGGTTTCGTCAAAAGCCCACTATATATTTCAAGAGAAAGAGGAAGTACTAAACTACTAAATGGCCAAGTAAATTTCTATATGTATTCATTGAACACTAATTTTGATAGTGAATACTATACAGAAAGTTATATAAAATTAAATAATGATATGAGTACTTACTCAAAAAAATATGAACAACTTATTAACACTGAAAAAGACAAACTAGAAGATATAACAACCGATTTTATAGAAACAAGATTCAACAATGAAAAGAAAGATGCATTAAAAGAATTAAATGATAATATAGATAAATATAACAAAGAGAAAAAGGATACATATAAAAAGCTAGATGATGCTGAAATAAAAATAAATAAAAATGAAAAGAACCTTAACAATAATTTAACAAAACTTAATAATAATGAAAAAAAAGCTAAAGAAACATTTAAAACTAAAAAACAAGAAATAGAAGTCAATAAGAAAAAAGTTAATGATGGTATAACTACTTTAAAAAGAAATATTTCTTATTTAGAAAGTATTGGTGGAGATACAACTGATCTTAAAGTTCAATTATCGGTTTTAGAATCAAACTTAAAGAAATTAAACGATGGATATAACACTTTATTAAAACAAGAAAAAAGTACATATAAAGAAATATCTAATGCAAGAAGTAAAATAAATAATGGTAAAAAACAAATAGAAAAAGCAAGAAAAGAACTAGAAGATAGTAGAAAGAAAGCTGATAAAGAATTTGCTGATGCTTATCAAAAAATAGAAGATGCTAGAAAAGAAATAGATGAATTGGATAAACCTGAATGGTATATTTTAGATTTAGAATCTAATGTTGGATATTATAGTTTTTCACAAGATAGCGAAAGAATTAATAAATTAGCTAAAGTATTTCCATTATTATTTTATATAGTAGCTGTACTTGTAAGTTTAACTACTATGACAAGAATGGTGGAAGAAGAAAGAGGAGAACTTGGAACATTAAAATCTCTTGGCTATAATGATAATCAAATATTATTTAAATATATAATTTATGCACTACTAGCAACAACAATTGGTTCACTATTAGGAGTTATTATTGGATCAAAAACAATACCAAGAATAATATATGGAATGTATAGTATAATGTATACTCTTGGAGATTTTGTTAATAACTTTGATTTAACAAGTGCATTACTAGGATCTTTAATAGCAGTAGGTTGTATTATATTATCAACATATTTGGCAGTAAAAAAATCATTGAAAGAAGTACCAGCAGAACTATTAAGACCGAAAAGTCCAACAGCAGGAAAAAGAGTATTCCTTGAGAAAATACCAGTTATATGGAGACACTTGTCATTTTCAAGAAAAGTAACAGTGAGAAATGTGTTTAGATACAAAAAAAGATTCTTAATGACAATTCTGGGTATAGCTGGATGTACAGGGCTTATAATAACAGGATTTGGAATACAAGATTGTATAACTGATATGGTACCAAAACAATATGAAGATATATTTAATTATGATTTAGAAATAACATTTAATAAAGATAGTAAAACATTAGATAAAGATTATGAAGAAATATCAAAATTAAAAGAATTTACAGATACATTAAAAGTAAATAAAGAAGCTATAGATATTTTAAATAAAGATACAAATCAAACAGTTCAAATAATAGTTCCATTTGATAATTATAATAATTTCATAAAAATACAGGATAGAAAAACAAAAAAACAATATGATCTCAAAGATAAAATATATATATCAGAAAAACTATATAAACTACTTAAATTAAAAGAAAATGATACTTTAAAAATAAAATTAGATGAAAAAGAATATACTACCAAAGTAGGTGGAAGTACAGAAAATTATATCATGCATTATATTTATATGAGTAAAGATATATATAATAGTGATTCATATAATACAATGTTAGTAAAAGTTGATAACTTAACTGATGAAACAAGAAAAGAATTATCTAATAAGTTAAAAGAGTATGATTCAGTATCAAAACTTACTTATAATTCACTTAGTAGAACAATATTTGATGATGCGATGGAAAACTTTGAACAAGTATCAGGAATATTAATAGTTTCAGCAGGATTATTAGCATTTGTAGTACTTTATAATTTATCAAGTATAAATATAAGTGAAAGAAAAAGAGAACTTGCTTCAATAAAAGTATTAGGATTCTATGATAATGAAGTATATAACTATGTATCAAGAGAAAACAAACTATTAACGTTTATAGGTATGATTTTAGGATGTTTAATTGGGTATATATTAACGATTTATATAATTAAAACATGTGAATTGGATATCACAATGTTTAGTCCTAAAATATCTATTTATAGCTATATTTATTCTTTAGGAATAACATTAATATTTACAGTATTGGTTGACATCGCAACATACTTTAGTTTAAAGCATATTAAGATGGTTGAATCATTAAAATCAGTAGAATAATGTAAAAAAGCTATATTTAGAGAAGATATATCTTTTAATATTTGTTATAATTATAATGAGGTGAAGGTAATATGGATATAGAATTAAAAAAAGCATTAAATTTAGAAAAGAAAAGACAACAAAACAACATAGAATTAATTGCTAGTGAGAACTATGTATCTAAAGCAATACTCGAATTACAAGGTAGTATTTTAACTAATAAATATGCTGAAGGTTATCCAGGAAAAAGATATTATGGAGGATGCGAGTATATTGATATTTTTGAAAACAAAGCTATTGAATATGCATGCAAATTATTTGGAAGTACTTATGCAAATGTACAACCACATAGTGGAAGTTCTGCAAATATGGCAGTATATAGAGCACTATTAAATCATGGTGATAAAGTACTTGGAATGTCACTAGCTCAAGGAGGACACTTAACTCATGGAAGCAAAGTAAGTTTTAGTGGCATAGATTATGAAATAGTTTCATATGAACTAGATAGAGAAAATGAAACACTAGATTATGATAAAATTGAAGAGTTAGCTATAAAAGAAAAACCAAAAATGATTATCGCAGGATGTAGTGCATATAGTAGAAGCATAGATTTCAAAAAATTTAGAGAAATAGCTGATAAATGTGGAGCATATTTGATGGTAGATATGGCGCATATTGCAGGATTAGTAGCAGCAGGATTGCATATGAATCCAGTACCATATGCTGATGTAGTTACGTCAACTACACATAAAACTCTAAGAGGACCAAGAGGTGGATTAATACTAACTAATAATGAAGAGATAATTAAAAAAATTAATAAAGTAGTATTTCCAGGCATTCAAGGTGGCCCACTTATGCATGTTATTGCTGCAAAAGCACAATGTTTCTACGAAGCCTTACAACCTGAATTTATAGATTATGCAAAAAATATTATTAAAAATGCTAATGCAATGGCAGAAGAATTTAAAAAGAATGGTGTAAAAGTAGTTTCAAATGCAACAGATAATCACTTAATGTTAATAGATGTTAAATCTAGCTTTGGAATTTCTGGTAAAATTGCAGAAGAAACACTTGATAAAATAAATATAACTGTTAATAAAAATTCAATACCATTTGATACAGAAAAACCAAACATAACAAGTGGATTAAGAGTCGGAAGTGCAGCTATGACTACAAGAGGACTTAATGATAAAGACTTTATAAAAATTGCAGATATAATCATTAAAGCATTAAAAAATTATGATAATAAAAAAGTACTTCTTGAATGTAAAAAAGAAGTACATGTAATAACTAATAAATATCCTATAAAGAATATTAAATAGTTGATACATCAATCCAATTAGTAGAGTTAGAGAATTCCTCTAACTCTTTTATTGTTACTTCAATCGCAGAAGAGGAACTTCCGCAAGCAGGAAAGACTGTTTCAAATCTTTTAAGTGATTCATCTAGATAGATTTTAACACCAGGTTTAACTGCAAAAGGACATACTCCACCTACAGGATGACCAGTAAGACTTTCTACTTCATCAAAAGGAAGCATATGTGCTTTTTCATGAAAGAAATGTTTGAATTTAGAATTGTTAATTTTAGCATCTCCAGCAAGAACTATAAGTATAACATTATCATTAATCTTAAATGATAATGTTTTAGCAATTCTCTCTTCAGTAGTATGTAATGCATGAGCAGCCATAGTAACAGTCGCACTACTTTCATTTAAAACTACAATTCTATTTTCTGCATTATATTTTTTCAAATATTCTTTTACTTCTTTTAATGCCATTATGCTCTATCTCCTAACGTTAAAAAGAAATAACCACCTATTGCTAACATAAAGAACACAATACTAAGTGGACTAGTAATAATTGAATATATCAAGCCATAGTTTTTATAAGATTCAACGGTATATCCAATAATCATTTTATCGTTAACTGTATACCCATCTTCAATACTATTTAAATTATCAGTAATAGTATATATACCATTAGAGTAATCAACAACTTTTGCAAGTCTATATGAGCCATGATAACTATATAGTATTGTATCATCTATTTTATAAATATCATTTTTTTTAAGAATAACCAAATCACCTTTCTTATATTCAGGTGCCATATTATCCTCATTAACTTGATGAGTAGCATAGCCGCCTAAATAAGCATACTTGGTACCAAGTAATAATCTATATCCAAATGAATATATATTATAAGCAGCCAAAACTCCAAGTATTACCATAAGTAATAGTACAACTATTTTTAAAGGTCCAATCATTTTTTTAAGAATCATTTCATCACCATACCTTCAAAACAATTATAACATATAAGAGATAAATTTGACATAACTAAAAAGTTAATGTATAATACTTGTCACTTAAGGGGGAATTAATATGTCATATGAAACAGACTGTATGTTAGCTTTAAAAAATGCATTAAGAGATACTGAGGGATTAAAGTATGCTATTAAAGAATTCAATAAGAATGCTAAAACTTTAGAACGTTTAGCAGAAGCTATTGAAAAACAAAATGAATTAAAAGAAAGAGAACTAGCATTACTAGAAAGAGAAGCAGGAATTACTAGAGCACTTAAACCAAGAAATTACTAATATAAAGATATGATAAAACTTAGAATAAACACCTAAGTTTTTATTTTTACACAAAAATAATATGGTATAATTATAAAGAGGTAAATATGGAAGAATTTAATAATAAAATAGTAATACTTAATGATTATGCTAAAAAGAGTTTTATTAAAAAAATAAATAAATTAATTAATGTTAAAGTTATTACTCTGAATGAACTTAAACGCAAATATTATTTTGATTATGATAATAAAGCAATATACTTTGTAAGTAATAAATATAATTGTATACCTGAAATAGCTAAAATATATATAGAAAATACTTACTTTATTAGTGATATTAATACTAAAAAGATAAACTTTTTAAAAGATATAAAAAAAGAATTAGATGCTAACAACTTATTAACATATAATGAGCTATTTAAAGAATTCTTAAAAGGTAAAGATATAGTTTTATATAATTTAAAGTATGTTGATAAATTTTACAAAAATATATTTAAAGAATTAGAAAAGTACTCAAATATAACTAATTATAATGATTCAGATAATGAAAGTATAAAAGAATTATATAAAGCAAATAACCCTGAAGAAGAGATAGCATTTGTATGTTCAAGTATAACTAAATTAATAAAAAGTGGAGTAAATATTAATAATATAAAACTAGTTAATGTAAAAAGTGAATATGAATTTATAATTAGAAAAACATTTAAACTATTTAATATACCAATTAACTTACCATCATATGAAACTATTAAATCAACATCATTGGTAATTAAATTTAAAGAATTATATAATAATGATATAAATATAACAATAGAGAAACTAAAAGAATATATAAATACTAAAGAAGAAAATGATATATTCAAAAGCATAATTAACATAGTTAATTCATATTTATGGTGTAATGACTTTGAATTGGTAAAAGACATGGTATTTAATGATATAGATAATATTAAAACACCTAGAGAAAAATTAAAGAATGCAGTAGAAATAATAGAATTTAAAAAAGAATTGGTTAATGACGATGATTATATATTTTTAATTGGATATAATGAAGGATCAATTCCAGTTAACTATAAAGATGAAGATTATTTAAGTGATTATGAAAAAGAGAAACTGGGAATTAGCACTTCATTTGAATTAAATGATAACGCGATGAACGAAATAAAAGATTCTATTAAAAATATTAAACATTTAATAGTGACATATCCTAATCATAACCTTAGTAGTGAAATATATATATCATCATCTTATGAAAAAGAACTTTTTAATGAAAGAGAGTTAAATATTAGTTATAACGAATCAAATAATTATAATAAATTAAGATTAGTAAGTGAAAAAGATGAAAATTCAAAATTTGGAACAATTACAAAAGATTTATTAAAATTAAGTTCACATTATAAAGATATGAAATACTCAAGTTTTGATAATAAATATAAACAAATAGATAAATATAAAATAAAAGAATATTTTAAAAATGGTTTAACATTATCATATACAAGTATGAATGATTATTATATGTGTTCATTTAGATATTATTTAGATTATATATTAAAAGTAAATAAATATGAAGATACATTCGAAGCGACAGTTGGAACAATATTTCATAAGATATTATCAATGTGTTTTGAAAGCAATATTGATATTATAAGGACATATGAAAGTGAAATAGAGAAATCTAATTATGAATTTAGTGAATCAGAAAAGTTCTTTTTAAGTATATTAAAGGATGAACTTATTTTAGTAATAGAAACAATTAAAAATCAATTATCTTACACACAATTAAATAAATCCATGTATGAAAAAGAAATAATTATTGATGTTGACAAAAATTTACATATTAAATTTAAAGGATTTATTGATAAGATTTTATATAATGAATTTAATGGTCAAACAATAGTGGCCATAGTAGATTATAAAACTGGTAATCCAAATTTAAATATAAATAATTCTATTTATGGTTTAGAAATGCAGTTACCTATATATATATATTTAATTAAAAATGAAATTAAAGATGTTAAAATAGGTGGATTTTACCTACAAAAGATATTAAATAATATTACTGATAAAGAAAAGAAATTAGATAGTTTAAAATTACAAGGGTATACAAATAGCGATTTAGATATTATAGATAAAGTAGATTCATCATTCAATGATTCTAAAATTATTAAAAGTCTTAGAACTAGTAGTAAAGGCTTCTATGCATATTCAAAAATTATTAATGATGAAGAGATAGATATTTTAAATAAAATAGTAGAATCTAAAATAAAAGAAGCATCAATAAATATATTGGATTCTAAGTTCGATATAAACCCTAAAGAAATGAATAATGAAGTAATTGGATGTAAGTACTGTAAATACAAAGATATATGTTTTATGAAACCTAAAGATACAATAACACTTAAAGAAATAAAAAATATATTTGAGGAGGTAGAATAATGCCAAAATGGACAAAAGAACAAGAAGAAGCAATAATTAAATCTGGATCAAATATAATAGTAAGTGCCGGAGCAGGTAGTGGTAAAACAGCAGTGCTTTCAGAAAGAGTTATTAACAAAATACAAAATGGTATTCATGTAAATGAATTATTAATATTAACATTTACAAGAGCAGCAGCAGATGAAATGAAAGATAGAATTAGAAAGAAAATAGGAAAAATACCAGAATTTAAAGATGAATTAACTCTCTTATCAAGTGCATACATAACAACATTCGACTCATTTGCACTTTCAGTAGTAAAAAAATATCATTATCTATTAAATATATCTTCTAGTATCGCAATAACTGATGAATCAATTGTAAAATTAGAACAAAAGAAAATATTAGATAATATATTCGAAAAATTTTATAAAGAAAAGAATGAAAAATTTATAAATTTAATTAAGAAATATTGTATTAAAAATGATAAATCTTTAAAAAGTAATATATTATCATTATGTAATAAAATAAGTGACTATATAGATAGAGATGAATTTATAGATAATGTTATCAACAATTTCTATGAAGAAGAAAATGTTAACAACTTGTTAACAAAGTATAAAGAGTTTATAAATGACAAGAAAAAAGCGATAATGTTAGAGTTAGATAACATGAATATGTACTTTGATTATGATTATTGTATGAGTTTACAAAATAGTTGTTTAGGAATTTTAAATGCAAATATTGACGAATTACATTTATATGAAAGTATTAAACTTCCAAGTGCTCCTCGTGGCAGTGAAGAAGAAGCTAAAGAAGCAAAAGCTAATTTAAAAAAATTAATTGATGACCTAATATCATATGGAAATTATGGTACGCTTGAAGATATAAAAAATGATATTTTATCATCAAAAGAAACAGTTATTACAATATTAGAAATAGTAAAAAGCTATTTAAATGAAGTAGAAAAATATAAAAAAGAAAATAATATATATACATTTAGTGATATATCTAGATTATCAATTAAAATATTAAAAGAAAATGAAAGTGTTAGAAATGAACTTAAATATTCGTTCAAAGAAATAATGATAGATGAATATCAAGATACTAATGATGTACAAGATATATTTATAAGTATGATAGCTAATAATAATGTGTATATGGTTGGTGATATTAAACAATCTATTTATAGATTTAGAGGATCAAATCCAAATATATTTAAAGAAAAATATAGTAATTATTCTAAAAATATTGGAGGTTATAAAATAGACTTAATAAAGAATTTTAGATCAAGATATGAAGTACTAGATAATATAAATAAAGTATTTGATCTTATTATGGATTCAAGTTTAGGTTCAGCTGAATATAGAGAAACTCATGAAATGGTTTATGGAAATACCGCTTATGATAGCGAAAAAATTAATGATTTTAATTATGATTTTGAAGTATTAGAATACATGAATAATAAAAAAGAAACAGGATTTGATAACTCAGAAGTAGAAATATTTATGATTGCAAAAGACATAAAAGATAAAATGAAAAATAAACTAAAAGTATTTGATAAAGAAACAAGTAAGCTAAGAGATGCTACTTATAATGATTTTGTAATAATACTAGATAGAAGTAAATACTTTGATTCATTTAAAAAAATATTTGAATACTTAGATATACCACTTACTATATTAAAAGATGGTAAATTAAACGCAAGTACTGATATTTATCTAATTAAAAATATAGTAGATTTAATTATTCACATAAATGATAATAATCTAAATGAAGATTTTAAATACGACTTTGTAAGTATCGCAAGAAGTTTCTTATATGAATATACTGATGAAAATATATTTGATATTATAAATAGTAAAAATTATAAAGAAACAACAATTTATAAAGATTTTAGTAGTATAAAAAATATAAATATTAAGACAAGTAATGAAATATTTAATGATATTTTAGATATAACTGATTTCTATAACAAATTATATAAAATAGGTGATTATGAAAATACTAATGTAAGACTTGAAACAATATCTAAATTATCTTCATCACTTAGTAATTTAGGATTATCAATTATAGACTTTAGAGATTACTTAAATGATATAATTGAGAATAATGAAGATATAAAGTATACAACTTTCAGTAGTAATAGTGATTCTGTTAAAATATTAACAATACATAAATCAAAAGGTTTAGAATATCCAGTATGTTATTATGCTGACTTAGATCATGAGTTTAATACTAGCGAACTTAAAGATAAATTTATATGTGATAAAAATTATGGATTAATAGTTCCTTCTAATATGGAGGATATAACTACTTCAGTAATAAAAGAACTTTATAAAAAAGATTTCATAAAAGAAGAAATAAGTGAAAAAATAAGATTATTCTATGTAGCACTTACTAGAGCTCGTGAAAAAATGGTAATAGTACTTCCAGAAAAAGAAACTAAAAAGTTAGAAAAGAATGAAAATGGTGTTATCGAAGAAATAAGAAGATTATCTTTTTCAAAATTATCAGACTTTATGTATGGAGTTAAAGACTACTTAGATAAATATTTTAAAACCATTGACATAACAAAATTAGGTCTTACCAAAGATTATCAATATAATAAAACTATTAACATCAAAGATAATACAAATATTAAAGATGATATAAAGGTTGAAGAAATTAATATTAAAAATGATATAACAGAAGAAAAACACTTTTCAAAAGAAAAAAATATGTTAAGTACAAAAGATGAAATAAAAATGATGAAATATGGTACAAGAATACATGAATACTTAGAATTAATAGATTATAAAAATCCAAATCTAAGTTTAATAAAAGATACTTTTATAAAAGATAAAATAGAAAAGTTTTTAAATAACGATTTACTTAAAAATATAAAAGATTCAAATATATATCATGAATATGAATTCTACTATGAGAAAGATAATATTAATTATCATGGAATTATAGATTTAATGTTAGAATATGATGAACATATAGATATAATTGATTTTAAACTAAAAAGTATAACTGATGATAATTATAAGAGCCAACTATATGGATATAAAAACTATATAGAGAATATAACTAATAAAAAAGTTAATACCTATTTGTATTCCATTCTAAATGAAAAGATTGAAAGCATATAAATTTCAATCTTAATTTTTTAATGTTAGTTTTGAATCTTTATTTAAAGAATTTTCATGTATAAATGTTGATAAATCTATATATTCCTCATATAGTGAGTATCCTTGCATAGTCTTAGTTAAATTAGCAAACATAAAATTCCAATAATTTTCAGGTACACATGAAGGTACTTGAGATAATACATATAAATTATTTAATTCTCTTACTATATCAGGTATATCAACTTTTTTATTTAAATAATATAAATAATATGATTCAATTAAATGTTCATTAAAGAATTGATAGGCTTCATCATCGCTTTTAAAAAATTCGAAGTCCTTATTTTCACAGTTTATTATAGCCATAAGATCATTACAAAAAGCTACTTGATTATCATAATTTTCATTTTCACAATGTTCTAATTTAGTATCTTGAATAACTACACATGGTCCTTCAATTTGTGAATCTATTTCTACATCTTTTTGATCATCCACTTCAGCAATATCAAATAGTTCTTCAACAGTTGTATCAATAGGATTATCAAGGAGAGTATCACTATAAGATACACTAGGTGAAACGTTAGAATGAACTTCCTCCTTCTTAGAATTTTTACTACAGCCTGTAAACAAAATAGCTACAATAAGAGTTAAGATACTTATACTCTTAGCAGTGTTTTTTTTCATATTTCCTCCAAATTGAGATTATATTATCATTAATAATTTAATAAGTCAATCTAGATAATAATAAACAATTTTGATAAAATAAAATTGGTGGTAGTATGAAATATATATTTGTTATAAATAGCTTTACTTTAAAAGATGAAATAAATGAAGTAATACATAGAATAAAAGATTTTTGTGTTAAAAATAATATGGAATTTGAAGTAGAAATAAATAATGAAGATAACTCTACTGAAGACATAGTAAAAAAATATAAAAAGTGTGGTTATACTATAGTAGCAGTAGGTGGAGATGGTATGATAAATAGAGTTTTAAATGCTTTAGTAGGCACTAATAATACTTTAGGATTTATACCATGTGGAACAGGAAATGATTTTTATAGAAGTGTTTCAAAAGAAATGAAAAATGAAATAGAAGAATGTGATGTAATCAAAATAAATGATAGATACTTTATAAACGTTGCATGTTTTGGAATAGATGCAGATGTAGCAAATAATAAAGGATTAATTAAATCAAAAATAATACCAAAAAGTCAAAGATATAATGTTAGTGTTATAAATTCATTTTTAAAATATGAACCTAGACATTTCATATTAAAAATTAATAATGAAGAAATAGAAGGAGATTTCGCAACAGTAGCTGTATGTAATGGAGGATATTATGGAAGTGGATACAATATATCACCAAAGTTTAAATTAAATAATGGTTTAATAGATGTTTATGCAGTTGAAGATGATAATAAATTTAATATAATGAAAATGATATTATCAATGAAAAAAGGTAAACATGAAAAATATAAGAAAGTTCATAAATTTCAAACAAATAAGTTAACGATAATATCTAATAAAGAAATAAATAGTAATATAGATGGAGAAGAACTAGAATCAAAAAAGTTTAATATAGAAGTTAAAGGAAAAATAAAAATATATATAAATAAAGAATTAATTAATTTTGTGAAGGGTAGAAATAATGGAAAAAGTATATAATAAATTAGTAAGAGATAATATACCTGAAATAATAAAAGAAAATAATGATGGAGAAGCAATAACTAGAATATTAAGTGATGAAGAGTATAAAAAAGCATTAGAAGATAAACTTTATGAAGAATATCAAGAAGTATTAGAATCAAGCGGAGAAGATAGAATAGAAGAACTAGCAGATATGTTAGAAATAATGATATCATTAGCTAGACTAGAAAAATCAAACTTAGAAGCAATTATAGAAATAGCCAAAAAGAAGAAAGTAAAACGTGGTGGTTTTGAAAAAAAATTATATTTAGAAAAAGTAGTAAAATAAGACTAAAATAAAGCACTAAATGTGCTTTTTATTATACTTGTGATATAATAAATGTATGAAAAGATTTAATAAAGATATAAAAATTGGTTTAACTAAAAATGAAGTAAAATATCAAATAGATAATGGTAATGTTAATAAAGATACAACAATTCCTACTAAAAGCGTAAGTACCATTATATTAAGTAATATTTTTACTCTTTTTAATATGCTAAATTTATCTTTAGGCATTATTGTATTTTTGACAGGAAGTTATAAAAATTTATTATTTTTAGGAACTGTTATAACTAACACTATTATTAGCATAGTTCAAGAGTTAAGAGCAAAAAAAGAAGTAGATACATTATCATTAATGTGTGAACCTAAAGTAACAGTAGTAAGAGACTCTAAAGAATCAGAAATAGGAATAAATAATATAGTACTTGACGATATTATTAAATATAAATTAGGAAATCAAATAGTAGTTGATTCAATTATATTAGATGGATTAGTTGAAGTTAATGAATCATTTATAACAGGTGAATCAGATCCAATAACAAAGAAAAAAGGAGATACTATACTATCAGGAAGTTTTGTAATTTCTGGTAATTGTTATGCAAAAGTAGAACATATTAAAGAAGATAACTATAGCTCAAAAATATCAAAAGAAGCAAAATATATAAAGAAAGTTAATTCAGTACTTTTAGATTCTCTTAATACAATAATTAAAATATTATCCTGGGTAATTATTCCACTTGGAGTATTATTATTTATTAATCAATATTTTACACTTAAAAGTTCATTAGATATGGCAATAATTAATACTGTAGCAGCACTAATAGCGATGATACCAGAAGGGCTAGTTCTTCTAACTAGTACGGTATTAGCTGTTAGTGTAATTAGACTATCTAAACAAAAAGTGCTTGTAAAACAATTATATTGTATAGAAACACTAGCAAGAGTAGATACTATTTGTTTTGATAAAACAGGTACATTGACAAAAGGTGAGATGGAAGTTAAAGAAGTAATTACCATAAATAAAGATTATGATATAAAAGAAATAATGAATAATATATGTGGTAACCTCGAAGATGATAATGCAACAATGATAGCATTAAAAAAATATTTTAAAAGTAATAATTATAAAAAAGTAGATGAAATAATACCATTCTCATCAGATAAGAAATATTCAGGAATCAAACTTAATAACAAAACTTATATATTAGGAGCACCAGAATTTGTTACAAAAGAAAAAGTAAACCTAGAAAAATATGATGATTATCGAGTTCTTATGCTAGTTGAAAAAGCTGATAATGATAAAATAATAGGTTTGATATTATTAGAAGATAAATTAAGAGATGAAGCATCTAAAACTATACAATATTTTACTAAAGAAGGAGTAAATATAAAAATAATATCAGGTGATAACCCAAGAACTATCAGAAGAATAGTAAAAAGATTAGGATTGGATTTTGATAAATATGTTGACGCTAGTAAACTAACAGATGAAGAATTAAGAAAATGTGTTCTGGATACTACAATATTTGGAAGAGTAACACCATTTCAAAAAAGAATTATTATCAAAGAATTAAAGAGATTAGGACATACTGTCTCAATGGTAGGAGATGGAGTAAACGATGTGTTAGCTCTTAAAGAATCAGATTGTAGTATAGCTCTCGCTTGTGGTAGTTCTGCTGCGTATAATGTATCAGATTTAGTATTATTAAATTCGGACTTTACTTCTATTCCAAGTATAGTAGAAGAGGGAAGAAAAACAATAAATAACATAGAAAAATCTGCAAGCTTATTTATTGTTAAAACAGGATATGCAATAATGCTTACTTTAATATTTATGATAATACCATATAATTACCCATTTATACCAGTACAATTAACATTAACAAATGTTCTTACAATAGGAATTCCATCATTTATATTAGCATTAGAACCAAATAAAAAGAAAGTAACAGGTAATTTCCTAACAAATGTATTTAAAAAAGCAATACCAACATCATTTGTTATAGTCATATGCATATTAATAATAACATTCTTGCAATTCAGTTTTATTGAAAAATCTACGCTATCACTTATAACAGTCGCATTAGTAGGATTTATTCATATTTATAGGGTATGTTATCCACCAAAAAAATATCATTTATTTATGATAAGTATATTATTAACATTATTTATAATTGGAATAACATTATTTAAAAAACTATTTTCAGTTACAACAATAAATATATTAATGTTATTAACTATAGTTTTATTAATAGGAGTTGCTATTATTATATTAAAAGCTATAGATATATATAAAACTAAAATAAGGTAATATGATATAATTAGATAGACAAAATAGAGGTGATATTATGGAAGTAGTAGTTGCTACAAATAATAAATTCAAATTAAATGAAATAAAAAGTATTTTTAATGAAGATAAAATTTATACTTTGAAAGAAAAAGGAATAAATATTGATATTGAAGAAGATTGTGACACATTCTTAAGAAATGCTAAAAAGAAAGCACATGAAGTATATAATCTAGTAAATATGCCAACTATAGCTGATGATTCAGGATTATGTATAAATGCTTTAAATGGATTTCCAGGAGTAATGACACATAGATTTTTAGGCGAAGAAACAACAGATAAAGAAAGAAATGAATACTTAATAAATGAAGTAAGTAAATGTGAAGATAAAAGCGCTAAAGCAGTCTGTAATATTGTTTATTATAATGGAGAAGATACCATAGTTGGAGAAGGTGTTGTAGAAGGACAGATAACATCAGCAAGAAGAGGAGATAATGGATTTGGATTTGACGAGATATTTGAACTTCTAGATGGAAGAACTTTAGCAGAACTTACACCTGAAGAAAAGAATATAAAAAGTGCTAGATTCCTAGCAGCAAAAGATTTAAAAGAAAAATTAGAACAAAAAGGAATTTATTAAAACATATATTAGCAAAATATATGTTTTTTTATACAATAAAAAAGGTGATTATATGGCTATAAAAGGGATTGTTATAGATCCAGTACAGCCAAGATACTTCTAAACAAGGTGAAAATATAAGAAAAACATTTAACTGAAATACAAGTTTTAAAAATTATTAAAAATAAATAATTAATAACAGAACAAAAAAGATTATGAGTTCAAATACTTATTAGAATATATTGGTAATGATATAAAAAAAGTAGTTATTTATTCAAATATAACCTATTTTTTTTAAAAAAGAAATAGACTTATGTAATTTTTTAACGATAATTAAAAAGATATATTTATATATTTAAAATAAAATTGTAATTATTAGATTAAAACAAATTATAGAAAAAATAGTTATATTTTTTAGATATAAAAGAGTACTGAATCTAATTAACAGATTTAGTATAAAATTTTTAAATAAATTGATGTTAAGTATAAGAAAATAAAGTAGAAATATTGATTAAGAATATTAAAATGATATAATATATTATAAGGAGGATGTATGAAACAAAGTAAAAGAACAGTTCATTTGTGGAAAATAAATATTATATTATTACCTTTGCTATTTGTGGGATTTTCATATGTCAATAATGTAGAAAATACACATGTAAGTACCACTATTGGTGATTATCTATCTGGTGTTAATAATATAATTAATGGAGGATTTGAAAATAATAGTATTAGTTCAAACTATGAATATATAAGCATAGATGGATGGAACAGTGTAACACACAATAATAAGATATTAGTTTCAAAAAATGGACAGATTCCTACTGAATATTTTGTAGAAATAAATTCTAATCTACCTAATTCATATTATAAAGATATTAAATTAGAAAAAAATAAAGATTATACTTTTGATTTATCACATAGATCACATATAAGAAGTAATACAACAGGCGAATTAACTTTTGATGAATTGGCAATTATCTTTGGACCAAAACAGACAATAGATCCTAGTCAAAATAGTAATAACAAAGATCAATTTATGCAAATTACTTCTTGGTTGAAAGAAAATACTGATGAATTTGCTGGAAACAATATAAGTAATAAATATGTTATATATTCAAGTAGATTTGCAGAAGATGGCTCATTTGAAAAGGAAGGTTTTAGTTTTACTAAAACTAGTGAATATACTGAAAAATGGTTTATTTGGATTGCTAAATCATCAACTTATAATTTCTTCAATTACACTGTGAACTTTAATAGTGAAGAACTAGAAGAATGTATTGTTGCTTTATCTAGTGTATCTTCTGGATATGTGGGAAAAGATCAAACTTCATATGGAAATATAGTAAAGAGTTTTAAAATATATAATGATGAGAATATTCTTTTAGATTTTGATTTACAAAAAATTTATGAAGAAAATCAAACACTTTTTTCAACAATTACTACAAAAGGATATAATACATATGATGCCTTAAATGGTACTACACCTCCAATAACAGATAACTGGTGGAATGTAACTGAATCAACAAAGAAAATTGAATTTGGTTATTTATCATCATCAAAAAATGCATATAACCTACAAGAAATAAGTAGAGTTTCAGGATTTGAAGGAAAACAGTTCATAGTAGCAGACAATATATATCAAAATATCGACATAGGTGATAATAAATCATTAGAAGTATCATTTATTACAAAATCTTTAAACTTATTACCAAATAAACCAAATAGAATATATATTTTTAATACAACAAATGTACCATCTTTGAATTCAAAAACTAAAAAGACTCAATTAGACTTAATTAGCGAATACTTAAATAAAGATTATTTAGCAGAAAATAATGAAACAAACATTATCTATACAGCAAGTTTTGATGATAATGGATTATTTACAGTACCTATTGAAGAAGCTTTTAGTGATACGTTAGATAGTAAGCATACAGTAGAAATATACTATGTTGAATATCCGGCAAACACATCTGATACTTGGAGAAAAAGAAGCCATTTTATAGATTTAAAAAATACAGGAATAAAAAATGAAATATCAGTATATTTTAATTCAAATACTTATGCTGGAGAATCTAATTTATTAGATAATATTGAAATAAGTTATACTACAGAAAAAGATTTATTAGATAGTGAATTTGAAGGAAAAGGAACTGAAGCAGAACCATATCTAATAAAAAATGAAGAAGATTTTATTAAATTTAGAACATATGCATATAATTCTAAATCAGAATTCTTAGATATATATTTTAAGCAAACAGCTAATATAACTTTTACATCTAATCTAACATCAATTGAAATACCTTCATTTGCCGGTATATATGATGGAGCAGGACATATTCTTAATAACATTAATATTACATCATCAGATTCTCGAACAAAAGCAAGTATCTTTAGTGAACTAACTGGTACAATTAAAAATTTAGGAATTATAAATGAAAAATTAACAGGATGGTCTACATCAGGAATAACTGATACAATTACTGAAAATGGAACTATAGAAAATTGCTTTGTTCAAGCAACACTAACAAGTACAAATTTAACAGATTCATATGCTGCTGGATTAGCTTCTGCTATTAATAAAAATGCAAGAATTATAAACAGTTATTATTATGGAACACAAAGTGCAGCAACACCATTTGGAATAGGAGCATATCGTGCAAATAGTACACCAACATTTATAAATGTATTTTCAAATATGGATCCAAATATATCAAGTTATAATGCCACAGGAAGTAATCCAACAATTACAAATTCTTTAACAAAAACACTAGGAGAAATGAAAAGTAATGAATTTATAAACATATTAAACGAATATACTAATACAGATAATAGTCTTGTAAGTTGGGAATTTGATACTGAAAATGGATTACCAATATTGGTACCCGATGTATTAAGCCCTGAATTAAAAAAACTTTATGTAAAAAATAATAATGAAAGTAATGATCTAATTTGGATTAATAGTGACAATAAATATTATTTATATTTATCAAAAAATATTGATAGAAAAAATATGATTACAAATTACATCACAAATAGTAATCAAATTGAAGTATATGCTTATGATGAAGCTAATAATTTATTGGGTAAAATAGAAAATGATATTCCAAATGATTATTTTGAAAAAGATAAGATAATTATTAAATTAAAATATAAAGGCAATATAAGTACTGAATATGAGGTTAATATAATGCAGTCTGATTTGCCATCAGTATATTTAAATTTAAGTCCAACCGAATTTGAAACCGCAGATGATTTACTAAATAAAATAAATAATGATCCTAAACATGATACTGGTTTTTCGGGAGTAGCTTATATTAGAAACAGTAATGATGAATTAACAACAGCATCATTTAAGAAAATGAAAGGTAGAGGAAATGCTACTTGGACATATTCTAAAAAACCATATCAAGTTAAATTTAATGAATCAATATCAATGTTAGGAATGAAAAAAAGCAAAACATGGCTATTCATAACAAATTATACAGATGGAAGCTTAACAAGAAGTGCTACATTTTATAAATTGGCTCAAGATTTAGGTATAAATTATGCAGTTGAATTTGAAACAGCAGATGTTTATATAAATGGAAAATACAATGGAACATATTTGGTAACAAGTAAAGTAGAAAAAGATGTTAATAGAGTAGATATTACTAAAAATGATAGTTTAATTGAAATAGATAATTATGTTGATACATATCAATTTACATCAAATATCTCAAAACATAAATTTACAATTAAATATCCTGATTTAGAAGACGAATCAAGCGAAATTCAAAATGAAAAAATAAAATCTAATAAAATCTTAATTGATAACTTAGAAAATAAAATATATGATCCAAATGTAAGTTATGAAGAATTAAGTAAAATTATAGATATGGAATCTTTTGCGAAAGCTTATTGGATATTTGAAATATCAGAAAACTATGATGCTATGTATGGAAGTACATATATCTATACTAAAGATAATTTAATTCATATGGGACCAATGTGGGATTTTGATAATACATTGAATATGCTTTCTAAAAATAATACATCATTAACCGATTACTATCTATTAGGTACAACTGGTGGTGCACAAGCTAAAAGAGTTCGTTGGTTCAACGAATTAATGAAAAGACAAGAATTTTCAGATTTAATTGATAAAATATTTTTAGAAAACATTGATATATTTAAAAATCTAGCAAACGAAGCATCTAAATATAATCAAAAAATTCAAAAAAGTGCATTGATGAATTATTCAAGATATCCATATGACGCAATGAAAGCAGAAAAGCCATACTATATGGGTGGAAATAGTTTTGAAGAAGCATCAAATAATTTGATTTCATCAATTACAACAAGAATTAATTTCTATTTAAATGAATATAAAGATTTGAGTATAGAAAAAATAAAATATACAACACTTGATGTTAATAATAATACCATTACAGATACCATTGAAATAACAAATGATTTATTAATTAAATTACCAAATACACTTTTAGAAAATGCAGAAATAAGTTTAGTCGGAATTACCAAAGATAATAAAGAAATAGAACTTCCAACAATAAAACTTAGTAATGGTGTTTATCAAAATGAAATTTCAATTTCTAATAATGTTAGCATAAACTGTGATAAGAAAACAAATCGTAGTTTATATATGTTATCATTTGAAAGAAAAGAAAAAGAAATAAAAGAACTTAAAATTATAGCAAAACCTAACAAAACGATATATTATGAAAATGATAAATTTGATAAAACTGGAATGGTAGTTCAGGCAATATATACAGATAATACTTATGAAGATATAACTGATTACAGTATTAATAAAAATATTTTATCATTAAGTGATACA
Source organism: Mollicutes bacterium (assembly GCA_004552445.1). Taxonomy (GTDB): domain Bacteria; phylum Bacillota_I; class Bacilli_A; order RF39; family UBA660; genus CAG-1000. The sequence continues at coordinate 36,806 of SFOJ01000008.1, forward strand.
ACTGTAGAAATTAGATATAAAAATAAAACAGTAAGCCTTTCTATTACAGTAAAAGAGAACAATACAGAAAATGTAAAGCCTGATGTAACTAAACCAGAGATAAACATACCAAATGATAAACCAGATAACGAAAAAGAATACACTTTTATATCAGGAGAAAATCAAATAATAGATAAAAATAATCATAATAAGTTAAGATTTGAAATAAATGCAGATTCAAAACTACTAAGTAAAATATTAATTAATGGCAAACAACTAAGTGAAAAAGATTACACAGTAGATAAAGATAAATTAATTATAGAAATTGACAATGATTATTTATCTTCATTAAATAATCCAGAAAATACAGTTGAAATTGTTCTAACAAATGATCAAGTTATAAAAACTAAATTATTTATTAACGAAAAAAATATTGATAATCCAATAATTGATGATGAAAATAAAAATGAGCATGAAGAACAAATAACTAAAAAATCATTCAATAAAAATTGGTTATATATATTGTTAATAATACCAATAATATATTTTATAATATTATTTGTTAAAAAGAAAAAAGAAGAAAAAGAAGAGATTTAATAAAGAAAACTTCTTAAAACATATTTTAGAGAATTTTAAAAAGTACTAATCATATCAATTCCTAGCAGCAAAAGATTTAAAATAAAAGTTGAAACAAAAAGGATTTATTAAAACATATATTAGCAAAATATATGTTTTTTCATACAATAAGATAGGTGATTATATGGCTATAAAAGGAGTTGTTATAGATCCAGGACATGGAGGAACTGATCCTGGTGCAATTTCAAATGGACTTAAAGAAAAAGATTTTACTTTACTTATTAGTAAATATATGTATGATAGATTAAAAGAACTTGGAGTACCTGTTAGATTAACAAGAGATAGTGATATAACACTAACTCCTAAAGAAAGAGTAGATAAAGTACAAAGTTTCTTCGGTAACAGTAAGGATGTAGTAGTTATTTCTAATCACTTAAATGCAGGTGGTGGCGAAGGCTCTTGTGGTAAATTAACTTTCTTCGAGAAATATATATATTAAATTACCAAAATATGGTATAATACTATATATAAGATAGCAGTATCGTCTTATTTTAAGATGGATATTGCTTATTTTTTGTAGTAAGGAAGTGTTGTTATAATGGATGAAAAAAGTAAAGATTATTTAAAATATTTAGATTTATCGCCAACATCAAATGCAAGTGATATTGAAGAATATAGTGAAGCACTAAATTATTGTTTGAAAAATGATGATATATTAAATGTTGCTGTATCTGGTACATATGGCTCAGGTAAATCAAGTTTCCTTAAAACATATTTTTTTAAAAATGATGAATATAAAACTATAACAATTTCATTGGGAAATTACGAAAAAGGGAAAACTAAAAAGAGCAAAGGTAAAGAAAATGAATATTATCAATCTATTGAAAAAAGTATATTGCAACAACTACTGTATCAAGTTGACAAAAGTGAAGTTCCATTATCAAGATTTAAAAGAATTCATAAGTATTCTAAATTTAAATTATTTATAAAATCATTAATTACTTTTCTATTTTTGATTATTTTATTAATAATTATTTTTCCTAAAATTATTTCAAACTTTGGTAATAATTTTAATATAATAAATGATAATTTATCCTTTATACCAAGTTTTACTTTGTTTAAAATAAATATTAATAGTAGTTTAATAGTTTCAATTATTTTATTTATTATTGGATATATTTTTATAACTTATATATTTTATAAAATAGTAGAACTGTTAAGAAATAATGTTTCAATTAGTAAATTTAAATTTAAAGATGCCGAAATTGAAATTAATAATAAATCAGAATCAATTTTCAATAAGTATTTAGATGAAATTGTATACTTTTTTCAGGCAACAAATTTTAATGTAGTTATTATTGAGGATTTAGATAGATTTGAAGATGCAACATTTATTATTCAAAAATTAAAAGAGTTAAATCAATTAATTAATTCATCTAACAAAATTAATAATAAAGTAAAATTTATTTTTGCTATAAAAGATGATTTTTTTACTGAACCAAAGGAAAGAACAAAATTTTTTGATAAAATTATTCCTATAATTCCTATATCATCTTATACTAATTCAAATGAAATAATTTGGGAAAAGTTTGAAAAAATATATGGTAAAAAAGACTTATATGGTAACATCACAAAAAAATTTATTGATGATGTTTCAATCTTTATTGATGATATGAGAATAATAAATAATATAATTTCGGAATTCATAATATATCATGATAAGTTTATTGAAAAAAATTTAGATGATAAAAAATTATTTATTATGATAATGTATAAAAATTTATATCCAAGGGAATACTGTGATTTATTAATAGGGAAAGGAACTATTCCTAACACCTTTAAAAATATAAGTAGTAATATTAATAGAATTATTACAAGCATGAATGATGATATTGAAGAATTAAAGAATAAAAAGACTATTTCTATGAATGAACATTTAAAAAGTGTATCAGAATTAAAATATGCTTTAGTTTCTAGTTTAGTAGATTATACTAAATCCTATAGTGAACAGTATTTTTTATTCAACAACGCTAGGGTAAATGTTGTTGATTTTATTAAAGATAATTTTAATATTTCTAGAGTTGTAGATGAAAAAGTTAACTTTGTATATAACACAAACTATCCTACAAGAACATTAACTGAAGAAGAAACTTTTAAATTGTTTAATGGAAAAAATAATTTTGTTAATAGATTGGAAACTTTAGAAAAAACAAAAGAAAAGAGGATTCAAGAAATTCAAAATGATATTGATATAAATAATGCTAATATAAAAAATATAAAGGAAAAAGAATTAAGAGAATTAATAAAAGAATTTGGAGTTAGAAATTTTATAGATAGTAAAAATGAATTAGAAATATTTGCGTTAAGTAGAGGATATATCACTAATGATTATAACGATTACATATCAATATTTAAAGAGGGAAATTTAACATATAATGATATGAAATATATTAAATCAGTAAAAAAGAATGAAAAACTGGATTATTCATATCACTTGGATAACTTGGATGAAATTATTTCAAGGTTAGATCCTATGGATTTTTCAAATATTAATATTTTGAACAATAATTTATTAAATTATATAATAGATAAAGTTAAAAAATATGGCAATGAGTTTGAGAAGATTATGTCATTATTTGCTACTATATCTGATGATAATTATGAATTTATTGAACAATATGAATCATCTGAGGGATTTGATTACTTTTCCCAACAACTAATAATAAAGTCAAATAATTTGTGGAACTATATTTATAAAAATAAAGTGGGAAATGAAAAGTGTATTAATCAATGGATATTAAGGTTTTTAAAAAATAAAAGTTCACTTGATAATATTGATGACAGTTTTATAGATTATATTAGTAATTATAAAGAATTTTTCCTAATAGATTCTAAAGAACAATTATTAATTTGCGTTGATTCTCTTAGATTATTAAATATTAGATTTAATAATTTAAATTTTGATATTGATGATGAATTGTTTGATAAAGTTTATGAAAATAATTTATATGAATTAAATATACATATGATTACAGGAATATTTAATAAATTTAATATAGAATTTGAAAATGTTTCTAGCAAGCTACTAACGGAGATTTACAATAATAAAAAATTAGAGTCTTTAAAAATATATATAACAAATAATTTTGAACAATTTTTAAATAACTGTTATTTAAAAATTGATAAATATAATAATGATGAGAATGTATTAATTGAAATTTTAAATGATTCTTATGCAACGACTGATGCAAAAGAAACAATTATACAGAAAGAAAATATTCAATTTAAAAATATCATTTTAATAGATGAATCACTTCATGACATACTAATAAAACATGATAAAGTTGATTACAATTTAAATAATGTATTACAATTATATAAAGAATCAGAATTATTAACCGATTATATAATTACTATTATAAATAGTAAAAAATTAGATGCTAAAGAATTTAATACAATTTCTGATAAAGAGATTAAGAAAAAAATCGAATATGATATTGCGATAAGTAATAAAATATTGATTGATGTTTATAAAGTTTTTATTAAAGAGTTTGACGTAATTAATAATCTTAGTGAAAGCCAATTAGAAGAAACTAGATTACAAATATTAATAGAAAACAAAAAAATTGAGTTTAATGAAATAAATTATAATTTTATAAAAGATAATTATGAAAGTTGTGTATATAAATTTATAAATACTAATAATGATGAATTTAAAAAAATCATTGAAAAAATTGATATCACAGGATTAAATATATTAATTAATGATGATGTAGATTATTTACTTAAACAATATTTAGTAGATAACGGATTTGTTAATCTTTTAAATATAAATGAAAACGATTTATATAAATTATTAATTGATAATGTTATTAATAATAATGATGATGCTGTTGATGCAAAAATTATCAACTCGTCAATTGATATTGATAATAAAATAAATTATTTGTTTAAAATTAAAGAAAAAATAGATGCCTCTAAATTGCTAAACTATGTTCAATTATTAGGAAATGATTATTCATCTATAGCATCACAATGGAAATCTGCAAATATTGATTATAATGAAAAGATGATTGATATTTTAGAGAAGCTAAGAATAGACGGATTAATTTCCTCGTATAAAAAAGGCAAGAATAATAATATATTAATATTTAATAAGAGGTAATGTTATTGAATTAATAAAGGAAGATTAATAAATATCTTCCTTTATTCTTTTTCTATTATATTTTCTAATTCAATTCCTATTTTTTCTATAATTCCAACTACTAAGGCATTACCCATCATGAAGTTTCTTTTTTTATCTGTCATACCTGTATTAGTCCAGTTGTCTGGGAAACAATTAATTCTTTCACATTCAATTGGAGTTAATAATCTAATTTTCTTAGTTTTATAATCTTCAACTATATGAGTAGTTCTACTTATTCCACCCTCGCTAGTTAACATTGTTCTAGCTGGAACTTCTAAATTATCAGGACATGGCATTGCACCCTCAGTATAGAAATATTCTTCCCCATTAGGTTTAACTCTTGGAATCCTTTTATTTCCTTTTAAGTATTTGAACTTTTTATATGCTTCATCACTCAAAAAGAATTTTTTATCAATTTCTTCATGTTGAATAATCTTCTTTAATGGGAATACTTCATCACAATTAGCTGACACTTTTGAAGTATATACTTTACCATTTATCATAATTCCAGCATTATAAAATTGTGCTTTGAACTTATCACTTACTTCAACTAAATCTTTAAATGAATCTTTTGATAAATTAGTTGTATTAAATTCTAATTCTATATCTTTGATTGGAAATTGTTTAACAAACATTCCATCTTTAAAAATTATATCTTTAGGATTACTCTTTGATAATGATTTATAATACTCTGTAGATTTATGATATGCAAATATAAATACTCTTCTTCTTTTTTGTGGTAAACCATATTCACCTGCATTTATAACTCTCCATTGAACTGCATAACCATTATCTAAAAAACTTCTTAGTATAATACCAAAATCTCTACCTCTTTGTTTAGCAGGAGATAATAATAATCTATCAACATTTTCTAATAAGACAAATGGTGGCTTTTTAGCTTTTAATATATCATTAATTGCCCACCATAAAACTCCTTTTTTACCTTCAATACCTTTACTATTTGAAAGCGTTTGAGCAACGGAGTAATCTTGACATGGAAATCCACCAACTAAAAGTGTATGGTCAGGAATTTCTTTTTTATTAACTTCAAATATATCAACATTACTTGCATCTTTATCACCAAATCTTTTAACATAACAATCAAAAGCTTCTTGTGTTTTTGTTGCAGGTTCCCATTGATTAGCCCAAACAAATTTCCAATCTCCATTTTCTTTAACTTTATCATTTATAAGTTCAACTTTATTTAAACCACATCTAAATCCACCAACACCAGCAAATAGCTCTACTACAGTTTTTTCCATGATTTTATACCTCCTGACATTGTTTATATTCACTAAATATATTATAATATATTTGATTGAAAAGATCAACATTTGACTATATTATTATATAATATTGACTTAAAAAGATCAACCTTATACTTATATTTTAAACTAAATTTTTAATTATAACAAGATCGAAAGGAGAATTTTATGAAAAAAGGTAGATTATATGATAGACAAGAAATTGAACTTATTGCTAAATCTGCAATTGGTAAATCATTAAATGATATTTTAAATGAAGAATTAGTAACTATAGAAGATAAAGAAGCCAATAAAGGTGGATTTGGGCAACTAATAGAGAAGTATCTTTTTGGTATGGATAATAATAGTGATTCTGAACCTGATTTTATGCCAGCTGGTATTGAATTAAAAGTTACTCCATATAAAAGAATTAAAAAAAACGAATTGTCTGCTAAAGAAAGACTTGTATTAAATATAATTGATTATGAAACTGAATATAAAAATGAATTTAGAAGTAGTCATTTTTGGTATAAAAATAATAAGATTCAACTTTTATGGTATTTATGGGAAGCAGGTAAAGATAAAAAAGATTTAAAGATAACTCATGAAAAGTTATTAGAACTTGCAAAAAATGAAGATTTAAAACAAATAGAAGAAGACTGGAATTTAATTATTAAAAAGATTAGAGACGGTAAGGCCCACGAAATATCTGAAGCTGATACAATGTATCTTGGAGCTTGTTCAAAAGGTGCTAATGCTTTATCCACAAGAAAACAACCATTTAGTGATATTCCAGCTATGCAAAGAGCATTTTGTTTTAAAAATTCTTATATGACTCAGTTAGTAAGAAAATATATAGGTAATTATTCTGATGTTGAAAAAGTATTAAAGAATACTACTGATTCATTTAATGAATTTGTTAATGGAGTTATAACTAAATATAAAGGAAAAACTCAAAAAGAATTAATGAAAGAGTTTGGAATTGAATCAACTGCTAAAAGTATTAATAGTATGTTGATAAATAGAATGTTTAATGTTAAAAGTGAATTGGATAAAACAGATGAATTTCAAAAAGCTAATATAGTTCCAAAGACTATTAGAATAGAAGAAAATGGTAGAATAAAAGAATGTATTTCATTTCCAGCATTTGAATTTACTGATATAGTTGAACAAGACTGGGAAACATCTGATTTAAAAGAACAATTTGAAACAACTAAATATATGTTCTTTATCTTTAAATGTGAAAATGGAGAATATGTTTTTAAAGATATAAAAATATGGAATATGCCAGAAATGGATATTCAAACTTGGGTTATGGATATGTGGAAGAAAACATATAATACAATTAAAACAGGTAATATAGTAAGGTATATCAAAGATGGAAAAAGAAAAACCAATTTTGTTGGCTCAAGTGAAAATAGAGTATGCCATGTAAGACCTCATGGTAGAGATTCAAAAGATACATTTAAATTGCCAGTAGCTGATAAATTAACTGGTGCAACTGAATATACTAAACATTGTTTTTGGATAAATAATAGTTATATTAAAGAGATATTTAATGAATATTTATAAAAAAATAAAAAATTTTTTTTAGTGATTTTTCAAAAATGGTGCCTATTTTTGCACTTTTTTCTGTTTTTTTATTTCTTTGTAGTAAAAGGGCAAATTGATGATAAAGTGAAGTATAAATCACTTTTAAATTAAAGGTTAAAGT
>SFOJ01000054.1 GCA_004552445.1 Mollicutes bacterium
TCTATCGGCAATAGTCAAAAGACTATTGCTGGTAAGTCAAGTCCGTATCTAAGCAAGTTGGTGTTCTGGTTAGCGCAAGCTAACGAGCCACTAAGCCCTGGACTTCAGTCTAGGGTAGTTGACTTAAGTACTTTCTATCTATTTCTACCTTATCAAATTGATCTAATAAAGTAATTGCTTGCTTTTTTATTTCAGTATTAATCTTCCCAGCTTCATTCAAGTCAACACAGCAAATATCAATTGCTTGGAACATCTCATTAATCAGATTACCAACTAAAGGCTGAATGAAGATAGGATAGTTGTCATGAATTAATCCCCCACTTTGCTTTAGTCCGAACATTATCATAAATAAAAGTCGCCCTTCTTCTTGCATCCCTACTAATTGAGAAATATCATCCTTGAATTTAACAAGCAAGTCATGGAAATCTAGTAAGGTAGTTAAGCTTTCACTCATTATCTCTGTAAGCTCAAATGTTCTATCCTTATAAATATATTGCATTGTCATCATAATCTATTCTCCTTATACATGATAGAGACTAGTTTATAAGAAATTGATATTATAAAAATATACTTATACGGATTTAATGAACACTTTTTCACTTTTGTCTTTAAATTTGCGACAAAATGGCTTTTTTGTTCACTTTATTAGCAAAAACTAAATCAAATATAGACGATATTTCTCTTACATTAAACATTCTAAAGCAATCAACCAGAGAAATGCGCTCGGTAATATAAAATATAGTCCCAGTGTACCCAGATTTTCTGCAGCTTCTCTCCATCCGCTCCAGCTACATTGTTTTAAGAATAAGAAACCAAATACAAGAAGGATTGCACTAATAATTAAGCAAATAGTAGAAACATCATTTGATGATATTATCGGATAAGGGATATGCACACTTACATTAATCATCTTTAACTCCTCAAATTCCAAATCTAAACGTTTTTGACGTATTTTGCTAAATTATCTATTATCAGCTTCTCTAAGAGTTCTGATTGATCTATCCCTGTAACTTGATTGGCTCGCTTTAAAATGGCTACTGCCTGCTTAGAAAAGCTATAACTACGAATGACTCTAGTTTGATCCTCAGTCGGTTTATCAAAATATTTGCTAAAAATTTCGGATGGTATCTTATTGGAAGCCCACTTTAAAGCTTCTTTATAAGTTAAAGGTGTAATTAGCTCTCGTCCTACGTTTTCTTGACCTTTTTTTATAGCAAAATCACCTAGAGGCCCGCTCTTTTGATATAGAAAATAAACACCAGACTTTTTTAGATAAAGTGTTTCTTCTGTATAATTCAGTGCATTAACACCAAAACCATTATTTTTAGTCCAAACTTGTTTAGCTGTAGAAGTATCAAACTTACGACCTTGGATATACTTTTTCATTTTTCGCTTTCCTTATTTAAAACTCGTAACCTTTATATAAACAACTTGCTTTTTTTATTTATATTTTTACCTTATGAGAAATAATTTGTAATCGTAGCCATTCGCAGCTATCTTTATAAAAAAACTCTGTTTGTCCATACTTAAAAGCAGGTCGAATTTGTAACTTGTGTACGAGAAATTTAATTTTATCTAGAGCAAAACCATTTTTATCCGCAAAGCGATATAGAGTAGTTACTTTATCAATGTCTTTCATATATTGAGCGTTAGATGCTTGTACTACAACTTTATTAGCATTTGCTTTTCCAAAATTTAAGTAGTAGTCATATAGTTCTTTGATAATTTCTTTACGATAAAATCTATCACGATTTAAGCCACTTCGAATGATAGGTGGCGTAAGTATACTTAAATACTTATTAACTTGATTAGCGGTCATTCTACCAGACAATTCAGCAGTAATTTCTTTAACTGTTCTATACCCCTTAAGATACATTTTCCTCTTAAATTCCTGATATTCAGCATTTTCGATTACTTTCCTGGCTTTAAGAGCTGACTTTCTACTGTAGCAATATTCACCACTATCTAAATTTCTATAGCTAGGTTTTATGTTATTATCTGCTAGGATTTGATGTATTTTTTCATTAGATAATTTAGATATTTGCTCTAAATCACTCAATTTGTAAATAATTTGATCCTGTTTAATCTTCGGTAAAACGAGCGGTCTAAACTTGATTTGTGCTTGCATTTGCATCCCCTACCCCTTTTATTACTTATACAAATAGTAAAAGATATGAGCATTTAACGG
>SFOJ01000055.1 GCA_004552445.1 Mollicutes bacterium
TTAACAAAGCTTAGAAAAAATTATTCTGATTTTATGACAAAACTAGGGAAAGGCAATAATATAAATGATATGCTACAAGACTATGTGAAAAGCGTAGAAGACATAAAGAAGGAGAATGGTGAAATAGAGCTATATTGCAAAAGATTGGATGAAGACTCAAAGAAAAATTTAAAGAAAATAGGAATGATTAGATATAATGCATGTGAAGATACAGGGAGTGACCTTAGTTTTGCATTAGCAATATTGAATGACAATAATACGGGTATAGTATTGAATGGAATATATGGTAGAGATACATCAAATATATATGCTAAACCAGTGACAGAAGGAAAGTCTGAGTATGCTTTATCAAAGGAAGAAAAAGAAGCGATAGAAAGAGCGATGAAGTAAATGTACTGAACCCAAAAAGTTGGACAGTATAAATTAGGCTACTAACATGGAATGTTTTCTGTATTGGACAGGGGACATTCCTTTTAGTTTGCTCTTAATTCTTCTGTTATTGTAATATTCTATATATTCAATTATATCATTTTCTAATTCTTCTATATTTTTATATTCTTTTTCTTTTATATAATAAAGTTCTGATTTTAATATTCCAAAAAAGTTTTCTGCACATGCATTATCTAAACAATTTCCTTTTCTTGACATACTTTGTCTAATACCCTTTTGCTCTAAAAGATATTGATATTGCTTCATTTGATACTGCCAACCTTGATCTGAATGTAATATTAAATTTGTATTATCGGTTATTTTATTAAAGGCTTTTTCTAACATATCCACTACTTGATTAAATACTGGATGCCTTGATAAATTAAAGCTTATTACTTCACCATTAAATAAATCTACTATTGGAGATAAATAAAGTTTATCATTATTAACTTTAAATTCCGTTACATCTGTAACCCATTTTTGATTTGGTTTATCTGCTTTAAAATCTCTTTTTAATAAATTATCTGCTATTTTTCCTATTGTTCCTTGATATGAATTATATCTTCTTTTCGGTCTTTGAATACTTTGTAATCCCATTATTTTCATTAATTTTGCAACTGTCTTATGATTTATTACATATCCACGATTTCTCATTTCTAGTGTTATTCTTCGATAACCATAACGTCCTTTATTTTCATGGAATATTGATAGAATTTCGTCTTTTTCAACCTTATATTTATCTTCTTTTTTTAGATTATTTAAATGATAATAGAATGTACTTCTTGGCATTTCTGCTAATTTTAATAATTCTCTCAAGCTATATTTTTGCCTTAATTCATTGACAACAATTACTTTTTCTTGTTCTCTCGCTTGATTCTTTCCTGAACTAAGGCATTTAATTTTTTTAAGTATTCATTCTCCATTCGAAGACGTTGATTTTCCGCCATTAAATCTTCTTCTATTTCTTTATCTATTTTTTTCTTTTTGGGTTTAGAATTCATATTCTTATTTCTACCACGTCGCTCAATGTATAAGCCTTGCGGTCCTTCCTCATAATATATACGTTCCCATTTCAATACAACAGAATGATTGCCTAATTTAAAATAATTAGCTGTTTCTGTTGCTGATAAATGATTAGTATGCATATATTCTACAACATTTTGCTTAAAATTACCATCATAACTTGATTTTAAATTTTTAAAAATCCCTTCAACACCATATAATTGATATTTATCAACCCATTGTTTAATTGGTGTCATGCTTGGAATATTAAATTTTTTACAACATTCTGAATAACTATGATGTTCCTGTAAATAATATTTTACCACTTCTAACTTAAATTCCTTTGAATATTTTGACATAAAAAATGAACCCTCCTTGTTAAACTTTTTGTCTAACATTTTGGGTTCACTTCAATTTTATTCAGCACCTTTATTATCTATTTTTCATTTTCTTCTTTAATTTGCTTTTTCTTTTTTCCAGTTATACTAACATTGCTTACTTTTTCAGCAATCGCCTTAGTTGTGTCTTCAACCTTTGTTTCTATTTCTTCTTTTTGCCTAATTGCTTCTTTCTTTATTTTCTCTGTTTGGTCTTTAATTTTTATCTTAACAGCTTGCAATTTAGGGAAAGCATCCACCAATCTTCTATGTAATGCAGACTTGCTTTGTAAAATTTTCCTTACCTTCTTAGTAATCTCCTCTGTATTATCAGTTTCCTTACTTGCAGTAATATCAGCCTTTTTA
>SFOJ01000023.1 GCA_004552445.1 Mollicutes bacterium
AAAGGATAAAGAGCAGATTAAAAGGCTTAACTCCGAAAGAATATCGGAATCAAGCCTCTATTAATCCTGTATTTTAAACTGTCTAATTTTTAGGTCTCACTTCACTTTAATAAGATACACTTTATTACTTATAAAGTGATATTTTCTTTTTATAATACTTTAAAAGCATCTTTGCATTTTCAGTAGTATCATAGCCCTTTTCCTTTAGCTTTTGACAGTATGAATTTGATCTTAGTTCACGGTTGTTAGCTATAGGTATTTTTATCTTTTGGACCCAATCTTTAGGAGAATCTAGTCTTTCAAAAGAAATGTTACTTACAAGATCATTTTCTGAAGAAATTATATTAGATACTACAGCATCTAATCCGGACGCTGTCGCCTCTATTAAAGTATAAGGCTGCCCTTCATATAAAGATGGAAGAAGAAATAAATCCATTGCATTCAGCCATCCCGAAGTATCACTTACTGCACCAGTGAAGAATATATGTTTACGCAAAAACACATCACTATCGACACGTTTTTTTATTTTTTCAAAATTCACGCCACTTCCAACTAAGACTAAATAATAATTATCGCCTAGCTGTTTAATCAGATCTAGCAAAACAACCTGATTTTTTTGTCTATTAAATCTTCCCACATTTCCCAGCAAAATATCGTCTTTATTAAGTTTAAGTGTTTTTCGATAGTTTTCTCGCAGACTTTCATCAAAATGAAAATGTGACAAATTTATTCCATTTCTTATAACTAAAAATTTTTTCTGATGAAATAGCCACTTGCCCGCAGCAATGTTACATGCTACACGTCCATTGACTGTCAAATTAAAGATAGGACGTAATAATTTATTTATCTTCGTATGATCGGCAGTTGTATTATGGCTATGAGCTATACGAACTTTTATACCTGCAAACCATGCAGCTAAAAGTTCAATTGACATTGTAGTACTGTTACCATTTACATGAACAATATCATATTTTTCTTTTTTTAAAACTTTTATTAATTTCCAGAAGTATATTTGTGGCGAATTATCTCGCATGGGAAGTTCGATTAGTCTTATTCCTTTTGAAATTATTCTCTTTTTAAAGGCTTTTTTCACTTTATTAGGAGCAATAATAGCTACGTCTTCTCCCCACTTAGAAAAAAGATAACTATTATTTAAGATGAATGTAGATATACCATTTTCTTCTAGATTAACAGTATTAACTAGTGCAATCTTCATTTTTCACCTAAAGTTTAAAATCTACGAGATCATGTCGAGTTACCCGTTGATCCTTAGGAGGCAACTCTCTCCAATTACCATAATCATTTACTAGCATTTGTTCATAATATTTAGAGATCAAGAAATTGTGATTTTCAAATTTATGATCCTCAACTTCATCAAAAAACTTTCTGCAATACACATCTTTTTTAACGTATGGACCTGGAAAAATTCTAACATTTTTAGTTTTTTCTTTATCATACTTACACATTATGTCAAAGGCCTTATTCCTAATCTTTTTAGTATTATTTGGAATAAGATATTTAATCAGACCAGCAATTATTTTCTTTTTTCCTTTTCGTGCTTTAACAGATAAATACTTAGCCATAAACATATGTCTTAAGAAAATAAAGCTATTAAATTGTTTTTTAGCTTCTTTTTTATTATCACTTACATTATCAACAGGAAATATATCTATAAAAACTCCATGATTAATATTGTACTCAGCCAAATATGACTCCTTAAATAAGGTATTGTTAATTCGAATCTTATCAAACAAATATAAATACTCTGGATCAGTACTCATATCTTGATAAAAATACTTGGAAGGTAATTCTGTTTTACAAATTAATTTAAACTTCTCCAAGTCATCCCTTAGCATTGCTATATCCACATCATCATCCCAAGGAATAAATCCATTATGGCGAATCGCTCCCAATAATGATCCATCAATTAAAGTATATTTAATAGAGTGTCTTCTGCAAATCTGATCAATTACTGTCAGTGCTTCTAATTCTAAAGAGTGTATAGCTTTTAATTCATTACTTGATAACGTTTTTTTTGACATAAAAATCCTGAATTCTTTTAAAACTAAATTTTATTTTTTATGATATTTATTGCATTTTTCAACATTGAAATGGCAATTTTATTCTTCAACAAAACCAAAATTGCTCCGTACATAGGGACAGATAATATTACTGAAAAAACAGTTTTCCAAGTCATAGAATCCCATCCCCATTGACATAGTAGACAAACAATTACTATTCCAATACAACCGATAATCGATTCTAAAAGATTTTTTAAGGTTTCCTTCTTAAATATAATCGGTTTAATAATATCTTTGCATGAATATCCATTCATTATCATTACACTCAGTTCTGCCAATACTGTGCTTAATGAAGTACCATCATATGACATTGTAGGTATTAAAATGAAATTCAAAACTATATTAATTACTGCTGTAATCAATGTATTTTGTAAAACTCTCTTTTCTCTTTTAGCAGGAATCAACACACAATCTGAAAATATCCAACTAAAAATTGAGAAAATAATAGCCCACGTAATAATTCGAAGTGAATTTACAGATGGTAAAAACTTTTGACCAGCAATTATTAAAACAACTTCTCGACTTAGCATTAATAGGCCAACCGATGCAGGCAATACTAACACACCTAAAGTGTTAATTACTCTAGTCAATACGTCATTATACTCTCTTCTCCTTCTTTGCCCCCATAGCATAGCTAACCGAGGTATTGTTACTGTTAAAACAGCAGAAAGTAGACTTTGTGCTATCTGATATATTTTTACAGACGTACTATAAATCCCAACTGCATAATCATTCTTCATCAATCCAAGAATAGTATTATCTGAATAAACATATATAGTTACGGCAACCGAAGAGGCAAAAATAGTCAATATTGGTTTTAAATGATATTTCCACCTAGTATTCAAAGTTAAACGAATATGAATAAAACTTCGAGCATGTACAAAATTAAGAAAATTTGAACCAACACTAGCCAACACGGTTATAGCAGCATATATAAGATAATCTGACGGTCTTTTTACAAAAATAAATAATAAAATTATCGATAGGATTTTAAAAATTATACTTCTGATAGTAATGTAGGTATAATCTTCATAAATCGTATAAATCCATTCAGTCCCTAAAGTAGTAAATAAAATTTGGATACTAAAAATCAATATACAAGCTACATAATTATTTAGATTTTTAAATATTACTAAGCTCAATAATAATAATATATATGCAATTACGGTAGCTAATATATTGATACTAAAAACTTCGCTCGAAAACTCCTCAATTTGTTCCTTATTATCTCTATACTTTGCACCCTCACGAACTGCATACGTAGCAATTCCTAATCCGGCAATCAATATAAAATAGCCAATATACGTATTAGAAAAATTATATATCCCAATACCATTAACAGATAAAACACGAGATATATACGGAAAAGTAATTAATGGAAAGATTAAATTTAATACACTTCTTAATCCATTTAAAAAAGCATTTAAACCCAATGACTTTTTTTTCATTACTTTTCTTCCTTAACATAATTTCTAATTTTTCTCGAAATTTTACCGATTCTTCCAATAATTACAAATATTGGATAACACTTTTTAAAAGATAAACATTCAATTTTATATCTGATATCATAGTTAGTTATCTTAATATTCTGAGTTAAAAATTCAATTAAATCGGGATACAAAAGAATTTGTTCTTTATTTAATCTATGAAATAAAGAAATTACATTAATCATTGTATTTCTTTCTAATTTAATAGCTAACGTAGGATAATTTTCTTTAAAGAAACTATACATTTCATAATGTGATAAAGCTGCATCTTTTATTTTTTTAGTAGACAGATTATGTGTCAAACTATCATTTCTTATTCTATAAAAATAAAATGGAGCGCTTTGAAAATATATGCTGCTAGCTTTATCATACAATTTATACATAATTGATAAATCTTCTGTATAAATACGATCTTCTGGAAATTTAATTTTATCAAAAAGACTTTTTTTAAAGATTTTATTCCAGGGAAAAGAAGCTATATTGTTATCTAAAAGACTTTTCATTGCTTGAAATTTAGAAATCGCTTTAGCTTCATTAGGAATTTTTATATCATTTATCTTTGATACATCACTATTTCTTTTAAATTTTAAATATTTAAAAACCAGAATATCAAATTTATTATTTCTATCTGATATCTCTTTTTTAATGTATTTTAAACTCCCTTGATTAATTGCATCATCACTATCGATAAACCATACCCAGTCTCCCTTACTTTTCATTAGCCCATAATTTCGAGCACTAGAAACTCCTTCATTTTTCTTATCATAAACTCGAATTTGAGAATATTTAGCTTGATATCTCTCAGCAATGGTTCTACTGTTATCGGTGGAACCATCATTTACAATTATTACTTCAACATTCTTCAAATCATTCTGAATTATACTATTTAAACATATAGCAATATAGTTTTCAACATTATACATCGGAATTATTATACTTATTATCGGCTTTTTATCTACCATTTTTTAGTTTATTCGCTATTTTCCATTTCCACATAATTCTAAAATAATGAAGATTCAAATCTTTCCGTTTTAGTTTTTTAATATAATTCTTCGACACATCAACTGGTAAATCTAACAAATTAAATTCATTCGGTATTATACTAAACGCTTTTGCCTTTAATACATTTGAACCTAATTTCATTTTTCTCTGCTGCAAATGGACATATAAAAAGCTTTCCTTTTTTAAATTATTATTGTTAATTACATATCTAACTATATTATGTCCATCCCAAATGCATATAGATTTCTTATAATTTTCGGTATAGAAATCATCTGTATAATAATCATATATTACATTTTTGAATTTTGTTGGTGTAACACGTGGATTATATGACCAGTCTGCATGAAAAACGTTATATCCATTTTTCACAAAGATAGTATCTATATTTTTCTTTCCATTTCCAGTTTCATCAAATACTTCAATTTTATCTGAAGTTAAGGCCTTCTTATAGTAATATTCTTTATTTACAGGCTTTAAAAAAGCTCTATTTATCTCAAAACTGTTTTTAAATAAAACCATATGTCCTAGGGAGAATATTTTATCGTATTTATTTAAAAAAGATAATGGTAATTGCTCATCTAGATTTCCCATAATAGTATCTATATCACAATAGCCCCAGTAAGAATATTGTCTAATTAAATCCTCAAACAGATATCCATATGTAGGTTTAAAATCACACAATTTTTTTGGATATTCCAAAGCTAATTTTTCTTTAAACTTTTTCTGTGCAAATCGTTTAAAGTCATTCCATTCCATAAAGATTTTCTTAACATTTTTAGGATATGAAAATTCTCTATTATCATTCGTTATAATTAGCCAATCAAATTTCTTATTTGGTGCACAACTATTTAAAAACAACTGGAAATAATTGGGAAGTTTTCCAAAATAGGGAATTATAAAACATGCTCTTTTCATTTTAATCCTTCTTCATTAGTGTACGTTATCAATGTTGAGAATGGCGTTAATAAGAATATGTTATATTCTAAGGAATAAAAGTGTTGATCTATTAAACTATCTAAAACTATAACAAGTAAAATAAACGGAATTATGTATTCATGTATTTTTAAACATTTATTAACTACATATCTATAACCTATTCCCACAAGGACTAATAATGCCAATCCATACGATAGCAAAAATACATAAAAACTATTGTCAATATAAAACCAGCCTTTGAAAAAAGAAGAAATATTAGTATAAATATCTTGCCCCCAGATAGAATATCCAAAAAATTCAATCCCCATTCTATTATTTGTTAATCTAGCCGAAGTAATTTGATTAATAAATTCAAGCACCGAATTATTTGGATATCTGATAAAAAGTTCCGTTACTAAATACGATAATAATGCACCTATAAAAAAGAGATTTTTAAGAATTGATTGTGTAAATTTAGAAATTTGAAAATCAGATTTAAAAATTTTTCTTTTTAGGAAGATAGTATACGGTATAAGTAAAAGTAATGTGAGACTTCCTAGTCTAGAATTACTTTCCACTAAAGTTATTATTGCTATAACAAATATTAATAAGTATAAGGAAGTATTATTACGTCCTTTCATCAAATTTAAATAGATCTTGGATAAAGTAATATATACTATCAGCTGAACTAAATCCGTTGGCATTCTATATCCAAACGTCTTTCTTCCTTGAAGTACCTGTCCATCTCCAATCAAACCTAGAATATAAGCTAATAACATTATTAGCAACACACTACAGGCAACCACAAAAAAAGTCTTCAATATTTTCTCAAAGTGTATATGATATGCACTTAAAATAAATATGATATTAACAAGTAAAACATAGTTATGATTGCGCTTAAAAGAAACTATAGAAATAACTGTTAAAAGAATAATAAAAATAAGAATTATTATTTTTATTAGCGTCAGCCTATTCACTGCATAATATAATTCATTAAAGTCCAAAATAACAAAGCTAAATATAGAAATAAGAAGCCCCAAAAATATAAATGAATATCTTATATATGGGGGAACAGGTAACAATGTATGACCCAGTAATTGCCCAACCAAAAATAAGGCTAATCCTAAACAATATACACTTTCTCTGCCAAGTTTTATTTTCATTTAGAAAACACCATTTCTTGCTTATTACAATAATTTAAGAAATCCTTATAGGATAAAAATTTTGTATGATAAGTACTAAGTTTTTTAAGAGTCTCATGATAATTTCCCATTAATTCAAGTTGGCTTCGATATTTTGTATATATGCGCGAAGGCTTAAACAGAAAGAAATACTCATCCATCTTTTCTTCTGGCGGATATGTCTTAAATCTTTTCTTGTACTCTAAAACGTATTCTACTGCCTCTTTTAATTGGCGTTTCTCTCTTTTATCTCTATATTCTTCAATAGTCATTAGTTTTCGAGCGGGATTTCCTGCATATACAGAATTAGAATCAACATTTCCACTTACAACACTATTGGCACCAATTATTACATTATCACCAAGATGTGATCCACCTAGAATTGTAGCGCCCCCTCCTATAAATACGTTATTGCCTATTACAGTTTTACGTTGATTTCCATAAATAATTCCATATTTTTTCTTCAACACAGACCAACTGTAATCATGCGTTAATATAGTTACCGGACCCGTTATTTGAACATCATTTCCAATTGTCAAAAGATGCGGATTTTGTACATCAATTGTTGTATTGAATGGGCGAAAAATTTTAACATTTTCACCTACCTTAACACCTTTACTCCGTGAATATTTTATGTAAGTCTCCGCCGTTGCTCGATATCCCAATATTAAATATTTTATTTTTTTTTAGGCTCATTTTTACCTCACTTTAATTAATTATTTTTTTGAAAATCTATTCACAAATATTCTAAATCAAGTAAATTTTTATTAAAATAGCCAAAATGAGACTTAATTTGTACTTAATTAGATATATAAATATGCGTTGCTTAATATGTAACTTATTGACTGGATAATTATCGATTACACTAATTAAAGTTTCATCATTACAAATTTGATCAATTTGTTTTAATTTTTCTTTAAAATCCAGATGTTTTAACTGAATTAATGAAACTCGCACATTAATAAATAGATTTTTAGCTAATCGAAACTTAGCATCAGTATATAATCTTCCTAACCTTGCCAGATTTAATTTATCTACCATATATTCAAAAAAATATATATTTTTTTGAAATCTATCCGGCTGATACTTTTTAGTCAATGAAGTAGGGTTAGATCTATAATAATACTCTGTCGAATTAATTATCTTTGCACTTTTAGCATATTTATAGTAATCAGAATCCCATACAATGTCTTCTGAAATTAATTCTCGTTCAGAAACAAAATGTAGTTTATTTTCTTCAATAATCTTTTTTGAGTATATTACATTCCATACAGAAGGACGAATAGAATCATGTTTATTAGGACTACTTCCTAACATACTAATAAAAAGTTTTTTATAAACATTTTCATTTCTAAAGATTGATTCAGTATATTCACGAATATAAAGAACATCGCCGTTATCCTTTACTTTAGAATATCCTCCGATTACTGTATCTATACTTTTACCATCTAAACCGGCAACTAGTCTTTTTATTGCATCCTTTCCTAAATAATCATCACTATCTACAAAAGTTACATACTCTCCATTTATTCTTTCTAATCCATAGTTTCTAGTGAATCCCAATCCCGAATTCGCTTTATGGAAAGAATAAACGAATGAATATCTTTTAGCATAATCATCACATATTTTCCCGCTACTATCGGTAGAACCATCATCTACCAATAAAATCTCAATATTTTGATATGTTTGATCGATTAATGAGTCTATACATTTCTTTAAATATTTTTCGACATTATAAACCGGAACCACAATTGAAACTAATGGATTCATTTAATTTTCCTTTCAGATTATTTCACCAATCCATCCACAATTTTCTCTAACTTCTCATTAAATTGCTTATTATTACTGCTTTCACCAGCATTTTTAGTTTTAGCAATTTGATCATAATTATCAATTGTCATTTTTAAATCATCAATATCGTATACAGGAATGATATTATTCATTCTCTCTGCAATTAACTTGGTAAAGTCAACTTGATGATTATTTACATGTTCATGAAACTTTTCTTGTCTAGGTACTACAATTGGAACCTTTCCAAATTGCAAAGCTTCAATAAAGCTGGAAGGTCCACCATGAGTAATTACAATTCGGGCATCCCTTAATGTCTGTTGCATTTTCTCAAATGACATCATCTTATGGGCTTCACAGTATTCAGGAATATAAGTACTGAAACCTGTTTGTACGATGACCTTTTCTTTAATAATTAAATCGTCTACTTTTTTAATAAGACGATTAAATGGTTGTTCATGTGTCCCCACTGTAACAAAAATCATTTTTTCATCTCCAAGCTAATATAATTGTAGATTTTATTAATGATATTTTTATCTATTCGTTCATCAAATTTTCTTGCAAAGAATGCACTAGTAGTAACTAATTTATCAAAATCACTTATTCGCCAAACATACGGATGAGCTGAATTTTTATTCCATCTTATTTTACGTTTGTTTGTATCAGCTAATCTTTTGACAAATAAGGAAGAAGTTGCAATGGTACTTTGAATAAAAATCTCATCAACTAGCCAACTTCTACAGTAATTATGATAAATTTCATCTTTTTTATCTAAAATATATTTAACACTATCATATGGCAAACTAAACCATTGTGATCCATACCTTAAGATAATATGATTTTTTCTAACTAAGTCGATTCCTATTGTTTCTTGTAATTGAGCATACACTTTATTTAGAAACCTTGCTAAATATTGCACAACAACGTGTTTATCACGCACATAATCTATCAAAATGTGTTTAACAGAAACTCTTTGGTATACTTTTTTATCCCACTTATTAGAATTTGATAATTTTCTAAATTCTATAAACAACTTATCTGATTTATCAAAATAAGAAATCAAATCAGATACAGGTTTCATTAATAGATCTTGTCCACTTATTAAATGAAAATATGAGTATTGCGAATATTTTGATGCTGCTTCTAACAATAATAATTCAACTTTAACTTGTGAAAAGCTTGCCCAATATACACTAAGTCGCGGTTTAACATAAATTATCGTGGAATATTTGACAAGCGATTTATAGAAGTTGTATTTAAAATCGGAGCATTTTTTATCTACATGTATAAAAATATCAATATACGGAGAATCTAATAATTGTAGGTTCTTCTCTAATACATAGGTATTCTTATGTACAATTATTAAGACAGCTTGTTTTAACATTAAAAAATACTTCCCAAATTAATAGCCTTAGGATAAACTTTCTTCATTTCTTCCCATTCAACAATAAAACAATCAGTAATTGGATAAACGAGTTTGCCAGTTAAAGTTGGCTTGTCATAACGGTCAAAAACCTCAATATAGACTGTTTTAGCACCCATCAATTTACCAATATAAAAAAATGGAACTGCTACTGCAGCTCCACTAGAAATAATAACATCAGGACGTTCTTTACGGAGTACTTTAATAGCTAAGAAAGTATTTTTAATTAGATTCTTCAGATTACGATTAGTAGGATAATGACATCCATACATCTTTTCACCTTTAAGTTTGCTTCGAGCATCTTCCTTGTCAAAAGTTACCCAAAACCGATCTTTATTTTGCCAAAAAGGTTTTAACATGTATAAATGCGTTAAGTGTCCACCACTAGACCCAACTAAACAAACTTTCATAAAAGATGTACTCCTTAATATGCTCCATTAGGATGAATAACCACCCCAATAGTCTTAATAATTAATTTGAAATCTTCCCACAAACCAGAATGGTTGATATACACGATATCAAGCCAAACCATTTCATCAAAGTCAGCTTCATTACGCTTGGTAACTTGCCATAGCCCTGTACATCCCGGCATCACAAGCAATCTTTGCTTGTCATAATCGGTATACTCTTTTACTTCTGATGGTAGAGGTGGACGTGGTCCAACAAGAGACATATCACCGATTAACACATTCCAGAGCTGTGGCAACTCATCAAGACTATATTTTCTAATAGTATGCCCAATCTTAGTAATTCTTGGATCATCCTTAATCTTG
>SFOJ01000024.1 GCA_004552445.1 Mollicutes bacterium
AGCTAGAAGTTTAGCAGGTTTTCAAGAGAGACTCGAAGTTGCCATTTTAGCTTATAATATGGCATATTGTCTAGAACGATTTAACTAGCACCACGCGTAATTAAATATTTTATTTTACTATTTTACTAAACTGCATAAAATACTCTTTTTTAGTATGAACAAAAGAATTACTTCTTTTTTTACCCATTGTGCTCATTTTTAATCTAAGACTTGAATCTATTGACACTTTTTTCAATGCCTGTGCTAAATTAGATTCAAACCTATTATTATTTTTTATTAATAATCCACTATTTCCTAAAACTTCCGGTATTCCTCCAACTTTAGAAGCAATAACTGGCACTCCCATAGAAATCGCCTCTAAAGCTACCATTCCAAAGGCTTCTTGTCTTGATGGTATAACAATACAATCAGATATTGAATATATGTTTCCTATTTTTTCATGATCTATATACCCAGTAAAAATAATTTTTTTCTGTAATTCTATGGGTAATTTTTTTTGAATGCTTTTTAGTTTCTGAACATATGTATTTTCATAATCTGAATCTCCCCATTTTTTACCTACAATTAAAATTTTTATATTTACTGATGATTCTAAGAAATTCAAAGAAGATAAAAATCTATCTAAGCCTTTATCTTTTGCAAATCGTCCAATATAGGTAAAAACAACATCGCTTTTAGTGATATTATATTTTTTTCTTAACACTTTTTTCTTTTTTTCATCAGCTAAGTGTAAATCGTCTTTTTTAATTGCATTATATAGTGTAACTGTATTTTTAGCGCCAAATGCTTTAAATCTCTCTTCTAAATAATGACTAACTGTAATTATTCTAAATGATGAATCGATAATTCCATTTATCATATGCAAATTAGCCGGATGTAACAACGTTGAAAAAAAATTACTATTTTTTTCGGGCGGAGTTATATCATCATGAACATGGAAATACAATTTTTCATGTTTGATTTTTTTAACAATTGAATTAAAAACTTGCCTATTATCTTCAACTAATACGGCATCATAATAGTTGCTAATATAATTTTTAGTCAACGTTTGACTAAAATTCGAAATTGCTCGTCCTTTAGGAAGTCTAATTAAAACTTTATTCAATAAGTTGTAAAAATTATCTCTCTTTTTATCCAATTGATATTTAACTACGAAAATTCTTGTATATTTATATTTCACATTTGATAATTTATGCGCATTATCAATAGTATATAAGTCTATATCATATTTATGATGTACCTCATTTTCCTCAATTATGTATGTGACTAATTCTTCAACAGCTCCACCACTGACAGCTGGAATTGGAAAAATATTTGGGGAAAATATAGCTAATTTCATATTACATTACCTTCCAAAATTATAATTGTGTATTTATTTTTTTATCAGTTTTTTTAAATAATTGATTAAGAAAAATAGAGGCTTCAACTTCCAGATATAAGCTCCGCCTAAATATACAGTGGCGCCAATTATTATATCAATTATAATCTCCAAAATAGGCGATAAATTTAACAAAGATATTGGTAAAACACATAATGTCATAATAATAGTTAAAACAAACGCTGGTCCTATATCTTTAAATTGTTCTAAATAAGGATAGTTTATAACCTTTTTATTAGGCAAAATATCTATTAGCATTTCAACAAAATTATTAATTGCCATCGATACTGCTACTGCCAACACACTAATTTTTATAGAAAATATCAAAAAGGCTAAATATATAGGCTTTTTTAATAATTCTAATTCTAAGAGAACGTCACTTCTTCCACTTGCCTTAAGAGCTTGCATGTTTGCATTGGATATAGTACTGAAAGAAAAGGCAATACACAGGCACTGCATAAACGGAACAGAAGGGAGCCATTTAGAAGTAAGAAGTAATACAGTTATTGGTTTAGCAACTACAGCCAAACCAAACATTAAAGGAAATATTATAAAAGATGACATTCTAAGAGATTCTCTAGTCACTTCCTTTAACTTAAATAAATCATCTGAATATTTTGAAAGAGCAGGAAATAAAACTGATGAAATAGTACCATCTACATTGTTTGAAATAAGCTCAGGAAAACGTGATCCTCTATTGTAATATGCCAAATCTGACGCATTATAAAATCTTCCAATAATTAATGATCTTAATTGAAGAAAGAAAGTACCAGATAAATTTGCAGCCAATACTTTCCATCCATAATTCATAAGTGCTTTGGCCTCTTTAAATGAAAATTCTAATCGAGGTCTCCAAGGTATTTCGGCAAACAAAACAATCGTTTGAAGTAAAACAGACAATAAGTTTTGATAAACTAATGCCCAAACTCCCCATCCTATATATGCCAAAACAATACCCACTATGCCTGAAATAATTGTAGCAATAGAAGTAGAAAAAAATATTTTTTTAAACGCCATATGTCTAGAAACATATGCCATCTGAATAGAATTAAAAGCAGAAATTGGTAAACGTAGCCCCAAAACTTTTATAACCGGAATTAAATCTTCATTATGATAGAAATTTGCAATTAAACCTGCGCTAAGAAAAATAATTATATACAAGATAATTGAAAAAATAAAACTACATAAAAATAAGGTAGAGAAATCTAATTGTGACGTATTCTTTTTTTGAATTAGCGCTGAGCTAAAACCAGTAGTCACAAAAACTTCCATTATAATAATAAATACATTTACTAAAGAAATAATTCCATATTCTTTAGGGGATAATAGTCTTGCTAATATTATTGAAATTGCAAAAGAAACAAGTTGACTTGTTATCTGTTCATTAAATTTCCAAAAAAAACCTGCAAAAAAACTATCTCTTTTATTATTCATTTTTATCTTATCATTTCATCTAAATTACTCTAACTTTACGACCTTCGACTGTTTTACTTGAGATCGCATTACACAATACAATGCTATTGCCGGTATTATTGATACATATTCCACAAGATTAAGAAGCATAAATGCAAAGATTATTGCAATAGTAAAATTATTTCCAGTATCAATTGATGTTTTAATTATATAAGAACAAATGCTTAAGTATATTATCAAACATATTAAACCTAATCTGATGCCCAAATATAAATACCCATTATCAATTGCACTTATGTGTTCCCCAAACCCATTTATGTAATTCACATCAAAGTTAATAGGTAGCGTGTGCACTCCATAATTAGTTAAATAAAACTTTAATATGTCCATTCTACTTGAAGTTATTGAATTAACTAAATTATAGATTGGATCAGTAGTTTTTAACCAATAGACGATGCAATACGAAATAATACAAAAAATTTCAGGCATTAGTATTATCATGTATTTTACTATTTTATTATTAAAATGTATTTTGATTTTTCGAGGAGTTACTTTGTAAATTAATAAGGAGAATAAACAAGCTAAAAATAATGTAATAGCTTCCCCACGAGCATCAGTTAGATTTCCCATAAATATATCTAATATTAAAATACACAATAATTCTATATACGTTATTTTATTTTTTCTAATAATTAACCACTCAAGTCCTATAATCATAATAGAATACATAGCATAAGTAGGATAATTAAATCCAAAGGTTTCTCTAAGTCTTAAACTAAGAGCATCTCTAGCTACACTCATATTAGGGAAAAATCCTATCTTTCCAAGATAAAAAATTCCCAAAAAAGAAAATATCTTTAAATAAATATCTCTTTTGAATAAATCAATATAGTTTATACTTCGAGCTGCTAAAAAGAAAACTGTAAATAAAAGTAAATTCATTTCCCTCGTAACAGCAGTTACATATATTAAATATAAAACTATTCCTAATGCTATAATGAAATTATTTTTCTTGGGTTTACTTTGTAAATAAATAAAATATAGAATTATAAATGAAAATATTTCATCTAATAAATAAATTTTTTGAAAAATTGGATACATAGTACCTAATTGTGTCCAATTTAACATAGTTAAAACACCATAGGTTACATAAACAATCTTAAATAGCTTACTTATCAGAGAAGTTTCATTATCATTAAATTTCATCGATTCACTTCGTTCTTATACTATAATTATGAATTTTAGCAACTATATCTATATTTATTATTCCCAGTACATTTTTAACAAAAAGTTTTAAATTCTTGCAATCACTTACTGTGACGTATTTTCTAAAATCATGTTGCAAATTTTGTTTTATATCTTTGGAAATCTTATATTTAGATATAATTTCAATTATCCAATTTTTGTAATCCTCGATAGATTGGAAATATAATTCTTTATCTTTATTCTTAAAAAAATATATTCTCTGTTTTTTATAAGCAACAGTATCAAATATTTTCTTTTTATTTATTTTACTGTTCATGATACTCCCCTTTCTTTGCACATAATTATACAAAGGAGCATCTATCAACGAAACTTTTTTTACTGACCAAAACAATGGCACTGCTATAAATTGATCTTCATACAACCTACCTTTAGAATATTTTATATTTGCAAATAATTTTCGTTTATATAATTTATTCCAGGCAACTATACTAATAGTCGGATTCCTACTATAAATACTTTCAATAAGTTTTTTCCCAGATATGTATTTTAATTTTTCATTATTAAATTTTTCTATTTGAATCTTTTGCCCATTTTCATCTGTTATGAAATATTCACACATAGATACATCTGAATTATATTTAACTATATTTTTATATAATTTCTGTAAATATTCTTTTTCTATAAAATCATCACTATCAATAAAGCAAATATATTTACCGGTAGCATATTTTATACCAGCATTACGTGCATCTGACAGCCCACCATTTTTTTTATTTATAACTTTTACTCGATCGTCAATCTTAGTATATTGTAAGCAAATATCAAGGCTACCATCCGTAGAGCCGTCATTTACTAGGAGCACTTCAAAATTACTAAAGGATTGAGATATAATACTCTCAATACATTTTTTTAAAAATTTTTCAACATTGAAAACTGGAACTACTATAGAAATTTCTGGATTGCTTTTTATACTCTTCATTATTCTCAAAAATCAAAAAACGTGCTTCAGCTTATAAAAAATATAAGTAGAATACATAAGGTTATGCTTTAACAAAAAATATACTATTTTTTGTTTCCTATTATAAATTTTAACCAAATCAAGTTTGTTAAATTCTTTATCCTCTATTACATTCTTCCATGCATTCTTAAATGCCTTAAATCTGCAAGATTCAGTAGCTAATACTATTAGAACAGATCTCATATACATAAAGGCCCAATAATTTTCATATTTATAATGAAAAACATCATCTAGGTTATCAATAAAACTTATATTCATTTTCCAAAAATTTTTATAATTCTTTCTAGATAACGTATTAGGAATAATTGAATTATTATATCCCACAAATGAAATGACTTTTATCTCATTACAATATTTCATATATGTGAAGTTAAATATTACATCTTCTCCTAAAGTTACATTTTCATCAAATAGAATATGATGTTTTTTAATAATGCTAAATTTAAATAATTTAGTATAAGGAACACCAACATATTGAAAAGATTGTTCATTAAATAAATATTCTTCTAAATTACCTTGAGAAATTACTTGGTTCTTAGGTTGTATATCTTCAATTTCTTTACCGTTCTTAATTTTTCTAAATCCACTAATTACTAAATCATATTTTTTATATTGTAATAGTCTTTCAATATAATTAGCATCAATAAAATCATCACCATCTATAAAGACAACGTATTCACCGCCTTTAAATTTGTGTAATCCGTAATTTCTAGCAGAAGAAACTCCCCCATTTTCTTTATAAAAATATTGAAATCTTTTATCTTTTTCACAAAAAGTCTGGCATATTGTTCCAGATCTATCCACAGAACCATCATCTATCACAATTACTTCAATATCTTTATAACTTTGTTGTCTTACACTTGATAAACATTCAGCAATTTGAGCTTCCTTGTTATAGACAGTTACTATTATTCCGATTTTAGTATTTTTCATTTTTTATCTAAAACTTTTCTATAATATTTTCTGAAGAATGAACGATAAATATGTTGTTGCAATGAATGATGCTTTTTATTCTTTATAAATTCAATTTTTTTTCTTTTATTCCAATAAGGATATTCCATTTTAATTTTTTGATTCAAAAGAGTCGGCTTATATTCAGTATCTGTTAAAATTTTATTCGGTATAATCAAAAAGCTTTTAAAATTTGTTTTACTATTACATATCTCCAATGGTCTTTTTTGAAAGTGGGCATATGCAACTTCTTCTTCAAAAATGTTTTTATTCCTCAAATAATAATATTTTAATTTACCGTTTTTCCATTCAAATAAGCCAGCATATGTTTGCTTTTGTTTCCCTATTAAGAAGAAATTATATTTTGTATAATCTATATCTGCAAAATCAATAGAATGATAACATCGTAGTCCACTTAATTCTGCTATCTTTTTAAGTCCTCCATTCTCATCAAAATGACAAGCATACGGTGTCTTAAAAGCCTCATCATATCTATATACTGAAGAATGATGTTTAATTTTCCAAATACTATTGCAAAATTCATTATTTCTAATTAAAGTTAAATGACCAAAATCATATATTTTATCATATTCTTTCAATACTTTTGGCGTTATAAATTTATTAAGATCGCCAAAAATCAAATCTACATCACAAAATCCCCAAAATTTATAATTCTTAATAAATTCTTGTAAAGCACAACCAAATAGAGGTCTATAATCACATAATTTGTATGGAGTATCCAACGTGATTTTAAAACTAACTTTTGACTGAAGTAAATTCTTAAATTGGTTGAAACTCATATTTATAAAATGAACATTATTAATACTTTGACGTTCATTATCAGTGAAAATTAAAAAATCAAAATTGGGATTTGCTAGCGCAGATTTTAACCAATAATCAAAATAATTAGGAAATTTCCCAAAATAAGGAATTATTAAAGCTACATTTTTTGACATAAAGTTTCCTTTTAATCATAAACCTAAAATATTTTGTACACGAGCTGCTTCAGTTTGGATATCATAATTATTCTTTTTAAAATTATGATATACTGTTTCACAATTTATTCTTGTCGCGTTTTTAGATATCTTCCAAATCTTATTTGCCCAGATTTTAGGGCCTAGAGATAAAGGAAGTGTATAAAAATTATCATTCATTCTTATTTCAGCTTCACTTACTTTATCTGATGATACAATAGTTACTCCATTCGCTTGTGCTTCTAACAAAGCAACACTTAGTCCCTCAAATAAAGACGGGAAAGCAAAAATATCAAAGACGCTATACCAAGCCGCCATATTTCTTTGATAGCCAACAAATATCACGTCATTATAAATATTCAGGCGTTTTGCCTTATTTATCAGCTGTTCTTTATCATCACCTTCACCAATTAAGATTAATTTAGACTGTGGAATTTTCTTTTTTATCTCTTCAAAAACATCAAGTAAAAAAATTTGATTTTTTTGAAAATTCAGCCTACCTACATTACCTAATATAAAATATCCCTTTAACTTATATTTGTTTTTTATTTTCTCACTTGCTATTTTGTTATATGAATATTTATCAACATTAATTGCATTTTTAATTATAGTAATTTTATCCTCTAATTTTTTAGGATACATCCACTTAGCTGCAACTTGAGAACATGCCCAAAAATCCGTAGCATATTTTTCAATATTAGTTTTATGATGATTATGCTGTAATTGTTTTATTAAACCTTTAATTCCTTTTTCAGTCATTTTAGAATTATGGCTATGAATAATTATTCTAGAAATGTTATATTTTTTAGCTAATTTCAAAGCATCAATGTTGGCTAAATCACTTGTATTAAACCACAAACAATTATATTTAGTTCCCACTTGAGAAAAAATATCATTCAATTGTTTAAAATATTTCAAGGGATTTTTTCCTCTACGCGCTGTATGATAAACTTTGCTACCATTTTGTACAAAGTAATCTTCATATGCCATTTTTGCAGGTGAATTGCAAATAAAGTCCATATGAATCTTTGTTTTATCAAAGCAACCATAGTAATTTTTTATTACACTTTCAATCCCGCCTGCGACACTACTTAATCCTGTTACTAGTATTTTATACATAACTATTTCCTCAAAATTTGAACATAGTAGGAATACAAGTCTTTATAATGCATTTTAATATTATAATTATTGTCTTCATTAAATTCTTTTCTTTGGTTTTCATGAAGAGAATTAGCTATGTTTTTTACCCAAACCCTAGTTCCATCCTTTATAGATAGAAATCTTACCTTTCCAGTATAATCAACAGTTTTATCTATTGAATCGGTTAGCAGATTAACTAATCCATTTGCTTGTGCTTCTATTGATACTACTGGCAAGCCTTCATATAATGAAGGTAATAAAAAAATATCAAATGCAGAATAATACTTTTCGGTACTTAATGTGCTCTTTACACGAATAATCTTATTTGAGCATCCTTTTTGTTTAATATAATTATCCAAATCCGAAGATAATGGTCCATCCCCTATAAGCATAAGAACAGAGTTATTATTCACTTTTAAATAATCTGAAAAAATATCAATTAAAAATTTCTGATTTTTTTGTTCTACATTTCGTCCTATGCTACCTAATACAACAGTATTATTTGATAAATCATATATTTGTCTTATTTCTTTTCTATATTTTGGATTATATCTGTACTTAGACTGATCGATGGCATTATAAAGTATTGTAAATATTTTTCTACCATACATATAATTACCTGCTGATTGACCACACGCCATAAGATTAGTAGATGATATTATATTTAATTTTTTAAATATTGGTACCAATTTTGGATTAATATTATCATGTGCAATATGAGAATGTGATATTCTACCTCTGACTCCCAATATTTTTGCAATTAATAATGGAAAGAAATTAACTAAATTCATATGTGCATGTACAATATCCGGCTTTTCCTTTTTTATTAATTTGTACGTTGCAACAATATTTTTTAGCGGATGCTCCTTCTTAAATGGGATTTCATACATCCTATTTCCCAATTCTTGGGATAATTTAAGTTTCTTAGGATCAGCTTTGTGTTGATAAACTATGACTTCGTCAATATCATAATTCTTATTTACTAGTCCCGTATAATTTAGTAAAACTTGTTCTACTCCACCATTTCTAAATCCAGAGACAAAATGCATCACTTTAATTTTGGATTTCATTTAAACATTTAACACCTTATACATTTTCACACTTTGATCAGCTAATCTTTTACCTCCATAAAGATTAGCTCGCATTTTTTCTTTATTTATTAAATTCCTTTGTAAAATTTGTTCATTATATATTTCTACACTAACTTGAGCTGCTTTTAAACAATTATCTTTATCAATCAATATACCATTAACGCCATCTTCAATAATATTAGGAATAGCATCTACATTAGTAGCCACGATAGGAACACCACAAGCCATATATTCTGGCAAAACCAAACCAAAGCCTTCCCAACGTGAAAGTAACATCCCTACATCCATAATCTTCATATAAGCCGTAGGATTATCTACCCAGCCAGTTATCAAGAATGATGAACCAAGATCATATTGATTAATCAATCCTTCAATTTGACCTCGTAATTCGCCATCTCCAACCATTAAAAAGAATGCATTAGGAATCTTTTCTTTTATTAACTTTGCAGCTTTTACAAAAGTATCAGGAGCTTTTTGTTTAGATAATCTACCAACCATCCCTACAACAAACGCATCCTCAGGAATTCCTAATTGAACCCTACTCATAGAAGCAGCCTTCTCTATCTCTTCTAGATCAATTCCGTTATAAATCACTTGTAATTTGCTTGGCTTACAAATTTTTTCTCTAAGTGCTGATTCTCTTTCGGCATCAGAAATACAGACAATCTTGTCACAGAAATCAGCAGAGAGCTTTTCTACCCATTTATACATTTCCTGCTTTTTAGCTGATTGCTGCATATTGAATGCCCAGCCATGAGGGTTATAGATGACCTTATTATTCAATCCCAGATCCGCAATACGTGCGAAGGCACCAGCTTTGCTTGAATGAGCATATACGATATCTGGCTTTAATTGCTTAATAATTCTTCTAAGTGTTCGTTCAACTTTAATATCCGATGAAGGTTGAATATCATGTGCCATTTTTAAAACTATGACTCTATCAGCAAGTCTCTTGAATTTCTCATAATCATAATTTTGCGAACAAACTAAAATATTCTCTACTTGTTCTTTGTCACTATACTTAAACAAAGTTTGCAGATATCTTTCTACACCACCAGCAGCCTCTGCAACGTGAAGAACGCGGATTCTTTTATTCATTTATTCGCTTCTCCTATTAATACGCTCCATTAGGATGAATAACTACCCCAATAGTCTTAATAATCAATTTCAAATCTTCCCACAAACCAGAATGGTTGATATACACGATATCAAGCCAAACCATTTCATCAAAGCCAGCTTCATTACGCTTGGTAACTTGCCATAGCCCTGTACATCCCGGCATCACAAGCAATCTCTGCTTATCATAATCGGTATACTCTTCTACTTCTGATGGTAGAGGCGGACGTGGTCCAACAAGAGACATGTCACCGATTAACACATTCCAGAGCTGTGGCAACTCATCAAGACTATATTTTCTAATAGTATGCCCAATCTTAGTAATTCTTGGATCATCCTTAATCTTG
>SFOJ01000025.1 GCA_004552445.1 Mollicutes bacterium
TGTTTTAATAATATTGATATGCATCTTTTAAAATTTACAGAAAACGAAAGTGTGGTATCTAACTCTAGATTTGATGAGCCATATTCTTTAACATTAAAATTAACTAAAAAAGGTAATTATTTAGGATTTCATTATACATATTTGGTTAAGGATAAATATAAAGATGATGCAAAAGAACAATTGCAATTATATAAATGGCATATGTTAGGGCAAGATAAAAAAACAAAAATAATTGTAAAAATAGAAGGCACAGATAAACCTTTAATTGATTCATATTGTAATGGTAAGTATACCTATAATAAAAAAGATGTTAAGAACATTAACGATACAATAGATTACTTTAATAAGATTATATTTATAGAAAACCAATTAGGCTATAAATTTAAAGTTACCAATGAGAATTTTTACAGAAATATGAATTCTATAGATATTGTGTACAACTATTTAAGAAAGAAACAAAAAACATATAATAAAGAAATGTCATTTGATTTAATAGTTGATAATTCCGTTAATGAAGGACTAGTATTAAGTGGAGAGGAATTAGGGTTAGGAAAAGTAACAATGTTTGATGAAGATATAGAGATAAGCAACACAGTAGTAAAAATGAAGGATGCTTGTATATCAAAAGTCGAAAAGGTTGGTACTAAATATAAAGCAACAATACTATCAAAGAAGTCAATAATTGTATCAAAATAAAAACAGAGTCGAATTAATCGGATCTTTTAGTTTGGAATATTTCTAATGCTTCACGTGTACCGCATGAAGGACATATTTTAGTTTTGTTATCTTTTCTAGATGTAGCTGGATGGGTTTCATAAACTTTATCACATATAGGACAAATAGGTAATACTCTAAGACTAGGATCACCAATGAAATCTAAATCACTTTTAGCCATTTTATATGAATTATATATTTTAGCTTTTAAGATATCTATATCACATGTTAGTATAGCTCCAGAACCTAAAGGTTTAGTAAAGAAATCAGCTAGGTATAATTTAAATTCATCATGAACATGTGCAATAACATATTTATTCATTAGTATCCTCATTAGTTTTGATATTAGCTATACTCTTTAAAAACTCTACATCCAGATCAAAGTATTTAATTACTTCTTTTGTTGGTACACAATGTGAAGGCATAAACTTAGTAGGATTCTTTTTTCTAAAATCCATCTCAATAGTTCGTTTAACCTTACTAGCAGTAGAAGCTGATAGATTAGCAATTTTCATAATGTCTTGATTATAGCACCAGGGTGATGCAATAAGTTCTAATATTTCTTTTGCTTTCATCAAAATACCTCCTTTCAAAAGGTATTGTATTAGTTACTTATTAATAGATAAAAGTCAAGAGTTTAGGACTTAATTATGTGTACCTAAATAATCATAGTAAGCAAAAAGCGAACAATTCTATGAATAAAAAATAACACAAACTGAAGGGTACAAAATAGGTCTTTATATACGATAAAATAAGGATTTTAGCATTACAATTAGGTAATAATTTTCTTTGCTTTATGTTTAGCAAATTTAGCATAATTCTAGAACAAATGTTCGTGCCCCCTGAAGAGAGCATTTAACCGTGCTCTCATTTTTAATGCCTATTTTATAAGGGTTTGCAAGGCATCGATATTACTAAAATAATTTTAGGTACAATTTGAATAGGGTATTAACGGAAATAAGCCAAAAAATTGATGCAACCAAAATATACTGAAGAGAACAAATTCCATAATCATTTATGTATATGTTATAATAAATATGGAGTAGGTATTTGAATGACAGAAATTGTTAAGAATAATATTTTGTATAAATATGAAAAGGGAACGATGCATTCTGAAGAACATCATGTTTTTGATTTGTATGAAATGCCAAAGGAAAAGATGTTTATTCAAACAAAAAAGGGATCATATGAATCGCTACTATTATCTAAATGCCCTGTATGTAAAAACTATTTTATTGAAAAAGAATACTATGATTCTATAAGAAATACAATTAGAGGTATTAGTGTTAAAAACAGTTATAAAGTTGATAAAAAATATGTTGGACCATATTTAACAAAAGAAAAAAGAGAATCAATGATGGCCAAAAAAGAAAGCCTTGATAAAACAATTAGTATTACTCCTAATAGAAGTATAGTTTTATTAAATAAGGTTACAGATCATATACATCCTGTAGATAAAGTTAAGTTTGTTGTTAAAACAGAAATAGGGGAAAAAGAAGAATTCAAACAGCTCGTAGGATATGTTTGTAAAAAATGCAATATTTATTATTGTAAAAGAAAACACTTTGATTTTGTTATGCATGGTGCAAAGCCATTATTCAAAGTTATTATTAATAATGCTCCAGTAAGTATTGAAAAAGAAGAAAATAATAAAGAAGAATCTGTTGATCCTGAAATAATAAAGAAAGCTCAATTTTTAGTTAAGTATTCAGATGTTAGATGTAGAATAAATAAACATAAGATTGTAGACATTCTAGCAAAGATTAATGTGGTAAATGAAAAAGGAAATATCTTAGTAGTCAATGTTAATGCTTTTTATTGTTATGATTGCAAAAGATTTTTTATAAACAATAATGAATTTGAAAGAATAAAAAGAATAGGGAATCCATTGTGTCCTATTTATGAGGAATCAAAAGCAAAAAGTGGATATGCTCAAAAGTTTGATTTAAAAATGGAATCATTATTACATAGCTTTGGATATAATGTTAGTTCTCAAGAAGGATTAACTGATATTCAAAGACAAAGTTTGCTAAAATTTTTAATTGATACAGGTACAATGACAAAAATAGATATTATTTCTCATTTAAATTATTTGATAAATAGTAGACAGGGCAGAACTAATATGGAAAATGCTATTTATAAATGGAAGTTGGATATGAATTATTTGAATTCATTGAAAGGTAATAGTAATATTGCAAAAAAACAAGTGGATTCAATTAAAATAATTAAATATATTTAAAGCTATCAATATTAAATGATTAAACAGATTAATAATATGATATAATATTTTTGTAATATAGGAGTTAAATTATGAAAAAAAATGAAGAAACAATTAACAACTATTGTGTTAAATGCGGAAATAAGCTTGAAAAAGGGCAAGATTTTTGTCCTAAATGCGGAACAAAGATAAAACATGATGATATTAAGGAAGATAAGAAAGAAGAGAAAGAACAGATTAATGAAACACCAGAAGTAAAATTGGAAGAAACTAATACTACACCTCAAAAAACTAAGGCGGGAGCTGTTATAAGGTATATTTTTGCAGTTTTATTTGCGCTTGGATCACTGAGCAATCTTTTGAATGGTAACTTAAGGGGAATACTTGAATTGTTATTTGCATTATCTTTATGCCCTTTTGTATATAAAAAATTTTTATGTAAATTATTTAAAAGCCCTGGTTCTTTGAAGGCCATTCAA
Organism: Mollicutes bacterium; assembly: GCA_004552445.1. Lineage (GTDB taxonomy): Bacteria > Bacillota_I > Bacilli_A > RF39 > UBA660 > CAG-1000. The sequence continues at coordinate 3,412 of SFOJ01000025.1, forward strand.
ATAATACTACCAATTGCACTTTTTATAACATTTTTAGCTGTTTCTCCTGGCGTAACACCTAATGATAATACTACAAATAGTGGAAATTCAAAATCTTATTTTGATGCAGACACTGTTGAAGAAAGAACAAAAAAAGCAGTATATGGAAATATGTATACTAAGTTTCAGTCAATAAATAAATTTGAATTGAATTCTGAAACAAATAAATATGATTTTGAGATAAGCAATAATAAAGATGAAATGACTCCATATTTATGTGCTTCTGATTTTAAATTTTTAGTTCAACAGGAACAAGTAGTAGGAAATGAAAATATTGGATCTATAAAATTCGTATGTAGTAATAGCGAAAAAACAATTTATAGTGTATTAATTAAAGATGTATCAGCTATTACTCCAGATACTATAGATTCAAATATGAAGTACTATGATGCAAATAATAAAGAAGTGAATACTAATTTAGATAAATTAAAACAACAAATTGTTGATGATTATAAAAAAGATTGCAAATCATATAAGTATAAAGATGTATTAAGAAATCCAGAAGACTACAAAGGGAAAAAAGCTTACTGGTTTGGGGAAATAACACAAGTGGTAGAAAAATCAAGTTATGAATCTACATTTAGAATTAGTGTAACATGTGAAAAATTATCATATTCTAAAGAATATTATTGTCCAGATACAATCTATGTAACATATTATGGAGATAAGAGTTTTATTGAAGATGACATGGTAAAAATGTGGGGAACAATGGAAGGCACTCAAACTTATACAACTGTATTGGGAGCCAGTGTTACAATACCTAAATTTAATGCCAAGTATATGGATTTACAATAAAAATAAGCAAGAGAAGTCTTGCTTTTTAAATGTGAATAATTACAATACATTTTAATCCTTTTTGTTAGGCAATTGATTTATTAAATTAGTTACAGTAGTTAAAGTACTTTTGTATTTAAAGTTTCTTCTTTTTTTGTATAGTAAGCTGGAGACTGATATTGGTGTCTTTTTCCATCTAATCCTTTACTATATTGTATAAATACCCAAGATCTTCCATCTTTTGTTATTTTATTTTCTTTAAGTTGTCTTACGGACATTTCATTCCTCCTTTTCTTATCCGTAAAATATCGACATACATCTATATTTTACCATTATTTTATTTATTTTTAATAATAATTGATTATTTATCGATTTTATCAATAAAAAAGATAACTAGTTCATTTTAGTTATCTTACTTAAAATCTGTTTAAATTAATTATTGTTATTTTGAATTGTTTGTTGCTATTAAACTATTAAAAAACTGAGATAGTATTTCATTTTGTTTTTCTTTAAATGAAGTGTTATTTAATGATGTTAAAAATGAACAATATTCAAATTTGGTACTATAATTTTTTGATTGAAATTCATTTATTATTTCTTTATGATTAAATGTTTTTCTACATGTTGATATATACCAATACATTAATAAAACTTTTCTAACATATTCTTGTAATTCTTGATCATCGTTATTCGTTATTTCAACTTTTGAGCCATGCAAATATTTACTTCTTTTTATATAATAGTTTTTAATTAATTTTTTTATAGAATGTTCTTTGTCCATTAAAATCGTACCTACATTTGATGATACTGTATCTGAAATTTTATACATTTTTTGTGAACATTCTTTACATGATTTAACTTTTGCATATGTTGATATATTTAAAAGTGTTTCTAGTGATGATATTAAAAGAATAAAACCAACTTTTTCATCATTTACTGAAAATGATGAATAATACAATGATAATGCTCTATCAAAAAAACTATTGTTATTTTTCAATTCAGTTAAACTTGTATATAAAAAACCAGAATTTAATCTAAAATTTTGTCTATCAATTTTTTCATGAGTTGTATTTATATCGTGAGATATAAGAGAAGGGACATTTAATTTAGAAAAATTAAATGAATAAGTGATTAAATTATCGTTCATATCAAACAATCTTATAACTTTAATTGGAAACATAATGCTATTATTTACATTTAATGTTAAATATTTTTCTAAATCATCCGGACCTTTCAATATGTTTAAACTGTATAACTTTTCTGCAATTTTATCTTTTGTCTCATTATCTTCAATATTTAGATTTATTATTTCTTCTTTTTCAAAGGTTAAATATACTGATTTTTTTTCGATATTGTAACTGCAAAATCCAATTAAGGGACTTAAAAATATAAGATTATCGTTGATATAATTTTCTATTTTACTTTCATCAATAATATTCTTTTTTAATATATAACCATTTAGACTATATTCTTCTTTAAATGGATATAATCCTGCGACTAATAATTCGTATTTTAATTTATATTGTTTTTCCATTTTTTTGTTTTCGCTCCAATCTAAAAATTTATAATATTGTTTGTTATTAATAATATTATATCATTTATTTACAATTCAAAATCATCTGATTTATCTCGTTCATATTTTTATTAATTTTTTTACTTAAATCTTTAAAAGTAGAGTAATCGTATTTTTGATTTTTATCAACATCAAATCCTAATGTTCTTTTTAGTGCTTTATATAAATCGGTAGCAAGACCTTTAACGTTGTGTAGAAGTGTAGTAGCCATTTCTTTAACATTAACTAATTCTTGTTTTAACGATTCAATTATATTATTTTGATATTCTATTGTTTTATCTTTTTCTCTTATAATTAATTTTTGATTTTCAATTATTTTATCTTTGTCTTGTAAAGTTTTACCAGATTTAAGATTTTTAATTTCAGTATTTAATCTATTAATTTCTTTTTGTTTAGATTCAAGACTAATTTCATTTTGTTCTATTATTTTTGATTTATTAAGATTATCTTTAGTTATTTCATTAGAGTAATTAGATAAGTTAGTAATATCTTTATCTTTATATCCTATTATTTTACCCTTTTCTGGGTTTAGAAGTGGATTTGTACCTACATCAGATATTTTATCTTTGTAAGATATTTCTACTTCATTTATGGCTTTGTTTTTGCTTAATTCAAGTTCTAATAATTTGTTTTGTTCTTGTAAATCTTTTAATTACTTTTCTGCTTTAGTTAAGTGATGCTTATTAGCACCAATTTCACCTCTATCAAGATTAAAACCTTTTCCATTAATAAATTTATTATAATCATCTTGAATTTTTGCATATGATGCTTAACCACCTAAATCTTTCCAGAATATAGGTAAATTAAAAGAGGTAGATATAAGAAATTTATGGAAACATGAACAGTATGACTTTTCTGAATGGCTATCTCACGATGAAAATATTGAGGAGTTAAATGACATTTTAGGATTAACATTAACTGATGTATCAAAAGAAGTTTATGTTGGTTCTTATAGATGTGACTTAGTGGCTATAGATGAGTCAACTGGAATAAAAGTAATTATTGAAAATCAACTAGAATCTTCTAATCATGATCATTTAGGTAAAATAATTACATATGCTTCTGGTTTGAATGCACAAGTCGTTGTGTGGATAGTAACTCATGTAAAAGAAGAACATAAAAGTGCAATTGAATGGTTAAATAATAATACAAATGGAGATGTTAATTTTTTCTTAATAGAATTACATGCTTATAAAATTGGTGATTCACTACCTGCTCCTTATTTTGAAGTTGTTGAAAAACCAAATGACTTTATAAAGAATACTAAGGTAAATGGTGATAAATCAGAACTTAATAAATCTCAATCTGAAAGATTAGAGTTTTGGAATCAATTTAATGATGTATTAATTGAAAATGGAAAACCATTTAACGTAAGGAAAGCGACAACAGATCATTGGTATGATGTTGCTATAGGAACAAGTGCAGCACATATAGGCATTACTTTGGTTAATAAGGAATCTTATATTGGAGTAGAATTTTATATAAATGATGATAAAGAAATGTTCGATAAATTATTAGAAAAAAGAAGTGTAATAGAAGAAGAATTAGGATTTAAATTAGATTGGCAACGATTAGAAAATAGAAGTGCTAGTAGAATTAAATACTATATTAAGGGTTTAAATTTCGATGATCATTCGAATTATGATGAATTAATAGATAAAACAATAACTGTTGCTACCAAGATGAGAGATGTATTTAAAAAATATATTTAATGACGCATTGTGACACGTTGACACTAGTAATTAGTGGGCTACTAATATCTACTGTCATAGTGACATAAAGTGACATAAAGAGGTTAGAGAGTATTTTCTAACCTTTTAAATTTAAAAAAATACGAAAATTTCCAAAAAGCATTTGACAATTGCAAAATGGTAAGTTATAATTTAATTGTAACTTGCAACAGCGAGTTATAGGAGGAATACTTATGTTTAAGGAAAAAGTAAAAGAATTGATGAATCAACAAAATATCACTCAAAAAGAATTAGCTGAATTGAGTGGTATTACTGAAGCTTCTGTTTCTAGATATTTATCTGGCGAAAGAACTCCAAGAATTGATATTGTCATTAATTTTGCTAAAGCTCTTAAAGTTGACTCAAGTTATCTTATTTACAACGATGATGAATTAAGGGAAAAGGAAGAAGCTTATATTCAATGTCATACGATGTTAGCAAGAAATAAGAAAGATTTATCACTAGAAGAAAGAAATAAGTTAATTGCTTTATTAAGTAAAGAGGACAAGTAATGGCTTATAGAGATTCTACCAAGTACGAAAGAATGGCTAGACTTGCTATAGACATTTACATCGATTACAACATTACTGAATTTCCAACAAATGCTAAAGACATAGCAAAACGAATGGGATTTGATTTTATATTTTATTCTGATTTGGATGAAGAAACACGTGCACTAATGATTAAATTATCTGATGATGGTGTAAATTATCCTCATATGACTGGACCAAATTGTATTAGAACTATATATATTAATGATACAATTCAGTCTAATGGAAGAAAAGATACATCTGGTTTTCATGAAATTAAACATATAGTTGAATATGATTGTGAAACTGATGATGAAGAATTAAATGAAGAAAATGAAGACTTAGCTAATTTTTTTGGTAAGTATATGAAATGTCCTATTCCTTATTTAATTTACTGTGGTTATGATAATGAATTTGATATTATGTCTAAATTTGGAGTTAGTCAGGAAATGGCAAAAAATGTATTAAAAAGTATGAGAGGTAGAATAAAAAAATACAACAATAGTATCTTCGATTATGAAGTTCCATTACTTGAATTATTACTAGGGGATAAACTTGATAAGTCTAGTTTCTCAGTTATAAGTTCAAAAAGTAGTTCTTAGAGATAGTTTTAAGCAAGATAAAGGAGATGATGCGTATAAAGAAACTTAATTCTAAAGACAAAAAAAGACATCTCGTTACTGCAATAACGAAATGTCAAAAATACCATGATCAAATAGATCAAGTTACATTTCTATTATATCATGGTAAATTCGAAAGTCAAATTATCAATTATAACTTTGACGAAAAAATATGTATAGAAAGAGAGGATATATCATGATATCTAGAAAAATGTGCTATCTTCATATGAGGTCTCCATATGAAGATAAGCGATGATGAATTAAAAAAGAGACTAAATTTAAATGTTGTGGATTTATTAAGTAATACTCCGACATCTGGATGGCTAGATATGCCAAAAATGTATTGTCCGAATATAACAAATATTGATTATATTGCACTTTATACCGAACCAGGATTATATACTAAAAAATCTAATACTATTATTAGTTTTTATAATTATGATATTAAATTTGATGCAATAGATGGTCTATTTAATGCTATATATTATAATAATAAGAAATTATTAGAAAAATTTAAAGACAGGTTTGAAGATTGCATTTTATTTATTAGTCCTGATTACAGCGAATGCGGAGATGTTCACTTTGTTGAAAATTTATATAGAATATATAAAGCTAGAGTAGTATCAATTTGGCTAACGATGGAGTGCAATGCAATAGTTATTCCTAATATTACATATTCTAATAGAAAAATGTTTGAATTTATGTTATTAGGCCTAGAAGAGGTAGAAACTGTTGCTTTTGGTACAAAGGGAAATGTGGATGATGAAGAAGAACGAGCTTTATTGATTGATGCAATTAAATATACTGTTGATCATCTTAATATGCTTAAAACAATTATAGTTTATAGTAGTTGTAAGCATGATGAAACAATATATACTATATTTAAGTATGCATTAGATAAAGGAATTAATGTTATTATTCCTAATAACACCCTTCAATTAAGAAATAAGGAGGGGAAAAATGGGAAGGTATAGTAATAGCAAGCAAGCACATGGTACTTCAGGTTCACCTCAGCTATCTCTTGGACAAGGTGGATTAGCTTCTAAAGTTGGAGAATTATACGATAAATTGATGTCAGATAATAATTATAAAGTATCTGAAACAGATCAGACTAAACATATAAAAGGAAGTAGTAACTATAATCCAAATAAAAGTGAATTTTATGGTGATGTAAGTAAAGCGCAGAAGTTGATTAATTCTCATAAAGGAAAAGGCGAGATGATTAATGATAATAAAGAGAGAGTTGACTTTGGAGAAGTTATAGGTGGATACGTTAATAGCAAAGGTGAAAAAATCGATACAACTATTGGAATAATACATACTTCAAAGAAGAAAGGTTCTCATATTGTGCCTGCTAGGCCAAAGAATTATAAGGAGGATAAATAAAATGAAATTATTGGAGAAAGAAAAGAATATTGAATATTTATTCAATTATTTCGATGAACACGAAGAAGAAATAGTTAAGGTAGTGTTTAAGGATAAAATTATTGAAAAAGCTCAGTTAGATACAATGTACGAAAATGAAGAAGATGAAGACGAGTATAACGTAATTTTAATGAGAGATTTAAATAATAATTCCTTATTTGAAATATCATATAAAAATATACCATTAGAAATTATTTCAAATGGCGAGAATATAATTAAGCAATAAAAAATAGTGACCTATTCAATAAAGAATAGATCACTATTTTAGTTTAAAAGTAAGAACGCAAATGATGGGTGTGCCCATACTTCTACCCATCATACCCAACGTTTACCCATCAAATTTTATGATTTTTTTGCAAATCTTTTTAAATTTAAAATTTTAAAAATTCCTTTAAATTTCGATGTTTTTGCAGAATGTGTTGTAAAGAAAACCTTACAATTAATTCGCCCCCTGACGAGAGCGGAACCAATTAAAATTTTTTGGTAAGTCCAACAAATGCAGTAAATATAAGGGTTTACGAGCATTTGAAAAATGGACTTACCTATATTTTTACCTATATGTAGAGGATAGGTAGAGTATTTTTTTACTCTAAATTATTCATTGTTTGGACGATCTCGTCCATTTTATTTTTAAATAAATGTGAATATGTATTAAGTGTTTCATCTATCTTTGCATGACCTAAGAATTTAGCTACAACCATTATACTAGCACCATTATTAATTAATACTGATGTACAACTATGTCTAAAGTCATGAATTCTAATTTGTTTAACTCCAGCTAGTTGCGTATATTTATTTTTAGTATGTCGTAATATATGCGCTGATAAAGGTTCTTTATCACCAAATACATACCATTTTTCACTAAATCCATATTGTTTCTTTTCTCTAAGATATAATTCATGAATATCATCCATTACTTTTTGTGGAAGTGGAAGAGTTCTAGTACTTGTTCTTGTCTTAGGGGTTGTTAATATATATTGTCTAGAATCTCCTTCTTGAACAACATTTTTAACCACAGATAGTTCATTATTGTAGAAATCTATATTATCCCAAGTGAGTCCTCTTAATTCACCTCTACGAAGTCCGCAGAAGAATAATACTTCGAATAGTGATTTCCATTTTATATCATCTATTACAGATACAAATTGTTTAAACTCTTCCCAAGTATAGAATTTCATTTCTTCTGGTGGTCTATTAGGATTATTGAATTTTTCCATTTTGTTATAAATAGAAGTGAAGTTATAATCATGCCATTTAGTACCATAGTTAAGAATAGTCTTTAATAATTTATAATAACCATTCTTAGTTTTATCCCTTTGATCTAAAGCACCAATTCTTTTTCTCCATTGAATATAATGTTCAAGTTTTATATCTTTGATTTTTAATTCATAGAATTCACTTAATTGTTTTATATTTCGTCTATATGATCTTAAAGTAGTAGCCTTAACTTTATCTTTCTTGTATTCATAAAACTCTTCATACAACTGTTTAAATGTCATATTAGTAACATTTATTTGTTTATTCTCAAGTCCAACTAAAAAATCTCTTTCAGCTTTTATTGCTTCACTTTTAGTCATGTAGTTTTTAGATACATAAAGTTTAGTTAATCCATTTACTTTTATTCTGTCATAGAAACACCAACGTCTACCATCTTTGGTAGCTTTTTCTTTTGGTAATTGTCGTACAGCCATTTTATACCTCCTTATTTTGCTATACGTTCGTATTACCTGTGACAATACTAGTATAGCATGATCTTAATTTTTTGCATAATAAAACCAGGTATGGTTTTTTCATATCTGGTTCGTTTATTCTAAATTATTATTTTTGTGTATATCTACATTTTGGAAAATTACTACATCCTATAAAGGAACCATATTTTCCATTTCGCATTATTAGCTTCCCTCCACACTGTGGACAAATTCCGCCATCGGTTTTGATGCTTGCAATCTTTTGATTGATTTTTGTTTTTGCTAGATATTTTAATCGAGCAAGTATAACTCCAATTATTCCAATAACTAATAAAACAATAAAATAGGGTATTAATCCTTTTAATAAAGCCCAGCTTAATTCATTCATTTCTTAAATCCTCCTAGTATTTTTTTGTATACTTGCAATCTGGATAATTACTGCATCCCATGAATTTTCCATATTGTCCTGATCTTTGTACTAATCTTCCACCGCATTTAGGACATTTGTATATATTTCTTTTTAGTTCTGTATTTGTTTCCATTAGATATTTATAATCTGATTCTAGCTCGTTAGTAAATATAGATTTGTTGTTTTCAACTGTTAATAGTAATGTTTGTTTTTTTGATCTTGTTAGAGCTACATAAAAAAGTCTTCTTTCTTCTGCAAATGGATACTCATCAAGTCCGCTGGCTAATAATATTTTTATCAATGGTAAATCATTAATTTTGCTAGGAAATCCCATACCATAGTTTTTATTATTTAATATTATGACATAGTCAGCTTGTAATCCTTTTGATTTATGTACAGTTAGAAATTTTATTTTTAGATCTTTTCTCTTATAATATGTAATATCTATAGAATTATCTTGTACATTATATTTTAAAACAAAGTTATTATTATTTTTTAATATATCGACATCAAATGAGTATCGCCCTAAAAAATATACAGTACTATCTTTATCAAATTGTTTAAGTTTTTCTTCTAGAAAATCAATGCTTTTATTTTCTGTATATCCATTTATAAATTTTATTGCAAAATCTTCACTAATTTTTGCATTGATATTTTTTCTGTATTGTTTAGGATTTCTCATTATAAAGTTTCCACTTAATATTGACATCATAGAACTAAATCTGTAAGTTCGCTCTATAAAACTTTGATATGTATTTCCCCAATATTTTTCAAAGTTTGTTATTAAATCTATATCACTGCCATTAAATCTATATATACTTTGCCAGTCATCACCAACGCAGAATAGTTTATAATCTTTTTGTTTTCTCATTGATTCTAGTAATTTATATCTAGATATAGACATATCTTGATATTCATCAACTATAACATATTTATAATTATGTATATATTTATTTGCTGATACTGCATCTGTAGCCATATTGATCATGTCATTAAAGTCAATCATATTATTTTTATTTAGACCATTTTGATAATCTGAATATAGAGGTGTAATTAAGTCTAGAGTTAACTTGTTAATTGGCGATGATTGAACTTCATTTAAGTTCTTAACATAATCAATTGAGTAGTTATTACTTTTAATTAAGTTAATTATTGTTGAAAAAACGTTACATATTTCATTTAATAGTCCGCTATTATTTTTATTAATGATTTCCCATAATTCTTTTTCAGATTTTGGCTCAATTTTAACATTATGTTTTCTAAGTTTATTTTCTAAATTAGTAATTAATCTACCTTGCTTATTTTCATAATAGAATGTTTCAATCATTATTGTATTGTTTTCTTTATGAGTTTTTCTTTTCCATTTAATTGATTCATTATATGCATCACTAGCAGCTAAACCATTTTTAGCTTTAAAAAATGGTGCTACTTCGTTATTCTCATCAATTCCAAAGTATTCAATATAAATATTGTACTCTGGCAGATAAAAGTCAGGATAATATTGTTGATATTCTTTATTAATCGTTTCATGTTTATATTCTTTCTCATATTCATATTCAATGTTGTTACTAAACAGATAATTTGCTATCTCTAGTTCACCATAACTTTTAACTGTTTCACCTTTTAGAGTAGTTGGCTTATTTGTACTAAGATATTCTTCATATTCTTTTTCATTACTAAAATCAAATTCATCTTTAGCATTAAACCTTGCAGTACTCATGAAATAAATTAATTTATTTAAATAAGTATTGTCTTCAATGTAATTGTTAATTAATTTTTTTATAACTTGATATAAATCTTTATCAAATATTTTATAGTTTTTCTCATAACTTTTTTTAATAATCTCTAAACCAAGTTTATGAAAAGTCATAACATCTAGGTCGATATTTGTTTCATATTTTACTCTTTCTTTCATTTCTGATGCTGAAGCATTTGTGAAGGAGAGTAGGAGAATATCTTCTGGTTTGCATTGCCCAGTTAATAATAAATATTTTACTTTTCCAACAATTGTAGTAGTTTTACCAGAACCTGCACCGGCTATAATTAATTGATTTCTATTTTTTCTAACGATAGCATCAATTTGCTGATCATCAAGTTCTTTATTTTCGACTAGTCCACATACTTTGTAGAAGTTTTTCTTAGATTCATTAAAAATCGCATTATTATGTTCATCTATTTTATATTTAGAATTTGAAATTAAAAGTGATAGTTCGTCATATTCATTTTTATAATTTACGTAGTTAAAAAAATCTAAAATATATTTTAATTTGAAACTAATTTTAGATGGTAATATATTATTTGCAATATTATATACATCATCATATTCTAAAAAATCGTTATTATTGAATATTTGATTGTATTCAAGTTCTTTATCTTTTATTTTTTTTATTTCATTTAGGAACAAACTATCCTTCATAACTAACACCCATATTTATTATA